>NZ_NSGH01000004.1 GCF_002295105.1 Salimicrobium humidisoli | reverse complement strand
AATGCATATATACACACAACTCCTATCTTTTTCTTGGGTCTCGTCAATTCAAGTGTAAAAGATAAAGGAGCTTGTGTGTTTTTTTTATGCTGAATTTTTCTGATACCCCAACAAATATTGTAGAGCCACAAAAAAAGACTGCCGGCTTTAGAAAACCGGCAGTCCTTCGTCTTTTGTCTTAAGGAAGATCATTCGGGCCAGGACCAGGTTCACCAGGTTCCTCAGGCTTCGAATCTTTTTCTACACTGACTTTTTCCATCTTACGGTCAGCTTTTTCAAGGTACTCGGCCGCTTTGTCACGTCCGCCAAGTCCAAAGGCAAGACCGAATGCAAGAGCTAGTGCTCCAAGAATGAGCATGAACGCAGTGTTGATGATAGAATCAGCTACACCGAGCTGGTCGAGTGCCATGAACAATGCGAAAGCCAAAATAGCGTACTTGGCAACAGAGGCAAGAATGTTCGATTCGCCTCCAGGAGTGCGGACGGCACCTTTCACGAAGCGGGAAGTCGCATCCGCAAGCCACATACCTATACCGAGAATGACGATTGCAGCGAATACAGATGGCAGATAGCTGACGACTCCTGTCGCAAGATCAACGAGGAACTCAAGCTGTATTACCTGAAGAGCTTCTACAGCAAACAGGAATATAACGAAAATCTGTACAATGTATCCACCGATTTCGGACAGTTTAGGAATGTTTCTGTTCTCTTCTGCGCCTCCAAGTCCCATCTTGCTCATAAGGGAATTGAAACCTACGCGTTCAAGAAGGTTGGCCACAACGTCCTTCAGCCAGCCACCGATTACTACACCTACCATAATGAGCAGAGCGGCTACGATGATTTGCGGAATCATTTCCAGTACGGTGTTCAGCATAGCGATAGCCGGTCCGGAAATACCTTCAAGATCCAGTGTTTCCAGTGCGGAAATAACGACCGGAATCAGAATGAGTACGAATACTACCGTACCGATAATTTGGGAAAGACTGGTTCCTTTCATGGAAGAAGAAAGATTCATCTTCTCGGAAACGCGGTCCGTTCCGATGCTCTGAAGGAACTTCGTAACGATATCACGTACGATTTTAGCTACAAACCAGCCGATCAGCAGCGTGATTGCAGCTGCTACGAGTTTAGGAATAAAGGTAAGGATACTCTCTATCATAGAAGAGATGGATCCGCTCAGAGAGTCGATGTTCAGGGCTCCGAGCACAGCCGGAAGCGCCAGTAAAAGGATAAGGTAGAATACGATCTGAGCAAGTGTATTCACACCTTTTTGAGCAGATTCTTCATTATCTGCTACTTTGGACTTCACCATCATTCCGGACATTTTTCCTCCGGCGCCTTCGATAAGCTTCTTAAGTACTGTCGCAATAACGTAGGCGACGAGCAGAATGATACCTGCTTTTACGATTGCAGGGATCGCTGAAGTGATGCTTGAAAGCATATTGGACAGCGGCTCTGCCAGCATATCGATGCTCAGCATATTAAGGAACCATACAAAGGCTATAATGACGATCAGCCAGTAAACGATTTTTCCGGCGACTTTTTCAACGCTGAACGACGGGGGCGTGTCCGAGTCTTTCTTTCCGAACAACCTCCTGCTTACTTCCATTTTTTCCAGAGCTTTTTTAACTCCTCTGGAAACGATCGCAGCTACTATAAATCCTATAATTAGTACGAGAAGCGCAAGAAGAAGCTGCGGTATTTGCGCAATAAAATCTTCGAATGTCTTCATGAGACCATCCACATGATCATCCTCCTTTACTATATTTAAAAAAAATGAATCACTTCCTCCTTCATCGGAGCAAAGTTTCTTCCGGGAAACATTTCCCGGAGCATAACGGCCTCAGACGGAGACCATCATGCGCCGGAAAACGGCCCGAGTGCTTATACGTCTGCGGTGATGCCCGTGACGATCCGTTTCCGGTATTCACTGGGAGAACAGGAGTACTTCTCCTGAAAGATACGGATGAAGTGCCCGTTACTGATGCCGATTCTATCGGCAACGTCCCGGATGGGCAGGGCCATATCCTGAAGAAGGAGCACACTCTCTTCAAGCTTCTTTCTTTTTATATATTCATTGCAGGTGGTATCGAGATGAGTACGGACCAGCCGGGCGAGATGGCCGGGAGACATTCCGAGCCCGTCTGCTATCAAAGTGACGGAGAGCTGATCATACAGATGTTCATCCACGTACTGAATGAACTTCATCACTTGCGGATGGGAAGGGGATTCCATTAAATATGTATTGACTGTGTGCATAAATGTATCGGTCATGAAATACACCCCCGTCCGAAAATCTTCTTCCGTTTCCCATGACTCCACCAGTTTCATTAAAGAGACGGCTGTCGCCATAAACTCCCACGCAAATACAAAACGCTTGGAAAAACGTTCCGCTGAAGCCCCGGCCAGATAAACGAAAAACCTCCGGTAATCCTTCACACGTTCCTGCGGGTCTTTCTCTTCTGCCAGAATATCAGCAATGTTTTCTATCCGTCTGTAAGCTTCGGACTGTTTGCTGTTACATACGGCTGCGAAATAATACTCCTCTTCCTTTATAATAGTGGCAAAAGTCTTTTCTCCCGTGTTCTGCAGGTTAAAAAGTTCCTGATCATACAGCTGTTTGAACTTATTTTCGTTTGTACTATCCACTCAGAATCACCTTCCTCCCGTCCTTTTACCTGATACTTACCGGCTGCTGTTACCGGCAGATTCTTTTGCTCTGCAGTAGGGACACTGAAGGTGGATGATTTTTCCGTCTGTAACTGTTTCCTCAAAATTAGTCTGGCATTGAATACACGTCATCGCTCGTACCTTGTAACTCAAAATGAACAATCCTCCTAAATCCGTAACAGGTATTACGCTGTTAATGTAACCATACCCTAAATAACAGATAATACATTCATAATTACGAACATTTATTGTTAATATTCAACATTGTAATAAATTACGACTTTTGACCTAATTCGTGCATATTAATTGAATTTTCTAATAATATTATAACATTAACTCCTGCTCCCGAAAACCTTACCTTTACTCCCGCTCTCACGGCTGCACGCAATAAAAAAACACCTGTTGTGTACAGGTGCTTCTCCCCGGTTATTTATCTTCCTCAATAGGAAGAAATTCGAAAATCTCGCCGGATTCGATGGAATCTGCAAGACGCTCCAGCCACTTACAGTACTTACGATATTCTTCGAGCTGATTGTAGTCTTTGCGCGCTCTCTCCTTCAGTTCTTCTTCCGTACCTTCGTCATCGATGACTTCCTGAAGCTTCTCTTCTGCATATTCGATCGCGGATAAATTCAATTTCGCTTCCCTTTCCCACTTGTTACCAAAGAAATGAGAAAAATACTTAAAGAAGTTCTTCTCAGCCGTAAAAGCGTCCTTACGGGAGCCCTTCTGCCAGACTTTCTTTACGATGCTCACTTCCTGAAGATTACGGACAGCTATGCTCATACTCGGCTTACTCATTCCAAGATCATCTTTCATATCATCTAAAGTCATAGGCTGATGTTTAAAATACATCCGTGCAAACAGCCGCCCCGTTGACGGGGTGATACCGTACAGGTCCATCGTTTCAGCAATGGAATCGACGACTGCCCCTTCCGCTTCCTCAATCAGTGCTTCCGAATCCTTTTCCACCGGGAGCCCCTCCTTTTATTTCATTTAAAGTATTTAATATTAACTAAAATATAACACAAATTAAAATCAGGGACTTGTAAAATAGCCCCTGATTTTAGTAATTTCCTTATTTCTTTTCCGATTAAACTTTTACTGTTCCTGCATCTGCCGGATGAACGCCGTGCTGATAATAGTCGACATACTCGGGCTCGAGCGGTTTTTTGCCGCGGATGATGTCTGCAGCCTTCTCGGCAAGCATCAGTACCGGTGCGTGAATGTTCCCATTCGTTACGTACGGCATAGCGGATGCATCGACCACCCGGAGGTTGTCGAGTCCGTGAACTTTCATCGTTTCCGGATCGACGACGGCCATAGGGTCGGATTTCGCTCCCATTTTCGCTGTACAACTCGGATGCAGAGCCGTTTCTGCGTCTTCCGCCACCCAGTTCAGGATTTCTTCTTCCGTCTGCACCGACGGTCCCGGCGAAATCTCTCCGCTGTTGTAAGGTTTCATGGCAGGCTGTTGCATGATTTCACGCGTGACGCGCACTGCTTCCACCCATTCACGTCTGTCCTGCTCGGTGGAAAGGTAGTTATAAATCATGCTTGGATGCGCTTTTGGATCGTTGGACTGTATTTTCAAGGAACCGCGGGCATCCGAATACATCGGTCCGATGTGTACCTGAAAACCGTGTTCCACCGGTGCTTTTTCACCGTCGTACCGGACGGCGACCGGAAGGAAATGATACATAAGGTTCGGATAATCCACGTCTTCGTTCGACCGTACGAACCCTCCGCCTTCGAAATGGTTCGTCGCAGCAGGGCCCTGACGTTTCAGCAGCCACTGCAGACCGATCCACGGCATATTTTTCAGTTTAAGGCTCGGCTGCTGGGAAACCGGCAGCGGGCAGCCGTGCTGAATATAAACTTCCAGGTGATCCTGCAGGTTCTCACCCACTCCCGGAAGATTCACTTTCGGCTGAACGCCGACGGAACGAAGATGTTCAGGGTCACCTACTCCGGAAAGCTGAAGAAGCTGTGGAGTGTTGATTGCGCCGCCGGAGAGGATGACTTCTCCTGCGGATACGTAATGTTCTTTTCCGTTCCGCTTATAGGTAAGTCCCCGTGCTTTTCCATTCTCGATATCAATGTGCTGAACGAAAGAAAGGGTCCGGACCGTAAGATTCTTCCTGCGCATCGCAGGACGAAGGTAAGCGCGGGATGTGGACATCCGCCGCCCGTTATAGACGTGCTTATCAAACGGGCCGAATCCTTCCTGACGGAATCCGTTCACATCCGGAGTTCTCGCATGCCCAGCCTCTGACGCAGCTTCGAAAAAGGCCTGGAATAACGGGCTCGTCGCAGGTCCGCGTGTCAATTTAACCGGACCGTCATGCCCACGGTATTCATCACTCTTATCGGAATCGATCGTATTTTCCAGGCGTTTGAAATAAGGGAGGCAATGGGCGAAGTCCCACTTATCCATCCCTTCGTCCGCTCCCCAGCGCTCATAGTCTTTAGGGTTGCCGCGCTGGTAAATCATTCCGTTTATGGAACTGGAACCGCCTAACACTTTACCACGGGCGTGCTTGATTCTGCGTCCGTGCATGTACGGTTCCGGATCCGATTCATATTTCCAGTCATAGAGGGATTTCCCTGCCGGAAATGGTAAAGCCGCCGGCATCTGGATCAGCAGGTCCCACGGATAGTCACTGCGTCCGGCTTCCAGTACAAGTACACTTTTCGTTCCATCTTCACTCAGCCGGTTCCCAAGAATCGAACCGGCACTTCCTGCTCCGATTATTACAATATCGTATGATTCACTCATTTTGATGACCTCCCTGTTATTTGAACCAGTGGATCGGTTCAGGTTTCAAGTTTCTGTATATATGTTTCGTTTCTGTATATTCTTCAAGTCCCGGTTTTCCGAGTTCACGGCCGATACCGGACTGTTTGTAACCGCCCCATGGCGCCTGAGCAAAGTACGGATGGAAATCATTGATCCACACTGTTCCCATGCGCATTTTGGCAGCTGCACGTTCCGCCTTATCGATGTCTGTAGTGAAAACGGCTCCTGCCAGTCCGTAAACGGAGTCGTTCGCAAGAGTCACCGCTTCTTCCTCGGAGTGGAAACGCTCCACCGTAAGTACCGGTCCGAAGATTTCTTCCTGCACGATTCTCATATCAGATGTGCATTCCGTAAAAATCGTCGGAAGGTAGAAGAAGCCGTTCTGAAGCTCTTCCTCTTCCGGCCGTGCTCCGCCGGTAACAATCTTCGCACCTTCCTGCTTACCGATTTCCACGTAGCTTTCCACTTTTCCGCGATGTTCTGCGGAAATAAGGGGTCCTGACTGTGTATCGTCTTCGAAACCGTCACCGAGCTTGATGCGTCCTGCTCTGTCTGCCAGTTCCTTAACGAACTCATCATGGATCGAATCCTCCACAATAAGACGCGCTCCTGCTGAACAGACCTGACCGGCGTGGAAAAACGCGGCGTTCAGTGCCTGGTCGACAGCTGTCTCGAAATCAGCGTCGGCGAACACAACGTTCGGGTTTTTACCACCGAGTTCAAGAGCGATTTTCTTCATGTTACCGCTCGCCTTCTGCATCACTTTCTTCCCGGTTTCAATACCGCCGGTAAAGGAAATCAGATCGACGCTGTCACTTTCTGCCAGCTCATTTCCGACCGTAGCCCCGTCGCCGAGCACCAGGTTGACGACGCCAGCCGGGAATCCGGCTTCTTCCATCAGCTCTGTCACTTTGACGGTTGTGAGCGGAGTTATTTCACTCGGCTTCATTACGATTGTGTTTCCAGCTGCAAGAGCGGGAGCGATTTTCCAAGAAGCCTGAAGGAGCGGATAGTTCCACGGGGTGATCTGCCCGCACACTCCGACCGGTTCCCGGACGATTCTGCTCTGACTGTCCGGGATCGGAGACTCGATCATCTCTCCGCCGTCCTTGTCGGCAAGACCGCCGAAATACCTGAAGACTCCAGCTATATCGTCCATGTCCTCCCGGCTTTCTTCTACTGTCTTGCCGGTATCAAGAGTTTCCATCCTGGCAAGTTCTTCTCTGTCCCGTTCAATCAGTTCCGCTATACGAAGCACTTTTTCTCCTCTGGTTGCTGCAGGAGTCGATGCCCACGCCCCATTATCGAAAGCCTCGCGTGCTGCAGCGATCGCTATTTTGGCATCTTCTTCGTTCCCGTCTGCCGCTTCGGCGATCACTTCCTGATTATATGGATTGATGATTTCTCTCGTTTTTCCGGAACGGGCATCCACCCAGTTTCCGTTTATATACATTTGTTTCATTTCCGTACCTCCTTTTTAACGTTTATTTTATTTAATTATTTTTAAACGTTTTTAACAATTTTCATGCTAGCACATGATTTTTCAGTTGTAAACCGGACTCCAGTAAACTTTTCCTGATGGAGAAAGAAAATGGAGGATCTTTTCAGAGCCTTTAATGAAAGGAATGATTTCCGGGACAAAACTTTTCCCTTTTCCTGTGTAAAGCCTTCCATATCTTATAAGTGGAGAAGGATTTTGTTGAAATTCCTTCTATCCCCTGTCTTTGAAGCTGCCAGCCCGGTTTTGTCTCCGAAGCGGAGTTGACATTATTTTATTGTACGTTACAGTAATACATGTTGATTGTTTAATAATTATTAAACGTTTTAAATTAATTAAGCGACACGGTACCGTCGTAAGCTTTACATCCGGAAACACATACACTACAGCTAACAAATACTTGCAAAGGAGTGGTTTCGTGCAACCGCAACCATCTGAAACACCAGAAGGGAAGCAGGATAAGAAAAATAAGAATTATGAAAAAGCAGGAACGTTCGGATTTCTGGGGCTGCTTCTCGGAGTAGCCGTCTATGTAGGTTTTACGGGGAACAACGTCAACTGGGGCGCCCTCATTTTCATGTTCATCGCGTACGCTATCATCTTCTACATAGGCTCCATTACGGCCGGGAAAAAATCAGACAGTGCCAAAGATATGATGGTCGCCGGTCGGGCGATGCCGTTATGGATCGCCATGTTCACGATGACGGCCACCTGGGTCGGCGGCGGTTACATCGCCGGTACGGCTGAGTCGACATTCGCCTCCGGTATCGTCTGGGTCCAGGCTCCGTGGGGTTTCGGCCTGAGTCTGATTATAGGCGGGGTTTTTTACGCCCGGAAAATGAGAAGATATGAATTCACGACAATGCTCGATCCGCTCGAAGTCCGTTTCGGTAAAAAAGTGACCGGTGTCCTTTACCTGCCTGCGCTGCTCGGAGAACTTTTCTGGAGTGCTGCGATTCTGGTAGCGTTAGGCTCCACATTCGGACTGATCCTTGGGATAGACTTCACTACTTCCATTATCGTTTCGGCTCTCATTGCAGTAGCCTACACGTTCGTCGGTGGTATGTGGTCGGTAGCGCTCACCGACGTAGCGCAGATCATCATGATCATCGTCGGCATGTTCCTCGTCGTGCCTTTTGCTCTTGCAGAAGTAGGCGGACTCGGTCAGGCATGGGGAGCTTATAAAGAAGGTATGGCCGGGTTTACGAACTTGATTCCGCCTCTCGACGGCTGGAACCACCCGGACTGGGGAAACCAGTACTTCTACTGGTGGGACTCTGCTCTTCTTCTCATTTTTGGGGGAATTCCGTGGCAGGTATACTTCCAGAGAGTCCTTTCCTCGAAAAACGAAAATACGGCGATGTGGCTGTCCATTGCAGCTGGTGCGTTATGTATTATCCTTGCAGTACCGGCCGTTATGCTCGGTATAGCAGGATTCTCCGCCGACTGGGCAAGCTACGGTATTGAAGGACCGGCTGCTTCTTCCGATATTCTCGCCTACGTCATCAACTATATGGCTCCTTATCTCGTAGCTATTGTGGCTCTCGGTGCCGTGGCGGCTGCAGTCATGTCCTCCATGGACTCATCTATTCTATCTGCTTCTTCCATGGCAGCGTGGAATATTTACCGTCCACTTATTAAACCGAAAGCCGAAGGAAAAGACATTAAACGCGCTATCCGTATCTCTATCATATTGATCGGACTGGCAGCGACAATGGTCGCACTCAACATCGACAGCGTGTACACGCTCTGGTATCTGTGCGCCGATCTCGTTTACTGCGTACTTTTCCCGCAGCTCACGACAGCACTTTTTGATAAAAAAGCGAACACGTACGGTGCGCTCGCCGGACTCGGTGTATCGTTCTTCCTCCGTATCGGAGGCGGGGAACCGGCGCTCGGACTCCCGGCTTTCCTCCCTTATCCGATGATGGAAGACGGGGTCGTCCTCTTCCCATTCCGGACGCTCGCTATGGTCGCCGGACTGTTGACGATCATCATCGTCTCCCGTCTGACTCAGAAAGCATGCCCGCCTCAGCCGCTTCGCAAGCTGAAAACGGAAATGGCGGAAGAATAACGAAACAGGCAGTTCCTTTAAGGAGCTGCCTGTTTTTTGTAGGGGTGAATGGGCGTTTCGTGACCTTGGGGACCCTCTTGGCTCTCTGAAAGTAACAAATAGAAGTTTCACATTATATTTCTTCATAGAAAATGGTATCCATAGTAACGAAAGAACATAGTAAAAGATAGCATTAAATAAAATTTTTTATTCAGATATTGCTTTTTTGAATTTACGAGCTGCCTCTTTTGGGTTTGAGGCTTTTGTTATACCACTACCCACAATCACTACGTCAGGATTTCCAACGGCTATTTCATCAATCGTTCCCAGATTTACCCCTCCAGCTACCGCCACTTTCACGTCTTTATCTGATAGAAAAGAGAAATTTTCGCGAGATATACCTCCGTCTTGTTGTTGGTCTTTCCCAATATGCAAACTAACAAAATCAACTCCGATCTTACGAAGATCATCTACTTTTTCTAGATTTTTTATACCTAACAGGTCAATCATTACTTCTCCTTTCCCTTCAGCCGTCTCAAGACACGCTTTAATCGTCTCTTCTGAAGAAAAAGCCATTACTGTTGTCACGTCCGCTCCGGCCTCCAGTGCCTGAAGCGTCTCCGATTTTCCAGCATCACAAGTTTTCATATCAGCAAGAATTTTATGACTAGGGTGCCTCCGGCGTAAATCACGCACAAGTTCCATTCCATATTCCTTGATGACACCAGTCCCAACTTCAATAATATCGACGTAAGCTTCAGTTTCCCCGAGCACTTTATAAATTTCATTACGCGTAAGACGATCCAAAGCTAATTGTAATTTCATCATCTCACCTCTCAATTATTTCTTTTTTACCAAGTAATTCCTGAACTTCTGATAGAAAAGGTAGTCCTTCATTGTCGCCAATTACGCTAACTACCATTGACCCAATAGTATTAGAAAACTGAAGACATTTTTGCAAGTTCCATCCTTGAAGATAACCGTAAAGATAACCAGCGTCAAAACCATCTCCGGCCCCTACGGTATCAACTACCTTCGTAGGTTTTCTCGCTTTCTCGTAAATTTTACTCCCATTCCTCATTCCGGACGCTCCGTTTTCTCCATCTTTAATAACTATATCTTGAATTTCATACGACCGAGCTTGTTTATACATCTCATCTTCATCATCTGTTTCAAAAATAATTTTCATTTCTTCTTTTCCTGCCAAAAGAATATCCACATCCGGCAAAAAAGTTTTTAAAGTTTCTCGCGCTTCCTTCTTACTCCATAATTTCAAGCGAATATTTGGATCAAGAGCTATCTTTACGTTGTATCGCTTAGCTATTGCAATTGCTTCCTTCATGTATAACCGAGCCCCTTCATGTAAAGCAGGAAAAATTCCCGTTAGATGAAGAATGCGTGAATTTTTAATATAATTTTCATTCAAATCTTCTGCATATAAATCTCTAGTAGGCGTCTGGTCTCGATAATAAAAAGTTTTCCCACCTCCGTCTTGACGGATTTCTTTGAAATTAATAGATGTTGGGTATTTCTTAGTTCTTTTCACTTCACTTACATCTATTCCTTCTCCTCGAGCAAAGTTATTGATAAAAGTACCGAATTCATCCTCCCCGAGACTACTCAACCAACCGGTAGTAAGACCCAGTCTTGAACAGCCAACTAAGACATTCAATTCCGCTCCTCCAACGTTTCTTTCAAAAGAAGGGACAAATCTTAATGGCCCAGTTTTACTAGGGTTGAAGACTACCATTGCTTCCCCAATTGTAATTACATCCCTCATAACTTATTTCTCCTTTCCGTTCTCACTCCTGTATCTTCACCAATCAGTACAACATCTGCTAAATTTAAAAAAACACCTGTATTAACAACCCCCGGAAGACGAACAGCTTTCTCATGAAAAGCCCTCACTTCTTTTACATTCGTACAATCATAAATAAAATTACCGTTATCGCTAATGAAAGGATACCCGTTCGTATCAAGTCTAAGAGAGCAGTAGCTTCCTGCCGATAGTAACAACTCTTTAGTTCCCTCATGGAGAAAAGGGAGAACTTCGACCGGTACCGTTTCATCATGCAGTGTCTTTTTCCATTTCTCTTTCGTCCCGATAACGATGTAAATATCTGCATGATAAGCTACTAATTTTTCACGTACGAGTGAACCTCCTCCCCCCTTTATCAAGGTCAAAGAATTATCCACTACATCTGTTCCATCAACTGTTACATCAATTTTCCCAGTTTCCACGAGCGGAATCCCCAGGGAGCGAGCCAATTTTTCTGTTTTTTTAGAACTTGCTACTCCCTGTATATTTTTATCTTTCAAATTATGAAGGAAGAGTTCTGCAGTCGATCCTGAACCTAGCCCAACAGTCATCCCATCTTCAATCCAGTTAAGTGCTTCTAAGGCTACTTTTCGTTTTAACCAGTCCATTTACATTACTCCAAATAATTCCGGGTTCAATTGTTTCGGAATGTACATTGCTATCTCGGGGAAAAAGGATACAAAACCGAGCACAAGCAGAACAATTGTAATATATGGTATTACCGCTACAAAAGAGCGCTCAATTGGTAAGTTCCCGATCTTCGCTGCAAGTAATAAACACAAACCATAGGGTGGTGTAACGAGTCCGACCGCGAGGGTCATAACCACTATCAGGCCAAGATGCACGTCCCCAACCCCGAATTGCATCGCTGCAGGCATGATAACTGGAACAAACAAAATCATCGCAGGGATTGCATCCATAAAGGTACCGATAATCAGGAAAAAACCTATTGTTATCAAAAGGAATACCCATTTTGCATCAATAAAGTTGTCGAAAAAGGCTTGTGCATGCATACCAAGTTGATAATAGCTCATTAATTCACCCAAAGCACTTGCTGCAGCTAGTGCAAATAATGATAAAGAACTTAACGCCAAAGTATCAAAAAAGATCTTCGGTAAATGTTTTACTTTCAATGTTCGATAGTAGAACATACTTACGAGGAGGGTATAGACAGAAGCTACCGCAGCTGCTTCCGTAGCTGTGAAAAACCCTGTAACGATACCGCCTACAATTATTATCGGAGTAATCAGAGCTGGCAGAGCATCTCCAAAAAGCTTCAGTACTTTTTTAAAACTTGCGCGTTCCTGACGTTCAAAATTATTTTTTTTAGCCAAAAAGTATACAAAAACCATCATAGTAAGTGCAATTAATATACCAGGAACTATTCCGGCGAGAAACAAAGCTCCTACCGAAACATTAGTAATACCAGCAAAAATAATCATTGGGATACTCGGCGGAATGATAACTCCTATCGTGGACGAAGCTGCCGTTACACCTACAGCGGTCTCATTATCATAACCATTTTTCTTCATGTTCGGGATAAGAATTTTCCCGACCCCTGCTGTATCTGCCTGAGAAGCACCAGATACTCCTGCAAATAACATAGAAACAAGGATATTCGATTGAGCTAATCCACCGCGTATATGACCGACAATCCCAAGAGAGAAATCGATTAACTTCTGAGAAATCTTTCCGGAGTTCATTAAGTTAGCAGCCAAAATGAATAGAGGGACTGCTAGAAGAACAAATGAATCCAGGCCGTTAACCATTTTCATTGGTACAGTCATTTCCGGGATATATTCAATGTTTACAATACCCAGCAGCGCAACAATACCTATAACGAAGGCGATAGGTATTCCAATTACCATCAGAAGTACAAACGCAGATACTAGGAAGATGCCCATGTTTCTACCCCCTCTTTCGAAACACTCTGAAATCTGTCAATGACATGATGCAGTGTGTAGACAATCATCGACCCGGCCATTATTGGAACAGCAATCCAAACATAGCCCATTTTCATAAATGGGAGAGCTACCCACTGGTTTCCCCAAAATTCCATCACAACCTTAATTCCATATACTAATAAAGCACTGTTAAAAATAAGAAGGATGAAGTCATTCACTGTTAAGAGTACCAGTAATGATTTTCCCTTCAGTTTTTTAACAAGCATATCGAAACTGAAATGCTCTTTTCGATTAACCATCACTGCAGCCCCCATAAACACCGACCATACAAAAGAGTAACTCGCGAGTTCTTCTGTCCATATCACAGATATACCTAAATGTCTTGTTATAATCTGATATAGAAGCACTCCGAAGAACAAACTCAGAAACAAAAGCCCAACTGCCGTCTGAATTCTTTCAATAACATGTACAGCTTTAGCCATATCCCTCTCCTCCTAAAAAACAGGGACACGCGGAGTGTCCCCACTAATATTATTACTCTTCTACTGAATCACCGATTTCCCTGATCTTCTTAAGCAATTCTGTTACACCAATATCTTCCGCTACTTTATCCTGAATAGGTTTAGCAAGATCAATAAATGGCTGACGGTCAATCTGATTAACTTCAGCTCCATCGTCTATCGCCTTTTGTTTATATTCTTCTTCCTGAGCATGCAGTTCTTCCCACTCAGCTTCTACAGAAGCTTCAGAAGCCTTATCAATTATTTCTTTTTGCTTATCAGTGAGATTATCATATGTCTCCCCACTGATCATAAGAAAGCGGGTAGTGTAATCGTGACCGGTTTCTGTAATATATTTCCCGTTAGGTGTTTGGTGATGGTCTTGCTGAACAAAATATGGGTAAGCGTTTTCAGCAGCATCTACGACATCCTGCTGAAGCGCTTGATATAACTCACCCCATGCGACAGAAGAAGGCACCGCACCTGTTTCTTCCCAAAAATTTGCTACTACTCCTGAAGTTTGTGTACGTATTTTTTTACCCTCAAGGTCTGACATTTTCTGAAGTGGTTCGTCGCCATAATAATGACGGACCCCTGCTGTCCAGTAACCAAGCATGCGGAAATCATTGTTTGATTCTTCATTAATGATTTGTGCCATTTTATCTCCTACTTCACCCTGGACAGTTTTTTCCCAGTGTTCATAACTTTCGAATAGATAAGGGAATGCAAACAAATCTACTTGATTTATACCACTTGAAGTCATGAAGCCTGGAGAAACCAGCACCACGTCTGCAGCCCCAGTTTGAAGTTTCTCTACAAGTTCAGTTTCACTGGTACCGATCGTACCCGCGTGCACTTCCACTTCGATATTCCCATCAGATTTTTCTTCTACTGAGTCTTTAAAAGCTAACAAACCTTTCTGGTAAGGGTTTTCCGGGTCTGTCTGGTTATGAGCAGCAACTATTTTCAGAGAATCTCCACTATCTCCTCCACTGTTTCCTTCTTCTGAAGAACTGCCACAAGCACTCAAAACAAAAACAGCAACAAGTAAAATAATTCCGAATATTTTTTTCATATTTAGAATCCTCCTGATTGATTAATTGTTTGCATTACTTTTTCAGCTTTTTCACTTATTTCCTGCAGACTTTCTTCAGTTATATTCTTTGTATCTACCAGTTCACTGCCTAAACCTACTACATCTGCTCCGGCTTCAAAAAAATCCTTCATGTTTTTCTCACTTATACCGCCAGTGACCATTATTGGCATCTCTGGCAAGGGGGCCTGTATGCTTTTGATGTAAGATGCCCCCATCACACCAGCCGGGAATATTTTCACCATATCCGCACCCAGGTTATAAGCATTCATAATTTCTGTAGGGGTCATTACTCCAGGAGTCATTACTCCATTTCTTTCTTTCACAAACTTTACTACTTCTTCATTTAGACCTGGTGATACTATAAAATCCGCACCTGCATCCATTGCTTTTTTAGCTGCTGATGTTGTATTCACCGTTCCAGCGCCAATCATCGTTTTTTCACCTTCAAAATGGTCCACTGCTTTTTCAAGTATGACCTTGAAATTTATTGTTTCTGCCGTAATCTCAACCGTGTGAACACCTCCTTCAGATAATTTTTCGATGATTGGTATGATATTGTCTACTGTGGAATGACGGATAACCGCTACAACTTTTCCTTCTATTATTTGTTTTACAGACATTTAATCACTCCTCACTCCAGATTTGAGTGCTTTCTTTTCCAAGAGTCTTCTCCATCTTCAGTAAAATATTTCGTCATGTAAACAATCAAACTATCCAGTAGTAGGTGTGCACTCTGATCAAATTGACTTCCTAAAGGCTGAATGGTAGCTTTTTTTGAACTATCATTTTTTGTAACTGCAGGAATCACTAAAGTACTTACAGAAATCTCCGCAACTTTCGATTCTTTATTAGTAGTCAAAGCTAAAACATTTGCTCCTTCTCTAACAGCTTTTTCAGCGAAATCTACAAGAGATTTTGTATTGCCAGATCCAGATATAACCAACAACACGTCTCCTTCTGCAATACTAGGAGTAATAGTTTCACCAACCACATATACTTCATAACCCACGTGCATTAATCGCATCGCAAACATCTTTCCTGCAAGGCCCGATCTTCCATTTCCTGCTATAAATATACGATTAGCTTCGTGAAGGTAAGAAGTCATTTTTTTCGCTTCCTCTTCAGATACCTCTTCAAGTACATCCGTGATTTCTTCACTTATAGTTCGTATTATATATTTCATTAATCTCACTCCTAACATGAACTTCGCGAAACTAAAGCTGCCGGAAAACGAATAATATCTTTTTCTGCATTTTTTTTACCGATGATTTTTTCAATAAGTATTTCAGATGCTTTTTCTCCCATTTTTTCTATTGGTTGAGCAATAGTAGTAATGGCAGGATTATATATAGATGAAAAAGAAACATCATCCACTGCAATAATTGCCAAGTCCTGGGGAATACGAAGGCGATGATCTCTCGCGTACTTTAAAATTTCCATAAGAACCAGGTCATTCCCGGCTACAAGAGCTTCCGGAGGTTCGTGACTTTGGAAAATATCTTTGAGTGTTTCCGTCATTTTTCCTGTTTCCACTCCACGAATGAAATTTTCTTCAATAGGAAGTCCAAACTTTCGACAGGCCTGTTTAAACCCTTCAATCCTTTCAACTCTGGGAGCTACGTTGAAAATAGTGGAATTAGTAAGAATACCTACTCTTTTATATCCATTGCGGTTAAGTTCCTCCACTGCTAAACATAAAGCTTGCTTGTTATCGAGCATAATCGTAGGCACTTCCACTTCTGGTACAAAGCGATCAATAAAAACAAGTGGGAAATCCTGAACATTCAACTCGTTATATACATTTACATTTGTACTTGTTGGAAAAATAATTAATCCATCCACCTGCTTAGCTAACAACATGTCGATGTATTTCTTTTCTTTTTCCGGATTATCTTCAGCATTGCATACAATGACGTGGTAATTTAATTGGTGGAGACTATGCTCAATCACTTGAATAATACGGGTCGAAAATTCATGTGAGATATTTGCTACTATCACCCCTATAGTCGTAGACGATTTTTGCTTCAAAGAACGCGCCACCATGTTGGGCTGGTAACCTAATTCTTCTATTGCTTTTTCTATACGCTGTTTTGTTTTAACACCCATAAATTCGTATCTTTGATTTAAAAATTGAGAAACGGTGCTTTTAGATACATTTGCTCTCTCTGCTACATCAGCCATAGTTACTCTCTTCATTTTAATTCCTCTTCCTGTAATTCAAAGTGGTTTTCCAGGTTAACTAAACCGATTTACTAAACCGGTTTAGTTAATGGTAATACAAATGAAAGCGTTTTACAACACCTGAATTGTGATTTTTCTGAAAATAATTCCTTCACTTAAAGCATCTCCCATTCTTTTCATACGTCATTTAAACAGTTGTTACTAAACGAATTCCTCTATTATGGGAAAGTAAGATCAACCCCCGGAGCCCCGGTTGAAGGTGACTTAAGAGAGCGATTCGGCCATTTGCGTACCGGTCATCAGGAAACAGCGGCCCTGAACGCCACGAAAACAAAAAAATTGCAACGGAAACCGGCCACGCCAGCCCCATTGCAATCGTTAAGAATTATTTTACCGTTCCATTGTTGATTTTCGTAAGTGCCTCGTTCATCCGGAACAGTTTCGAACGGATACCGGTAATACCGAATTCTTTCAGCCTTGCGGAATGCTTCTCCAAATACTCCTCAGTCGCTTCTTTCGTCTCAAAAGCATAAATTCCGCCGGCTTCCTTCGTATCCGGATTCTCGGTCCATACCTTCCACAGAAATCCTTTTTCTTCATTAATACTCTCGGCCAGTCCGGCAAAACCTTCGGCCATCTCCTCGCCGAAGGGGCCGTCCATGTCGAAATCCATCTGAAGAATATAAGTCATACGTACGCACTCCTTTTTCATAAAATAGTTCCTGTTTCATTATCCCTTCCTTCTCTAAAAATTTCGACTCATTTATTTTCAAATAAACAACACCCCTGAGGCAGAGGTGCTGTTAACTAAGTTCTTTACTCTTTCAACAGATTGAGAAACCGTTTCGTCCGCTCCTCTTTCGGCTGTTCGAACACTTCAAGGGGTGTCCCTCTCTCCACGACCGCTCCTTCATCCATAAAGATGACTTCGTCTGCGACTTCTTTTGCAAAATTCATTTCGTGGGTGACGACTACCATCGTACGTCCTTCCTCCGCCAGCTGCTTCATGACGCGCAGCACCTCTCCTATAAGCTCGGGATCAAGGGCGGAGGTAGGCTCATCGAAAAGCATCACTTTCGGATCGATGGCCATTGCCCTTGCAATTCCGACACGCTGCTGCTGGCCCCCGGACAACTGGTACGGGTACGTATCTGCTTTCTCTTTCAGCCCCACCTTGGCCAGAATCCCTTCCGCTTTCTGTCTCGCTTCCGGTTTTTTCACCTTCTGAACAATTACGGGCCCTTCCATCACATTTTCGATGGCAGTAAAATGAGGAAAAAGGTTATACGTCTGAAAAACCATTCCTGACAGTCTGCGGAAGTTACGTATTTTATGCTTTGAAATTTTGTCACGGAAGTCTATCGTCTGCGTATCTATGGTAAGACTCCCGGACTCCGGCTGTTCCAGCAGGTTCAAACAACGCAGCAGAGTCGTTTTTCCGGAACCGGACGGCCCGATGATGACGACGACCTTCCCTGTGTCCACTTCCATATTTATTTGTTTCAGTACTTCTAAATCTCCGAAACGTTTTGAAATATCCGTTGCTGTAATCATACAAATCTCCTCACGTATTCACATAACGGTTCATTTTATTTTCGATTCCTCCCTGGATAAGGGAAAGGACGAAACAGATCGCCCAGTAAATAGCTGCCGCCTCGATATATAGCAGAAGCGGTGTGTAAGTAGTCGCGACTATTTCCTGAGCTTTCCGGAACATTTCGCTCACAAGAATCGTCGAAGCGAGCGACGTCTCTTTCACGAGGCCGATGAACGAATTGGAAAGCGGCGGAATCGAGACGCGGGCCGCCTGCGGCAGAATCACCCGTCGCAGCGACTGCATGTACGACATTCCGATGGAAGAAGCCGCCTCCCACTGCCCTTTGTTCACGGAAAGGATCGATGCCCGGATCGTTTCGGAAGCATAAGCCCCCGTGTTGAGGGAAAAGGCGATCAGTGCCCCCGTGAACGGCTCGAATTTCAAGAATTCCACTCCGAGGTTACCGAGACCGAAATAGACGATGAATAACTGAACGAGAAGCGGTGTCCCGCGAATGATGGATACGTACACCCGCGCCGCCCCCGACAGTAAAGCGATACCCGAAAGACGGCTCAGTGCTGTAACAATCGCAAGAACCAGTCCTATAAAAAACGACAGCAGGGAGAGAGGAATCGTATACGTAAGCACTCCCCGCATTAGCGGCAGGAACGAATCCTTCAGTATTTCTATATTCTCCGAGCTTAACCAGAGAATACTATTGAACAGAGACATCTTCATCGAACCATTCGTTGGAGATTTCTTTCAGCGTTCCGTCTTCTTTCATTTCTTCAAGAGCTCCATTCACCGCCTCCACCAGTTCTTCATTCCCCTGGCGGAACATCATCGCCGTTTCGGAAGCGTCATCTTTGCGATCCGCAATTTTCACTCCGGCTTTATCCCCTCTCGTATTCAGGAAATCCAGTACGGATAGACGATCGTTCACGGTCGCGTCCGCCCGGCCATTTGCCAGAAGCTCCATCGCAGGATTAAACCCTTCAACGCTTTCGATTTCCGCTCCATGCTTCTCGGCGATGGAGGCATAGTTACTCGTCAGGGACTGAGCGGAAGTCGCACCTTCCAGATCCTCGAAACTTTGGATCTCCTCATTGTCCTCCTGAGTTACGAGCACAGCAGAAGTATACGTGTAAGGTTCGGAGAATGCATATTTCTCTTCTCTGTCCGGCTTGATCCCGACCTGATTGGCAATCATATCAAAACGCTCATTGTTCAGACCTGCAAACATGGAGTCCCATTTCGTTTCCTCGAAATTCACTTCAACCCCGAGCCTTTTCCCTATTTCTTTCGCAACTTCTACGTCATACCCGGTAAGCTCATCTTCCTCGTTGTGGAAGGTATAGGGAGCATACGTCCCTTCCGTACCAACCGTGAGCACCCCTTTTTCCTGAATGCTTTCCCACACGCTTCCGCTCTGGTCACCGGAAGAAGAATCACCTGCTTCCGACTCTCCTTCACTTGACCCGCACGCACTGAGAATCACCATAAAAGTAATAATAGATATAAAACCGATAACTTTCTTCATTAAATCCAGCTCCCTTTAATCCTTAGTAAATTTGTATGTTTAATAAGAATACAAAAGGTAATGCTTTTCGTCAACAATTAAATAGTTTCGATAAAATACCGGAACATATCTGAATGTTTAAATCATTTAAAGAGAACCACTTATAATATACGGCCACTATGAACGAAGTATAGTACTGAACTTTTCCTGCTTCGAGGGAAACATCGTTGAATCAGGGAGACACTTTTTCAATCAAGTGTCTTTCGTGACTTTCACCGTTCTCAAAAAGCTCCGAAGGTAACGATTAGCTCCGAATCGTTACCTTCAACAGACAATTTCTCCTGCGAAGGGAATGATTTCGACCTTTTCGTGACCTTCACACAGTAAATTCTCTCCTGAAGGGAAGGATTCGGGGTGCAGCCGCATAAAAAAAGCTGCCGTCCACGCAGGGACCACAGCTTTCACATTCTATTCTCCGGCAGCCTGAGGCACGACCGGCTTTTTCCTCAGCATCCGGGTATATATCAGAGAACGGACATCATTCGGAAGCACTCTTACGAATGTGCGGCTCGATACGTTGAACACAAATTCCGAACGAGAGATGAATCCCGATTCCAGTATCATTCGTTGAAATTTCACTTCATTCATTATATAGTCTCTCCCACCTCTGCGCCGGTACATCCCTTTTCCGGTCCTCACATCCAAAAGGACTTCCGGAATATTTTCTATTCTGCATCCCCTGCTCAGCATCCGGATCCAGAGGTAGTAATCTTCATTCCACAGGCACGTCTGGTAATTCCCGCTCTTCAGAACCGCCTGCTTCCGGAACATGACAGATACGTGATTCAGCGGGTTCCGGTATCTGGCTCGCCTCCTGATTGTTTCATATCCCGTGGGTACGGTTCTCGTATGCCTCCTGGAGTCGTTTTCATCAAACTCGGAGATCCATCCCCCTACAAGGTCCACATCCTCATGCGTTTTCAAGTAATCGATCTGCGTTTTAAACCGGTGGGGAAGACTTATATCATCACTGTCCATGCGGGCGATGACAGGATGGGAGCAGTGCCACACCCCTATTCTCAGAGCCTCCCCGAGTCCTCCGTTCTTTTCAAGAGGTACGATTTTCACTAACGGCTCATTCTCCCGCTCGAATGTCTGAAGTACTTCTTCCAGTCCATCAGTAAGTCTTCCGTCTTTTACTACGACGATTTCGTCCGGTTTCAATGTCTGTTCCACTACGCTCTCCAACGCTTCTTTGAAAAATCGGGGAGTTTCCTTATCGTATACGGAAATCAATACAGAAAATTTCATTGTCCCACCGCCCCTTTTCAGTAATCGATTCGATGTTCGAGGTGCTCCGACGCTTTTCAATGTCCGCCACTGCTCAGACTTTCTTTTCCATATTGATAAACGTTCCATTCCCTTTCGAGGCTTCAAGCAGCGCCGCTTTTTCTTTCATGAGACCGAGTTCGTATTGCCATGCGTCCCTGCACATGTCCGCTACCGTGCGTGTCGCCCGCCAGCCGATCTCCCTGTGGACTTTTCCGGTGTCCGCATAGCAGATTGCTATGTCACCTTCTCTTCGTGCTGCAAATTCATGCGGGACGCGGACGTTGTTCACCTGCTGGAACGTATGAATCAGTTCCTTCACACTCGTCCCCTTACCGGTCCCGAGGTTATAAACGACCGCCCCTGCTCCCGCGTGCTCCATCGCCTTCACGTGTCCTTCGGCAATATCCATGACGTGGACGAAGTCTCTTATACACGTGCCGTCCGGCGTATCGTAATCGTTCCCGAATATATGGAGCTTCTCTAGTTTTCCGGCCGCAACCTGAGTGATGTAAGGCATAATATTATCAGGGACGCCCCGCGGATTTTCGCCGATTCTTCCGCTCACATGAGCACCGACGGGGTTAAAATAACGGAGGATAGCTATCGAGAACTCAGGGTTCATCAGCGCAACATCACGAAGCACGCGTTCGCACATACTTTTCGTTTCTCCGTACGGGTTGATGGTCGGCTTCAGTGGCATGTGCTCTGTAAACGGAACCTGATTCTCTCCATAAACTGTAGCGGATGAGCTGAAGATGAATTTGTGTACTCCGAAAGCGTTACAGACTCTGGCCAGAGTCACAGTGCCGCTGACGTTTGTTCGGTAATAATCCAGCGCTCTCGTGAAGGACTCTTTCACAGATTTCAGTCCAGCGAAGTGCATGACCGCATCGATTGAATGTTCCGTAAATATCGTTTGTAATGCCTGTTCATCCGTTACGTCCGCCCGGTAGAAGGGGACGGGGACTCCTGTGATCTCTTCCACCTTCTTTACATTTTCCTCATATCCGTTAGTGAAGTTGTCAGCGATGACGACGGAGTATCCTGCTTCAAGCAGGGCGACACTCGTATGGGAACCCAGATATCCCGCTCCTCCCGTGACCAGAACTGTGCCTTTTGAGTTACGAATATTCTTTTTCACTTTCAATGTCCTCCTTCGTTAAAGTCTGCGAGTCCTTCAAGTAACAAAGAAAAATTAATTCTATATAACGAACAAAAGCATATATTTATCCTTTCTTACATCAAACTGTTTCGCTCCGTATCAAATCTGCGAGTTCGTTTCCACGTAATGAAGACAAGAAGTATGTTCATTACCGCACCTCCCAGACAAAAACACGCCACGGCTATAAGATCATCACCGAAAAGCCAGTATCCTGCAAACATGGCTGATATCCGAACACTTAAGGAACAGATCGTGAAGACGAGGTGGAACCCCTGCGCCGACAAAACCGGCAAAGTACTGGTACTTGGTCCCTGCAGAAATCTTGTCCATCCCCACACTGCAATCCACACGGCGTATTCCCCCGCCATCGCCCATCCTTCTCCGAAGACCAGTTCGAATAACCACGGACCGATCAGGATGACGAGGCCAAACGGAAGGAGACCTATGACACTCATCACCGCTGTCGCCTTCATCAGTATGGGAGTGATCTTTTCAAAGTTATTCGCCCCCTTTGTAATCCGGGGATAAAAAACATCTGAGACGGATTTCCCGATCAAATGAGTCGGCATATCGAGAGCGATTCTGCCTATGGCGTAAAACCCTGCGGCTACAGGAGAGAAGAAACTGCTCAACATCAGAACCGGGAACCCCTGAGAGAATCCATTCAGCAAAAGTTCCGGGGTCCGATAAGCCGGAAAGTCATAATATTTTTTCGCTAACCTCTTCATCTCCTGCGTATTCGTCTGTTTCAAAAAAGCTGTAAGTTTTCCGAGTCGAAAGTACCCGGCACCGGTCACCATAAGAAAGGATCGCAACACCTGGTTCATCGAAGTGAACAGAATCAGTACGGCTGCCATTGGGTTGAAAAGTCCGACTCCGACCATGCCTGCCTGAACGATGGTCGTCTGACCCATAATGGAACGAGCCGTAACTTTATACTGATTGTTACGAATGAGCCAGTTCTCTATAATTTGCAGACATCCTGAAAAGAAAATGACGAACGGCAGTAAATAAAGAAAAGCGGCGACCTCCTGCAAATGGAACACTGATGCGATGAGGTCACTGAATAATAGCAGCGCCACCAGTAACGTGACGTAAAAAGAAAGCCGCATCAGATTCATCGCTGTCTCTTTCGACTTCGGCAATACGATAGCAATCGGGTAGGTCAGGGCGACTGCGGGAGCCAGGATCGCGATGATCGAAGAGTAGACTCCAAACATGCCGAACGCCTCAGGTCCATATATTCTCGTTAAAAACTGAGAACTTACTACCATAATCACCTGCGCAGAGGCGGTGCCGGAAGCTACGATCACTACGTTTCTGACAAATGTTTTCCGGGATATTTTCACTAATATATTTTCCATAGGCATCCCTTCCCGAAGTTCTGATCTCTTTTTTGAATCTCCCATTGCTAGGCGTAGTAATAATAGTTTTTCTTCCTTCTTCCCATCTCATTACCGTTCAGTACCGCACCAAGGATCCTTGCCTGTGAGTGCAGGAGCACTTCCTTGGCTTTATTCGCTTCTTCTTTTCTTGTCTTCCTGCTCCGCACTACGAGAACTACTCCCTCTGTATGCGGGGCCAGTAACTGTGAATCAGTCACAGAAAGTACGGGGGGCGTGTCGAAAATAATCAGGTCGTAAGTGCTCTTCAATTCGTTCATAAGAGTCTTTACGGAACTTCCGCCCAGCAACTCAGCCGGATTCGGCGGAACCGGTCCGCTGGTTATTATATCCAGGTTCTCCACTGCTGTTTCCTGAATTACATTGGTGACGGAAGTTTTCTGACCGGCTAGATAAGTGCTGAGACCCACCCCGTTATTGGAGGAAAACGTATAATGAAGGGTCGGTTTACGCATATCGGCATCAATAAGAATCACTCTTTTCCCCTGTTCCGAAAAAACGACAGCCAGATTGGCGGCAGTTGTAGATTTACCTTCCCCAGGGCCCGGGGATGTGACGAAGAATGACCGGAGTTTGCGATCTACGGACGCAAATTCCAGATTCGTTCTGATTGTTTTGTACTGCTCTGCCGCTAAAGAATGTCTACCGTTAACAAGGTAACTGCCTCTTTTATTTACTGTCTGTTTACGAACCAATGGACTCACCTCTCATTTCCACAGTGTTAGAAGCAGGGATGGAGTCTTCTCCTTCTTCTACAATTACTTCGACACTACCCATAAACGGCACACCAAGGTTTTCGATTACGTCACTTTCTTTTCGAAGTGTCGTATCCGACGTCTCGAGGATAAAAGCGACTCCGCTTCCGACAGCCGCACTCCCCGCCAGAGCTATGAGCAGGTTCAGCATGATATTAGGGCTGAACGGGACAACCTCTCCGGCCGGAACAGCTTCCGAAAGAATCTGCACGTTATTTACGTTCATCAGTTCAGGGATACTATCTTTAAAAGTAAGAACCGTAGTATTAGCGATTTCGGCTGCTTTCTCCGGACTTGCGTCGACTACCGTGACTTTGACTACTTGCGATTCTTCGGCACTCGACACCGATATTTTGTCTTCGAGTTCGTCCGCGCTCATTTCAAGGCCCAGCCAGGAAGTCACTTTGTCGAGCACGGCAGGACTTTTAATGATGACGTTATACGTGTTGATCAGTTCGATATTCGATTTTATACTCTCCGGTGTCACTGAACTACTTTCTGCAGATGCCGGCTGAGCCTGATTGACGATGAACTCCGAGGACATCTTATATTGAGGAGTCATTACGTAAAACGTAACGAAAGCACCCGCTCCGAGCCCGAGAATTACTATGAGAGTTACAATCAGCCAGCGTCTTTTCAACATGAGCAGAAGTTCCATGGTCGAATAACCATTTTCCACTAGTAACAGCCCCTTTTGTTTTATGAATAGTAATAATGTGTCTTTTAAAGAACGAAGGGATAGTATGGCTCCCCCGGATCTATCTGATACCGAAAATGTGGGAAGTGTTAGTTAACAGGTATGTGCAGAACAGTACGAGAGAGAACGCCAGTACTACAGTTCTGATGCTCCGGCTTACGTTAGTGCCGGTCAAGCTGAGCAGGTAAGGGAAAAGGAGCATCTGTACCATCAGAAAGTCCAGGGCTATTCTCGATAGGGAAAGCGGCAGAACCAGCCGAAGTATGATTCCGAACAGCACCAGGTAGTAGAAATTATTTTTGACGTTTTTACCGGTACCGAGTATCAGAAACATTGCCATCACGACCCACACCAGCCGTTCCAGAAAGTGTTTGGCGCCCCCTTCCACAAAATCTTCGCGAACGTAGAAGGAGTATGTCTCCAGAATAGGAACACTTTCGACGATGAATGCTATCACTATGTTGATTACAGGTGAGAACGCTGTGGAGAAAAGAATAATGAAAATGAACAGTTTGTCAGGTATCTTTTTCAGACCCTTCAATACGAACGGCACGATAAGCAAAATTAATGCACTGTAGTGAATAGTAATCGCAAAGCCGATATACAAAAAGTACTTCAGTAAATTCCTCTCCAGATATTTAATGGCGTACAGAAAGACGATGATACTCATAAACTGCCTGATACCGTTGAACGAATAGAAGAAGAATCCCGACGTCAGGAAAATGAGCGTAAGTTCCGGAGCCACTTGCGCGTGATCTTTAATGATTTTGACGAGAAAGAAGAAGATGAACAGGGTGGTGAGGACGAAATACGCGTATTCATAACCTGTTACCGTACCGAGGTAATACAGAAGTTTGTGAAAAGGTTCAAAATACACATAGTCCAGATTTACATCTGCTGCCTTTTGAAGAAGAAAATAAGACTCGAAATCCGTACCGATATTTTTCCGGAAAGCGGAAAAAGTTAAAAGAGAAGCTATCAGTAAAAACCCGAGTGTTCTGTTGCGCAATTTCAAGTTTACGATTGCGAGCAGAAACGTATTTACATAGAAAGCCATCAATGCGCCCATCGGCTTTTCCTCCTGAACCCGGTAACCCTTTTCCTCCATTTGTCATTCATTACACAGCACCTTTTCCTTTCAGTACTTGCAATATGGTAAGAAAAAAGATTTTCACATCCATTTTCAATGACAGATGATCGACGTAGTGGTTATCGAAATGTACTTTCTGACCATGATTTATTTCACTTCTTCCATTTACCTGAGCCCATCCGGTGATGCCGGGTTTCACTTCCAGCCTTCTTTTCTGAGCGGCGCTGTAGCAGTTCGTGATTTCAGGCACCTCCGGTCTTGGTCCCACTATACTCATCTCGCCTTTTAAGACGTTCACCAGCTGAGGCAGTTCGTCCAGGCTGAACTTCCGAATGAACCTTCCCACTCTCGTGACATCCGGATGCCATTCGGAACAGCTTTTGAATACGAAGTCGTCCGGCACCCCGTTCGTCCAGCTGTATCTCTTTCCGTCCGATTTCTCCTCTTTCATCACTACTCGCATGGACCGGAATTTATACATACAGAAAAGTTTTCCATCCTTACCGGTGCGTGTTTGTCTGAACAGAACCGGTCCGCCGTCCTCTATATAGATGGCAGCAGCAATGAACACGTACACAGGTGTCAGAATCATGAGGAGGATCAGGCTTAAAATAATATCGAGACTTCTCTTAACGACTCCCTGAAATGATCTTCCGGAGGGACGTGGGACGGGTTTTTTCTGAACAACAGAGTTTTCCATATTATAGCCACTCCTTTTCCTGTTAAAAAATTGCCCGTTTCTTTCCTGTACTTGCTGAAGGTTCATTCCTATTAAAGGTATTTTTATTCTTTATAAAGAACGTAACGGCAAAAAATAAAAGACTCATGCTGAACCTGGATTTTTTGAAAAATACTCCCTATGTTCTTAATAAGGAACGATAAACTGGATTCACTCCTTTCACTCACCTTTTCCAATCCGGAATCTCCGCTATTATTATTCTAGTCTTGCCAATATTATACTACATCGTTTACAAAAAGCCTAGCTTTTGTTTAAAATAATGAAATATTTTATTTTATAAAGAACAAAAGGTTTACGCTCCTCCCTCGTTTCATTCTTTATAAAGAATCTTTTTGGACATATACAAGATTAACAAGAATTTATAGTTTTTCATTTCTGCTGCCCTCCCGTTCATTTCTCGCGAACGCCGCTATTCAAAAAAATGCACTTGTATGATTATAAAGAACCTTTTTTTTCACTTTCACCTAGGACTAGTGTATTATAAATTTAAACAATGACGGAATCAGAGAAAGGAGGTCGTTTAATTTGGATTCGGCTGAACATATTTATTTGAAACGTCTGGACGAGAATATCCGTGTAGTGGATCATCTTAATTCGCATTCCACGACCTCGAGAAATGTTCATAATATTACCCAGTCTCTCGCTGATAACGATCGGGAAAGTTTATATAAAGCCTTTCATTCCACAGGTTTTTCCTATGAGGATTATCCTGATCCGGAACAGTGGAAGAGTATCCGCTTCTTTTGGAAGAGCATTCTCGCTTCCGCAAGTCTTCAATCTGAAGTTAGGCACCTCACCTTGATGTCCATGGCACAGATATTCTCCCTGTTTCATACGATTGATGAGATGAAAGCTGAGCAGGCAGAGGAGGGGGCCCGTTTTTTGACGGATAAAATCATCGATCTGTACGCTTCGAGCGTCAAGGAATTTGATACGATAACGAATCAGCATGTCGCCAAGGCCATCCAGTTCATCAACACGAAACTGAAATCCCGCGATCTGCAGCTGAGTACTATAGCAGAAGAACTCGATATCTCCTCTCCTTATCTGTCTTCTATATTCCAGAAAGAAATGCAGGAAACGATCACTTCCTATATCCACCGCAAGAAAATAAAAGCTTCCACGGAACATCTTATCTTTACCAACTATTCAATCAAGAATGTGGCTCTGGAATACGGATACTCATCGGTGACCTCTTACGGAAGGAAATTCAGGGAAGTCATGGGAACGACTCCTCTCAAGTACCGGAAAGCCCATTCGTTCTGAAATATCTCTTCTGAATTATACCGCCCATCGACTTTTGTGGTAAAATAAAGAATAAAGGTTTCGCAACGCGAACCGGTACTACCACTACACTTGGAAAGTAGGGTTTCATTTGAAGAAACTTGGAAAGATTACTGCAATTGTCGTTATTTTATTGTTTTTCGGGGCCGGGACGTACGCCGGATATGTATACAGCCAGGCAGAAACGACGGTAAACAGCAACATGCATTCACCAATCGGCTCTATCGATCATGAAGAAACGAAGAAAAAAGTCGAAGATAAGGAAACGATCAACATTCTGCTGATGGGCGTGGATGAACGGGATGGGGACCGCGGGAGATCGGACACCCTCCTCGTCGCTTCCGTCCAGCCATCCAATGAGAAGACCAGAATGATCAGCATTCCGAGGGACACGCGGACGACTCTCGGGGGTAACGAACCGGAAAGCGGACGGATGGATAAAATCAACCACGCTTACGCTTTCGGCGGAGTGGACATGGCTGTGGATACGGTAGAGAATTTCATGGACATGGACCTTGACTACTACGTAAGAATCAACATGGAAGGTCTCGTCGAACTTGTAGATGCTGTGAACGGGGTGACGGTCACAAATGACAGAGCCTTCAGTCAGGGAGGCGTCGACTTCCCGACAGGAGAAATCAGCCTGAACGGGGATGAAGCCCTTAATTACGTAAGAATGAGAAAGAATGATCCAAATGGTGACCTCGGCCGTAACGAGAGACAGCGTGAAGTGATCAAAGGTGTCGTGGATAAAGCCGCTTCCTTCTCTTCGGTCAGCAAAATCCAGGGAATTCTGGATGTTCTCGGCGGCAACGTCACGACGAACGCCGACTTCGATACGATGAAGATGCTGTTCCAGGATTACCGGAAGTCCGGTCAAAATATCGACACCTACCAGATGAAAGGCAGCGGCGTCACCATCGACGGTGTCTATTACATGCAGATGCCCGATGACGAAATCGCCAAAGCGAAATCTCTCATCAACGGTAACTAATAACATTCACACAGGAAGAAGCCTGACGGACCACCATCCGTCAGGCTTCTTTGTCGTTATACGAGAGTCAGTTTGCTTGCTGTTTTATCTTCCGAAATGAGTTCTTCAAACGAATAGCGTTTCTCGACGAAGATCTGGTGCCACAGCATAAACATGAGTACCGTCCATATCTTCCGGCTGTAATCATGTTTGCCGCTCCGGTGCGTTTCCAGGAGATTGAGGACGTACTCCTTATGGAAATACCGCCCGGTTTCACTTTCGGAAATAAGCGTCCGTGCCCACTCATACATTTCATTCTTCAGCCACTCACGGATCGGTACGGGGAACCCGAGCTTTTTCCTGCCCAGCACGTGTTCCGGCACAATGCCTTCCGCCGCTTCCCGCAAAATGTGCTTCGTGGTTCCGTTCGCTATTTTCAGATCCGCCGGTATATGCTTCGCTACGTCATATACTTCCTTATCCAGGAACGGAACACGCAGCTCAAGCGAGTGAGCCATCGTCATCCGGTCCGCTTTCAGCAGGATGTCGCCGCGCAGCCAGGTGTGGATATCCACGTTCTGCATCTGGTGAACGTAATCATAATCCTCCATAGCATCAAACAGGTTTTCCGTCACTTTCTGATACGGAGGTGCTGCGTGGTTTCGAAGCAATTCCTGCTTCTCTTTCTCCTCGAACATTTTCGCATTTCCTATATAGCGGTCCCGGAGCGGGGTCGTACCGCGTTCAAGAAAACTTTTCCCCTTCACCCCTTCAGGCATGATCGACGCGACGCGGTTCAGCCAGTGGTTCACCGCCCCGGGCATTTTCGTGAAGGCCTTCAACGACTGAGGTTCCCGGTAGATGTTGTAGCCCCCGAACAGCTCGTCCGCTCCTTCGCCGGAGAGCACGACGGTGGAGTGCCTGCGCGCTTCTCTTGCGACGAAATACAGAGGAACGCAGGCAGGATCGGCAAGAGGATCATCCATGTGGTACATGATTTTCGGAAGTTTCCGTACATACTCTTCCGGTGAAATCATGTAGGAATGGTTCTCCACCCCGAGCTTCTCCGCGGTTTCCCGGGCTACATCCACTTCGGAGTACCCTTCTCTTTCGAATCCGACCGAAAACGTGCGGAGGCCGGGATGGATGTCCCTGGCCATGGCCACGATCAGACTGGAGTCGATGCCTCCGGAGAGGAAAGAACCGACTTCGACGTCACTCCGCATATGTTTCTCCACCGAATCATACATAACGTCGCGTACACGATGGACCCACTTACTTTGTTCCATGATTACGGGAGTGAACCCGGGGTGCCAGTACTGCGTGAACGTCACAGTCCCGCCCGGCTTCTGGATAAAATAGTGACCGGCCGGCACTTTCCGGATACTATCCGTCATCGTCCATGGTTCGGGAACATACTGGAAACTTAAATAATGGCTCAGAGCTTCCTTGTCCACTTCGGACGAATCATCTTCAAGCGTGAGACACTTCTTCTCCGAGGCGAAATATGTCCCCTCTTCCTCCACCGTGTAGTACATCGGTTTGATTCCGAAAGGGTCTCTGGCTCCGTACATCGTCTCTTCCTGCTTGTCCCAGAGAAGAATGGCGAACATGCCGCGCAGACGACGGAACGCGTCTTCACGCTTCGCTTCGAAAAGAGCGGCGATGACTTCCGTGTCGGAATCGGTGGTGAACGTGTAGCCTTCTCCCTGCAGTTCTGCCTTAAGCTCAATATAGTTATAGATCTCTCCATTGAATACGAGGGAATATCTTTCATTTTCGTAGCTCAGCGGCTGCTGGCCGTTCTCGATATCTATGATGCTCAGCCGCCGGAACCCGAAAGATATATAGTCGTTATGGAATATCCCTTCCTCATCCGGACCGCGATGCGTAAGAAGATCGTTCTTCTTACGGAACAGCAGCCTCTCTTCATCTGTCATATGCCGGGGGACGTTTCTGAGGACGCCGATGAAACCGCACATAGTTTAACCTCCTTCAATCAACACAGGGCTATTATATCACTACCAGAGTTTTGATATGAATCTTTCATCCCCGTTCATTCGAATATAAGCCTGCCCTGATAAAACATTAGTTTCACGTATTCCCTGAAAGCAGTCCGATGCTGCTCTTCCGTCAGCTCGCTTCCGGGATCGAACGGGGTATCTGCCGTCGCATAGCTTACGTCTGTATTTTCATTTCCGATCACTTTATCAAAAACAATTTTCGTTCTCCTGGAGTGGTAGTCGTCTGTAACGACCAGCAGCGTCCGTATCTCTTCTTCCTTCACTATCTTTTCCATATTCCTCGCTTCCTCCCACGTGCTTTCCGCTTCCGGAACACCGGTGACGGCGGCCGTCTTCAGTTCGGGGAACGCTTCTATGTCCTCCTGCTGAACACCACCCGAGAGGATGATGCGGCCGGAATATCTCCCGTTGTATAACTCAAGACCGCGCTCCACCCGACCTGGGCTCCCGTCCAGCACGTATATCACCTCGGAAGGCTTCGGTTTCGCTTCGATAACGAGAAAATCACGCCCGAGTACAGAGAACGTAATAACGATGCCGAGAAGCATCAGGAAGAAGATCAGAAGAACACCGGCGATCACTTTTTTCTTCGTTTGCATGACAGACCTCCCCCGTCTATTAAAAAAAGGCACCCCGTAAAGGAGTGCCGGTGCTTACCCACGTGTAGCGAGGAACCACGGGTTATGCAGATCCTCTTTGTTGTATTCGAGAGAGTGGATGGAGTTTGCGACACCGACGGAACCGCCGGCGAGCTCGACGATTGCCTGACCTGCGGCTGTATCCCACTCCATCGTCGGAGCATAGCGCGGATAGTAGTCGGCCACCCCTTCCGCTACCAGGCAGAATTTAAGAGAACTTCCGGCGGAGACGGTTTCGACGGAATCATACGTCATCTTAAGATCCCCGATGAACTCCTTCGTATCCTCGGACATGTGCGAACGGCTCGCGACGACGCGTGCCGTATCTCCTGCTGCTGGGAGAGCCGGGAGAACCGTCGCTTTTTTCTCCCACTCCGGGCGCAGTACGGAAGTGAGCTTAAAGGATCCTTTCCCTTCGACGGCTACGTAAAGGTCTTCGAGCGCCGGAGCGTACACGACACCGAATACCGGTTTTCCGTCTTTGATCCGGGCGATGTTCACGGTGAACTCCCCATTTTTCTTCAGAAATTCCTTCGTGCCATCAAGCGGGTCGACGAGCCAGAATTCGCCCCACTCTTTACGCTCTTCGTAAGAGATGGAACTTCCTTCTTCGCTCAAAATCGGAAGGGACTCTTCCCCCTCTTCCAGTTTCTTCACGATAATGTCATGAGCGGCACGGTCCGCCCGGGTGAGCGGTGAATCGTCCTCTTTCGTTTCGACATCGAAGTCTTCGCTTTCATAAATCTTCATAATTTCCTGACCTGCCTTAAGAGCAGCTGCAATCGCTTGTTCCATATGTTTCTCCCCCTAGTTCACTATAATTTATTGTTTATTATACATGATTCCCCGCCGGAGGGCCTCTACTTCCCTACTCTCCGGGGATCTTTCCTGGCTGTCCTTTTCCTTAATATGAACAGAAGCACCACGGCGAGCAGTGCCGTCGCGGCGAACAGGGTTATTCCTAGCGGACTCGTCCAAAAAAAGGAAGCGTCCGAGGAACCTCTGACGTCACTGGTGGGAAGGGCGTACACGTTCGAGTCCTGACTCCCGACAATCAGAGTTCCGTTCATCAGTACCGGGCCGGAGGGGGCCAGGACTCCTCCGAGTTCCTTACTCCCGAGCAGCTCATACGTTTCGGTATCGAAAGCGTACACGAACCCTTCTTTATCTGTGAAGTACACGGTCCCGTCTTCCGCAACCGGAGGCGCCTTACTAACGTTCGCCTCGTACTTCCAATTCTGTTCCCCGTCCGCCGCGTTGTAAGCGTAATAGGATTTGGTAATCGGACTCGCGACGAATACCTGGTCTTCATAAATCATCGGGGCTCCCGACTTATTATTTTTCACCATTTCCCCCTGGCCGAGGCTGTCTTTCCATTTCATCTCTCCGTTGTCCGTATTCATGGCGTAGATCATGTGGGTGGGATTGTCGTCCTCTTCCCCCTCAAGGGCTGTTGTAATAACGGAATCTTCATAAATGACAGGCGGTACGTCATCAAGACCCGCATAAGCTTCCGGGAATTCCGTCTGCCAGCTGATTTCTTCCTTTTCAAGATCGACGGCTGTGAATGTGTAAGGCGTAGGCGCCCCTCCCCCTACGTACAGCATCCCGTCTTCAATCGTCGGAGAGGACATACTCATCACGTGGCCGAGTTCTAAGTTCCACTCTTCTTCCCCGCTCTCTGCATCCACGGCATACAGGTGTCGATCTCCGGCTACAATGTATACCGTCCCGTCATGAAAGGCCGGTGTCGGCATCACCTCGCCGTCGGTTTCAAACTTCCAGCGGGTCTCCCCCGTTTCGGGATTCAGACTGAGAACCCCACTGTCTTCTGTTCCTCTCGTTCCATTTTCTTTAAAATAGCGGTTTCCGAAACCTACGAACAGATTATCTTCGGCATAAATCATTTCCGAGTGTACCCAGTTCGGAGCTTTTGCTTCCCAGTTCATCGTACCCTCGACCAGATTATAAGAGTAAAGATCGCCGGACTCGTGATTTCCTATGTAGGCATTGTTACCGACAATCACGGGAGTCGACCGTATCTGGTTGTTCGTTTCGATGACATCCTGTATCTCTTCGTCGAAACTGCTGTTGTACACGGGGTTGTTTTCGGAATTCATCCGGTACTCCGTCCACTCCTCCGGACCGACTTTCGCAGCAGATGCCTGTTCGGTCATCATCAGGCTCCCCGTCAAAAATAAAGCGGATAACATTACATTACGGACTCGTTTCTTCATCGGTGACCTCCTCCATCGTGATAGACGTTCTCTTATTATACTTACCAAACTTACCCTTCTCCCCGTAGCGAAAACGTATACAAATAATTGGCTTGCCGTTTTTTTCTCTCTTGAATTCCCAGTATATCATCGATAGCATGTAGATGGAATGCAAGGAGAGGAGAGGTTTTATTATGGTCAAGAAAACGATTCTGTGGACGCTTGGTATTCTGCTTCTTGCCGGAGCGGGGACCTGGGGTTACTTTTACATAACAGGTACGGAAAACACCGAAACGAAAGAAGAGGAGCCGTCCGATTCCAAAGACGGGAAACCGGGGAAAAAGGAAGAGGAGAAAAAAGTCGAAGAGCTGTCTGAGGAAAAGTTCGAGGAATCCTCGGACGAGGAGGAACTGAATCCGTTCGGGGATGAGAAGAAAGCTGACACTGTCCCTGAATCGACCATCCGGGATTACATCCACCAGATGAGCCACCAGAAAGTGCAGGCCGAACAGAAGTGGGGTTTTTACCGTATAACCGAGGAGCGAATCAATTGGCTCTCCGATAAAGTGAAGAGGAATGAATACAGTGAAGGGGATCAGTATGAAAATATACTGAATGCCTGGAGTAACGGGAATTTCAGCAACGTCGATGAACACCACAATATTATATGGAGGATGCAGGGCGGAAACGTCGGCAAAGCGACCGGCGTCCTGAGCGAAGAGGAAGAACAGGCGTATATCGAATCCGCCCAGTAACAGAAAAGCCATAGCCGAATCGCCGGCTATGGCTTCTTTGTTTCTGATTATTTAATGTTTCTGACTTACGTTAACGTCCATCTGCGGATAAGGGATAGACAATTCATCATTTTCAAACCATTTCTTCACGTCTTCCATTACGTCGAAATGCACGGTCCAGTAGTCCTCCGACTTCGACCAGACGCGTACGGTATAAACGACGGCACTCTCTCCGTGTTCGGAAATTTTAACGAACGGAGCCGGATCCTGAAACACGAGAGGATGCTTACTGACGATTTCCGTAAGAGACTGGATCACATAGTCAGCGTTCGTTTCATATCCTGCTCCGAACGCAAAGTCCACACGTCTCGTTTCCTTGACGTTGTAGTTCGTCAGTCCAGTGTTGGACAAAGAAGCGTTCGGCACGAAGATTACTTTGTTGTCGGGAGTGACGAGCTCCGTATAAAGTATTTTGATCCCCTGTACAGTACCGCTGTAGCCACCGCCTTCCACATAGTCTCCGACCCGGATCGGGCGAAGGGTAAGCAGCAGCACACCGCCGGCGAAGTTAGCCAGCGCCCCCTGGAAGGCAAGACCAATAGCGAACCCGGCAGCTGCAATAATAGCGACGAAAGATGTGATATCCACGCCGAGAATCTGAACGACTGTCAATACCAGCAAGATTTTCAGAATCGTCCCGGCCATGGAAGTCAGGAACGGCTTCAGCGTATCGTCCATTTTCGAACGATCAATTCCTTTAGCTACGAATTTCGTTATAACTCGGATAACTGCAAGTCCCACAAGCAGTACAATAAGCGCAAGAGCTATGCTCTTGGCGATAGGTAAAACAATTTCCAACCAATCCACGAAAAACTCCTCCTCTTAATCAATGAATATTTTATAAATTCCTACCCTATCTTACATTCTTTTCATTCAGCGAACAACGTAAAAAATGGAAATTACCGATTAGCAGCAGTTACAAGTCCGAACATAAAAAAGAGCAGAAGAATCCTCTGCCCCGCTCTCCTTACTTATTCATAAATCTCTCTGTCTCCTCATCTTCCTTTTTCACTTTTCTGTACCTGTCTTTGAACCATAGCGGATTAAGCATATGTCGCGTCAGGATTTTCACTTTCTGTTTCCTTAACGCCCGATACACGTTCCATATTTTACGTATGCCGAATTTCCGTGCGCCCAGCAGGTAGTAACGTCCGTTCGGTTCGATAATTTCAAACTCTTCTTTTGATAAGTGGTCTTTCAGAAAATAATGTTCCCTCAGAAAAACGTGGCACCTCGTATCAAATGATCTCTCCGTTATGAAGGTGGTCAAACTGCCGCTGTCTTTCGTAGCACAGTAGATTCGTTCGTCAGAAGCATATACCTCCTGCGCATAATAGCCCGTCTTAACGGAAAATAGGACGTCGTTGGCGTGCATGACTTCGTCGAACTTAATGTAATTCTTCATGATTAACGAACGACGGAACAGCTTCGACCACGGAACCTCGAACTGATACCTCAATTTCAGTTCAGCTATACGGTTCTTTTCCTTCAGGTAACTCTTTACAAGAACCTCATACTTCGCATGTCTGTCCGCCTCGTCGTCAGTATTGTTATACACACTTATCGGTGTGAAATATACGATATCATACTCACTTTCAAAAAACGCACTTACCTTTTCATAAAAACCGTCCAGAAAGTAATCATCCGCATCAGCGAACAGAATCCACTGACCAGATGCGTAATACAGACCTTCGTTTCTTGCAGCGCCTGCACTTTTCTTACCAATTCCGTTCGCCAGAAACAGAAGACGGTGTTTATAAAACTTATCACTCAGAACTTCCAACTTTGCTTTTTCAGTGGGGGCACTGTGGTCGTCTACGATAATAATTTCAAGTGAATGACGGGCAGGGATAGAGGCAATAAGTCGCTCCAGGGACCCGGAGGAATTGAAGTGGGGAACGATGATTGATAATTTCACCAACATATACCCTCTCCTTTTAGCGAATTCGTCACGGCAGCCTATATAAAATATCATTCTTTATAATCTATTATAATTCATTATAAGAAACAAAACAACAAAAATAAAAACACTTCCTGACTGGAACTGTTCGCGCAGAATAAGCTCGGAAAGCTCTATGTAAAACGAGAAAAGATTCGGATAGGAAAAAAGGGGAAACTTTTAAGTACTAAAAGTTTCCCCTTTGCCAGGCCACCCGAACACCTGTAAAACGATTTACTTTTCCACAGGTTCAATACTATTATCTTCAATCGCGTATATGCCCTTAGTTAAGTCCGTACCTCCGGAAACGTCCTTCAGGCAATTCTTCATCTGATCATTCATATTAAGGATGATCATATATTTTGATTCTTTTATACTTTGCTGTATGGAGTCTTTCTTTTCTTTCGACTCACAAGTGAAGAACTGATCCGTATTTTCACTCAGTCGTTCATAATTCATCATATGTCTTATATAACCATTGTCATCATTTTCAGCCGCTTTGATGATAGTTATATTGTCCGCAGTGGTGATGTCAGTATGTGAATGCAAAGCCTGATATTGAGTAAGTAACTGGTCTCGCACGCCACCTTCCGTATCTTGGAATAATTCTCCCACATTCGGAAGCAAAGGTATCGTAATCAAAACAGAGCAGCCGATAATCGTTTTCTGCAGCCAATTGACCTTGGCCGTTACATTCTTTTTCTGATACAAATGCCCATTAATTACAAAAAGCATACTACCTATGAGAAAAATGACGATAGAAGCCTGGTACCGGTCAAAACCTGCCAAGTACGCAGCTTCCACTTCAGGCATGATGAATAAGTACAAAATATACAGAAAACCTATGTATACCAGATAAATCATATTTAAATAAATCACATTATAAAGTAGAGACGCTAAATTTTTTCTGAAGAAGAAAAAGGAGCTTACAAGGACGACTATAGCTAAAACGTCTACTAAAATCAGTGTCATAAATTCCACTGACGAGAAGTTGAACGCATAACTTATGAGATGAGGCAGCAGATTTTGTATAAACTCTTCGGAACGATCAATATTGAATATATCCATCGTAATAGCAAACCGATTTTCTTCGTAATCTATCGAATATGCTTTCTTCTGATACTGCCCCCACAGATAATTGATGAATAAAGGTATCACAACCGTAGAGGCCAGAGCTTGCATCACTAATTTCCACGTTATATTTTTATAAATAAACACTCTTCTCGCCAAAAGCAGTACAATCCAGGCGACCAGGAAGCCGAAGAAAATTTTGCCGCTGTCTTTAGTCAAAACGATCATTGATAATAAAGGAGCACTGAGCAGGGAGAGACGGAAAATATTATTTCTGTAATAAAATATAACTGCAAACGTCGCTATAGAGAGGTAACCTAATACAGTATCCACTATCAGCGAACTTAAGGCAAAAGGCAGGACCAGTACAGAACACACTGAAGCTGTTAAAGGAATGACTACGGACATCGGGCGCTTCCAGGCAGAAAAAGCGAACAAAGTCGTAAGAAAGCTTGCGGTTAACAGACTTTGAGCAATGAGAGACATGCTTTCAGAGAAACCGACTATTTTCACCGTAAAATATATAAATAGCGCCGTGCCCGGCGGATAATTCCGGTAGGTGATAATTGTAGAGTCGTCCGGCAGAATATCTTTTGTGATCATCTCTTTTACGATAAGAGCCCAATGGCTGAAATTATCATAGTATACAAAGATTGAATTATGTAATAAGAGTACAAATACAACAGTTAAAAGAGAAAAAAACACAATTGCCGGACTATATAACTGAGCTACGGATAATTTATGTTTATAAATCATGAACAGTCCCGCAATGAATAAAATAACGCCTATGATAAATAAAGAGTAAGCTGTGAAAACCAGAATATTCAAGAGGCCTGCGAAAAACATCAGCACAGTAATACTTGAAACGATAATCGCAGGTATGAAGGAAGGGTTTATGCTGAATCTAAACAGAATAAACATCCCGTAACCTGCAAGAGAAATCATAAATGCGATAAAAAGCAATAGGACCACAGTTTAACCCTCCTTCGACAATTTAGAAGACCCATTTTTTCTGGATAAGAAAGCTCAATAAGAACAGAATGGAATCTACGCCTATTTTTATTAATACTTCGTGGTCGCCCACACTTTGATAGATGGCATGTACGCCCAAAGCTGAAGCACTCATTTGGAAAGCAGCCAGAATATAGTATTTTACTAAACTTCGACCTTTAGAGGCTGAAGATTTAAATACTAACTTCTTGTTGACGAAATAATTGAACATTGAGGATAATATCCTGGCAAGTACGGTCGCGATGATAATAAAGCTGTTCTGCATGAATACTTTCAAAACAGACGAAAATACAGCGAACAACCCTATATCAACTATAAAAGAAGCTACTGAAGTGAGCAGAAAACGAAAGAATACATAATAAATTTTTATAGAATCGACAATCGGATTAAAATGGGAAGATTCATTTTCATCTATATATATTGTATCTATAGTTACTTCTTTCACGCCTCGATTGTGGTTCTTGCAAGCCAGGATCATTTTCATTTCAAATTCATACCGGTCTCCTTCTAAGTGAAGGAGCTCCTCAGCGAAGTCGGAAGGAATCCCCCTTAATCCCGTCTGCGTATCGGTGACGCTCATGCCTGATGTAACTCTTAAAACAATTTTAGTCAATTTATTCCCGAACCGGCTCCTGAGAGGAATGTCTTCCCCCGAAAAATCTCTTACACCCAATATCAGATCTTCCGGATTGCTCTGCAGTTTTTCTGCTACTTTTTTAATATCGTCAGGGCTGTGCTGACCATCAGCATCGGCGGTGATAAGACCAATTCCACCCTCGTTCTTTTCTGTGTAGTAGGAGAAGGCTGTTTTCAAAGCTCTGCCTTTTCCCATATTGACCGAATGGTTCAGAACCGTACATTGGGGAAACTTAGTTACCTCATCGAATATCGGCTGAGTAGAAACATCGCTGCCATCATTGACTACGATAATTTCGTCAAAAGAAAAATCGGATATATTCTTCACTGTATCTATTAATTTATCGTCAGGGTCAAACGCAGGTATAACAATAGATATTCCGTTCTGTCGACTCAAGTGTCATCCTCCTAGCGGTGTGAAAACAATAAGTTTTTACCAAAATTAATCTTAACACATATCCCAATCCTAATGACATAATCCCGATAATTAAAATGTATCGTTTACACGTCATTCAATACGGATTTAGTAACAGTCTGAAGATGCAACAGGGTTTACTGACAACTGCAAAAAAATAAGCCGGCTTACTATAGCCAGCTCACAATGAGTACTACCCGAAGATCTAATTACGTTAAAAAACCAGAATATCGTAACAGTTTATATAGTTTTCTGCTACAGCTCTCCGTTTCCCTTATATTTACTTTCGCCTTCCCCGCGCAAGTAGTTCCTGAAGTAATCGTCCGTAATCGACTTCACCTGCTTACTTAAAAATACGACAGCAATCATATTAGGGATAACAATCATCGCCAGCAGCAGATCGAGGAACTGCCAGATGAATTTCAGCCCGCCTATGGCACCGAGAACGATAGCCACGAGGTAGACGTAGCGCATGAAGAGCGAGAACTTACGACCGAACAGAAACTCCGCCTGCTTCTCCCCGTAGTAGACGATAATCAGCACAGTAGTAATAACGAAGAAAAACAGAATAAGAGAGATGATGCTTCCTGCGAGGGAAGAGCCGAATATCGTCGCGAAAGCCGTCGGTACCATGTCGGCGGCGCTGTCCGGACCAACTTCCTTCCAGGCCCCCGTCGTAAGAACAGCCATGGCGGTCATCGTACAGACGACGAGCGTATCCATAATGACTTCGAACACACCCCAGAACCCCTGCCTGGCCGGGTGATCGTTTCTCGCAGCCGAGTGGGCGATCGGCGCGGTGCCCATCCCCGCTTCGTTGGAGTACAATCCGCGTGCCAGCCCCCAGCGTATAGCTGCAGCTACCCCAGCCCCGAGGAATCCTCCCGCAGCGGAAATCGGCTGGAAAGCGTATTCAAAAATCAACAGAAAAGCCTGCGGCACTTCACTGATGTTGATGATAAGAATCGTAAGTACACCTGCTATGTAAGCGAGAATCATAACCGGAATCAGCTTCTCCGTCACTTTTCCGATAAGCTTAATGCCGCCGATAACCACCATACCGACGAGAAGCATAACGACGAGCCCGGTCCATAGCGGGGAGATGCCGAATGATCCGTTGATCGTCTCCGCCACGGAGTTCGCCTGGACCATCGTACTTGCGATAATTTCAAGCATAAGGGCGAACGCAAAAAAATACGCGACCTTTTTCCAGCCAAGTCCTTTCCGTATGTAGTACATCGGGCCGCCGACGTACTCATTCTTCTCGTTCGTCTCCCGGTACCGGATACCGAGGACGACTTCCGAATATTTCGTAGCCATACCGATCAGAGCGACAATCCACATCCAAAAAATCGCTCCCGGCCCACCGAGAGCAATCGCCACCGGCACCCCGACGATATTCGCCGCTCCCATCGTCGCCGCAAGAGCACTTGTCGTCGCCTGGAAAGGAGACACCGAGCCTGGATGATCGCTTTTTTTGAACATCTTTCCAAGTGTTTCACCGAGAATATGCGGCAGATGCCTAAACTGAAAGAATCCGAGCTTCAATGTCAAAAAGACACCGCCGCCCAGCAGTAAGATGATCATAGGCAAGCCCCATACGATTTCGGTAACTTTTGCGATGATTTCAGTGAATTGTTCCATCCAAGCCCTCCCCAGTCGGTTACCCGTAATTAAGTAATCGCTTACAATCTGTATATAGAAATTCCATCAGGAATCACTAATCCGTCCAATGAAATTTATTCAATCTTATGTTAAATTCCATTGTCTGTCAATTCAGATAACAAGTTGCATTTAATTGTTTTTTATTTACCCGTAGTTCCTCAATGCAATCTCTAAAAATATTAGTAATTACTACCACTACGATGTACTACCTCTGATATATTTCAATCACTAAATACCAATAACTGTGAAATTGCACCAAAAGTATCTTACTGAGGAATAGCAAACAACTCCCATAAAATGCGTACGACTAAGAGAGAATACAGTAAACGGTTCAAAGACTACTTAGAGTGAAGTAATTTCTCGAGTACTACACAACTGAACTTTTCGATTTTGAGAATTCTTTTACAGGTTATGAAAGAGCAGTAAATATATTGGGGATAATGGAAGAGACAAATATGGGTAATAGAGAAATCACTCATACCGTAACATCTTCTTCACCTTTTCTTTACTCACCGCCCCATTCTCCATGAAAACATTAGGTATGCCTTTCAAGTAGGCGCGGACATTTTTCCTGCCGAACAACTCTATGGCACTTTCTCCAACATCTGTACAACCGGAAGAAGGATGATCTTTCAAAAACGCTTCCAACTCTTCCCCATCTAACCATCTATCTTCTCCATCAGGGTCAAAATTGACTATGGAGCACTTGACTCCTTTTTTCTTTTTCGCCGTCAGTACGCTACGATAATGTACGTCATCTGAAGGGAGAGAGTAACCGAATAAAATAATGTGCTTCGCTTCGGAAACAGCTACGTTCATATCTCTCTGTATTTCTTCTATATACGGAGGATGTTGACCCTTGTAGTTTGTTTGCATAACGAGCGGCGTGTGTTGGGCTTCAGTCTCTGCACCACAGTAGATACACTGAATCATATCGAATTTCCCAAGAGAGCCATATGCTTTTTCTTCTCCTGCCGATTTTGCTTTATCAGTATAACCCAAGGAGGGGATAATACTCGGAGGAAACAAATCATCCGAAAGTACTTTCCATTGATCCCCTAAATAAAAAGTCAGCTTACCGCAATAAGGACATTCACGGAATCCGTGAGAGCCATGCGGGAAATAGAACTTACCGATGCGGACGCGTCTACCTGTCTGATGCTCCGGATCATTCAATCTCTGAACAGCAGTCTCATTCATTGGATACCAAAGCGAAAGAGTAGGAGTATCTATACTGCGTACACCCATGAAATGAGCCAAATCATGAAACAGCTTCATTTTCTGAGGTGGATTTCCTACACCGGGCGCACTGCTTGGGTTATTTAACTTATAGTGAGCGTTAAAGAGAAACCACAAAATCATTGGATCCCAATTCATTGATACAACAGAATAGCTGAACAGGTAGAAGTCTCGCGTGTTCAAAGAATGTTCTTTTGCTAAATCCAGCCCTTCTTCCCACATTAACTCCCCCAGCACTAGAGAGAACTGATAAAATTGTTGGTAAGTCTCTTTATTATTTTTCACTGCTTGATCATATTCCATTTTATGTATCATCGTAATGAGCAGGATTAGCATATTCCTCGCTGGATGCAATTGTTCCGGTCTTACAAAATCATCTCCCACAAAAACTCCCTGATTTGCCGAAATGCTCAGATCGATAAGATTGAACAAATCCTGTAATTTCAACATGCCCTCTACTTTCGGACATAGTCTTACCAAAGCTTTCAGTGCTCTCCAATCATAAATGCTGCATAGTTCATTATAGCGTTCTTCAGATATTCCCAGTCTTTCCCTTTCCGCTCGCTTGTCCTGATTTCTGCTATCCAGCATATTCAGTAAATCGACCCATTCCTTTTTGATTTCTTCAGAGTGGTCCTTAATCGCTTTATTCACACACTCCTCTGTCGACAATTCCTCCTCTTCAACTAGGGAAGATATCATGTTACCTAGATTATCAGTCGTGGAAAAACCTAATGGAAGAGATGCTCCAGCCCCGACAAACAGCATATTATCTGGCCAACTCGGTTCATATGATAGCTTATTCATTATTCTAAACTCACTTTCACAACTTTATATCGGCTTCCACGCTTTTTAGTATAAAACAGCACATTTTTCTGTTGGATGAATAATTCCGAGATTACATCGTGAAGGGATTCGCTGATAAGCAGGTTTTCCAGCGAATCTTCACTTACGATTTCCAGGCAATCAATAGACTTAGAGTCACAATTAGAATCAGACTTACAATTAAGATGAGCAAAAAAATATATGTTATCTTCGCCTTCTAAATTATTATAATAGATATTCTTTGCAGTCGGCTTGATTCCGATACTCAACCCTTCCTCTCCTTTATCTCCCACAGACTTTATGGTTCCTTCAATAATAAAATAATTCACACATTCGTTCATTGTTTCTCCCCCTCATAAATCATGATTTTCACCACAAACACCATTATCAAATTCACACATTCATCATCGTTACACCGAATACCGAGAAATCAAACTAAAAGTAGTTTTAAATTGAACTAACGATGCAAATAATAATCTAATCAACAAACGGTACCGTCAGTAAGTCTAACTAAGGAACGGACCATGCCTTTCTTTGAGCCTCAAGGTTATTCCGTCCTATACTTGTAGATATAGGTAGGACATTCCCTTTCATAGGTTGATTTGGTCGTTAACTATGAGGGTTCCCTCCCTCTTTTTTGTCTTCAAGAGCTTTACACAAACTATTGTACGTTATCGTGAAATTTACTCAATCTTATGTCAAATTCCATTGTCTGTCAATTCAGATAACAAGTGAAAATTAACCGTTACTCATATACTTCCGTGAAACGAGAACACCTCAGGGGACTTGTGAAAATAAATTACTGTAAAACTGATGATCGCCCCCAGTTTCCCCATAGAACTGTAAAGAAGGGAATAATTCAGTTTTACAAAGAAGTGAAGATAATGATTTATCTTTAAAAAGAATGAGTAAAGCTATTCATATCTGTTTGACTGAAGTTCTTTATTAAAAAGGCTTAACTTTACATATTGTTAAAAAATAACGCAGTAAAAACCAAAGAACTATAAGAGTATAATCATATAGCAAATTTAACTCCTCTGCAAAAACTAAGATAAAACATAAGACTTTTACGAATAGAAAGAAAAATCTCTCAGGAAATGTTGGTGTTGGTAGTCGGGATTACCCGTTCATACATATACATAGGGAAGATTGAACGCGGGGAGGTAAATGGTTCCATACTATTGTTTTATCAGATTGGGGAAACCCTAGATGCAAAGCCGGAATCTCCCGTAAGAGATACGGGCAGAATCGGCTCATAAATTTTGGGGGACCTGCTCCCTTACAACATTCTGCCGTAAGACTACAAACAGCATGAAAACCAAAGAATAGCTTCCACCTCTGATCTTATCCGTTTCTTACAGACAGCACTTTTCTCTCCCCTCTTCTTTGCAACATCCACCCTAATAGAAAAATGTGGTTTTCATCTTCACTAAAAAACGTTACCTTCACTTCTCCTTGGTCAACGCGTCCAACATCATTGAAGTACTGGGATAGAATTACTTCTACGCTCGGTCTTCTGCCATATGCCTTACCAAGTCGAAGGAAAAGACTTGAACAGAGTGATCTTTACCATACTGCGTTGCATAATTTCAGATAACCGGGGTCTTTTCACAAATTAATTGATTCAATTTTTATGTAATTCTAAATACAAAATGACGTTATAACTTTTGACGAACAAGCTGTAATCACTAGACTGAAGTGAATGTCTTCCCACCACCAGGACTGAGTACTGTTCGTTTTCTTCCTTCTTCATAAAACTGCACCTACATATTTTGATACGATTATCGATGTCAAGGCCGTTTAATTTTCTTCAAAATCGTCGGGTTACATCATACAAAGTTGCCACCTTATTCGGCAGCTTTGTTTTTCATTCGAAAGCTTGGCCCATCCACGGAAAAGACCCTGGAATGGTGAAGTAACCGATCCAATATTGCTGTCGCAATAATATCGTCTCCTAAAACTTCTCCCCACTGTGTATTTGGCAAGAGAAAAATGCATAAAACGGAAAACGTTTACATGCTCATTAAGTATACTAAGGTATTGGTGGTAAAGCCCTGTCATTAACTGGTACATCGCTTGTCACTCGGTGGTAAAATAGATGGCAATGGTGGTACATTTCATTGGCTGTAATCAAAGCTCTCATCTTACGCCTTGCGACTGGTGCTTACATCGAAGAACGCCATAATATCATACTAATCGGCGCTTCCGGGAACGGAAAAACATATTTAAGCTGTGATTTTGGGAACGCAGCCTGTCGGCAGTTTTATAAAGTTAAATACACGAGATTGCCGGATCTACTTGATGAGTTGGCTATCGCTCGAGGAGATGGAACGTATCGAAAGGTCATGAAGAAATATAAAAAGGTCAATCTACTTATTTTGGATGAGTGGCTTTTAACACCTCTTAATGATACTCAAGCAAGAGACCTTTTAGAGATTGTGGAATCGCGCCACCAACATGGTTCTACCATCTTCTGTTCACAATTCGATCCGAGAGGATGGCATGAGAAGATAGGAGAAAGTACACTCGCAGACGCTATTCTAGATCGCATCGTTCATGATTCCTATAGCATTGTCATCGACGGTGAAACTTCTATGAGGGAACGTTTTGGATTAAAACAATAAAAAGGTGAGCCACTATTTATAAGGTAGTGGCTCACTCTTGTCATAAGTGGATCAATTTTATGTCCGACTCTGGTCAAAAAGATGGCAGAAGTGGATCTGAACGATGTCTTTCTACAAAAGAGGAATATTATCATTACGACAAACCTTTAATTCGGGGGATAAAGTCACTTATTTGGTAATTCGACTTTAACTGAAGAGGCCGTAGATTTCTTGACTCATCACTTCTAACTCGTTCTATTGAATTAGGGTAGTCATCGATTAAAAGAATTCATGGCTTTTCGGCCTATGTAGGAAATAATTGAAGGGATGTTATTGGCTACATAAACGTTTTCCGTTATATACGTTTTCTCTCTCCGAATACATATTAATAGTAGATATTAAAATGGTTTCTCATTCATAAAGTTAATCATTTTTACTACTTTTTCTCATTAATGTGAAAATCAGTCTCAATTCCTCAATTTTAAAAATCAAACTTAAACTAATATACGTTATTATTCCAAATGTGATTTCTAACATAATTTTTACAAATAAAGGTGTTTTTAAGTACTCGAAATTTAAAAAAATCAAACTTGACATAACAATTGCCAATAAAAGTGAAGGTGTCATGTCTTTTATTTGTTTAGAAATGTTATAGTTTATCTCTTTACCAGTATAATGAGCATTGATAAATAAATTAAATATCGAGCTTATAATAGCACTATATATTAGCCCTGAAACCCCAAGTTCCAAAATAACAGCAACTATTATTAATATAGATAAAAATATTTTTTTTATGATTTCAATTAATAAAAATAAATCTGATCTGTTTTTCACTTTTAAAATATTTAAATTAATCGCATTTATCGGATAAAGAAGACTTGCAATACAGAGCAACTGAAAATAATTAATAGCAGGTACCCACTTTTCTCCCAATAACAATGGAATAAAACTTGGTGCAATACAAACCAACCCGAGCATAAATGGAAAATAGACATATGCAGTAAGTCTAATTAATAATCTATAATTTTTAGTTAATAAAGACTGATCATCATTCATCTTACTCAACACAGGATATGTTACTTTTTGTATGGATTGGGTTACAGCCAAAGATGCAACATCTCTAATTTTTGACGCATTTGTGTAATACCCCAATTGGTTTAAAGTGTACACTTTACCAATAATTACAAAATAAATGTTTTTGTAAATTATATCTATTATACTGGAAAGTAATAACTTATATCCAAAATTAAAGTACTTTTTGAAAAGGTAGAAGTCAAAGATGAACGAAGGAGCCCATCGATTGTTATACAATAGTAAAATCATTTCGGTAAATTTCATAACTATTTGCTGAATTACAAGACTCCAAACCCCTAACCCCATTAAAGCAAAGGATATTGCAAAAGCACCAGCTGATAATCCAGATATTAGACTAATTTTAGTTTGTGTTTTGAAGTCCACTTTTCTAATTAAAAACACTCTTTGTATACTGGATACTGCATTAATAACTACAACGAGCATTATAACTCTTAATATTCCCACTAATTTACTCTCATCATAAAATTGAGCAATTAAAGGCGCAAAATAGAAAGAAATAGCATATACCAGTATTGAAACCGCTAGATTAAAATAAAAAACAGTAGAATAGTCCTTATCCCCAGGTGCCTTTTCTCTAATCAAAGCTTGGTCCAACCCACTTTGAACAAACGCGGTGGAAACTGCAATAAAGATTGTAACCATCCCTATTACTCCGAAATGTTCTGGTGCTAGCAACCTCGCTAAAATAATTTGAATTATTAATTGTATACCTTGTCTTGAAAGTAATTCAATAAAACTCCAAAGCAAACCATGAAGTGTCTTAGATTTAAGCTGACTCTTTTTAATCATTAAAGTTATCAATCCTTGTATTATTTGTATAGCTCGATTCTAAACATCATTGCTTGATTCAATAATTTTTTTTTGACACAATTCGATTATCTTGACATATTTCTTTTTTTGATTATGCTTCAACTTTTTAATATCTCCAAACTGTTCTATCTCTAGCGAAGCTCTATTAATAGCATATGCTATACTAAGTGTTTCAATATCTTGTCCTGCTATTTTTGATAAAATGACTGCTTCCTTTGATATACTAAACTCACTAAAGATAACATCTACCCAACTCTTATTTCTAGATTTTGAATAATATCTGACATAGTAATGAAAGGCATCAAAACAAAAACTGCTATTTTTCTTATACCCCCCCCAATCAATAATTGCAATTTCACCATTATTCATCAATAAATTCCCTATATGCAAATCCCCATGTGCAGGTGTGTTTGGTATATAAATTTTTTTTAAATAGTTTTGAATTAATTTTTCCACGTTATAGTTGATTAATATGTGTATGTAACTATAATCAATTATCTTTTCAGCACTGACGAAAGGATATTTTTTACTATATCTAAGTTTTTCCAGAATATAGTCATCAATGCGGACTAATTCTTCAGTCTTTTTTATAGGATTTCCTCTTAACGTTTTTATTCCCGTTATAAAACTGCCAGATGGTAAAATATTATTCATAAAGAAAACATCTTGTTTAGCTTTCATATAAGAATATTTTTCTTGACTAATAGTGTAATATCCCATTTTATTTATCGGAAACTTAAATACATATTTAGACGTAAATAGTATTAAAGCACCTGTGTTAGTTATTTGAATATTCTTAATTTTTGATAATTTCACCCCCCCTCCTCCTTTCTAAATATTGATCTTTTTCAAAAGATTCTTTTTGATTTTGGGGTGTTTCAGTATAATTTCTTTAATAATGTCCATACTTTCATCAATTGTCATTTCTGTAGTATTTATAGAAATATAATTACTATCCGAGATTTTATCCGCAACTTTTTCAAATTTTTCTAAATCTCTAATGGCTCGTTCAATTGTTAATTCACTTTTTCTTTTGACTAAAATTTCAGGATTACCATATAAGAAAATAACAATATCTGGTTTTGGCAACACAATACTGTATAATTTCGAATAAGTTTTACTACTGCTGATAAAAGGAAATCCTGGAAATCGATCGATTAAAAAAATTCTGCTCTTACCGGTTTTTATGGCATCCAATCTTCTAATAAGAAGTTCTAAAGGTAAAGCTAATAATCCATAAAACATATTTTTTAATTGATTGAGAGAATCAATATTGATTTTTTTATCCTGGAGTTTTTTTACACCCTTGCTTTTCCACCCCTGTTCGCCCATTCCTAAATATAAGTTAGAAACTTTAAATTGCATAGAATTTTGTATATTATTGATTAGTGTAGTCTTTCCAGATCCATCAGTTCCCAAAAAAAGAACATTAATTCCTGCCCCTGTTCTCCTTATTTTCAGTCTTCTAATCATTCGAATATTTATAGTGAAATACGCTTTTATTAATTTAGATAACAAATGAACTTCTACATCTTTCTTTTTCAATAATTCATATAATCTTTCTGCGAATAAAAATTCTTTCTCACCTTGAAATTCGATTTTATGTTTGAACAAGTAATCCTTTATTTTCTTGCGTTTTGCAACATCAAGTTTTCCACTTGTATTTATTATCGTTTTCGCTAAATAAAGTATAATTAGATGAATTCCATATGGTCTAGGAACACCAAATTGATTATAGACTTTACTTTCCAGTACTTCTTCAGAAAAATTATACTTCCATGCTCTAAAAAAACTTTCTGCAAAAACTAATTCGTACTTAATATGAAGGTATAGCTCTGAATCTAAATGATAATAAAAATAGTCTACAACGCAATCGGCTCCTTCCTTTCTTTCATACCACCCTAGTTTTGATAGAGTACATTCAAATTTATATTTGTGATTAAGCGGTACATATATGTCAACATCTCCTGTGTTGCCTTCACTTTCAAAATCAGATAGTAACACGAAATCTATTTGATTAAATTTTAGTTCGCTAAATAAATTCGAAATGACACTATTTTCATTCTCTGTTTTTTTTGTCATGAAATCATTCCCTTTATGATGAAAATATTCCGATGCGCTTTTATATTGTGAACTTTGGTATATGATAAATCGTAATGATCTTAATTATTAATACTAATTTCAGTTCGAATCATACAAAATTTCAAAGTGTTTTAAAACTTCCTCTATATAATATGGTGACTTTCTAAAACTATCTGCTATTTGCCTCTGTTTACCTGAATATACAATTGATTTTAAAGTTCTACTCCATTCTTGGTCACTACTATTTAAAGGTACTATAGTGATACCGTCATTTGTATCAGAGATTTCATAGTGACCACCGATGTTACTCCCTAATACTGGAATGCCCGCAGATAGGGATTCTAACACTACACCAGGAAGGCCTTCCCAATAAGAAGGGAACAACAAAACATCCGAGATGGAAAGAAAATCCTTGATATTACTTTGTCTTCCTAAAAAGAGGACCTTATTTTCAAGGTTTTGATTCTTAACTAAATCTTGTATATTTTGACCTAGCTCAGAATTATTATCTCCTATAAGTAATAGCTTTGACTTTGGAACTATTTTATTAAAAGAATTAAAGACTGAAATAACCTTATAATGATTTTTAGCTTCATTAAATCTACCGATATGAATAATTACTTTTTCATCATTCTTTATAGAATATTCACTTTTAAATTGTCTTATCTTTCTTTCATCCTCTGAATACAACATCCCTTTTCCGTTATACAATATTTTGCACTTTTTAATTTTTTTGTAATTTTTAAAATGATTCACCATTGTATATCTATTTACAGCAACTATATCGGTAGCGAAAGTCAATATTAATAATTTTAACACCCCTGTTTTGATTTTTTCTTTAACAGACCGGGTCTTGCCAATTTTCGAGCTACGAAAATGTACAATTCTCTTGTTTACACCTGCTAAAAAACTTAGAAACATAATATAGCCAGAAACAATTGAAATATGTGAATGAACGATATCAATGTTATTTTTTTTTAATATCTTCATAAATTCCATTGGAAAACTAAGACTGAAAATATTACATGGGATAACATTATACCCCTTTTCGTTTAACTCTTTTGCTAACCGGCCCTTTTCACCACTCATAGTACAAAAATATATATTTTCAAAAGAATTTTGCATGTTATCCATAATTTCTATAGTTCTTAATTCTGCACCTCCAAATTCCATCTTCCCAAATATATGTATGATATTATTATTTTTCAAAATACTACCTCCGTAACAAAAGTCTAATTAAAATTTCAAAAGCTTTGGGACGTAATTTTCCATATTTAAAGCTATTCAAAAGAGTTTTAAAGGATTTTTGATACTGTTTATTCTTAAACAAAGGGATCACAAAGCTTAATCTGCGCTCTAGTAAATAAATATGAATATTTTCAAGTTGCTCTGAGCTAATTTCACTATGTTTTAAATTATTGATATAATCCTCAAAGATCCAATGAATATTTATGTCTTCACTGGATGTCAAACCTGTGTCAATTATTCTATAAAATGCAGTAGGATAATTGTAAAAAACAACTTTATAAGTTAAAGCAATCACTCCCCAAACATATCGATCTTCTCCCCTATTGACTCCTTCTGGAAAACCTCCAACTTCGAGCAGTACATTTCTTGGAACTACTACCGCTGAGGTCCAAGCAATATTATTACCTAAAGTACTTTCCTCGAAATAATCATTAATTAAGTATATTTTGTTATCTTTGGCTGGCATGTTTTTAAAACGAGATGATTTTTTTTTACCGTTCACAACTCGATCATACGCCGTACAATATAAGCCGCAACCTGGGAATTCATTAATCATATTATAAATGTTCAATAAATGAATATCGGACCAAAAGTCATCTGCATCTAAAAAGGCAATGTATTCCCCCTTCGCAAACTTAATGCCCCTATTCCTAGCTGCGGATACCCCTTCATTTTTTTGATTTATTATTTTTATGCGTTTATCATCAATAGTAGATACTACGTTTAAACTATTATCTGTTGAACCATCATCAACTATAATTACTTCGAAGTTTTCAAAACTCTGATTTATAACACTTTCAAGAGCATCATAGATATATTTTTCCTTATTAAAACAAGGCATAATAACACTAAAAAATGGCATGAGTATCACTCCCTAAATACTTATTAGTAACCTTCACCCAAAAACTTTTGATTAATCTGGCATGATCCTCTATTTATTAAATGGCCCTCATTACTGCCTCTTGCCTTGAATTTTCTTAGTTTTATAATTGCCATCCAGTATAAAAGCAATAGACACTATTATTAACGCTATTGAAATTTGACCAGGAACAAACGAGAATCTGTTTCTAGTTAGAATCATAAGTATTACTACTATAACTGAGAACCAAGCTTTCTGATATACATTATTTTTTTGATTTTCAGCTTTTACCGTGAACCAACCAAGAATTAAATAAAAAATAACTGGGCCTATAAGTCCGAAATTATAATAGGATTCAGCCACTTGTGAAAAACCCCAACCAGGTAATCTTTCACCAAATGACCAAGGGACTCCCTTAATAGGAATTTCAGGTATTATTCCTAAAGTCAGTTTGGATATAATTCTTTCCAGAGGAGCAAAATAGCTAATTCCATACCCTAGGTTTTCACCGGAGTTAATCCAATGAACAACCTTCTCTACAGTTCTTAATTGCCAGCCAATTTCAATAAATGGGCTAGTTATATTTATACCGATTTCATTGAAAGACTTGACTATACTTCCGTTTCTAGCTGAAGTGATAAACGGTACTACGATAAAAAATAGGACTAAGCCCACTACTAATATCTTCTTATTTATCTTTCTAAATCTTGAATAATATATTCCTATAGCAGCTAAAGCTGCATAAAGAACCTCACCTTTATTTCCCGTAACGAATAGAATTAGACTAATAATCCCATACAGAATAGTAATACTTTTGATTTGTTTAACATTTCCAGTTGAGATAACTATTATAAAACCTGTTGCCAATAGAAAAATTGCCATAGAAAAAAAATTACTCTCGTTTCTCCACGCTATAAATTCACCATAACTAGATGTTAAAGAAAAGTTCCCAATCGCTAAATTAAATAGAAAGTAAAATAATACTAAAATCAACGATATAAAACCTATCCTAGGTAACCATATAGAAGACGGAGATATTGTTTTGTCGGAATTGGAATAAAGAGAGTTTTTACTAAATACGACTGCACTAAGCATAAAAACTATTTGCCCAATAATACTATTTAATATTGCTAAATTAACTTGTCTAGAGTACAACCATTCATATTGATGAGGCTCGAAATTGTTAAAAATACTATCTGGAGTGATAAGAAATACGGACGTTGCACCAAAGTGCACTAGCGTAAAATATAAAAATAAAACAGTAAAGACACCTAAATTTAGAATGCTATCTTTTATTCTAATATAAACAAAACAAACAACTGTACTTACTATCGATAGAATTGAAGTTGTTTTAAAAGTAACAACCTCTTCAAATAAAGTTAAAAATAAGATCGAAAGAGTGAATATAGCAAGTAACATTAATACACATATTACTTGACTAAAGTTCTTAAAATTCATTTTTTTCAACATAATAAAGTATTACCTCTTAATAATATATTTTGAAAATTCACAAAAATTTTAACCGATATTTAATGAATACTATTTCTAATTGTCTTAAGGAATTTCCTGTTCTATTAATCAATATGTCACTTCCATAATCCGTATATTTGTGAAAGTTTTCTATCATAATTTAAAAAGTGAAACTTAATTTTTCTAGGACTTTCAAGTAATTCTGCTAGTGTTTTACAACATCTATTGTTGAATAACATAACTTCTCTTTACAGTTTTAGAATACTGTTACCTTCCTGCCAATAGCAAGATCCCTGTGCTTCGTAGCTTCTATTAATGCTTTTACAAAACCATTAGTTAAACTAGGGACTATAAAATAGCTTTAAATTATCTAACCATTTCATTACTGGGTTACCAATAGATAATATACCAGTTAGATAGGCTACAATTAATTGGACAGTTTTATGAAGGTTAGCTACACGTTACGAAAATCGAACGCCTAGGAGTGCTTAACTATGACCAAACAAAATAGTTGTAGCTTTACGAAGGAGGCAAGTCAATACAGAAAATCGTTCGGGAGTATAAGTTGACTTCTTCTTTCGACGGTTGGATGAGCTAATATCATGATACCGGTTCGTTCAAGGTAGAAAAAACAGAACGCCTGAAGAGAAGGGGGGGGGAAGCTTCGCAAAGAGAATCAACGTCTTAAAATGAGGAACGCCATTTTAAAACAAGTTACGCTGATCATGGAAAGAACGTAAATTTGATCCGTAACGACCAACACAGTTACTAGGTATCAGCAATGTGTGCCCTCCTGCCCCAAAGAGTACGTATTATTATGAATCAAAATTAATAGATTTATCTGAAGAAAATGAGTTCACAGCCTAGATTGCGGACATTTTCGGTAAAGCAGAAAGAACTTCGAAACCCAGAAATTTATCGGGTACAGTTCCGGTGTCAAAAAAGATGCAGCCCTTACCCAAAAAACTTTCGCTTTCATTGAGGGAGACTTAAGGGAAATTCAACTCTTTCATACCGAATAAGGGAGGGAACGAGTTTAAAAAACAGACCACTAAAAATTGCTTAAAACTTTTGGTATTGACCTTTTCTTGAGTAAAAAAGGATATGCACATGACAGTACCATTGCCACAGTACATACAAACTCCTAAAAACAAAGTTCATGTATGGAGAAAAATTTGATATGCCTTAGGAGTTAGGAAGTGCCTTATATGATTACGTCTCCTAGTACAATAACATCCGTATTCGCGGGACAATATGCTCCCTCCCCCGGCCGCTTATCACCGGAAGCACCTAAACACTAAATAGTTGGGTTTTGTATCGATGCTACATCAAGTTTATAATTCAAGTTTGATCGCACCCTCAATAAAGTATTTTTCTTTTAAAGATTACCATGGTGTTTTTTATGAAAAGAAAAAATCATCATATATTTTTACAATTGATTTTACTGTAGTTCTTTTTCATACCAAATAATAGCATCATTCATTCCTTGTTCAAAACTCCATTCTGGATCATAACCTATCATACTTTTTGCTTTGCTGATATCAGCATTACTATGTTTAATATCGCCCTTTCGATCAGGTCCATAAGTCACTGGAACATCTTTTTTCAATGCGTTCGATAACTTTTTATAAATGTCAATTAAAAATTCCCTACCACCATAGGCTATGTTATATGCTTCACCTGCTGCATCATGAGAAGCATTGCAGGCTTTTAAATTAGCTTCAATCACATTTTCAATATAAGTAAAATCTCTACTTTGCTTTCCATCGCCATTGATAGTTGGAGATTCATTATTTAACAATTTTTTTATAAATTTCGGAAGAACAGCCGCATACATACCATCTGGGTCTTGTCTTCTGCCAAAAACATTAAAATAGCGCATACCATAAGTATCTAGACCATATAAACTTGTATACATTTTGCCGTACTCTTCATTAACTTTTTTAGTAAGGGCATAAGGAGATAGAAGGTTGCCTTCTTTTCCTTCCTTTTTAGGAAGGTTCGGCTCATCTCCATATACTGATGAGCTTGAGGCATATACGAACTTTTTAACATTGTTCTGTCGAGCAGCTTCCATCATATTTAAAGTTCCTCTAATGTTGATGTCTTCATATAAAACAGGCAATTCTATACTTCTAGGCACACTTCCCCAAGCAGCTTGATTCAAGACATAATCAACACCTTCACAAGCTGCTAAACATGTGTCGAAATCTCGTATGTCTCCTTCAATGAACTCATAATTTGTGTTATAAATTAAATCATCTACGTTTTTTTTCTTTCCTATCGAATAGTTGTCCAACCCTCTTACTTCATAACCCAGTTCAAGTATAGCTTCTACTAAGTTGGAACCGATAAAACCCGCTGCGCCAGTAACCAAAAATTTACTTCCTTTTGGGAAAACCAAATGTTTGTAACCCACTATCATACCCTCCAATATATAAATCCAGCATCTTCAGATTCTTCTTTACTGAACAAACCTTTTAGATCTATTAAAACTTTTCCTTCGTTTTCATTGATACTGTTAATTTTTGATGTCGTAGCTACTTGATTATAAGTTTCCGATGTCGTAGCTACTTGATTATAAATTTTGGGTTCTACAAAATTATTTTCTTTAAACATACTATTTAAGTCCGTCAAACTAATTAATTTAAATTCATCATGTGGAACTGCAAAAATTACAGCATCCATTCCAGTAACATCTTCCGGTTCAGTAAGTTGAATGCCATATTCATGCGCCAAATCTTCTTTATCAGCTTGAGGATCCACTACAGTTACTTCTGCTCCGTAATCTTCTAATTCGTTAATCACGTCAACCACCTTGGTGTTTCGAACATCTGGACAGTTTTCTTTGAATGTAATACCGAATACTGCTACTTTTGAACCCTTTACCTGTTTATTTGACTTAATCATTTTCTTGATAGTATTTTCCGCAACATATTTGCCCATATCGTCATTGATTTTTCTTCCTGAAAGTATAATTTGAGAGTGATACCCCATTTGTTGGGCTTTATAAGTAAGGTAATATGGATCCACGCCTATACAGTGACCACCTACTAACCCCGGAGAGAAATTAAGGAAATTCCACTTGGTTCCTGCTGCTTCAAGAACAGACTTAGTATCAATATCCATTTTATTGAATATGATGGATAATTCATTCATGAAAGCAATATTGATATCTCTCTGTGAATTTTCTATAACTTTTGCTGCTTCTGCTACTTTGATAGTTGGAGCCTGATGAACACCTACTTCTACCACTAATTCGTATACACTTGAAATGATATCTAAAGTTTCTCTGTCTTGACCGGCTACAACCTTTATAATATTCTCTAACCTGTGCGTTTTATCCCCTGGATTAATTCTTTCCGGAGAATAGCCGACCTTAAAATCTACCCCACACCTTAACCCAGATTCCTCTTCTAATATTGGGATACAAATCTCTTCTGTTACACCCGGATAAACAGTAGACTCGTACACTACTATAGAGCCTTTTGTCAAATTTCTTCCTAAAGTTCGGCTTGCTGATTTGATTGGATTCAAATCGGGTGTATGATCATCTCTAACTGGGGTCGGAACAGCAACAATGTGGAATTTTGCTCCTCTGAGTTTCTTCTCATCAGACGTAAACTCTACTGATGAATCTTTTATCACTTCATCACCAACTTCTTTTGTTGGATCAATTCCACTCTTGTACTGTTTCACTTTTTCTGGATTAACATCAAAACCTATCACATCTATCTTTTTAGAAAAAGCCTCCGCAATAGGCATACCTACATAACCTAAACCTACCAAAGAAATTTTCTCCTGTTTATTTATTAATCTTTCAAACATATCTTTCACTCCCTCTTATCCCCAATTTGTTTCTTTGATGAAAATTTTTCTAAAATATGATTTCTTCTTTCTTCTATTAATAGCTTATCGTATTTCTTAGCTTCATTATAATTTCGCTTTGCATAATATTGTAATTTGTTACCTCTCATATCTATCAATAATTTTTTAATAGCATTTATTGATTTTTTGTTAAATATACACTCTTCATCTAATAATTCAGGTATTCCACCTACATTTGATCCAATTGCAGGCAAACCTCTGCTCATAGCCTCAATTAAAGACCTTGGTAACCCTTCGGTTACACTTGGTTGTGCATACACGTCCAATTTATCCAGCCAATCATGTATCTGGGCGTGTGGTATTGAGCCCAAAAATTTCACTTGATTTTTTACACCATTATGTTCTGCAATAGATGACAAATAACTCTTGTCTCCACCACCTACAATTTGATATTCAAAATTAACAAACCCCTCTTTTTTCAAAGCACCCAATGCTTCAATAACATACTGTTGACCTTTGTATTTAACATTAATTGCCCCAGTAGTTCCGATAATTGTTTTTTTATTTAAATCTGAACTATTCTGTTTTCTTAAACGCATATCAAGGGCAGAGTCACTAAAATTGGTTAATGAAACATTTGAGCAGTTGGTATGTATTCCATTTGTAGGATACCTTTTTTGCAAGAAATAGTTGGTTACATAAACTACATATGGAGCCGTTTCCAAAGACTTTTTCACTGTGTGGCGTACAAACGGAGCTATGATTTTACCTTTCAGGCCATGGTTCCATAATGCATCCCATGGACACCCTACCATTTCAATAAGATAAGGAACTTGATGTTTACAGGCTATTTTACTCACAAATCTAATTATTAGAGAAGGGGCTTTAGTAGCTACTCTATCATGGTGTTTTATTAATTGTTTGTATTCTTTTTTTATATTTCGAATCGCTATGATTTTTCCTAATACTGTCCCCTTTGATTCAATTAAATGGAATTTAACAAAAGCAGAGTTTGTATTTACTTTTTCCACCATTTTATTTTTGTTATTTTCATTTTCTTCTTCACAAATACCAGTAACTGTGACAAATTTAAAATAACCTTTGAACCTGTTGAAATACTTTTCACTCATTTGTCCCGTTGTGTAAATCTCGCCTGATTTACTTTTAATAAACCGATGATCCGAAACATAAAGCAACCTCATATAAAGAGCACTCCCTAAATGCATGTTAAGTAGTAACTTAAGTAATTATTTATATTTCAATCATCCTTGAACCTGAGTCGTCGTTTGATTTATCAGATACAATATGCTTTAAAACGATTTCTCCAACGTCGTCTATAGAAATTGATGTAGGAATATCTAACTCAAAATTTTCCGTTCTCTTAAAGGATGACGTTATTAAATCATACATTTTGATATGTGTCTTTTGATAATCAAATATACCAGCCCCATTCAGAGCATATACACAATTTATTCTACCAGCAAAAAGCTCTAATATTGAAACTGATACTACCTTTGATACTAATGACTCTATTTCTTTCTCATAATAATTCACTTCATTACCTACTATTCTCTCTAACCATATAACTTTTTTAAGCTCTCCACCGTTTGATATTTCTTTATTATCAAAAAGTTCGAGGGGACTAACTCTCATAGATTGCGGGTTATGTTTTCTAGCAAAAGCTAATAAACCTGGAATAGGTCTCATGATTTTTTTAGCGTAAGGGATTCCACTACTCAACAATTTGTTTAAATTTGAATTTGTAATGATATTTCTTTTATTACTTTGGAAAACTTGTGGGAATAAATTCTTGTGATAGGGATAAATCACAAATGGTTTTAAAAATGGGTGGATTTCATTATTTTTAACAATCACAAGATCATCCCCTAATAATTTCCACTCTCCCTCTTTTACCATTCGCATTACAGTAGCAGTTTTTCCCACACCACCCCAAGATGGTAACAGTAATACTTCCCCATCTTTTTCAAGAGCCGCTGCATGAACAAGGGTACAATTTAATTCTAGTAGTAATAGTTGAATGCAAATCACTAGCCATTCATTGCATTCTTGCACTACTTTCAAAGTAATGTGGTTATTTGATTCCCTTTCAATTCGCACTCCATATTTCATATCTACAAATACATTGTTACCAATTAGCATTCCTTCTCCTATATCACGGCAGTCATCAGAACTTAATGTTTTGCATTTTTCAATAGAAATAGTAGCCTTAGATTTTTCGTACTCTGCATCACCAAATGTTGCAATACCCGAATTAATAAATAATGTGTCTTTCCAGGGGTAACTTTTATCTATTTTTACACCTATCAAGTTACTGATTAAAACTTTCATTAGATTGATCCTCCATATTATTATTTTATGTACATGTTAAATATATTTTCTCCATATCTTTCAAAACATTACTGTAGTCATATGTTTTAATCTTTTTTTTACTTTCTACACCAAATTTATTCCTGGTAGTTTTATCGTTCATTAATGTGCTAATTGCTTCCATGAAACCTTCTATATCATTAGGATCTTTTAAATATCCCTCTTTACCATCTTCAATCAAATCACTATTACCTCTGATATCAGAGCCAACTACTGGCACACCATTGGCCATTGCTTCCATCAAAGACACAGATAATCCTTCTCTAAAAGATGGAAAAACAAACACGTCAGCAAGTTTATACATAGTATCCACATCAGTCCTGAAACCCAATAACTTCACTTTATTTTCCAACCCATGAGAGACAATAAGTTTTTCTAAATATTTTCTAGAACCACCCTCTCCACAAATAACGTAATAAGCATTTGACTTGTTTAATTTTGCTAAAGCTTTTATAACAGTCTCGTGGTTTTTATTTTTGTTGAGTTCACCAATAGAAAGAAGAATAAAAGCCTCTTCAGGCAGTCCAAGGGCTCTAAGTTTTTCAGTTTTATTAATAGAAACGTAATCATTGTCTTGAGTATTTATACCTACACCTGGAACGTACTCAATTTTTCTAGCCTTTAGTGAGTTTTTTGCTTTGAAATAATCTTCACTGTTAATTGTGATTATTACATCTGTATATCGGGCTAACCAACGTTCAATAGGATAGTATATCATCCAGTTTAAAAATGGTGCCCCTTTAAAGAAATGAAACCCATGAGCAGTGTAGACTACTTGTACACTAGAGTTTGTTTTACATGCAAACCTCACACAAGCGGAAGCTACTGGAGTATGTGTATGAACAACGTCATAATTATTATGTTCTATAATTTTTTTTAATTTTTTATAAGCTATATAATTTTGCTTTTTGAGCGGAGAACGATTAAACTCTAGATTATAAATTTCACATCCCATTCGTGCTAATTCAGGATGAACATCTTGGACAATATTAAACGCTACATCAACTTCATGACCTAACTCTCTTAGCATCCTTATGTGAGGTATTAAAAATGTATTAACGGTATTTGAGACTGTTGAAACAAATAATATTTTCACTCCTAATCCCCCTCACCCTTGAATTTATCATTTTCATCCATTCTCTTTACTGGAGCACCAATATACGTTCCTGATTTTTTAATGTCCCTGATAACCAAAGAACCAGCACCAACTGTACACTCCTCTACAATGTTTACGTTATTACTTACTACACTTCCTATACCTATCCAAGTTTTTTTTCCTATACTAACCGAACCAGCTAAATGTACTCCTGGTGATATATGGGTGAAATCCTCGATAATATTATCGTGATCCAGAGTAACACCTGTATTTATTATGCTCCCTTTACCAATTTCGCTGCAGCAGTTTATTACAACCCCAGGCATTACGACTGATCCAGAACCTATATGGACTTGTTCACCACACACAGTATTAGGATGAATCAAAATAGGAACACTAGCTCCTTTTTTTTCAAGGGAATCCTGAATTAATTCGCGCGTACTATTATTACCAATCCCTACAAACACGTCATATTCATCAATATATTTATCTACGTCAGTAGAAGTTCCAATTACTCTCAAACCCATTGAGGTTATTTTACTTTCATCGTCATCTAAAAAAGCAATTTCTTCCCACTTATTCATTTTTAAAGCAATATCAGCGACAACTTTCCCATGACCACTAGCACCAATTATCAAAAGTTTGTTTTTCATGATTTTTCATTTCCTTGAAACGGCTCCATAGTCGTGGCAGTCTCGGAACTGATCCCTTCTTTAACGAACACTTTTTTAATAGTAGTAATGATTATTTTCCAATCAGTAACGAAACTTACACTATCAACATACTTCACATCCAAGTTGAATTTATCTTCCCAACTAATCGCATTTCTGCCATTCACTTGAGCCAGTCCCGAAAGCCCCGGTCTTACTTCGTGGCGGCGCTTTTGATGGTCATTATATAGTGGTAAATAAGAAACCAATAGCGGTCTAGGACCAATAATCGACATATCGCCCTTTAGTATGTTGAAAAGTTCAGGCAACTCATCAAGAGAGGTCGAACGGAGAAATTGTCCAAAACTTGTTAACCTGATATTATCCGGCAGAAGCTCTCCATCCACGTCTTTTGCATCAGTCATCGTACGGAATTTGTACATCTTGAAAATTTCACCATTTAAACCTGGACGATCTTGTTTAAATAGAACCGGCTTTCCTAGTTTCTTCTTAACTAACATAGCGACTATAATGAATACGGGTCCAAGAAATAAAATTCCAAGTAAGGATAAAATAAAATCCATTTGTCTTTTAACAAATTTTCTATAAATACCTTGATCACTTTTCATTAATGTAACCACACCTTTTTGAGAGTCTTCACCACTCTCTCTAAATCCTCATCGGTTATCTTCGTATCCGATGGTAAACATACACCGTTATTAAATAATCCTTCTGAAACCTCTCCACCTATAGAAGGATATTGTTCGAAAAAGGGTTGAAGATGCATGGGTTTCCAAATAGGTCTTGCTTCGATATTTTCATTTTCTAAAGCTGTTATTACGTCGAGAGGGCGAACACTTCCATTCAAAGTCATAACCGTCAGCCAGCAATTCGGCTCGTCCCATGAATTCATTGGCATAAATGTTATATCTTCAAACTTCTCTAGTGCTTTTTTGTAGTAGTTGAAGATGTATCTTTTCTTTTCTACCCTATCTTGTAATACTTTTAATTGTCCGCGACCAACCCCGGCGACTACGTTACTCATGCGATAGTTGAATCCTAATTCGCTATGCTCGTAATGCCTTGCTTGATCTCGTGACTGAGTAGCCCAGAACCTGGCTTTAGCTACTCTTTCCTCATCATCGGAAATAAGCATTCCGCCCCCAGAAGTGGTTATAATTTTATTTCCATTAAAAGAGAACACTCCATAATCACCAAATGTCCCTGTATGCTTCCCTTTATAATAAGTACCTAGAGACTCAGCTGCATCTTCTATTACTGCTACATCATATTCTTCACAAATTTTCATAATCTGATCCATGTTTGCGGAAAGACCATATAAATGAACGACAATCACAGCTTTAACTTCTGGATATTTCTCGAACGCTTCTTTTAGTGCTTCTGGATCCATATTCCATGTTTTCTCATCGCTATCAATGAATACAGGTGTTGCATTTTGATAGATAATCGGATTAGCGGTAGCTGAGAAAGTAAGGGTTGGACAGAATACAACATCCCCTTCTCCGACTCCGGCTGCTTTTAGGGCCAAATGGATAGCGGCTGTCCCAGAAGACAAAGCCGCTGCATCTTTAGAACCCACCATTGCCGCAAGTTCTCTTTCAAATCCGTTAACATTCTCTCCAAGTGGAGCAATCCAATTTGTGTCAAAGGCTTGTTGTACATAATCCTTCTCATATCCTTCATCACTCATATGAGGGGAAGAAAGGAAGATTTTATCATTCATTTTGGTAGTTTCCATTCAGGATACCTTCCTTTGCTATAATTATTCTTTGAAGTGTGAAATTTCAACCGTGTGAAACGGTCTGTTTTTCTTTTACCGTAATAAGATCGAACACTCTTTCAGGAATCTTCTCTGTCTTCAGATAGACGAGCTCATGTTCTGCAATATCACGGATGTTTTCGTTTGATACTTGGTTGTTTTTTCCGATATAAATCTTAGGATAGATTTGTTCAGGATGTACTTCGTTGTCTCCAAGTAGTTCTTCGTACATTTTCTCCCCTGGACGGATGCCTGAGAATTCGATTGGTATCTCTTCTTCCGTGAAGCCGGAGAGATATATGAGATTCTTCGCGAGATCGACGATTTTCACCGGCTCGCCCATGTCGAGGACGAAGATTTCTCCACCTCTGGCAAGGGCTCCTGCTTGAAGGACGAGTCTTGATGCTTCCGGGATCGTCATGAAGTAACGCGTCATTTCAGGATCTGTTACGGTAATCGGTCCACCCGCTTCAATCTGTTTTTTGAAGAGTGGAATGACACTGCCGCGGCTACCGAGGACGTTTCCGAATCGGACGGCTACGTATTCAGTTTTGCTTTCCGGGTTCAAGGACTGGATGACCATTTCCGCTAAGCGTTTCGTTGCTCCCATCACGTTTGTAGGGTTGACCGCCTTATCTGTGGAGACGAGTACGAATGTTTTAACCCGGGCCCTGTCCGCTGCTTCGGCTACATTCTTCGTTCCGATGACATTGTTCTTCACCGCTTCTTTCGGGTTCGCTTCCATCAGAGGAACGTGTTTGTGCGCCGCTGCGTGATACACATACTGCGGCTTGTACTCTTTCATCACCTGATGGATGCGGTCGCGGTCCTGTACATCTGCAATAACCGGAATGACCTCTGTCTCAAGGTCAAGGTTGGACAATTCCATATGAATGTTATAAATGCTGAATTCTCCGTGACCCAGAAGCACTAATCGCTTCGGTTTAAAATTGACGAGCTGGCGGCAGATTTCAGAACCGATGGAGCCGCCTGCCCCTGTGACAAGGATCGTCTGCCCGGTAATTTCTTCATTAATGGAATCGGTGTCCAGTTCGACAGGTTCACGCCCCAGCAAATCCTCAATGGAAACATCACGGATATGACTGACAGAAACTTTTCCGGAAGCAATGTCCTCAATCATCGGCAACGTCTGCACACTTTTAACGTGAGGTTGGACCTGTTTAATGACTTCCCGCATGCGTGAACGATCCACCGAAGGCATAGCAATTACAGCGTGGTCGATTTCTTTATTATTGACCACTTTTTCCATATCTTTCACCCGGCCAAGAACAGGAACGGAAGCTATAGACATTTTCTGTATGAATAGATCATCATCGATAAACCCGATGAGATTGACACTCGTATCACCATTGCCTCTCATCTGATTAGCGAGCATCTGCCCTGCTGATCCTGCCCCTATAATAACCGTGCGCCTGGCTTCCGGGTTATTTTTCATGAGTTTAACTTTTCTAAGACCCGGGTTGAGAGTAAGGCCGTACGTATTGTAGTATCTCCATAAATATCTGACTCCGCCGATCATGAGAATATGGAGCATCCAAGTAACGATCAACGCCCGCTCGTATACAGTTCCGAACAATCCGAACTGGAGAATGGCTGTTGATAATACAGAAGATGATACAACGGTAGTAAGACCTAGAAGCTCTTCCATATTGGCATAGCGCCATTTCTTTCTATACATGCCAAGCGTCCAGGAAAAGAGGTGGTGGGTTATAAGGAGCATGAGGGAAGTGACAAATACGATTCGATTAAAGACGTGGAAGTAAGGGTTGAGGAAGAAATGTGACATGTAGATAGAGAACGTCACAATTAATGAATCTATTGTAATTAACAGCAACAATCTCCGATTTTTCGTCATGACCATGAAAAACTCCTACTTTCTTATGTAGTATCTACTATGATGGACAAATTGCAAATGTCAGTGTTTATATTATTCAAAAGAAGGGTACAATCTGTTTAGTTGTAATTTCAAAAAATTTATCTAAAAAATGTTCCATAGAGTAATTGCCTTCTTTCTTCATTAATGTTTTCATGAAGAATTACTTTATAAGTTTAACAATACTTTCCTTTACTGGCAATACCGGCTTTAGGAAGCTGTATGGTAACTACATATTTTTGTGCAAGAAGCTCGTGGCAATGGATTGATTCTTACCAAAAAAACCGAGTAACAGCATTCTACCACTGATACTTTAGATGTGAAAAATCCAGATAGAACCCCCTGCCCTTATGGGAAAGGGCAGGGGGTTCTGATTGTTTCTAAAAGAGACCGAATCTTTTTTTCTTTTTCACGTGTTCCGGAGGTTCAGCGAATAAAGGCTCATTGTTCACTACAAATCTCGCATTATCAAGAAACACTTCGCGCGTCTCCGGGCCATACAATTTCTCGATTCTTCCAAAGGCCTCTTTCATATGAAACGGACGGTGTTTCACATTGTGAGCATCTGATGCAATCAGATGGATGAGCTTCGCCTCCATCAATTGTTCACTGAACTGTTTCACCGGCTTGCCGAAGCTTCCCACCAGACTTCCTGCAGTCAGCTGAGCGTATGCGCCCTGATGGATAAAGTCATGAAGAACGGAAGGCTTCTCCTGAAAATAACTGTTCCGCTCCGGATGTACAATCACCGGTTTATATCCTTTCAACTGCAGGTCGTACAGAAGCTGACTCGTATATCTCGGCACAGCGTCACTCGGAAATTCCACGAAAACGTATCGACTGTGGTTGATCGGCAAAACTTCTTCAGCATCCAAATCTTCAAGCATTTCTCCGTTTATCCGTGTTTCCTGTCCCGGCAGCACCTGAAGCGGTACGTCGTTATCTTCGAAAAAGCGATTAAGGACATGGACCTTTCCCTCTATATCGCGCCGTGAATTATCCCACTGCCCATTTTTAAAATGAGGGGTTGCCACAATAGTATGAATCCCTTCATCCAGAGCCTGCTCGGCCATTTCCAGACTTTCCTGCTCCGACTGAGCTCCGTCGTCAACATCTGGTAAAATATGACTATGTATGTCAATCATAAGATTCGCTCCCTAACTAATTAGATGTATTTACACTATATCTTTATTTTACCAAAAGTCCCAGAAAAAATACAGCTCTTCTGTACATTAACAGTAGAGCTGTATTTTATTACCGGTTACCATAGTACGCGTAATATCCGCTTTCTTTCTGAGGGACATCGTTTAAAACAATACCTAAGACCTTCGCTTTTGCCTGTTCAAGCAGTTCCTTGGATCTATTCGCAGCTTCTTTTTCGGTTTTCTTGTTCCGGACTACGAGTAACGCACCATCCGTCTGCGAAGTGAGGACCTGAGAATCCGTCACGGCTAATACAGGCGGCGAGTCAAATATTACTAAGTCATATTTCTGTTTCGCCTCATCGATGAATGCTTCCATTCTCGCCGACCCTAACAGTTCGGAAGGATTCGGCGGAATCGGTCCGCTCGTTACAATGTCAAGCCCATCCACCTGGGTCGGTTGCGCAATCTCTCTCACAGTATCTCCATGGCCCGCTACATAGTTGCTCAACCCTGAAACGTTGTCGAGGCGGAACGTATAATGTACAGTCGGCTTTCTTAAGTCACCATCCACTAGTAGAACCCTCTTCCCCTGCTGGGCAAATACTATCGCCAGGTTAGCTGTAGTGAGTGACTTCCCCTCAGAGGGCCCCGCCGAAGTTACGGTCATCGTGTGCAGTTTGCTGTCGACTGAAGCAAAATCCAGATTCGTACGTATCGTCCTGTACTGTTCGGAAATGGGGGATCTCGGGTTTTCGTGGGCAATCAACGTTCTTTTCATTAAAGGTGATTTTTTATTTCTTTTAAGAACCAACGTTTTGTCTCCTTTCACTTGAAGTCACCGGCTTTTTATTCATCACGGCTCTCTCTCCACTAGCAGCTTCGCCGGGGGCTATGGTAGATACCGAACCCAGGACCGGCATACCGAAAGTTTCTTCCAGGTTATCCGCACTTTTTACCGTGGTGTCGAGATACTCAAGGAGGAATGCCGCTCCCACTCCGAGCATGAGGCCGACGACCGCTGCGATAGCGAGATTCAACGGAGCGTTAGGACTTACCGGAGAAGGGTTGATTCCTACTTCCGCTTCCGACAGGACGTTCACGTTATCGACGTTCATCAACTCAGGAATCTTTGCTTCGAACGTCTTAACCGTTGCATTCGCAAGATTCGCTGCAGTCTCCGCCGATTCATCAGTCGCAGCTACTGTAACGACCTGGGACTGCTCGGCGTTAGAGACGGTTATTTTGTTCGCCAGCTGTTCGGCGCTTAAGTTGAGATCCAGTTCGTTGTTCACTTCATCTAAAATTGCAGGACTCTTAATAATGACATTATATGTATTGATAAGTTCGACGTTCGACCTGATTTCGTTGATATCGTATCCCGCCTGCTGCTGGTTATTGCTTTTCTCCTGGTTGACGATGAATTCCGAAGAGTATTGATACGTCGGTGTCATAAAGAAAAATGTAGCAATAGCACTCAAAAGAATAGCTCCAATAACGCAGCCCGCTATCAGCTGCCATCGTTTCTTCAGTACGCTCATAATTTCCTTCAGTGAAATAGTTTCTTCCATATGTGTACCTCCTGTTTCCTTTGAAAATCCGATAAACCATTTCCAATTATAACATAACAATATTTTGCATAGTCTTTTATTTTGTAAATTATTGAATATTTTCACGTTTGCTCTCTTCATTTTGTATTCCTGGCATACATTTTCTCACCCCTGTTTCTTTAATAATTTTTGACGAGTTTCTTCTATATTATACGCACACATTTCATTACATATCAGCGGCACATCTGTACAGTTCAAAAAAGTTGTTCTAAAGCACGGGTAATTTATCTAAATTTCCTTCTTAAACTCTTAAAATATGAAATGCAACCATTATTTCAAGGAATTTTATCATATTTTCGCTTTTATTTTCAGGTAGAGGGATTCCGTTTCAACCCCGTCATTACAGGGTTTCTCTTTTTACTGTAACTTCACTGAAATATAACTGTCAGATTTGCAATACGAATGTTAGCATTTTGTTCTTAACTTTAATGTTTAATGACTTTAGTATTGTGGTTGTGCAGATGAGACACGGAATTTTCAAACACACAGGAGGAATTTTAAAATGAAAAAACAAATGATTACTCTAGCAACTACCGCAGCTTTGACAGGAGCGTTCGCGACTACTGTAAGCGCGGAAGAATATAACGTAAATAGTGGAGATACGCTTTGGAGCATCTCCCAGCAAAATAATGTTTCTGTAAGCCAGCTTAAATCCTGGAACAATCTTTCTTCCAACCTGATCTTCCCTAACCAGTCCCTTACAGTTAGCGGTCAGGCTTCTGCTTCCGACAACGGCAGCAGCAACCAGGCAAGCGAATCGAATACGTATACAGTTAAATCCGGAGACACGATCTACTCTATCGGTAAAAAACACGGAGCAAGCGTTTCCCAGATCAAATCCTGGAACAACCTTTCTTCTAACCTGATCCACCCTGGTGATCAGCTGTCTGTTGGCGGATCCACTGCAGTGAAGTCCGAATCCAGCAGTAATAACACAGCTTCTGAAGAAAGTAACACGACTGCATCTTCTTCTGCTTCTTCCGAAGAAAGCAGCAGCCAGGGCGATGTCGTTAAACAGTTCACAGCAGAAGCTACTGCTTACACTGCTTACTGTGCAGGCTGCAGCGGTACAACTGCAACAGGTCAGGACCTTAGAGCTAACCCTAACCAGAAAGTCATCGCTGTAGACCCTAACGTAATCCCACTTGGGTCCAAGGTATGGGTTGAAGGTTACGGAACAGCAATCGCCGGTGACGTTGGCGGTGCTATCAAAGGTAACCGTATCGATGTCTTCATGCCTAGCAACAGCGACGCTCTTGACTTCGGCCGTCGCAACGTAACCGTTAAAGTTCTTAACTAATAATAGCAGAGTCTAAATGAATGAAGCGTCCTCCCCGTGCGGGTGGACGCTTTTCTTTTGGAATCAGTCACTTTTATCAGGAAGTTAAACGGGAATCCACTAAATTTAAGAAACCAAAGTATTCCCGATTTGACGGATCATAAAACGGCTGTAACCCAATTGTCATAAATCTGTAACTTGTCTAAAACTTTCGTATGCTAGGCTTGAAACAAATAACTTTACAGGGGGATTTACATATGATTAAGCGACTGGCGGCTTTTTTATTTACATTTGCAGCAGTATTCTTATTATTCGCTCCAGGCTCATCCGCACAAAGCAAAGCGGAGAGTATTATTGATACAGCTTACAGATACTCAGGTTCACCGTACGTTTACGGAGGTACTACTCCATCCGGTTTCGACTGTTCCGGCTTCACCCGCTACGTCTATGCGAAAAACGGTGTCAAACTGAATCGCACGTCCCGTCAGCAGGCGAGGCAGGGGAAATATGTCAGCCGGTCGAATTTGAAACCAGGGGACCTCGTCTTCTTCGGTAAACCCGTCTATCACGTAGGTATTTACATAGGTAACGATAGAATGATTTCTGCAGAGAACTCAAGAGATGACATTGACGTAACGTCTCTTAACTACAACTACTGGAAACGTAACTATAGCGGAGCACGCCGTGTGTTCGAAGAAGACCAGTCCCACACTTCTTCCAACACCATTACTGATTTCCGTGACGTCCCTGATCATTACTGGGCAGCTAAGAAGATTTCATACATAAGCGATAAAGGCATCATTGAAGGTTACAACGGTTACTTCCGTCCGAAAGATAACGTCACACGCGGAGAAGCAGCTAAAATGATCAGCGAGGCACTGAATTTGGGTACGTCTTCTAGAGACAGGTTTTCTGACTTATCCGGCTGGTCCAGAAAGTACGTGAACGCAGTGGCAGCCAAAGGATTGATTGAAGGTTACGAAGACGGCACGTACAGACCGGAAGAACATATGACACGTGAAGAGATCGCCACCGTCCTCACGCGGGCTTTCGACCTTTCCGGCAGCGGGAGAGTAGGCTTTAAGGATGTGAGCAGTAACAACTGGTCTTATGAATACATTCAGGCGCTGGCTTCCAATTCTATTACGAACGGTTACGAAGACAACACTTTCCGTCCTAAAAAGACCACTTCAAGAAGTGAGTTTGCCGCTTTTGTCTATAATGCTATCAACTAATACGGATTGATCCTGTTGTTTCACGACAGAAGACTGCTTTATCAGTATTTGAGAAATGACAGAGCCACTAACACCGGAACATTGACTGGCTCTATTTCGTTTTTCACCGGTGCTATCTGAACAGTACGCCGCTATTCATATTCTAGCGTTATATATCGTTTTAGAAAGCGAGCAGGAGTCTCTGCTCCTCTCCTCTATATACAAACAAAAGCCTGCAGCTAAGCTGCAGGCTCATTTTTCGTCTATCTTCTTTCCTCCCAGTTGTAGTAGTCAATAATACCCCGGGACACGGCATTGGCCGCTCTGTTTCTCCAATAGGAGGATCCGAGTTTCTGGGCTTCTTCTCTATTCGTTACAAATCCAAGCTCGACAAGTGCAGAAGGCAGGGTCGTTCTCTTGATTACGTGGAATCCTGCTTCTTTCACACCACGATCGGAAGCATCCATGGCTTTCACAAGGCGTTTCTGAATGAAATGAGACAGTTTGTAACTCTTATACGCTCTCGGTCCAAGTGCTGCCGCCGAGTAATACGTCTCTACTCCCGAGGCATTTTCACTCGAAAAAGAGTTGGAGTGAATGCTTACGAACGTATCCGCGTTATTACGCTGCGCGTAATCCACTCGTCCGGAAAGAGAAATGTATGTGTCATTCCGGCGCGGCATTACCACTTTCACTCCTGAAGCTGCGAGTTTGTCTCTTACAAGTTTTGATACTTTCAGGTTCACTTCTTTTTCTACTACCCCATGTCCGGAAGCACCCGGGTCCCAGCCGCCGTGACCGGCGTCAATCGCGACGACTCTCGAGCTGCTTACATCGGAAGTCGTGTAGTTTGCATGTACAAACCCGAGCGTGTTTCCATAGGAGACCTGAAGCCAGTTTCCGACTTTTTTATGGACACGGACAGTTCTGCCCGTTTTGAACTGATTAATCACTTTGTATCCAGTCCCCGGGCCGATTCTTACATTAAGGGGAGTGCTGCTTGAGATTATCCTTTCTTCCTGTACCGCGAGATCACGTTCCACCCGGTAGTCGTTATTCATAGCGCGGGCCAGAAACAGGGAGTACTCCGTTCTTGTGATTTTATTGTTCGGAAGGAATCTGCCGTCCGGTGTTCCGTTACTTACTCCTGCTGTCGCCACTTTATTCACGGCTCTGTAGCCGGAACCGGGCCCTTTGACATCCGTAAAGTAGGCCCCGCTCATGTTAGAGAAATTGAAAGCTTTGGATACGAGGTAGGCCATTTCTTTCCTTGTCATCGTATTTTGAGGACGGAATGTGCCATCCGGGTAACCGGTAATGATTCCTTTATCTTTGGCAGACTGTATGTATCCGGAAGCGTACGAATTTTTATCTACATCGGGAAATTCCGTAGTCCGCTTCCTGTTATTCAGACCGAGAGCCCTGCCGACCATCGTGGCGGCCTGCTGTCTGCTTACTTCTTCATCTCCTCTGAATCGACCGTCCGGGTAACCGGCGATTACCTTTTTATGGATGAGGTAGTTGATTTCAGACTTATAGCTGCCCGGTATTCCTGTAACGGCAGCGTTCGCTTCCTTCAGCGGAACGACAGTGAAAAGAACAGCAAAGACCATGAACACAACAACCTTATTAAAGTTTTTGATCATGTGGTTAAAACTCCCTTTTTTTCAAATTTTTATAATATTCTTTGTTCATTATAATATACTATTATTTTATTAATAGATGATTATTGCATACTAATAGTTTCTTAACATTATTGTAATGATCTTGTAATATTGGTGAGTAACTACCTGGATGAGTATTCTTTTGATTCGTAAAGTGCTTTAGCAAGTTCCGCACGGCTTACAGGTTCGGACGGTTGATATGTCCCGTCCCTGTACCCGGAAAGAACTCCTGCTTTTGCAGCGGCATTTATAGGTTCAGTGTAGTAACGGCCGTTTACGTCCGAGAAATAGGATCTGCCTGCCTCCGGAAACTGGAAAGCCCGGTCCAGCATGACTGCCATATCGCCGCGGGTGATATTTTTACGCGGAGCGAACGTTCCGTCCGGAAAGCCGTTGATGAATCCTTTTTCGACAGCGGCGGATATATACCCCGCACTGTACGAATTCTCCTGCACGTCCGGGAAGCCGGTATTCGAGTCCTTTTCCTCCAGATTCAACGTTCTGCCTAGCATCGTAACGACGTCCTGACGGCTGATCTTCCCATCCGGCCGAAACGTGGCATTTCTAAACCCTGTAACTGTCCCATCGACGTACAGCTTGCGGACAGGCTCATAGTACCAGCGGCCGGAAGACACATCTTTGAAAGGATTGACCGGAGCCTGGACAAGACCGTGACCGAAGTCTTTATCTTTTCCTTTTGGTCCGAGATCTTTCGACCGGTCTCTCACTTCTTTCCTGAGCTGCTGGATAGTGTAATGAGGATAGGCTTCTCTGTTCAGCGCGAATACTCCACTCACGAAAGGGGCTGCCATGGAAGTACCGTTCAAATATTCGTATCCGTTCACCCCTGTCTTTGCATCTACATATGTACTGTATACTCCGGTGCCCGGTGCGACTACGTCAAGAGAATTACCTCCGTAGGAGAAAGCGGCTCTCTGGAATTCATCATTCACCGCTCCCGTACCGACGACGCTGTCATAGCGTGCCGGATACATGACGTCCGGAAGATACCTTCCGTTACAGGGAGTTTTGTTGCCGGAGGCGGCAACAACTACGACACCTTTCTCTTCCGCTTTCTCAAGCGTTTTCTTCATAGGAATGGAGGAGCTGCAGGTCGTAAGGCTTAAATTGATGATATCCACATCTTTTTTGAAAGCCCACTCGATCCCTGCAATGATTTCACTTTCCCAGCCGTCCCCGTCTTTGTTCAGGGCTTTGACAGCATAAAGATCGGCATCGGGAGCTATACCGACTGTTCCTCTATTGTTCGGCTGGGCGTTGAGTACGCCCGCAACGTGGGTACCGTGGCCATTGTCGTCCGCCCATCCGGTCGAGCCCTCGATCGTATTCACACCGCCCCGGACGTTGAGATCCGGATGATCTTTGGCTACTCCCGTGTCGATAACCGCAATATTCACGCCTTCCCCCGTAAGACCCCAGCTTCTTGCCTTCGATGGTTCCGTCGCTTTATATCCCCACGTTTCTCTTTCTGCAGCTACAGAGACCTTCTGGTCAAATTCGACCCAGGCCACCTCCGGCTTCTTTTGCATCTCGATGATCTGTTCACGGTTCATCTTCATAGATACAGCATTCAGAGAATCGTACGTATGTAAATGCTCCCCTTCCCCTGCAGTTCTGTATCTGCCCGAGGTGCCCTCTTCAAATCCGACTACCACTCTGTAACTGCTTTCGGCTGAAACGTTCTCCGTCACCGCTCCTCCGGACGCCGCAACCAGCGCCAGAAGGCCTGCGAGCAGGAGTTTGCTGCCCATATCCTTCATCCATTCCATCCTTTCTTTTCCTGTCTTATCCGCCAGCTCTTCTGAGCGGAAAACGACAGAAAGAAACGGACAGAGTTCGTCCGCTTCTATTCCATTTATTCTTTCCAGTTATAATAGTCCATGACTCCAAGTGCAATCGCTCTCGCTGCGGCCTCACGGTAGTGCTGGGTCTTCAGCTTTCCTGCATCTTCTTTGTTCGTCAGAAAACCGATTTCCGTAAGGACAGCTGTCAATGAAGTTTCTCTTATAACGTGGAAGTTCCCGTTCTTAACCCCCCGGTCCGTCATATCCATCTCTTTGTAGAGTCTTTCGTTAATGAATTTAGCCAGCTTATAGCTGTTGAATTCTCTGCCCGTCATACCGCTTGCGTAATAGAAAGTCTCTACACCATTTGCGCCTTCCGAAGCGGCGTTTGCATGAATACTTACAAATTCCGTAGCGTTATTACGCTCGGCGATAGCTACCCGGCCTGACAGGGAAGGATACCAGTCCGACTGTCTCGTCATTACTACGTCCATTCCTGCGTTCTCCAGGTACTCCCGCGTTTTCTTACTCACATCAAGCACGAGCTCTTTCTCCACGATACCGTTCGCCGAAGCGCCTGGATCTCTTTCCCCGTGTCCCGGGTCGATAGCGATTTTATACGTCTTCGATGGCTTATCCATCAGGTACGCGGAATGCACATACCCTTTTATGTTGCCGGAAGAAATGTAGTACCAGCTGCCTTCTTTCTTATAAACGGAGACGGTATCCCCCGTATAAATTTTGCCGACGATCTGGTTATTCGATCCGGCTCCATTCCTTACGTTCAGGAAATCAGCCGTAACAATCTGCTTTTCAAGCACTTCCATCGGCTCTTCCGTACCCGACGAAACTTTAAATTCCTTGTTCATGCCGCGTGCAACGAACAGGGAGAACTCCGTACGGGAAATGATTCTGTCCGGCTTATATTCTCCGGAAGGAAAACCTTCTGAAATACCTGCCGTACTGAGCTTATTCACATAGTCATAAAGTTTCGAGGATTTCGGGATATCCGTGAACGTAACGTCGCTCTTCGTCTCGAGACGCAACGCTTTTACAATCAGATAAGCCATTTCCGCTCGCGTCATGCTCTTATTCGGACGATAGTCACCCTCCGGAAAACCGGTGATGATACCTTTCTCTTTAGCAGACTGTATGTATCCGGAAGCGTACAAGCTCTTATTTACATCAGGGAAATCCGTGCTTCTTTTTTCACCGGAAAGTCCGAGCATTCTCCCTACCATGACCGCAGCCTGGGCTCTCGTAACTTTGTCATCTCCGTGGAAATCTCCGTCCGGATACCCTTTGATGATGTTCTCTCCGATCAAATAATTTATTTCTTTACTGTACTTACCGGGAACCCCGGTGACCGTGTCAGCTGACACACTGCCTGCTCCCATACTCAACAACAGAACAGCGACGAGGACGACGATTGAATAGCGTAAACCCTTCCCTTTCATTCACTTAACCCCTTTTCCGAATGTATTACTTATCGCTCCGGTCCGAATGACGGGAGCACGAGAATTTTTCCTCACTATTTGTTGTATCGATTTATTTTAAGTTTATTAAACAGGACTTTTTAACTAATTATAAAATTTCCGGTTTTAAGATGAAAAATTCGGGTATAATTTCCCTTTTTTATACGTCTAAACGCTTATTTACCGGCATTTTCAGAAGGTGGAGAATAAATTACTTAAAAATTTGTTGTTATTCCCTAAAATTCATCTATTCAAAAGTGGTTCAATCTGATAGTTTATTATAGAGAACGAAAAAGCACAAGGAGGAGTTTGTTTAATGAAAAGGATTTCCGTTTTTCTGGCCACTTTATTGATACTCCTGTCCATTTCCGCCCCGGCCCTGCACGCGCAGGACGATATTTCCGGGTCACCTTTTGAAGAAGATATGAGGTCGCTGATAGATAAAGAAATAATGCAGGGCTTCGAGGACGGTACATATAGGCCAAAAGCTGAGGTGACGCGCGCTCAGTTCACAGCGTTCATCACAAGGGCGCTTGATCTACCGGTGACAGAAGAAGTCATCACTGAGCTGCAGTCGCTCGATCCAACTTCTTTTTCCGATGTGGATTCGGGCAGATGGTATTACCCTTATATACTCGTCGCCAACAACGAAGGACTGATCCAGGGATACCCGGGCGGTACTTTTAAACCCAACGAGAAAATAAGCCGTCAGAATATGGCTGTCATTATGATGAATGCAGCCAAATCCAAAGGAATCGTTACGGAAACGGAACCTCTGACGTTTAAAGACAACGGGAAGATCCGATCTTATGCGAAAGAAGCGGTCCAGATTCTTACGGGACTGGAAATCATCAACGGGAAAGTAATTAACGGGGGCTCTTACTTCGCTCCTTCCGACCTTACTACGAGAGGGGAAACGGCAGCCGTGATCAACAGATTGCTGAAAGTACTGGACCCTCCGGAAGAGAAATATAACTACAGCGTAGCCACACTCGGCAAAGACAAGGATCCTCTCATTCACAAAAGCTATAAAACATACGATCAGGCTGTCTCCAACGCCTCTTCCGGCCAGGTAGTGCTTAAGGGTAACAGCATCGCCTGGATCGAAGACGGGAAAGCGGTCTCGAACACTTTCACAAGCATTTACAAAGATAAGAATCTCTCAAGCTCTCTGACGTACTTTACGTCAGGTGTCGAAGTGAAACTGCTCGACCTCACCGAAGATTATGCGAAAGTCCAGCTTGCTGATACTGTCGGTTATGTAGCTCAGGAGGATATCAACCTCATCCCCTCCTCCATGATTGAGGGACGTTCGTATTACTATGCGAAGAACGGAGATCTGTATCATTACAAATACAATACGTCCCTTAAATCAGGAAGCTCCTACGTATATGGAAAAGCTCCTTCCTTCATGCAGGAAGGCCGGAAGTATTACAGCTATAATGGCAACACTTTTCTGAACGAAAATGGCAGCAAAGCAGGAGATGCGTATCAGTATTTCAACCGCCTCCCTCTTTACAGTGATACGTCCTATACTGCGGAACAGCTCGACAATTTCATCGCCGCCGAACAGCCGAACAGTCCGCTAATCGGCACCGGTGATGACTTCAAGAAAGCCGAAAAACTGCACGGAACGAACGCATTGTACCTGATGGCCCACGCCATCCATGAGAGTAACTGGGGTAAGAGCCGGATCGCCCAGGATAAAAACAACCTGTTCGGTATAGGAGCGAGAGACGGCACTCCGTACGAAAGCGCCTACTCCTATAAGAACTTCGAAACGGGCATTCTTGAAGCGGCGGAAGATTTCATCGTTCCCGGCTATTTCGAGAATACGTGGAAGAGCTACGGAGCTCATCTCGGCAACAAGAGCTCCGGTATAAACGTCTACTACGCCTCAGATCCGTACTGGGGACAGAAAATCGCCGGCCATATGTACAGAGCCGATAAATATTTAAGCAAAAAATATGGTGTGAAAAGCGAGCTCGGCGCTTCTCCTCTGGCGGAAACACTGAAGCCGGACACGAACGTCCGCACCAGCGCCAGAACTTCCGCCGGCAAAATTTACTCGCTCGGGAAAGCAGGAAGTACCGTACAGGTTCTTGATACGGTGAACACATCGAGTGAAGGTACGTGGTATGAAGTTACGACGAAAGACTATGAATCTGGAAAAACTGGCGTGAAACCTGTCGATCACGGTAAAGGATTCGTTTACAGCCATAACGGACGATATGGAACGAATCTGGAAAAACTCAATATCGCTGAATAATCGGCACCAGGGGAGTAATCGCTTTTAATGATTACTCCCCTGTTCTTTTCGTGATAAAATGGAAATGGTGAAATATAAACCATAAGGAAAATAAAGGATGAGAATTTATGCACCTGGTCATATCAGGATACTACGGTTTTCAAAATACGGGGGATGAGGCTATTCTGCAGGCGATGGTTTATCAGCTTCGCCGGCAGGAACCCGGAGTGCGGCTTACCGTCCTCTCCAACGACCCCGTCACTACGTGCAGTAACTACGAGGTGGAAGCCGTAAACAGGTGGGATATGGCTCAGATCCTCAGGGTCATCCGTCAGGCAGACGGACTGATCAGCGGCGGAGGCAGCCTGTTTCAGGATGTAACGAGCCTCAATACCCTTATTTATTACACTTCTATTGTAAGTATCGCTAAATTTTATAATAAACCTGTGTTTCTTTACAGCCAGGGCGTGGGCCCGCTCGAACGTCCCCTCTCCCGTCTTATGACCCGGAGAACTCTGAAGAACGTGGAAGGTACGGTGAGAGACGTGGAGTCGCTCGATTTTCTTCACAGACTCGGAGCGAAGGGACCTTTTTCGATTTCGCCGGATCCGGTTCTCGGCTCCGTATTCGCAACACCCTCCTGCACCTGGCTTGAGGAGAAGAAACTCACTTCCGAAATCGTGACGGTCAGCTTACGCGACTGGCCCGTATCAAAAGATTACAGGCAGGGGCTCGCCTCCGCTCTCGACCGCCTTGCAGAGTCAGGATATACCGTTCTTTTCATTTCGATGCACGGCGTCCCGGACACGGAGGCTGCCGAAGATATTGCACATCTCATGAAAACGGAGCCCCTGATCAGCCCTTCTCATTTATCTCTTGAAGAGAAAGCGGCACTCATCGAGTCGTCCGCTCTCCTCATAGGAATGCGTCTGCACTCTCTTATTCTGGCGGCGAACGCCTTCGTTCCTTTCGCAGCTATTTCGTACGACCCGAAGATCGATTCGTTCGCAAAAGAACTGAAACAGCCGGTCCTCGGAGACGTAAATGATGAAAAAGAAACGTGGGACCCCGCTAAAATGAACGCGTCTTTCGAACATCTGTCAGATGAGGATAATTATGCGGAATATTGTACAACCGTCCGCTTTCTTATAAAAGAAGCCGAAAAAACCCCGGGACTGGCCCTCCGTTACTTCAGAAAGAGGCTTGACTGAACCGGTCGCCGAAAGAACTCTGTAAATCACTAAAGGAGATTCATATGGAAACGAAGAACGTGGATATCCTCGGGATACCTGTAAGCAGTATCGATCGTCATACACTTAAAAATAATCTCATTTCTCATATCGAAAACGCGGAAAAATCATTTGTCGTAACTGCCAACCCGGAAATCGTTATGACGGCAAAGAAGAACAATTCTTATATGAGTGCTATCCTGTCCGCTTCGTATATTACCGCAGACGGCATCGGTATCGTTAAAGCCTCCCGGATCATGAACAACCCTCTTCCGGAGAGAGTCGCAGGGTACGACCTTATGGTTGATTTTATAAGAGTCTCCCAGGAATATTCCTATAAAATTTTCCTGCTCGGAGCTAAACCCGAAGTCATCACCCAGACTGTGCGTAACCTTGAGAAATACTACCCGAATCTGCACATCGCCGGTTATCACGACGGGTACTTCAACATACATGATGAAGAAGAGACGACATTGATTGTGGACCGGATCCGGGCGTTGGAGCCGGACCTTATATTCGTCGGGCTCGGAGTACCGCGTCAGGAAGAATGGGTCGCCGAAAACTATCACCGATTCGACAAAGGTGTCTTCCTCTGCGTGGGAGGCAGCTTCGATGTACTTGCCGGCGTTACGAAGAGAGCACCCATCTCCTGGCAGAACTGCAACCTGGAATGGCTGTACCGTCTCCTCCAGCAGCCTGCAAGATGGAGACGCATGATTTCTCTCCCCCAGTTTGCTCTCAGCGTACTTAAAGAAAAGGTGCGGATGCGAAAATGAAGACGAACGGGCTTATGAAAGGTGCGGTTCTATTATCCGCGTCGATTCTTCTCTCAAAAATTCTCGGAAGCTTTTTCAGAATTCCGCTCCAGAATATTGCGGGTGACTCGGTACTCGGTATTTTTTCGCTCGTCTACCCGGTATATATGGTAGCGCTCACTCTGTCCGTAGCCGGTATACCGCTTGCACTGTCGAAGCTGATTGCAGAAAGGGAAAGTTCCCGGGAGATCCGGGTCATACATAGAACCGCCAACGTGTTAGGCGCGCTCCTCGGAGTCAGCGCTTTTCTTATCGTTAATTTATTTTCTTCTCCGCTCGCCGCAGCTCTCGGCGGGCCTTCCACCCTCCCTGCGATCCGGGCCGTATCTTTCGCTCTGCTATTCGCTCCTTCCATGGCAGTGTACAGAGGATATTTTCAAGGCAGCGGTGATATGAAACCTACGGCTCTCTCCCAGGTCATGGAACAGATTGCTCGAGTTGCGGTGATTATAGGCGCAGCCTATATCTCGGTACGAGTGGGGTTGAGCGCCTCCTCCACAGCTGGATTCGTCATGACAAGTTCGACGGTCGGAGTCGCCGCATCTTTCATCTATCTCGCATTCCGTTACTCGAAAGTGCCGTCTGCGAAAAGGAAATTCACCGGAACCTATACGCTCAAAGATTTCCGGGTATGGAGTAAATACATACTGAAAATCTCGCTCCCGATTGCTTTCGGTACCCTCACCGTGCCACTGCTTCAGTTCGTGGACGCCATTACGATTCCCGCCGGTCTCAGGGCCGACTCGAACTACCTCTTCGGCCTGTACGGCCGGGGCTTATCGCTTATTCAGATTTCGACCGTTTTTGCAACAGCCGTCATCTATCCCCTTCTTCCGGCCATCTCGCACCGGCTTGCAGCCGGCGATGTCTCCGGAGTGAAACTGGATATCCGTAATGCAGACAGGTGGAATCATCTGGTTTCCTGGCCGGCGGCTTGCGGTTTTGTCGTCCTGGCCCTTCCGCTGAACGTGGCCCTGTTCACCGATGCAGCCGGCACCTTAGTCATGGCCATTCTCGGAGCGAGCTCTGTGTTCATTTCCTTTTCCATTATTACGACAGGTATACTGCAGGGACTCGGGAAAGGGAAACAGGCGGCTGTGGTCATTTCAACAGCTGCCGTTTTGAAACTTGTTCTTAACCTGCTGCTTGTTCCCGTGTTCGGGCTCACGGGTGCCGCTGTCATCAATATTCTTGTCTTTGCGCTTATTTATGCAGGAAATACGCTTCTGATTAAAAAAAATGTGCAGCTGCGTCTGGTGCCCGACCGGTTTCCGCAATTGCTCGGCAGTACTGTACTGGCCGGAGTGGCGATGGCTGTACCTTTCCTGTTTTTTTCCCCCGGGGTCTGGGCGAGAGGAGAAGCTTTTCTGTTTGTAATGATTTCCCTTTCGGCGGGGGCCTTAGTTTATGCAGGCAGCTTACTCGCTTTGAGAGTAGTGTCCTTACAGGAGCTGAAACTGCTCGTTAAACGGTGAGACATCGGGGAGCTGCAGTTTGCGTGCCCTTCGGGGGTTTGTCGTTGCGTTGAAAGTCACGATTACGGGGGAATCCTGACTTTCGGATGTTATTTTTCTTACTGAAGGTAACGATTACTGCCTAATCGTGACCTTCAGCCTCAGATTCTCCTTCTCAACGTAACGATTAAGATACAAAAAAGCCACGGAGCGTTCTATCGCCTCCGTGGCTTTAAATTATTTATTGTAAACAGTAGGACGTCCTATCGAATGATATTCAAGTCCCGTGTTTTCGATTTCTTTAAGGCCGTAGCAGTTGCGGCCGTCGAAAACGACAGGGTTAGTGAGAGATTTCGCATAGTCCTCCGGCGAATACTCCTTGATCTCTTTCCAATCCGTCATAATGACGGCGAAATCTTTACCGTCGATGGCTTCTTCGACCGAATCCATGTAGTTGGTCGCTCCCGGCAGATATGTCCTCGCGTTCTCGCTCGCAATCGGGTCATAGGCATAGACCTCGGCTCCTGCATCAACGAGTTCACGTACGACTTTGATTGACGGCGCGTCTCTCATGTCATCCGTGTTCGGTTTGAACGCAAGGCCTAAAACGGCGATTCTTTTATTCTCAAGATCCGGGAAAACTTTCTTAATCTTGTCCACGATAATACGCTGCTGCCCTTCGTTCGTAGCGATGACGCTGTCCACGATAGTAAGGTCGTAATCTACACTTTGAGCGATGGCACTGAGGGCGCTCGTATCTTTCGGAAAGCAGGAGCCGCCATAGCCGACTCCCGCGTTCAGGAATTTGTCGCCGATACGCTTGTCCATGCCCATACCCTTCGCGACGCTTTCGACGTTTGCGCCGATCCGTTCGCACAGATTACTGAGCTGGTTGATAAAGCTGATCTTCGTCGCAAGGAAGGCGTTCGACGCGTACTTGATCATTTCGGCACTGCGCAGGTCAGTCATGATGATCGGAACGCCGAACGGTTCGAATATGCTCTTCACTTTTTCAACGGCCTGTTCACTCTCACCTCCGACGACGATGCGGTCCCCGTTGAACGTGTCATGAATAGCGGAACCTTCGCGCAGGAATTCCGGATTGGAAATGACCTCGACGCTGTAAGATCCGTTATGGTGTTTCTCGATTTCGTTCTTCACGTGCTCGTTCGTACCGACCGGCACCGTACTTTTCGTAACGACGATCATGTCGTTCGTCATCGTTTCGGCGATGCTGCGGCAGGCATTATTCAGGTAAACGAGCTCTGCGGAACCGTCATCCGCCTGCGGCGTACCGACAGCGATGATGACGATGTCGCGGCCCCGCATGGCCGTCTCGTAGCTGTCCGTGAAATCAAGACGGCCTGCATCGATATTCTTTTTCATCATATCCTCAAGACCCGGCTCATAAATAGGCGACTCCGAACGATTCAGCCGCTCGACTTTTCTGGAATCGATATCCAGGCAGGTAATCTCGTGGCCGACTTCGGAAAGGCAGACGCCTGTGACAAGTCCTACATATCCTGTACCAATTACTGAAATTTTCATTGTCTCACCTGTTTCCTCACTTATATTTTTCCAGTTTATCCTCAAGAAGCTGCAGTATATCCTCTTTCAAATCGCTGCGATTCAGTGCGAAATCTATCTGGGCATCGATGAACCCGAGTTTGTTACCGATATCGAATCTCTCGCCTACGAAATTGTAAGCCAAAACCTTCTGTGTATTCGTCAGCTTTTTGATAGCGTCCGTGAGCTGGATTTCATTGCCGGCTCCCGGTGGAAGGGTTTCAAGGATGTCGAACACTTCCGGAGTGAGTATATACCGGCCCATAATCGCAAGGTTTGACGGGGCGTCCTCCAGAGCAGGTTTCTCGACGAGGTCCTCGACTTCGACGTAGCCGTCCGACAGCTCCTCGTTATTCTTCGTCTTAATGATTCCGTAGCTTGAGACCTGGTTCTCCGGAACGTCCTGGACGCCGACGACGGATGCTTCTTCCTTCTCATATACATCCATCAGCTGACGCAGGCACGGAGTACCGTTTGCCTGCACGATGTCGTCCCCTAGAAGAACAGCGAACGGTTCGTTGCCGATGAACCGACTGGCAGTCGCAATGGCGTGACCGAGCCCTTTCTGTTCCTTTTGTCTTATGTAGTGGATGTTCGCAAGGTTGGAGATATCCTCCACTTCTTTAAGCAGATCATATTTTTCTTTCTCTTCCAGCTTTTCTTCAAGCTCATATGATTTGTCAAAATGATCCTCGATTGCACGCTTCCCGCGGCCCGAGACGATAATAATATCCTCGATCCCCGATTCCACTGCTTCTTCGACGATATACTGGATTGTCGGTTTATCTACGATGGGAAGCATTTCTTTCGGCTGGGCTTTTGTTGCAGGTAAAAAACGTGTACCGAGTCCCGCTGCCGGGATAATAGCTTTTTTCACTTTCATTTGACCTCCACCTTTCTATCCATTTCCTTCAATTCTATCATAAATTTTCTATATATGTTTCCAGAAGGTTAATCATACCGGCTTTTCCTGAGACGAAAGGCTCCGGTTCAAAGTTCCTGGATTTGGCGATCACTTCCGCGAGATCTTTGCCCGGGGCCCAGCTGAGGATATGTCCCTGCTCCTCGAAAACGTTAACCAGTTCGAGCTGGTGATCGTCGTTATGCTCTCCGAATTCCGCAAGCCGGGCTACTGCAATCACCTTCTTCCCTTTTTTGAGGGCGGTCGTCACCGATCCGGTTCCTGCATGAGTAATGATCAGGTCCGCCTGATCGAAGAGCTTGTCCATCTCCTCATAGCTGACGAAAGGAGAGAAAGTCATGTATTCGCTGCTGTAGGACGTGTGACCGTTCTGCACGATAATCTCCTCATCAATGACCCCGTCGATCTTCAGCCGTTCCACTTCTTTCAGAAGCCGCGGAAAGGGGAGTTCATGTGTACCGAGAATTACGAAAATCAATAGATCGACCCCCCGTTCACTGCTTTCGGATATACTTTCTTCATCGACTCCCACTGCACGACAAAAAGGTCGGCGATCGGATAGACGAGTCTGCCGGACAGGTTGGGGGATGTAGTCTTGGCGAAACTTTCGATGTAAATCACTTTTTTACGGAACAGCTTCGCTATGTAGCACATCGGCACCGCCGTGTGAGCTCCGGTCGTAATTACCACGTCCGGCCTTTCTCTTAAGAAAAGAAAAAAAGACTTCATGATGTTGAAGGAAAACTTGAAAATGTACCGCACCGGATAGTTCCTGCCCCCGTAAACGAGGAAGGAGACCGGGTGCTTCTTCTTCATTTGTTTCGTAATCGCCGATTTTTCGGTCACGATGTGGTAGTCATACTGGGAAAACAATGGTTCGAGCTGAAGGAGTTGAGTGAGATGTCCCCCGATTGAAGATATCAGCAGTAATTTTTTATCTTTACCCATTCATTTCTCCCCCATCTCTTCGTACATCTGTCCCAGCTTACGTACCACCGTTTCTAAATCATGTTTCTGTGCCATCGTTTCTCCCTGTTCTGCGTACGTTTTTCTCAATTCCGGGTCGTTGATAAGCTTGTTCATCCGTTCGGCCAGGGCCCGTTCATTCCGAGGTTCTACGAGTTCGCCTCTTCCGTCTGCCAGCACATACTGCAACCCGCCGACGCGGGTACCAAGTACCGGCGTATTGCAGGCCATCGCTTCGATAGCGACGAGACCGAGGCCTTCCATGTGGGACGGCAAGACGAACAGATCGGCCGCCGACATCCACTCGGCCAGTTTATCCTGATTGACGGAAGGGTGGAAATGGATACGACTTTCGGGCGATTCCGGAATAGCCGCTCTCACTTCGTTGTAAAAGTCCGGTTCCTTCACTTCGCCGACGAGGTGAAGATGAACGCTGCTGTTCTGCTTTTCTACTTCCCGAAAACCGTTCACCAGCTCTTCGATTCCCTTCGCTTTAATTATATTGCCTACGTACAGGATATGAAAACAGTTAACATCAAGCCCGAGCATTTTTTTGCTGACACTTTTATCCCGCGGGTAGAATTTGTTACGGTCCACTCCCATGCTGAGGACGGATATTTTCTCCGGGTCCCCGCCGAAATCGCTGATCATATCCTGCCGCAATCCTTCTCCGGCTGCGATGATCGCATCCGCATCCCGGAGTATCCGTTTCGTTTCTCCGGCGATCAGATTGTTTTTTCTTGCCATCCGGTCGATATCTCCGCCGTGAGCAGTGACGATCATAGGGGCTCCGGATATTTTTTTGAAGATCCGGGCGAGGAGACCGCTCGGGAATACGTAATGGGCATGGATGACGTCGTATTTTTTCCTATTCTTAAGAAGCAGCCAGGCAAACTTACCAAGCCACTTCACGTACTTCTGTATGACAAATTTTTTCCCCATACGCGGGTCACGGATGCCGAGTACGTCTATTTCAAAACCGCGACTGCGAAGCATTTCCACGTGATTCTTGACGAAGATACCGAATGTTCTGCTTCGTTTTCCCGGATACATATTGGAAATCACTAAGATTCTCTTCATAAAGAAGCTGCTCCTTTTTTATCTGAAATGATAGCTTTCACGGCTATTCTGTCTATACAGCTGGTACGTTTCGAAGTTTAAATAAACGACTGCAAGGGCTAGGTAGAAACCGGAAGCCGGAGAAGACAATACGTGCCCGGCGGTTAATGCAGCTCCGAGTCCGAGACCGACAGCCGTTCCTGTAAGCAGGAAGTACGGCGTGAACACTTTCCCTTTCGCTTTGACAATTAATACGACGGTCCTTCCGAGAAGGAACCAGATGGGAGCACTCAACAGGATAAAGCCTATAATTCCGAAGTTGAAGAACCAGTCAAAGAAGTCCATCTCCACCAGTTTCGCCTCTCCTTCGTAGTTGCCGCCGTAGCCCATGCCGAAAAGTTTCTGAGTGATGACCGCTTCTTTATAGTCCACCAGCTGCGCGTCAAAGAAGTCACCGCGACTGCTCAGTAATTGTTCCACTGATTGGGAAGTTTCTCCGGTACTGTTGTCCGCAGTCTCTCCCCCCTCTTCCGCTGAACCTCCGCCCGGGCTGTTTGCCGGGTCGTTGTCCTGCTGCGCTTCCTGCTCTTCTTCAATCTGACTTATCGTCAGATCCAGGTTATTCCCGATAGCCGTATAAGGAACAGCTATAACCGTCAGCAGAAGAAGGACGGGCAATACGACAACATTGTGCCATCCCTTCTTCTTCCACCACTGAATCAGCGCTGCCAGAATACCTACGGCGAGAAGTGCGAGTATGGAACCGAGGGCGACTTTTGTGCCGACGGTCAGAGCCGCATAAATAGTCAGACCCACCAGCGGAAGCTTCCAGAGTGACTCTTTCTCCCCGTCACGGACCATGTAGGCGAGCAGCATGAAACCGAAGCCCATGCCGATAATAATACTGATCTCATTACCGGAGAAGAACCATCCGGAGTGCCCTTCTTTCGCGAGATAACCATAACTCCTTTTTCCGGTGTCCGTTATGGACGCCGTGACCATGACGATACTCACGACAGAGATGGCCCAGAATACGAGCTGTCTGATCAGAGCTTTCCACTTGATTCTTGAGTAAAGAGCTTCAATTACAAAGTAATAAATGACGATCATCATTACAACGTATGCTGTTTTTGTTAAGTAAGTAATCTCCGCTACTATCGAGAACGGATCTTTGAAAATATAGTTATTAATAAGATTCAAAGCAAAAAATGCGGCGGCTGCTCCAATGTACAGGAGAGCTATTTTCTTTCCTCTGGACGGCGCCGTCAGGAAAACGACGTAAAAAACACCCGCCACCATGGAAAGGACACGTACAGGCTCAGAGACAGGCAGATTCACGAAAGCTGTGATATCAAGAAAAGGCTGCAGCAGAATGTACAGCAGGAAATATACCTCCAGCCCTTTTTTCAATTTGTTATTATCGCTGATCGCTTGCATTTAATAAATCCTCCTAGGTATCTCTTCATATCTATCACGGCTCCTAAAGATAGCCTTTTCGGATATAAAGATATTTTATGTCTGTGATGATACTTTTTTTATGTAACAGTGTGATTCGCTGTATGCGTGCTGATGGTTTTGCGACCTCCGTGCTTCTTCCATGTGACAACCTCTTTCATCAATCATTAAAGTTGCACTGCAACATTATAACATTAAATCGCTTCGATAAAGGGGGGGCAATCCAGTTTCTTTTTCGAAAATAGTAAGGAAGTTATACGTTTCTATAATAAAAAGTATATTTCCGTGCTCCCTTCCCTCAAATCCGGCAGCAGAGGATTGTAGTATTTCCGGGGAAATAAAGATGCACACCGTTATTTATCTTCATCTATTCTACCGTACTATGAGAGTATGTACAAAGGTGTAACGGAGAAAAGAAGGCGGCCAGGAAATCGTGACGTTCAGATGCTTTTTGGAGGTGCGAAGGGCATGATTCTTCAGTTATCGTTACCTTCGGAGGCTTTTATTGTGGTCGAAGGGCACGATTCGGACGGTTTCCTTACCTTCGGGCGGATGAAGAGCTTCTGAAGGGCACGAAAAAGCCCGCCTTCAAAAATGAGGCGGACCTTTTTTATGCAGCTGATTTATTTTTTCTCGTACGAATTAAAGGGACGATAAATGACAAAGCACTCACTACATACAAACTTATCGATACGGGATCGGATATCAGGGCCATAACGTTTCCGCCGGAAGCAGTTAAGGCCTGACGCAGCGACTGTTCCATCATCCCTCCGAGTATAAATGCCAGTATGAACGGAGCTGCCGGGAAGTTCAGAATTCTCATAAAGTAGCCGACCACCCCGAAAAACAGGAGGACGTAAAGGTCGAACGTATTGAAACTGATGGAATAGACTCCGATCAGACTGAAAATGATAACAAGTGAAATGAGCAGCGGTCTGGATATTTTCAGTATTTTAGCAATGTAAGGTATTAATGGTAAGTTTAATATCAGTAGAAAAATATTCCCTATATACATACTTGCGATAATACCCCAAAAGACGTCCGGGCTTTCCTGGACGAGCAGCGGTCCAGGCTGAATACCGAGCACCAGCAGGGCACCGAGCATGACGGCTGTCGTGCCTGACCCTGGAATACCAAGGCTGAGAAGCGGTACAAATGCACCGCTTGTCGCAGCGTTGTTTGCCGTCTCGGGGGCGGCCAGCCCCTTAATCGAGCCTTTGCCGAACTTTTCAGGATTTTTAGCAATCCTTTTTTCCGAAATATACCCGATGAAAGAGGCGATCGTCGCACCGGCTCCCGGCAGCACGCCGAGGAGAAAACCGAGGAACGACTGACGGGTCATCGGGCCTCTCATTTCTTTGAAGTCTTCTTTGGAAAGACGAAGACTTCCAATGTCGCCCTGATCGCTTAAGGAAGTATCTTTTCTCTTAATGATTAAGAAACAGACTTCGGCAATGGCAAATAAACCAAGAGCAATCACGAGAAAATCGATACCTTCCATAAGGTTGGGGTTGTTGAATGTAAAACGGCTCGTTCCCGTCTGACTGTCCAGCCCAATGGTAGCCGTCATGAATCCTATCGTTGCGGTGATCAGCGCTTTTGTGGTGGAACCGTCGGACAGACTTGAAATTGCAGTCAGCCCGAGGAACATAAGTGCAAAGTACTGAGCAGGTCCGAAAGAGACGGCGACCTGTGAAAGCATCGGAGCGAACAGCATCAATAGTACGACTGATACAGTACCGCCGACGAAGGAGGAAATGGCGGCAATCGCTAAAGCTTTACCCGCTTCCCCCCTCTGCGCCATAGGGTACCCGTCAAAGGACGATGCCACCGTTCCGGAAATGCCGGGAGCATTCAGTAGAATGGAGGAGGTCGACCCTCCGAAAACCGCCCCGTAATACACTCCGGCCATCATAATGAGAGCGACTGATGCTTCCATTCCGTAAGTAACAGGAATCATGATGGCTATTGCGCTGATTGGTCCCAGCCCGGGCATCATACCTATAAGCGTTCCGGCGATGACACCGATCAGTACAAAAAGGATACCCTGTAAACTGAAAGCAACCTGGAACCCCTGTGCTATCCCTTCCATTGCACCCATACGTATTTCCTCCTTTCTAAAATGGTAATATGCCCTGTGGCAGAATGATATTCAGCAGATACGTAAACGTTACGTAAAGTACTCCGGGAACAATGATCGACACCAGTGCATTCGTAACGTGCTTTCTGTAACCGAGAAAAAGGGAACACCCGAAAATGAATAAAGCTGAAGTAACGACGAATCCGAGTATTTCAAGAAGAAATATGTAAAGGAAAATAAAGAATCCCACCCCGAGCATAATCGGAACTTCTTTTTTCGGTACGTTACGCTTCTCTTTGTCTTCTTCAGTCTCCGAGGATTTATCGAAAAACAGAATAATGGCGAGCCCTATCAGTAAGTATCCGAGCACTTTAGGGACGGCGTCAGCGTCTACAGGAACGTACGGATACTTCTTTAAGTTGTACGCTGCATATAAATAACCTGCCGCAAGTACAATCAGAAAAATACTGACTTTCTGGTTCATGGTTTTCAGCATAACCACACCTCCCTGATTGATTCATTTAAGGAAAGGACCTTTAGTTGAAAAGGTCCTTTCTCCCATAATTATTGACCCATATCCAGTTCCTCCAGAAGCGTTCCCAGCTCTTCCGTCTGTTTCTTGATAAATTCGGTGTACTCTTCACTGTTCATGTACATTTCGTTCCACCCGTAATTATCACGAATATCAGCAAATGCATCGGATTCACTCACTTCTTTCAATTTTTCTTCGTAGAAAGAAACTTGAGCATCCGTCATATCTCCCGGGCCGAAGAACCCTCTCCAGTTGACGAATGTTGCGTCAATTCCCTGTTCTTTAGCAGTAGGATATTCGGAAAGCACTTCTCCGTCGAGACGTTCTTCCGCTGTAATTCCGAGGACTTTCACTTCTCCTGCTTTCACCTGTTCCACAGTCTCAGCAACACCTGTAGAGTAGACGTCCGCGCTGCCGTTCATAATCTGGGTCATACCTCCTGCGTCCTGGGCAGATACATACTTGATTTTTTTAATGTCCACGCCCGCTTTTTTCGCGATAGAGACAAACTGCATGTGGTCCATGGAGCCCGGAGAAGACGTTCCCACGACCGTTACGCTGGAAGGATCCTTTTTCATATCCTCGAACAGTTCGTTCAGGTCATTCCACTTGGCGTCTGCGTCCACTGCGAATGCACCGTAGTCAGCAATCATGTTAGCAAGAGGAGTGAAATCTTCGTAGCTGAGCTCTGATTGGCCGTTCAACGGGATAAATATGAGAGGTGGAGAAGAAACGAAAATATTGTGGGGGTTATTGGTACTGTTTATGTAAGACCACCCTACAGCACCGCCGCCGCCTTCTTTGTTTACAACACCTACACTCTTATCCATAATATCTTCTTCTTCAAGAATTTTACCTACACTGCGTGCTGTAGTGTCCCAACCGCCTCCAGCTCCGGCCGGCGCTACAATTTCAACGTTATTCTCAGGTTTCCAGTCTTCGTTTCCTTCTCCTTCACTGTCTCCTGAGGATTCTCCGTTCTCAGAACTTCCGCAAGCTGCCAGAACAACGACAAAAATTATAGAGATAAAGAAAAATAGTTTTTTCATGTTACAACTCCCCTTCTTTATGTAATAATCTCACTTTAAATTATAATTTTCTGAATGTAACCGTTTTCAAATTATCCTTCATTAGAAAAGTTAAATGAATTAAATAAATAAAATTCACGAAAAAAATCAGCCGGTTTATCCAGCTGATCAATAGGGGTAATATTTTCTTTCCGGTCTGCCGACTCTTCCGTATTTCATTTCGGCTGCAGCAGTATCGGTGGAAACCAGATATTCGAGATACCTGCGCGCCGTCGTTTTCGAAGCGCCCATCTTTTCGCTCACCTGTTCCGCCGTCACTCCCTCTTTTTCACTCATTAAAAAACGTTCGACTTTTTTTAAAGTGAGCGGGTCGATTCCTTTAGGTACTTCTTCTTCCTTACTCTCTTCATTCTGGTTCAAGAGAAAATCGAGCGTTTCCTGACTGAACTCTTCGGTTTTATTAAGGATATCCGTCCTTTTTTTATAGTCTTCTATCGTCTTTTGGAAACGTTCGATCGTTATCGGTTTAATGATATAATCCACTACCCCGTAGTTCAGGGAATGTTCTACCGTTTCTTTATCTTTCGCTGCCGTAATCATTATGACGTCTGTCTGCGGAGCTTTTTCCCGGATACGGGGCAGCAGATGTGAACCTAGTTCGTCAGGCATGTATACATCAAGAAGAAGAAGGTCCGGCTGTTGTTCTTCCACAAGAGCAAGTGTTTCTTCAGCATTTGCAGCTTTCGCAACGACATCTACATCATCTATTGTATTCAGGAACTGTTCATGTAAATTCGCTACTCGGAAATCGTCTTCACTGATCATCACTTTCATCATCTATCCCTCTCTTTCGGTAAAAATACGGAGAAAACAGTACCTCCTCCTGTGTTATCGAGAATCTCAATAGTCCCTCCGAGTTTTTCAATGATCTGCTGCACGTTCCAGAGACCATACCCCCGCATTACTCCGTCTTTAGTGGAGGACCCTTTCCGGAAAATGGACTCGTACATGTGCTCAGGTATCCCCGGTCCGTTATCCGTTATAGAAAATATAATGTCGTTACCGATATCCGTAATGAATATCTCGACCTGTTTTTCTTTTTGATGCTGCACCGCTTCAAAAGCATTATCTACGATATTACCGAGGATCGTTACGAGATCGGCTTTATTTATGTGCTCAGGAAGATATTCAAGAGAAGACTCTTCATCAATTTTGAAGTTCACTTTCTTCTCTGAGGCTTTACTGATTTTCCCTGTAAGGATAGCCTGCGTCGTATCATCGTGTATGCGCTGAAAAATGATTTTCTGCTGGGGCTCCGAATTTGAAAACTCCTGTTCTATCATTTCTGCTGCTTCCTTCGTATTGCCGAGCTGCAGCAGCCCGAGCAAAACGTACATTCTGTTTGTGTATTCGTGTGTCTGAGCACGCAGACTTTCCGAATAGCGCTTCACTTCGGATAACGTATTGACCATCTCTCTGACTTCCGTTTTGTCGCGGAGGCTGGAGACTACACCGACTGTCTCCCCCTTTTCCAGGATAGGGGTACGGTTCACAATCACCACTTTGTCATTCAGAACTATTTCTTCATCCTGCTCCGCTTTGCCGCTTTTCAACGTACGAAGCATACCTGTATTCGGGAAAATATCTATTATATTTGTACCGGGATCCGCGTTTTCCAGTCCGAGCAGATCTATGGCGGACTGATTAATCATCGTAACCCGTCCCCGGATATCTATCGCTATAATCCCTTCTTTTACAGACGATAAAATCGCTTCCCGCGTCTGATAAAACGATGTCACTTCATAAGGTTCAAGACCAAGGGTATCTTTTCGAATGCTGCGGGCCAGGAGAAAGCTCCCGATTACTCCTAACAGAAGAACGCCGGTGGCGATAAGTATAATGTTCTCCATTTCATTCCATACCATCGTGCGGATATCTTCAATAAGGAATCCGACAGAAACCAGTCCGACGATATTCCCGCTGTCAGAAATGATCGGTGCCTTCCCCCGAAGGGATGGTCCAAGCGTACCTTCTGCTCTCGAGGTATAATATTCCCCGTCTTTGAGGGCCCGGCTATTATCACCGCCCACCATCTTCTTCCCTAACTTCCATTCGTCGGGATGAGCGTAACGGACGCCTTCTTCGTTTCCTACTACTACGAACTCGGCACCGGTTTCATCCTGAATACTTTCGGCTATAGGCTGGATGATTTCTGAAGGGTTCTCTGTTTTAAATGCTTCTTTAATTGTCGGCATAAATGACATGGTAGAAGCGACCTGTAACGCCAGCTGCCCTACATCCTCCTCCACTTCTTCTTTTTCCATCAGAGCATACGCCCCTGTAAAAGCAATAGTGACCAGAAGCAATAAGGACAGCACAAGACCTAAAATTTTAGTTTGTAATTTTACATTCATGCCGACTCCCCCCTTACGTAAATCTCTCTTCGATATAGTAACATATGCATTTACAAAGAGGGATGCTTATTATATAGAGGCGATGATAATTTAATTTACGAAGCTTGCGTTACCTTGGGGGAAGGTTTTGGTTCGTGAAGGGCACGATTCTTCAGTTATCGTGACCTTCGGAGACTTTCTTCAGGTGTGAAGGGAACGTTTCGCACGGTTTCCTTACCTTCAAACAGCCAGCCGGCTCCTGAAAGTCACGCAAAATATGAAATCGCCCATACAAAAAGCCTGCCTTATAGTAAGGCAGACCCTCTTTTACATAATCATTTTTGAAGAAGTTCCATTAACTGCTGGATGACATCCTGGGAAGTCGCCAATTCGGACGTTTCTGCCTTCTGGATGACATTTTGCAAAACTTCCTTCAATTGCTCTTGCTGCTGCACAATACTCACCTTTTTCTTCTGACATTTATCTTTGTAATTCAAGTTATTCGTGAGGACCCTTCTACAAATCTCTCACTGGACTTCACCACGTCCCGGGATTCACTCCTCGGAACTGGTCCGCTCGTTCAATATCATTTCCCATTATATCATAAACCACTGCAAAACTATATATTCCTTGAAAAACTTTCCGCCCCTGTCTTCATTATAGTGTTTCCCGGCTGAATGTTCGTTAAACGTTTTTCTTTATTAAGAACATTATACTTTTAATCACGAATAAAGTCTATAGTTTTTCATAAAAAAATAAGTGCCGCCTTGCCGGGCGCACTTATTCCTTATCGCTTTTATTCAACTTCCATTTATTGAATTCCAGATAGTCTTTGAACTGTTCCTTGGAGAGTCCCGAGCTCATGGCGTCTTTCACCAGGTTGATCCATTCGTCATCCAGCGGCTCGTTGACGTCCTGCTGTTCTCCGTGCAGAAGATAGTTCATGGAGACATCAAGTTCTTTTGAAATCTTTTCAAGAAATAAAACCGACGGGTTCTTCTGAATGTTGCGTTCAATCGAACTTAAGTACGATTTGGCAACGTTCGCCCTCTCGGCGAGTTCAGACAGGGAGTACCCCCGGTTTTTTCTTATATGCTGTATACGATCGCCTATCATATCTCTCACCTTCTTTCTAAAAAAGTATAGCACATTATTGCGTAATGTTCTATATAAAGTACCGCTTAAGTCATCGATGAAATACTTCACAGAAACCGTACATGGCGAATTCCTTCACATTCTCCATAATTCCTTTCTAATCAACCTTCAAAACCTTTTTGTAAATAAAATTTAATAGTCTTAAAAAAGAAGCCTCCCTTCAGGGAAGGAAAGCTTCATTCTACTCTTTTCTGAAAAAAGCTGTTGATTTTGACGGAGAGATCATCGAAATACGTATAGACGACCGGAATCAGCACCAGCGTGAAGAAGCTGGAGACCGTCAGTCCGAAAATGATGGTCACAGCAAGCGGCTGCTGGGCTTCCGCGCCCTGACCGATTCCGAGAGCGAGCGGCACCATACCGAGCACCGTGGTCACCGTCGTCATCAGAATCGGACGAAGCCGGTCGGGTCCCGCTTCGAGAATCGCATCGTACCGGCTGTACGAACGTCGCCTCAAAATGTTGATATAGTCCACGAGAACGATGGCGTTGTTCACTACGATCCCCGCAAGCATAATTATTCCGACGAATGCCGGCATGCTGAGAGGGAGACCGGTGATGAATAACCCGACCGCTACACCGACAACGGTCGCCGGCAGACTGAACATAATGATGAACGGAAACAGGAAGTTCTCGAACTGCACGGCCATGACCGCATATACGAGGAACAATGAGAAGAGAAGCGCGACGGATAAGTCTCCGAAAGCCTCTTCCATATCCTGGGCCTGTCCGCCCACTTCGTACGTATAGCCTTCCGGGAAGTTGAGTTTATCAATTTCTTCTTCCACGTCGGCTGTCACACTGCCGAGGTCCCGCTCCCCGATCTCCGCTGTGACGTTGACCTGGGGCTGCTGGTTCTCCCGGTTCAGCGCGACCGGCCCCTGAACCTGTTCAATTTCGGCGATGGAGGATAAAGGAACGAGGTCACCGGAAGCCGCAGCTATCGGAGTACCTTCCAGTTCAGCTATTCCCGCACTCTCATCGAGCGGCGTGACGAGACGTACTTCAAGCTCTTCCCCGCCTTCGCGGTACCGGGTAGCCGTCTGTCCCTGGAACGCCAGCTGTACCTGTGAAATCACCTGCTGTTCCGTAAGCCCGTATCCGCTCGCTTTGTTCCGGTCGACCTGGATGTCGAGCTGCGGTTCGGAGTCTTCCGTCGACGAGGAGGGGGCTACTACCCCTTCGACATCGTTCATGATCAACACGATCTGTTCTGCCAGTTCGTTCAGCACCGCGTTGTCCTTGCCGTTGATCTGCACCTCGAGCGGAGCCCCGGTCCCGAGCCCGGCACTCATCTCCGTCACTTCGACCTCGGCTCCGACGACATCACCGAGATCATTCTCCATATCTTTCATCACTTCCTGCGTGGATCGCTCCCGTTCTCCCGGGTCCACGAGCTGGACGGTGTAACTGGCCCGGTCGGCACTGCCGCCGGCCAGCCCCATCTCCCCGCTTCCGACCGACAGGTAATGGACGTCAATTACGTCACTGAACTCATTAAGCCGGGCGCTTATATCGGAAGTGACGCTTTCCGTTTCTTCAAGAGACGTTCCGCGCTCGAGTGACACGTCGACTTCTATCTGGCCCTGATCGGATTCCGGAATAAAAGACGTTCCGACGAGCGGGATGAGCGCTATACTTCCTCCTATCGACAGGATGGTAAGCAGTACGGTCGTTTTGCGGAATTTCAGCACTTTCCTGAGCACCCGCTGGTATCCCCGGTTCACTTTTCCGAGAAGCCGGTCAAACCAGTACCGCTTCCCGTTTCGCATCGCCTTCGTCAAAAGTTTGGAGGACAGCATAGGAATAAGCGTCACCGAAACGGCGAGAGAAGCGAGCAGGGCGAATGAAATGGTCAGGGCGAGCGGTGTAAACAGTTCGGAGGCGATTCCGTCCACCAGCATGATCGGAAGAAATACGACGAGTGTCGTAGTGGCGGAAGCGATAACGGCCGGAGCCAGTTCGGAGGCCCCTTCCTCCGCTGCCTCCTTCATCGAAAAGCCCCGCTGCCGGTAGCTTACGATATTTTCAAGGATTACGATGGAACTGTCCACCATCATCCCGATTCCGAGCGCCAGTCCGCCCATCGTCAGGACGTTGAGAGTCTCCCCGGTAAAATACATGAGGGTGAACGTCGAGATGATCGCGATCGGAATGGAGATTCCGATGACGAGCGTCGCCCGTATACTTTTCAGAAACAGAAGCAGTACCGCAACGGCGAACAGACCACCGATAATGATGTTCACGATGACACTGTTGATCGAGACTTTGATGAACTCCGACGTGTCGAGCACGGTGTTCATTTCGACACTCTCCGGCAGCTCGGGAGCTACTTCATCCATCGCGGTCTGGATGTTTTCAGCCGTCTCCACGGTGTTCGCATCCGTCTTTTTCAGAGCGGACAGTACGACGGCCGTTTCCCCGTTCACTTCCGAGACAGTGCCGGTGTCTTCGATTCTTTTTTCCACCACGGCGACCTGGTCGAGCTTCAGACGATCTCCGGACTCCGTCGTCAGGACGGTATTTTTAACGTCATCGATCGAATCGAATTCCCCGTTCACACGGATACGGAGGTTCTTATCCCCTTTATCGACGGACCCTGCTGTCGCCGCCTGATTGGAAGCGTTCAGAGTCTGTATGATCGTCTGACTGTCGATGCCTAATCGGGCGAGTTTTTCCCTTTCGATTTCAATCTGAACTTCTTCGGTACGGCCGCCCTCGACGGAAATCGAGGCGACTCCTCCCTGCCGCTCCAGATAAGGAACGATCTGGTCTTCCGCGATCTGCTGAAGCTCCACCGGCGTGTCCCCGGACAATCCGATGGTCATGATCGGCAGAGCCTGGGGATCGAAACGCAGAACGCTCGGCTCCCCGGCGTTCTCCGGCAGCACTCCCGACACCCGGGAGACCGCTTCTCTCACTTCAAGAAGGGCACTGTCAAGATCCACTCCCGTCGAAAACTGCATAAAAATGAGGGAGGCTCCCTGCTGGGACTGGGACTGCAGCACTTCTAACCCTTCGAGTGAACTGACCGCCCCTTCGATCGGACGGCTGACGAGCTGTTCCACATCCTGCGGGGCCGCTTCCTCATAGGACGTCGACACGACCGCAACCGGCAGGTCGATGTCCGGGTACAGATCGATCGTCAGGTTCCTGAGGGAGACGAACCCGAGAGCGAGTATGGCAGCGACGATCATAATGACACCGACGGGGCGTTTGATGGACGTCTGTACGAGCTTCATCTATTCGTCCTCCCCGATGATGCGGATCTCCGCCCCGTCCGTCAGGGTGATCTGACCGGAGGTGACGACGCTGTCCCCGTCGCTGACGTCCCCGGTGACCGCCGACTCTTCCGTCTGCGAGGACTCCACCGATACCGGCACTTTGACAGCTTTCTTCTCTTCCACTTTATAAACGAAAGTTTCGTCCGAAGTCTCAACGAGCGCTTCTGTAGGAATAATCGTCGTGTTCTCGACGACCGTCTCCGGCAGCTGAAACACAGCCGTCGTGCCCGGTTTGATGTCACCGTCCGGATTGGAGATTTCCGCTTCCACGCTGTAAAGACCCGTGTCCCCGGGCACGGTGGCGACATTCGTCAGCTGCGCTTCCACCGGCTCTTCGGATGCTTCCACGTCCACCTCATACTTCGCTCCTTCTTCGAAAAGAGGAAGCTGCTCCGCCGTAATCGAAGCGGTAATGAGAGCAGGGTTCAGCGACACTACCGTTGCGAACGGCTGCTGGTTCGTGGCCATGTCCCCGACGTTTCCCTGAATGGAGGTGACTACGCCGCTCCTCGGGGACGTCAGCGTCTCAGGTCCCGACTGCTCCCGTGCCTGTTCCAGCTGAATTTCCGCCTGTTCCACCTGGAGCCGTGCCGACTCCACCGCGGACCTGGCCTGGCTGAGCTGCTGTTCGGCCTGAGCCACCTGGCCTTCGAGCTCCTGCTCTGAAGGTCCGAGTAACCCGCTCAGACCTTCCGGTGCTTCCTGACTTCTGGCTCTTTCCACAGCTTCTTCCGCGTCATCACGGGAGGCGATTGCCTGATCCAGCTGCTGCCTGGCCTGAGCAAGGGCATTTTCCTGAAGTTCCACCTGGGACTCTCCCTGCCCGGGAGTGATTTCAGCAAGCGCGTCTCCTCTTTCCACTCTGTCTCCTTCTTCTACACTGATAAACGTAATTTCTCCGGGCGCGCCGGGGACGACAGGGGACGTGGCAGAAGGCTCGGCCCGGGCGAGGATTTCCCGCTCCACCGTAAACGTACCTTCTCTTATTTCCTCTGTCTCCACCGGGGTGACCCGCTTCTTTTCTTCTTCCGGTTCGTCACTTGAACAGGCGGCCAGCAGTATCAGCAAAAGCAAAAGCGAAAGTAAAATTCCTCGTTTCATGGGGGCATACTCCTTCAGTGTGAAAAATATAAAACCGCTCTCATTTTATCAGAAAAAAAGCTGCCGCCTGTACGCGACAGCCCATCATTTTATAACGTAGAGCCAAGCTGTGATACGATCAGATCTATTTTTTTCTCGACCGGAAGCTGATACCCTCCGAACCGTTCGTCGAAATGATCGAACACCGGCTGCATTTCTTCGAGATCGATCAGTTTCTGGTACGTTTCGTACATGTGACGGTACTGATCGATATACCGCTTCATCTTCTTGTAGAACCCGGACAAATGATACGCAGACGAGAAGTCAAAAGCTTTGAATACCTGGGTATCGTAGTGCGGGAAGGCCGGGTTTATCGCGTGCAGCATCGCTGTCGCCAGAGGGAACTGCAGCGTGTAGGCGCCCTTGTGGTTCGCCACTTCATACAGGCTTTTCGTAATACGGTAGACGTTCGGACGCGTCTCTCCGCGCACGCCTTCCATCAGGTCAAAGAACCTGTCCTTGAAATCCTGAGTCAGGCTCGGGTTCTCCAGTCTGTAAAAATGACGGAACACAAACTGATAAAGCCCGTCTTCCGGCACGTATGTAGAATGGTACATGCGGTTCGTATACAGATATACGGCAACTTTCTCTTCCGGAATAGCGTTGATCAACTCTTCATAATCACCAATGATCATTGATGTGAGTTCCTGTGATGCACGATATTTCATAATTTTTCTCACCCCGACTTTAGTTTTCGAATCCTCTACTGTTCCCTATTTTACAGAAGGTCACGGGTTTTTCCAATCTATTTAGGAAATTTACCCCGCTGTGACAAAATTTATGCCGTCCGGAGCATGAATCGTGCCCTTCGGGTGCTTATTTTTTCGCTGAAGGTAACGTTTCTGCCGTAATCGTGCCCTTCGTGACGGATCAGGCGCCCTGAACGTAACGATTCCCGCTGTTTCGTGACCTTCGGACAGGAAAAGTGGATCTGAACGGCACGATTCCTCACTTCGGGCGAACTTCCCGTACCGATTTCTTTTCCTTAAGGTATAATAATGAAGAAGCATACAGAAAGGATGATGCATTTGATCAGAAAAAAACGGGACAGGCCGGTCCAGTTGAAGATTCTGCACGCGCTGGAGAAAAGAAGAACGCTGACGGAGGAGGATCTGCTGCAGAAAAGCCGGCTCGAAAAAGGATGGGAAGGGGAGCAGCTTTTCGATAGGATGACCGGAACCGTGTCCAAAGAGACACTTCAGCTTCACGACCTGCGCCTGAACTGCCGCAGTTCCATCTTCCAGCTGGATACGCTGCTCATCCGTCCGGATGCGATTTATCTGTACGAAGTGAAATACTACAGCGGCGATTTCCTCTATGAGGACGGGGACTTCAAACTCTCCGGCGGCAAAGTGATCCTCAATCCCATGCACCAGCTTATGCGCGCCCGTACCCTGCTGCACCAGCTGCTCGAGGAACACGGATACTCCTTTCCGGTCCGGGCTTACGTCGTTTTCCCTCACCCTCATTTCTTCCTGTACCACGCCCCCGTAAACGATTCTTTTCTTTTTCTCCCGCAGTGGAAAAATCATCTCACAAGTCTCTCCGCTCCCGGCTCTCTGATGGACACCCACCACAAACTGGCGGATCTGCTTTGTCACCTGCATAAAAAAGAGCCGCCTGCACAACAGGAGGTCCCCTGCAGAGATCTGCACAAAAATCTGTTCTGTCCGGACTGCGCCGGACCCGTACGCCGGCAATCCAGAACGTTCTTCTGCCCGGACTGCAGCAGTCTTTACCCGGCGGACCGGCTCATTTATGAAGCGCTGGAGGACTTCCTTCTGCTTTTTCCGGAGGTGCGGCTCACTCTTTCTTCGGCGCGGGACTGGTGCCGCGTCGCTTCCGACAAACAGTTAAGACGCGTGCTGAGCCGTCGTTTTAACGAAAAAGGGAAAGGACGCGGTGTGCACTACGTATAAACTGTTTAGTCCCAAACAAAAACGACCTCCCGTAGAGAGGTCGCTTCCTTTTATTTCAGGGCGAACATGATTTCCGCTTCGCAGGCGACTTCGCCGTCTACGGAAGCAACAGCTTTCCCTTTACCCATCGGGCCTTTGAGCCGGACGATTTCCACTTCCAGCTTCAGACGATCCCCGGGCTTCACCTGACGTTTGAAGCGGCACTTGTCGATGCCGGTGAAGAAGGCGAGTTTCCCCTGGTTCTCCTCTTTCTTCAGCATAGCGACAGCACCGGTCTGGGCCAGCGCTTCCGTGATCAGTACTCCCGGCATTACCGGATAGTCGGGGAAGTGGCCCTGGAAATACGGTTCATTGACGCTTACATTTTTATAAGCGACCGCCCGCTCGCCTTCTTCGAGCTCCTCGACTTCATCGATGAGCAGAAACGGGTAGCGGTGCGGAATGACTTCTTTGATTTCATTAATATCAAGCATATGTATACTCTCCTTTTTTTCTACATTATAAGTATGTTTTCTGTGGAACGCAAAAAGGTTTGCCGATTCTCCCAGTAAGGGTATAGAACGTTAAGAAGGAGGTGGAAAGATATGTTATGGACAATAATAGTTATTCTCCTGATACTGTGGCTGGTCGGCTTCGTCATCGATCTTGGAGCTATCATTCATCTGCTCGTCATCGCAGCCATCGTTCTTATCGTCATCAGACTTATTCAAATGGTTACAGGGAAAAAGTAGAGCAGAGTGATCCGTCACTCTGCTCCAGTCATGATATCGATGATCTGCTGCCACAGCGACCAGTCGAACACTTCAAGCGGATTGCCTCCGCCTATGACGCCGTAACCGATCATCAGCCCGACGACGAGCGCAAGCAGGCATAGAAGCACGACAATGATGAGACGCAGCCAGATCGGGAGTGCTCTCCGTCTCTTATTCCGTGTCTTCGCTTCGTTCGTTTTATTCTTTCTGTAGTTCTTTCTCGTATTTTCTACCATACATAAATCTCCTTATATTCAGGATCGCAACTGATTGACGAGTCCCATCATTTCATCCGACGTCGATAAAGCCCGGGCGTTGAACTGATAGGCCCGCTGCATCTGGAGCATCCCGGTCATCTGCTGTCCGGTATCCACGTTCGATGCCTCCAATGAATTGCTGCGGACGGAGCGATCTTCATTTTCCACAGCAGCAAGGATCTCCTCTTCGTTAAATCCGAGAGCCTCTGTATCAGGCAGACGGAAACGGTTCCCTTCCGTTTCCTCGAGCATGCGCGGACGGATGGCCTCCGCGATACCTATACTTGCTTCCGTCTCTTCACGGTCGCCTCTCTTCACAGAAATCGAGCCGTCTCCCCAGATCGTGAAGTCGTCAAAACCGTTATCGAGGCGGATCTCCTCTCCGTCGTCCCCGAGAACCGGGTGGCCTTCCCCCGTCGTCAGCATAAGCTGATCATTTTCCACCGGCGAAAAGTAAAAGTTCCCGGCCCGTGTGTACTGCGTTTCGTTTCCTGCCTCCGTCGGCACCTGAACACGGAACAGATGACGCTCTTTCAAAAGCGCGAGATCGAGTTCCCTGTCCGTCGTCCGGACCGTCCCCTGCTTCAGATCGAGGTTCGTATGTCCGAGCCGGGCACCTGATCCGAGACGGATTCCATCCGGCGTCCGGCGTCCGACAGCAGCTTCTTTATCTTTCAGGTTGTCTATGTTCTGAGTGAGAAGTGAAGTGAAATCGGCCTGCCTGGATTTGTATCCGGCCGTGTTCGCATTTGAAATGTTCTGTCCGATGATATCAAGCTTTCGCTGCACCTGGCCCATCGTTACGGCTGACTGCATCACTGCACGATTTACCACAGTTTCCCTCCTCCTCTATTCTTCCCCGGTTTCCCGTTCAATAAGATCATCACTGGACTCTGCCGATTTCGGTGACGGCCGACTGCAGGTTCTGGTCGTAGGCACGCAGCACACGCTGATTCAATTCAAAGGACCGGTAGTTACTCATCATTTCGGTCATCGTGGCTTGGGCATCGACGTTCGACCGTTCAAGCATCCCCTGCCTGACTTCGAACTCCATATCCTCTTTCCCCCGGGCCTCTTCCGTTACAGCATCTTCCCCTGCCCGGAACAGGTCATCCCCTTCTTTTATAAACTGGGAAGCATCCGGCGTGTACGTAATGCCGAGAGGTTCTTCTTCTCCGTCTATTTCAACTGTACCGTCATTTCGTACCGTAAACTCCATGCCTCCGGTCTGGACCGGGTTCCCTTCGGCGTTCAGTACGTAGTTGCCTTTATTCGTGGTAAGAAACCCTTCCCCGTCCACGGTGAAATTTCCGTTCCGCGTATAGCGGGTATCGCCATCTTCATTCCGGACGTTGAAAAACGTGAACCCTGTTTCATCCGGCGCGCCCTTCTGGAGAAGAGCCATGTCTGTCGCGGTCCCTGTTTCCCTGAGTCCCCCCTGCGTAAAAGAAGGTACGGTTTCCTGAAGATACATTCCCGTGTGCATTGAGCCGATACCCCGGTCCTGCGGGAGGCTCAGGCCGCTTTTTACAGGAAGCTGCAGCCGGCCCGACTCTTTAATGAGCATTTCCGGGAAGGCCCGTTTCACTCCCTGATCCTGCTTGTACCCCGGCGTATTTGCATTTGAAATATTGTTGGTCAGTGTCTCCTGATATCGCTGATTCGCCACCATCGCCGATGCAGAATTGTAAAATCCACGAAGCATGAGCCTCCCCTGCCTTCCCTTTTTAAGTTTACGTCCTTCTATTTCTTCTGAAATTACCCTCAAGCATCATTCCGGCGCCTTTTGCTGCGCTATGGAGCGGATCTTCAGAGACAAATACGGGCATATTAAGTTCTTCCCGAAACCGGACCCCGAGTCCTTTCATCAGAGCTCCTCCCCCCGTCAGAACGATGCCGCGTTCTTTTACGTCAGTCGTCAGCTCCGGAGGTGTATCTTCCAGAACGGCTTTTATCGTGCGTGTAATCATCCCGAGCGACTCTTCGAGAGCTTCTGTCAGTTCACCGGAAGTGACTGTAATGACCCGGGGCAGTCCGGTGATGATATCAAGACCTTCCACCTGTATATTATCGCTCTCACCGGCGTCCGCGTTTATAGCAATATTTTTCTTCACTTTTTCGATTGTATGCTCCCCTGTCTGAAGAGCGTATCGTTTGTTTATGTACGTAGTGAGATCGGTGCTGAATTTATCCCCCGCTCCTCTGATCAGACGGGCCGACACAATTTCTCCCATGGAAAGCACGGCGACCCCGGTCGTTCCTCCTCCGATATCGACGATCATGTTGCCGTCGGGCTGAAAAATATCCATTCCGGCGCCAAGGGCTGCCACTTTCGGCTCTTCGGCCAGCTCGATCTTCTTCCCGCCGGCTTTTTCTGCCGCTTCCAGCAGGGCTTTCTTCTCTATTTCCGTTATATCGGCCGGATGACAGATGAGCACGCCGGGTTTGCTTAACAGACGCTGAACTTTTATTTTTTCGAGAAAATATCTGAGCATTTTTTCGGTTGTGTCAAAATCTGCAATGACCCCTTCCCGGAGAGGATGAATCACTTCAATATGCTCCGGCGAACGGCCGAGCATCCGCTGTGCGGGTTCACCTACTGCGATTACGGCATCCTTTCTCCGGTCCACCGCAACTGCAGAAGGTTCTTTAAGCAGAATTCCTTTTCCTTTCACGTATATCACTGCATTGGCAGTACCCAGATCCACTCCTATCTCCTCAGCAAACATGAGTGAAGAACCTCCCAGTCTTGCCATACTGAACAACCATCCTAACCGAGCGACTGTTTATATGATATTAAGAACGCATCTATTCCATTATTTTATCATAATATAAAGAATTTCGTCTTATTTTTCCAAAAAAATAAACGTCCACCCGCAGATTATCGAAAAAAAGCACCGCCACGGGGGCGATGCTTCAGATTTGTTATGAATTATGATGTTGATAATGATTCCTGAGGCTCAGACTTTGGGACAGCAACACGTTCTATATCTGCTCCGAGACTTGCGAGTTTTCCTGCTAAATCAACGTAACCGCGGTCGATGTGACGAAGCTCCGTTACACGGGTGGCACCTTCGGCAACGAGTCCTGCGAGTATGAGTGCTGCTCCGGCACGAAGGTCGGTCGCTTCGACTTCCGCTCCCTGCAGGTTCGAAGGGCCATCAACGATGACACTTCTGCCTTCAATCCGCAGTTTAGCGTTCATACGGCGGAATTCTTCCACGTGCATGAAACGATTCTCGAATACCGTCTCCGTAATGACACTCGTACCTTCCGCCCTCAGCATGGCCGCCATCATCTGCGACTGCATGTCTGTCGGGAAACCGGGGTGCGGCATCGTTTTGATATCTGTCGCTTTCAGCTGTTCCGGTCCAATGACACGTAGACCGTCGCCTTCTTCTTCGACAGATACGCCCATTTCCTCAAGTTTTGAAATAACGGCTCTCAAATGCTCCGCTTCCGCACGCTCAAGCAGAATGTTTCCGCCCGTGACGGCCGCTGCGACCATGAAAGTCCCCGCTTCGACGCGGTCCGGGATAATCGTATGTTCCGCACCGTGGAGTTTTTCGACCCCGTCGATTTTTATCGTTTCCGTTCCGGCTCCGACGATGTTGGCCCCCATCTTGTTCAGGTAGTTGGCCAGGTCGACGATTTCCGGTTCTTTCGCTACGTTCTCAATTACGGTCTTTCCATCCGCGAGAGCTGCTGCCATTACGAGATTCTCAGTGGCACCGACACTCGGGAAATCCATATAAATCTTCGCGCCTTTCAGACGGCCGTTTGTGTTCGCTTCGATATAACCGTCTCCGACCGTCACCTCGGCGCCCATAGCTTCAAAACCTTTCAGATGCTGATCGATCGGGCGTGACCCGATGGCACATCCGCCGGGGAGAGCTACTTTAGCGTGCCCGTAGCGGGCAAGGAGCGGGCCGAGTACGAGTACGGAAGCGCGCATTTTACGCACGTATTCGAAAGGAGCTTCCGTCTTAAGCGGCTGGGACGCATCCACTGTCACCGTATTTCCGGAAGTTCTCACTTCGGCATTCATGTGAGAGATGACTTGATTAATCGTCGTTACATCCGCCAAGTCAGGGACTTCATGCAATACACTTTTTCCTTCACTTGCAATAATACTTGCTGCGATCACAGGCAACACGGCGTTCTTGGCACCTTCTACTTTTACACTACCGTTCAGTTTGCCGCCACCGCGGACGATGATTTTTTCCACCATACATTCTCCTCTGCGTCGAGATTCTTAGTTATCATATTCACCCATCATTAATTACAGTTCCAATTTTCATCAAAAGTTTCTTCAATTCACATTAGTGACCTTTTTCACACAAACAAAACAACACTAATCGTATCACCACTGTCAACAAAAACACAAGGGCTAAAAGTGGGATATTTGGCGATGGGATGCAAAAATTACTTTTTTCTTCAAATGTTGTTCAATAAACAGTTTCCCGACATATTTCTCCGATAAACGCTTTTCTGTCAAAACAGATACGTGAGACTATTAGACCACGAAAGAAAATCCAGGAAGAATCTGCTCACGGTCGTTCCTATTGCAATCGTAAGAAATATCACCAGTATTCTGGCTTCGAACACTTTCCCCTTCCGGAACAATCCATCCAGATTCAGCGACTGGAGAGCGTACCAGCTGATTACTATAAAAATAAGGTGAGAAGTCATACTCATCAGTGCTTCCTGGACAAACACATCTTCCATCGTAAATTTCCTCCTTCGACATTTCCCGGGAAATAGTAAATCATTTCGGGACGTACCCGTTCTTTCTTGGGGGTGTATGTTTTTCTTTCCGCATTGATGAGGAGAGAATCCCCGTTCCACACGGTCACGGTCATTTCATTAGCTTAGAGGATGTGAAGAGAAGTTGCAACAAAAAAAACTGCTCTCCCTCGGGAAAGCAGTTTAAAAATTATTATTGTATACATCCAGACGGTTCATTGCCCGTTTAAGTGCCAGTTCTGCCCGTCGAAAATCAATATCGTCCTGCTTTTCTTTCAGGCGGCGTTCCGCACGTTCTTTCGCTTTTCGGGCACGTTCCACATCGATATCCGAGGGAAGTTCTGCCGACTGCGCCAAGATCGTTACTTTGTCGGGACGAACTTCAAGAAATCCGCCGCTTACAGCTATTCTCCGGGAATCGCCGTCCCCTTTCAGTCGCACCGCGCTTATCGTAAGCGGAGCTACCATTGGGATGTGACCGGGCAAAATACCGAGTTCACCGCTTTCCGCCTTGGCACTGACCATATTGAAATCTTCCTCTAATACCGGGCCGTCAGGAGTAACAACACTCACTGTTAGTGTGCTCATGGATCTACCTCCTTCGGCAATGGAATAACAAGTGCCTGCTTAAGAGACACCTGTCATCCTTCCTGTACTTACTCCATGTTCTTCGCTTTTTCTACAACGTCCTCAATACGGCCGACAAGACGGAAGGCGTCTTCCGGAATGTCGTCATGTTTACCGGCAAGGATCTCCTTGAAACCTTTTACAGCTTCCGATACAGGAACGTAGGACCCTTTCTGGCCGGTGAACTGCTCGGCAACGTGGAAGTTCTGGGAAAGGAAGAACTGAATGCGGCGTGCACGGGAAACCGTGAGTTTATCCTCATCCGAAAGTTCATCCATACCGAGAATGGCGATGATATCCTGAAGTTCATTGTATTTCTGCAGCGTCTGCTGCACCTCACGCGCAACGTTGTAATGCTCTTCTCCCACGATATCTGCGTCAAGGGCACGGGACGTGGAAGCAAGCGGGTCCACGGCAGGATAAATACCCTGCTCGGACAACTTACGTTCCAGGTTCGTCGTCGCATCGAGGTGGGCGAACGTCGTCGCAGGAGCCGGGTCTGTATAGTCATCGGCAGGTACGTAGATCGCCTGGATCGATGTTACGGAACCTTTGTCCGTGGACGTGATTCTCTCCTGAAGCTGACCCATTTCCGTTGCCAGAGTCGGCTGGTAACCAACAGCGGAAGGCATACGTCCAAGCAGGGCGGAAACTTCCAGACCTCCTTGGGTAAAACGGAAAATGTTATCAATAAACAGCAGTACGTCCTGCCCCTGTTCATCACGGAAGTGCTCAGCCATCGTAAGTCCTGTAAGCGCGACACGCATACGGGCGCCAGGCGGTTCGTTCATCTGTCCGAACACCATCGCTGTCTTCGAGATAACACCGGAGTCTTTCATTTCGTAGTAAAGGTCGTTCCCTTCACGGGTACGCTCCCCTACACCTGCGAATACGGAAATACCTCCGTGCTCCTGTGCGATGTTGTTGATCAGTTCCTGGATAAGTACTGTTTTCCCTACACCGGCACCGCCGAAGAGACCGATTTTACCACCTTTTACGTAAGGGGCGAGCAGGTCTACGACTTTAATACCCGTTTCAAGAATCTCTGTTTCTGTCGCCAGATGTTCAAACGTAGGCGCCAGTCTGTGAATCGGTTCCCGGCGAACGTCACTCGCAAGCGGTTCGTCGAGGTCGATGTTGTTACCAAGTACGTTGAATACGCGGCCAAGCGTTACGTCCCCTACTGGTACGTTGATTGCACCGCCTGTATCTTTCACTTCAAGTCCTCGCTGCACTCCGTCTGTCGAGCCCATGGAAATGGTACGAACAGCATTGTCACCGAGGTGAAGAGCTACTTCGAATGTCAAATCTTCGCTGCCATCCCGTTCCACAACGAGAGCGTTGTTAATATCAGGGAGTTGGCCATCGTCGAAAGTGACGTCTACGACCGGTCCCATAACCTGTGTTATGCGTCCAACACTCATCTGCTATTCCCTCCTAACTTAACTTCTCCCCCGTCTTACTATTCGAGGGCGGATGCACCACCGACAATTTCGGTGATTTCCTGTGTGATTGCTGCCTGACGGGCACGGTTGTACGTGAGTGACAAGTCGTCGATAAGATCGTCGGCGTTGTCGGTCGCACTTTTCATTGCCGTCATACGTGCAGCATGTTCACTGGCCTTACTGTCTATAAGTGCTCCGTAAATCAGACTTTCCGCATACTGCGGCAGAAGCACTGACAAAATTTCTTCCTGGTTCGGTTCATATTCGTAGGAAGCAGACGATGATTTCGTTGCCTGCTCAGCAGAGATATCGTTGAGCGGAAGTACTTTCGTCTTCTTCACTTCCTGGGTAATCGCACTGACGTAGTGGCTGTAGTAGACGTAAAGTTCATCGATGTCTTCTTCGGTGAAAAGATCGACCGTTTCGGAGGCCAGTTCTTTGATATCTTCAAAGTCAGGCTGGTCGGCCACACCGGTGATTTCTTTATCCACTGCCATATTCCGTTTCCGGAAAAAATCCCGGCCGATCCGGCCGATGGCTATGATTCTGTACTCGTCGGCAGAGGTATGATTGTTCCAGATGTCCTGATAAGCTTTCCGCAGAATACTTGCGTTGTATGCTCCTGCAAGACCGCGGTCCGAAGTGACGATAACGTAGCCTCTACGTTTCACTTCCCGCTCCTCAAGCATCGGGTGGGATGCATCTCCTCCCCCTTGAGCGATACTGGCGACGACTTCCTGGATTTTCTCACTGTACGGTACGAAGGATTTTGCGTTCTCTTCCGCACGGTTCAGTTTGGAAGCTGAAACCATCTGCATCGCTTTCGTGATCTGTTTCGTTTTTTTCGTGGAACTAATACGACCTTTAATCTCTCTAAGGGATGCCAAGCTGATTCACCACCCTTTCTTAAAAACTCTGTCCGTCCGTGCAGGAAGGAAGTCTGTTGCGGTCTTCCTTCCTTTTTTAAGACGAAGGTTTTCTGAATCCTTACTGTTTATTCGGCAACTACGAAGGTTTTCTTGAATTCAGTAACCGCTTCGGCCATCACTTCATCGTCCTGAAGTTTGCCTGTTTCGCGGATTTTTTGAAGAAGATCTTTACGGTTGTTATCGAGCCAGTCGTGGAACTCACGCTCGAAACGGGTTACTTCTTCAGTCGGAATGTCATCAATGTACCCTTTTGTAAGAGCATAAATGATCATTACCTGTTTCTCGACAGATATAGGCTGGTGCAGTCCCTGTTTCAGAACTTCCACCGTGCGTGCCCCGCGATTCAGTTTCGCCTGTGTCGCTTTGTCCAGATCCGAACCGAACTGGGCGAACGCCTCAAGCTCACGGAAGGAAGCAAGGTCCAAACGAAGTGTACCGGCCACTTTCTTCATAGCTTTAAGCTGGGCGGAACCACCTACACGGGATACGGATAGACCCGGGTTGATCGCCGGTCGTACACCGGAGAAGAACAGGTCGGACTGCAGGAAGATCTGACCATCCGTAATCGAGATGACGTTCGTCGGAATGTAGGCGGAAATGTCACCGGCCTGTGTTTCGACGAATGGAAGTGCGGTAAGCGAGCCTCCGCCTTTGGCGTCACTCAGTTTTGCCGCGCGCTCAAGAAGACGGGAGTGAAGGTAGAATACGTCTCCCGGGAATGCTTCACGGCCTGGCGGACGACGAAGGAGAAGGGACAGTTCACGATAAGCGGACGCCTGTTTCGACAGGTCATCGTACACGACGAGTACGTGTTTTCCGTTATGCATGAATTCTTCTCCCATGGATACGCCGGAGTATGGCGCCAGGTAAAGAAGCGGTGCCGGCTGGGAAGCACTGGCAGTCACGACGATCGTGTAATCGAGTGCTCCGCGACGGCGAAGTGTTTCTACAGTACTGCGGACAGTTGATTCTTTCTGACCGATGGCTACGTAGATACAGATCATGTCCTGGTCGTGCTGGTTCAGAATCGTATCCAGTGCTACAGACGTTTTACCGGTCTGACGGTCTCCGATGATCAGCTCACGCTGGCCACGGCCGATCGGTACAAGTGCGTCGATCGCCTTAATACCGGTCTGAAGCGGCTCTTCCACGGACTTACGGTCCATAACGCCTGGAGCCGGAGATTCGATCGGACGGGTTTTCGTCGTTTCGATGTTCCCGAGGCCGTCAACCGGCTGTCCGAGCGGGTTGACGACGCGGCCAAGAAGTTCCTCGCCTACCGGTACCTGCATGATGCGGCCGGTACGACGGACTTCGTCGCCTTCTTTGATATCTGTGAACGGTCCCAATATAACGAGACCGACGTTACTTTCTTCCAGGTTCTGTGCAAGTCCCATAACACCGTTTGAGAATTCAACGAGTTCCCCGGCCATGACGTTATCCAAGCCATGAGCACGGGCGATGCCGTCTCCGACTTCAATGACGGTACCGACATCGGTAACTTCCATGTCTGCTTCATAATTTTCAATCTGTTGTTTAATCAGACTACTGATTTCTTCAGCATTGATGCTCATGCGGTTTCACCCCTATCCTCTATTGTTCGCTGAGAGCAGCTTACGTTCCATTTGATCGAGTTTGCCACGGAGGGATCCGTCGAAAATCCGGTTCCCGATACGTATACGCATTCCACCGAGAAGATCCGGATCCACGCGGTTATCGATAATAAGGGAATCCTTTCCTACTTTCGGTGCAAACGTTCTGGACAAACGCTGTTTCTCATCCTCCGACATTTCCCTTACTGTGTAAACGACAGCTTCCTGCACGCCCTGGTAATCGTTCACCCTGGCAAGGAAACGGTCCGCAAGCGGAACCATAAGGTCCGTACGGTGACGGTCGATAAGAAGGTGAAGCGTGTGAAGTACTTCTTCGGAGAAACCTTTGAAGCTGTTCGTCATGACTTCCTTCTTACGGTCGGCCGGAATGCGTGGATGCTTGAGAACATTTTCTAACGAAGGGTTCTCGCGCGCCACTTTTTTCAATATGTTCATTTCTTCCTGAAAAACATCAAGTTTCGATTTTTCCTGTCCGAGCTCAAAGAGGGCATCTGCGTATCTTTTTGCTACGACTGTCTCGCTCATCGCTCTTCTCCCTGTTCATTCACGTATTGTTCGATAAGCTGTTTCTGATCCTCTTCGGACAGTTCTTTTTCGATAACTTTCGATGCAATCATGACGGACATGGAAGCGACTTGATCTTTAAGCTGCTGTACAGCTTTTTCTTTCTCCTGCTCAATTTCCTGCCGTGCCGATTCCTTCATACGGTCGGACTCGTCTCTTGCAGAAGCGATAATATCTTTTTCCTGTTTTGTAGCTGTCTGACGCGCATCTTCGATGATTTTCTGTGCATCCTGACGCGTCTGTTTCAATTCTTCGGAGGCTTCACGCTGAAGGCGTGCTGCTTCTTCACGGCTTTTCTCCGCCGTTTCTATCTCACCGGAAATGTAATCTTCCCGTTCTTTCATCATATTCATGAGCGGGCCCCACGCAAATTTGCGCAGCAGTACCAGCAAAATGAAGAAAAAGAATAACTGGGCAATCGCATCTCCGAATGCAAAACCACTTGCCTGGACAATCAGGTTATCAGTCAACCCGTACACAGCTCTCACTCCTTTCTTTCCTCAACATACATAAGAATAGCGCCGACACCCGGCCCGTTCCCCGATTAACCGTCGGCTTAAAAGGCGTCAGGTACAAGCGCTAGTGCCAGAAAAATATATCGTTTCCTACATGTTCTTACCGGGTACCAAACAGATATAAGAAAGGCGAAGATAGACTCCGCCCTGTTCTGATGGACGACATTAGCCGCCGATTACGATAAACGCGATTACAACACCGATGATCGGAATCGCCTCAACCAGAGCCACACCAATAAACATTGTCGTCTGAAGGGCACTGCGGAGTTCCGGCTGACGTGCAATTCCTTCCACCGTACGACTCACGATCAAACCGTTACCAATACCGGCACCAAGTGCTGCCAGTCCTACTGCGATAGCTGCTGCTAAAAGACCCATAATGTAAATCCTCCTCAAATATTTTATTAATGATTAGTTGTTTCAAAAAATATGTTAATGGTCTTCGCTCACTTTGTGAGACATATAAACCATCGTCAACATAACGAAAATGAATGCCTGGATAAAACCTATGAATGTACTGAAACCCATCCAGGCGACCATCGGCACTGTCGCTCCGAGGAAACCGAGGAAACCGCTTGATGCCAGCCCGAGAAGCAGGCTGATAAGAATCTCCCCTGCGTAAATGTTCCCGTAAAGACGCAGTCCGAGCGTCAGAGTGTTCGAAAATTCTTCAATGATATTGAAGGGCAGGAGGAACGGCAACGGACGTACATAGTCCTTTGCGTACTCTTTGGATCCCCTCAGTTTGATCCCGTAGTAGTGAGTAAGCACCACTACCATGACAGCTAATGTCATCGTTATCAGAGGATCTGCGGTCGGTGACTTCCACCATAACGTGTGTCCGACAGTTCCGGTAACGATAACCCCCAGCATGTTTGAGACAAATATGTAGAGGAATAACGTTAACCCAAGCGGCAGAAACAGCTTTCCTGTTCGCCAGTCCATGTTGGAGCCGATGATATTCTTTATAAAATCGACGGTCCACTCAATCACATTCTGCATGCCTTTCGGGCGTCGCTGTAGATTTCTTGTGGCTGCAACGCACAGAATAAAGACTATGAGAGATGCGACAAACATCATGAGGACGTTCGACAGGTTAAAACTTAACCACGGTATGCCAAACGCTTCATTCCACATTGGTGCTTCGTGATCCAATCTCTTCACCTCTCTTCCATCTTGCTATCCTTGCTAGAATTAATGAAGGCATCTATAAAAATGACAACCGTAGCTGTCATCAGGCCCGATACTACGCCAATTAAATGGAAGTATTCTTCGAACTGAAGGGCGATAACGACGGCGAGCGCTCCGCTCGCAAGTCTCGTGAACGTGCCAATCCCCTTCATCGACTTATTGGCGGCTGCTGATTCCCCGAGCTGCTTCATCTTACGCTGCATCAGCCACAGATTGTAGAAGCTGAGTACACCGCCGAGAAGTGTCCCGAGGAAAAATGCTTTCCATGGAGTAAGTCCATAGGCGAGAACCAATAGCGCGAGAAGGTAGAACATCCATTTACGTTGACGGGTCGCCATAACATCAAAGTCTTTCAAGTTAATCGTCCCCCGTATACTTCCTTACTAAATGAATCGTTCCGTATGTACCTGCTGAAAGACCGGTCAGGAGACCGAGAATCAGAAACAGCGGGTCACTTCCGAACTGTCCGTCTATCCATTTGCCGGCATAGATACCGACGAGGATGCCTCCTGCCAGCTGTGATGAAATGGCACTGACAAGGCCGATTGTCCGGAACGAACCGTTCGATTTTCGCATAAACCGTCTCACCCGTTCCCTTTGTGCGGAAGCTTTTCTCTGCATGAAAACCTTATCATTCCACACTATGTAAGATTACATTAGCACTCTTATAGTGTCAATAATTTGTGGAATAAAAGTGTAAACAGGAAACCCGGTTTTTTTCACATTTCTGCCACATTTGAGCAGGGGAATTTACAGGAGTGCGCAAACGTTTGTTCCGCAAGCGCTCTCTCCTTCTACAGCAAGAGGGAATAGAGACGGACACCCCAATCTCTCCGACGCTCGGACGGCAGTCATTCGAGTTCGAACGGCGCCGGTTTTTTACCGGTCTTTCCGAAGAAATACCGCAGGCCTTCCGCGATACGGGCGGAAGCCTGACCATCCCCGTACGGATTGGAGGCTTGTGACATCCTGGCGTGGGCATCCGGGTCCGAAAGTAACTCATCGGCCAGTCTGAATATGTTTTCCTCGTCCGTCCCGGCCAGTTTTATTGTGCCCGCATCTATCCCCTCCGGACGTTCCGTAGTATCACGGAGGACCAGTACAGGGACGCCGAGAGAAGGGGCTTCCTCCTGCACGCCGCCGGAATCGGTAAGGATAAGATGGGCCCGGGAGGCGAAATTATGAAAATCAATGACGTCGAGCGGAGAGATCAGCTTGACCCTCTCCCAGCCTCCGAGAATATCTTCTGCGGTTTCCTGTACTTCCGGATTCAGGTGAACCGGGTATACGACTACCACGTCCTTATGAGTCTCAACGATCCGCTTCACAGCCCTGAACATTCTTTTCATATTCATACCGAGATTCTCGCGCCGGTGGGCAGTCATAAGTACGAGGCGACGTCCTTCCAGCGAATCGAACACTTTACTGGAATACGCCTCATCCACCGTCGTTTTAAGGGAATCAATCGCCGTGTTTCCGGTGACGAAAATCTGATCTTCCCTTTTGTTTTCAAGAAGCAGATTGTCCCTTGCCTGATTGGTGGGGGCAAAGTGGAGATCGGCGAGCACCCCGGTCAGCTGACGGTTCATCTCCTCGGGAAAAGGGGTCTTTTTATCCCAAGTCCGGAGTCCCGCCTCCACGTGTGCCACCGGAATCTGATTGTAAAATCCGGTAAGGGAGGCGACGAACGTCGTCGTCGTATCTCCGTGGACAAGTATGATATCCGGAGCTGCCTCCTTCATCACTTCATCCAGCCCCTCCATCGCACCGGTGGTAACGTGGGCAAGCGTCTGTTTCTTTTTCATGACGTTCAAATCGTAGTCGGGTCTGATATCGAAGATCGACAGTACCTGGTCGAGCATTTCCCGGTGCTGGGCCGTGACGGCCACTGTCGTTTCGAAATCATTGCTCCGCTTTTTCAATTCAAGAACGAGAGGAGCCATTTTAATAGCCTCCGGTCTCGTTCCGAACACTGTCAACACTTTAATCGGACGTGACATAGCCACTTCCTACTTCGTTCCGTACAGACGGTCGCCTGCGTCCCCGAGACCGGGTACGATGTATCCTTTTTCATCAAGCTTCTCATCGAGAGCCGCTAAATAGATATCCACGTCAGGGTGGGCTTCCTGCATCAGCTTCACGCCTTCCGGAGCTGCCACGAGACACATGAGACGGATCTGTTTCGCCCCGCGTTTTTTCAGGGAGTGAATAGCTTCGATTGCCGAACCGCCGGTAGCAAGCATCGGGTCGAGAACGATGAGTTCGCGTTCGCTGATATCACTCGGCATTTTCACGTAGTACTCTACCGGTTTCAACGTTTCCGGATCACGATAAAGTCCCACGTGGCCGATTTTAGCTGCCGGAATCATATTTACCATCCCGTCGACCATGCCGAGACCGGCACGCAGAATAGGTACCAGACCGACTTTCTTTCCGGACAGGACTTTCGCTTTTGCATCATCGACGACCGGAGTCTGGATATCCACTTCCTCGACCGGAAGATCCCGGGTAATTTCAAACGCCATCAGTGTAGCCACTTCGTCCACAAGCTCCCGGAAATCTTTCGTTCCCGTCTCTTTTTTCCTTATGTACGTCAGTTTATGCTGGATCAGCGGATGGTCCAGTACGTAAACGTTACTCATCGAAGCACTCTCCTTCGTTAATTTTATTCATATCTGTCTTATTGTACTGAATAATAAGCTGTTTTGCAACGAGGGACAAAAGGTTTAAAAATTCGTAATTAAACCGTGTCTAAGTGCTTACAGAACTTACGATTTTCCACACAAAAAGCCGCTCTCGGGCGAGCGACTTTTTGTTCATTCGTATTATTCATCCGCACTTTCCAGGGAGGGGTAAAGCGGGAAGCGGGACGTAAGCGCACGTACACGTTCCTTCGCTTCTTTCAGTTTCCCGGGCTCTTCATGGTGATCGAGGGTGAATGCGATCAGATCCCCGATCTCCTTCATCTCTTCCTCTTTGAAACCGCGCGTCGTTACGGCTGCCGTACCGACACGGATACCGCTTGTCACGAACGGGCTCTCCGGATCGAATGGAATCGTATTCTTGTTCGTAGTGATACCTACTTCGTCCAGCGCCTTTTCGGCCACTTTTCCTGTCAGGCCTTTATTGCGCAGGTCAAGAAGAAGGAGATGATTCTCCGTACCGCCGGAGACGAGACGGATATCATTCTGCTGCAGTGCTTCTCCGAGTTTCTTCGCATTACTGATGATCTGGCTCGAGTAGTCCTTGAAGGAACTGTCGAGAATTTCTTTGAATGCGACGGCTTTCGCAGCGATGATGTGCATCAGCGGGCCGCCCTGCATGCCAGGGAATACGTTTTTGTCGAGTTTCTTCGCGAATTCCTCCTTGCAGAGGATCATCCCTCCACGTGGACCGCGAAGAGTTTTATGCGTAGTCGTCGTTACAAAGTGAGCATGCGGAACGGGATCGGAATGATGCCCGGTTGCCACAAGTCCGGCTACGTGTGCCATGTCCACGAGCAGGTACGCGCCTACTTCGTCCGCGATTTCACGGAAACGGGCGAAGTCGATGTCGCGGGGATAGGCACTTGCTCCTGCAACGATAAGTTTCGGCTGAACTTCTTTCGCCCTTTCGAGAACGGCGTCATAATCGATCAGTTCCGATTCCTTATCCACCCCGTACTCTTCGAAGTTGTAGAGGGAGCCGCTGAAGTTCACCGGGCTGCCATGCGTCAGGTGACCGCCGTGGTTCAGATTCATTCCGAGCACGGTATCCCCGGGATTCAAAACGGTGAAATAAACTGCCATGTTCGCCTGGGAACCGGAGTGGGACTGGACGTTCGCGTGTTCTGCGTTAAAAATCTCTTTCGCCCGGTCCCGGGCCAGGTTTTCCGCTTCATCGACGAATTCGCAGCCGCCGTAGTAGCGTTTACCCGGGTATCCTTCGGCATATTTGTTCGTCATTACAGATCCCATCGCTTCCATAACCGCTTCGGAAGTGAAGTTTTCGGATGCAATCAGTTCGATATTATAGTCCTGACGGTGGTGTTCCTTCTGGATAGATGCAAACAGTTCCGGGTCTTGCGATTTCAGTTGTTTCATCGATTCGTATTCCCCTTTCGTCTTTCCCTCGTTATTTTCTCTTCCTGGCGATGCCTCGTTTCATTCGTACTCCGCACGCGGTCCGCCTATCATAGGCGGTCTCGTCCTGGCAGCCCGGGCCCTCGCTTCTCCTACTGAGGTCTGATCGAGGCGGAGCGGTACGGCGACATGTTTCAAATGCATGCCGATCATCGTTTCACCGATATCCACACCGGCTTCCGCTTCCATACTCTCAACCAGGACAGGGTCCTCCATCTCGCGGTAAGCATGCGCCGCCATCGCCCCTCCTGCTTTCGGTACCGGTACAGCAGCGACGATACGGCCCCCGCAGCGCTCAGCCGTCTGCCTTTCAACGACGAGAGCGCGGTTCAGATGCTCACAGCACTGAAAGGCAAGCGACATTCCGGTTCTTTCCCTGAAACGTAAAAATTCCGTGTACAGGTCCCGGGCAACTTCCCCGCTGCCGGACGTGCCTATTTTACGGCCGTGGACTTCGCTTGTGGAACATCCGACCACGAGCGTGCCCCCGGTCATATATCCGGTGTCCGAGAGCTGCTGCAGGAGGGCGGTTATATCCTGTTGTATATTCATAAAGCTCTCCCTCCCTCTCCACGCGAAAGTGTATTGTTCCTTCTTCAAAAAAAGAGAAGCATGAGCTTCTCTATAAAACTTTCCTTTATTGTATTACTAATTTCTGTTTTCGGCAATGTTCGGGTTTTGGCATCATGCCGCCTGAACGGCTCTCTCCGGAACTTTATTTATCGCCGGTCTTATCAATAAGCAGATCGATATACTTCTCCAGTTCGCGGTAGGTTTCCCTGTACATTTCCACATCCGCCCCGAACGGATCCGACACGTTCACATCCGGAAAAGAATCTTCCAGTTCCTCGATTTCTTCGAGCTCTTCACGACATGCTTCCTGCCATTTTTCACTTACATCTTCTGTTTCTTCCTGCCGAAGCTGATTTCTTTTCTCTTCCACCCGACTGTACAGTGATTTCAGACGGTCCCATTTCTCTTCGGGCACGAGAACGTATTCCTTCAGGGTGAACAGTTTATCTTCATACCCCTGATACTGCATGGCGATCGTCTGTTTGTGGCCCTCCGTCATCGTAAGAACGAGATCCGCCCAGGAAAGGAGCTCCGGCGATACAGGCTGGGAAATGCCATCGGTACTTACTCCTTCTTCTTCCATCACCTGCATGGCTCCCCGGGACACAGGGGAACCGTGGCCGGCGAACATTCCGGCGGAACGGACGTCGTGTCCTGAGGTTTTATTTTTCAGAATGGCCTCAGCCATCGGACTTCTGCACGTATTACCTGTACAAACAAACAAGATATTCATCATATTTCTCCTCCCGTTCCTCGTAAATTCCGGCTGCGCGGTTACGGCTTCCTCACACGACAGTGTGGTCCGCCGCTTTCCGTAGACGGTTCATGACTGCCGTGCCCATCCCCGCTTCTTTGAACGTTTCACATAAAATAAGGTCGATCTCCGTATCGGAAAAAGAGCGGAGCGCGCTGTACAGCCCTCCGGCCACTTCTCCCATGTCCTCCCGGGAGCCGCACTCCACGAGTGGCTCATGATCCAGTTTCCGTGCCAGTTCCCGGCTTGCGATGACACCTATCTTTTTCCCTTCCTCTTTGTAATACTTCAGGGCAGTGACGAATCTCCCGTCATCCCCTTCCACGAGCCACAGCGGTACATCCGGCGCATAGTGACGATACTTCATGCCTGGAGATTTCGGCCGGTCCCCGGCTCCTTCCAGAGCAGGATCCACCTGCACCTCACCGAATACTCGCTCCAGATCTTCTTTCGTTATTCCGCCCGGACGTAAAATCACAGGGACCTCCGACGTACAGTCCACAACTGTCGACTCCACCCCGACTCCCGTCGGACCACCATCGACAATGCCCGTGATTTTGCCGTTCAAATCTTCATACACGTGCCCTGCCGTCGTAGGAGAAGGCTTCCCTGAACTGTTGGCGCTCGGAGCAGCTATAGGCACTCCTGCTTTCGACAGCAGTTCCAGTGCGACCGGGTGATCCGGCATACGCACCCCTATCGTATCAAGGTTCGACGTGACGTTCGGTGCCGCCTCATGATTCGAGGGAACAATGACAGTAAGCGGACCCGGCCAGAACGCATCCATGCACTTCTCGGCCGTCTCCGACCAGGAAGAAGCGATTGCACTCAGCTGGCTGCGCTCACCGATGTGGACGATGAGCGGGTTGTCCGCAGGACGGCCTTTGGCTTTGAATATTTTACTTACCGCTTCTTCACTCGTAGCATCCGCCCCGAGGCCGTACACCGTTTCCGTCGGAAAGGCTACCGTTTCTTTCTGGCGCAGAGCCTCTACCGCTCCGCTCAATCCTTCCTCCATCGTCCATATCTTCGTACGCATTTTTTAATCCCCTTTATTCCGGTTTTCTCTACTATCCATTATGGACAAAGCTGAAGATACAGGCAAGCATGAGCACGCCGGGTGGTATAGCGTTCATCCACAGCTTTTTCCACAATAAACGAAGTTATACACAACTATAAATCAAATAATAATAACGTTATTAACTTTTTATACACACTATCCACAAATAACACCGGAGGTTTATCCACTTATCCACAGAATGCAATCCGGAGGAAATGCCTTCCGTAAAAAAAGCCCCTGTCCGAAAAGGGACAGAGGCTCAGGGAACTAGTGACAGGCGGTGACGAAGCGATCTTTTCCGTTCAGGTCTTTATGGACACGTAACCGGTACCCGGGCAGCGCTTCTCCGAGAAGCCGGGCCACCGCCTCTCCCTGGGTGTGTCCGATTTCGAATGCTGCCATCCGCGGTTTCTGGGGGCGTTCCTTCAGCTCCCGGCACATCGCTGCGTATGCCGCCAGACCGTCTTCTTCCGCAAACAGGGCGAGCTCCGGATCGTAATCCCTGACCGTCGTATCCAGTTCTTCTTTTTCTCTCCAGGAGATATAAGGCGGATTGGAAACGAGAATATCCACATGTTCTCCTTCAAGCGGAGTAAGAAAACTCCCTTCAAAGAAGCGGACCTCTGCCCGGAGACGCTCCGAATTCTGACGGGCGATTTCGAGCGCGGCGGGCGAGATGTCGGTTGCGGACACTTCCGCTTCCGTTTCCAGAGCAAGCGTAACGGCAAGCACACCGCTCCCCGTACCGATATCAGCGATCCGCTCACCCGTCCCTGCACAGGACCTGACAAGATCCATCAGTTCCTCCGTTTCCTGACGCGGTATGAGAACGTCAGGGGTGACTATGAAGTGCCGGCCATAAAAGTGGGCTTCCCCGGTAATATGCTGGTACGGTTTACCGGTAAGGGCGTGGGTTCTGACTGCTTCCATGAAGGAGTGCTGCTCCTCCGAGGAGAGGGGGCGGTCGCCTTCAAGATGAAGGGCCGGACCTTCGAGCCCCGTATAAAACTCGAGCAGGAGTTCCCCTACTCTCTCTTCGCGTCCGTACTCCCTCAAAAAAGAAGAAGCCCGGTGAAGAGCTTCTCTGATCGTCATCGTATCCATATTATTGCCCGATCTCTTCAAGCTTCTTCGCCTGTTCTTCCATAAGCAGCGGTTCGATGATCTGATCGAGATTCCCCTGAAGCACCTGATCGAGCTTCTGCAGCGTGAGACCGATGCGGTGGTCGGTGACACGCGTCTGCGGGAAGTTGTACGTACGGATCCGCTCGGAACGGTCACCTGTACCGACAGCGGATTTACGGCTTTCATCATACTCTTCCTGCGCTTCCCGTTCGTACTTGTCGTAAATACGGGCCCGCAGAATCTGCATCGCTTTTTCCTTGTTCTTGATTTGGGACTTTCCGTCCTGACAGGAAGCTACGATACCCGTCGGTTCGTGGGTAAGACGTACAGCGGACATCGTCGTGTTTACACTCTGACCGCCTGGGCCGCTTGATGCGAACGTGTCCACACGTATATCCTTTTCGTGGATATCCACTTCGACATCTTCCGCTTCCGGCAGGCAGACGACAGTTGCGGTCGACGTATGAATACGACCGCCGGATTCGGTTTCCGGCACACGCTGGACGCGGTGGGCCCCGCTTTCATACTTGAAGCGGGAGAACGCTCCTTCTCCCTTGATCATAAACGTGATTTCTTTATAGCCTCCGACTTCACTCGCCGTGGAGTCGATGACTTCCGTTTTCCACCCTTTTCCTTCGGCGTAGCGTGTATACATACGGTACAAATCACCCGCGAAAAGAGCAGCTTCATCACCGCCGGCTGCTCCCCGAACTTCGAGAATAACGTTTTTGCTGTCGTTCGGGTCTTTCGGCAGCATGAGAACGCGCAGTTCTTCCTCGAGTTCTTCTTTGCGGGAAGTGAGTTCGCTCAACTCTTCTTTCGCCATCTCTTTCATTTCCTCATCCGTTTCGTCTTCAAGCATCTCTTTCGTTTCGTCTATCTGTGAAGTCACACTTTTGTATTCCTGATAGAAGCGGACCGTGTCCGAAAGGTCGGACTGCTCCTTCGAGTACTCACGCAGCTTCTTCGTATCGCTGATGACTTCCGGGTCACTCAGCAGCTCGTTCAGTTTATCGTATCGATCTTCCAGTGTCTGTAACCGTTCGATCATTTTCTTCACCTCTACTTTTCTCTACCGATTGTCATTATATTATAGGGAGACCCGGGATACAACCGCGTCCCCTGTCCTTTACAGCGGAGGATTCCCGTGACATTTACGACAGACCGGGTAGTACGCATCATTCCCGCCGATCTGGATCTGCTCTCCGGAGTAGACCGGTTTCCCGGCTTCATTCACCCGCAGGTTCATCACCGCTTTCTTCTCGCAGAACCAGCAGATCGTTTTCATTTCTTCGATTTTATCTGCATATAAAAGGAAGTATTTACTTCCGTCAAACAGCTCGTTCTGAAAATCGTTTTTGAGACCGAATCCCATGACCGGGATGTTCAGCCGGTCCACTATTTTCGTAAGCTGCAGCACGTGCTCTTTATCCAGAAACTGTGCCTCATCGACGAGGACACAGTACGGCTGTTCCTCTTCCTGTTTCACCGTTTCGTACAGATCGGTTTCTTCGAAAATCGGATAAGCTTTCCGGCGCAGACCGATCCGCGAAGAAACGTATCCGACCTCATCCCGGTCGTCGAGTCCGGGTGTGAATATGAGCACCGGTTTATTCTGCTCTTCGTAGTTATGGGCGACTTTTATGATTTCGATTGATTTCCCGCTGTTCATTGCCCCGTATTTAAAATACAGTTGTGCCATGTGCAGATTCCCCTTTTTTTCTAAGCGCTTCTCCCATTATACACAAAAATAACGGCCGTGCAGATGTCCCCGTTCCTCTCAAAAAATTTTTCCTTCCCTTCGGCACGATCCGGTACGGCCTGAAGGTAACGATTTTCCCCGGATCATGACCCTGGGGCCGGAAAAACGGAGCGGAAGGTCACGATTCCGGGCTAATCCTTCCCTTCGGCTCTATTTCTTCAAGCTCAACGGCACGAAAAGCACACTCACCGGCCTTTCGCCAATAAAAAAACAGGCATATGCCGAAGCGACATCTGCCTGTTCTCTGTAAACTTCCCAAAACGATCAGGAAAGGTTGTATTTTTTCTTGAAACGGTCTACACGGCCACCAGCTTTGTCCGCTTTCTGTTTACCTGTGTAGAACGGATGAGATGCAGAGCTGACCTCTACACGGATCAAAGGGTACGAGTTACCGTCTTCCCATTCGATCGTCTCATCGGAAGTCTGAGTAGATCCTGTAAGAATCTTGTAATCAGAGCTTGTGTCTAGGAATACAACTTTCTGGTATTCTGGATGAATGTCTTTTTTCATTACTCTTCCACTCCTTTTTGCCCTGAGCCCTTTTTCAGCACAGAGTTATTGTAAGAGCCGTTTCGGGTGTAATCTGTCCCTTGACTGAAACTCACATAGAGTGATTATAGCAGGTCGCTCTCTGTAATGCAACCTGTGATTGCAGGCTTTACTTTTTGGATGTCTGATTCATTTCCTTATCCATCACGTCGAAGAACTCACGGTTGTCTTTCGATTTCTTCATGCGGCGCAGGAAGCGTTCGTAGAAATCGTGGGAACTCGTCATCGCCTGACGGATCGCCCACATTTTCTCCAGCTGTTCCTTCGAAAGAAGCAGTTCCTCTTTTCGCGTGCCGGAGCGTTTCAGGTCGATCGACGGGAAGATTCTCCGCTCCGCCAGATTGCGGTCGAGATGAAGTTCCATATTACCGGTACCCTTGAATTCTTCATAAATGACGTCGTCCATCTTCGAACCGGTATCCACCAGGGCCGTAGCGAGAATGGTGAGACTGCCGCCTTCTTCGATGTTACGCGCGGCTCCGAAGAACCTTTTCGGACGGTGGAAAGAAGCGGGATCGATACCACCCGAAAGCGTACGCCCGCTCGGCGGGATCACGAGGTTGTAGGCTCTGGCGAGACGCGTAATGCTGTCCATCAGTACAATCACGTCCCGTTTATGTTCCACGAGACGCATCGACCGTTCGAGGACCAGTTCCGAAACTTTGATGTGGTTCTCCGGCACTTCATCGAACGTGGAGGAGACGACATCCACGTCCGGAGCTACCGAACGCTCGATATCCGTCACTTCTTCCGGACGCTCGTCGACGAGAAGAATGATCAGTTTCGAGTCGGGATGGTTTTTGGCTATACTGTTTGCCATCTGCTTCAGAAGCATCGTTTTCCCGGCTTTCGGCGGAGCGACGATCAGTCCGCGCTGTCCGTACCCGACAGGAGCCATTACGTCCATGATCCTCGTCGCCAGCTGATTCTGAGCCACTTCGAGATTCATGTGACGATCCGGATAGAGAGGGGTCAGCGCCGGAAAGTGTACCCGCTGCTTGGCGGAGTCCGGGTCTTCCCCGTTCACTGCGTCCACGTGCAGCAGGCCGTAGTAACGTTCGTTCTCCTTCGGCGGGCGGACTTTACCGGAGACTTTGTCCCCGTTCCTTAAATCGAATCTTCTTATCTGGGAAGCCGAAATGTAGATATCCTCCGCGCTCGGGGAATAGTTGATCGGCCGCAGGAATCCGAACCCTTCCGAAGGGATGATTTCGAGAATGCCGTCCATGAAAAGATAGCCGTCCTTTTCGGCTTGTGCTTTCAGGATGGCAAATATAAGTTCACGCTTTGTCAGTTTGGAGTAATAGGATACTTTGTATTCACGTGCCTTATCGTACAGGTCTTTCAATTTCAATGTTTCCAAGCTGGAAATGTTCAATTCCGCCACAAAATCACCACTTTAATTAATTTTTGAATCCGTACAATGTCTCGACAGCTTATGAATGTTGAAGAAATATAGAGAAGGTGCTGGAGTGATTGTTCTGAAGCTTACCGAGGCAGGTGTCTTTAAAACATATTCAGTTTACATCTTATCACATCTTCACTTCAATAGGAGGTTTGACGCACTTCTTAAAAAATCGGGGGAGGAGGAATGCTTTTCATAATAAAAAACCCAAGAGGGGTACACGTACCTCCTCTCGAGTTTCGTCAGTATTTCTGGAACTGCTCCTGCTTCGTTTCGCTGATTTCTTCGTACCACATATTGGCCCCGAGACTGTTCAGTTTCTCCACGATATTTTCGTAACCGCGCTCGATGTGCTCGACGCCGTGAATCTCTGTCACCCCGTCCGCCATTAGACCGGCGATGACGAGCGCCGCCCCGGCACGAAGGTCGGAAGCCCGGACCCGGGCCCCCTGAAGAGGGACCGGACCTTCCACAATTGCATACCCTTCATACTCTTTCACTTTGGCGTTCATCCGTCTCAGCTCATCGATATGTTTGAACCGGGATGGGTAAATAGTATCAGTCACCACCGCACTGCCTGCAGCTTTTGTCAGAAGTGAGGTGAACGGCTGCTGCAGATCGGTCGGAAAGCCGGGATATACGAACGTTTTCACATCCACACTCTTATATGTTTCAGGCGGACGTATGTAGAGTTGATCGTCCTTCTCTTCAATCGTTACCCCCGTCTCCCTCAGTTTGGCCAGCAGGGAGTCGAGGTGCTGGGGGATGACGTTATCAAGGACGACCCCTTTTCCCTGAGCCGATGCGAGAATCGCGTACGTCCCTGCTTCAATGCGGTCCGGAATAATCGTGTGCCGGCAGCCCGAAAGATGTTCGACGCCTTCGATACGGATCACGTCGGTTCCCGCCCCTTTGATATTCGCTCCCATGCTGGACAGGAGGGTGGCGACATCAATGATTTCAGGTTCCTTCGCCGCGTTTTCTATAAGCGTCTTCCCTTCGGCCCTTACGGCTGCAAGCATAATATTGATCGTGGCACCGACGCTGGCCATATCCAGGTAGATCCGTGCGCCCTTCAGTTTCTCGGCCCGAATACAGATGGAACCCTGTTCATTCGTGACTTCCGCTCCAAGTGCTTCGAACCCTTTAATGTGCTGATCGATCGGACGGGGGCCCAGATGGCAGCCGCCGGGCATGCCGAGTACGGCTTTGTTGAAACGTCCGAGCATCGCTCCCATGAAATAATAGGAAGCCCGCAGTTTCTTCACCCGGCCATTCGGAAGTGCGAGAGGAGTCATTCCAGAAGGGTCGATGTGAATGGTTCTTCCCTCTTCGGTCACTTCCGCGCCTATCTCTCGGAGCAATCCGCTGAGCGTCTCGAGGTCCGAAATATCCGGCAGGCCTTCGATGGTCACCGGGGATTCGGCCAGTATGGCTGCCGGAAGCAGAGCTACGGCACTGTTTTTGGCTCCGCTGACACGAAGGGTCCCCTCCAGAGGTCTGCCGCCTTCTATCATTAGTTTATGCATATCGGACTCCTCACTTTACACATCCCTGTGCAACTTATTTATTTTGAGCACTGTTCCAGTCGTTCAGAAATTTCTCGATCCCCTGGTCGGTAAGCGGATGTTTCACGAGCTGGTTAAGGACTTTGAAAGGAATCGTCGAAATATGCGCCCCGTTCAAAGCGGCTTCGTGGACGTGCATCGGATGACGGACGGAAGCTGCGATGATTTCGGTGTCGATGGCGTGACGGTCGAAAACTTCGGCGATCTGCGCAATCAGTTCCATGCCGTTGTGCCCGATATCATCCAGGCGACCGAGGAACGGGGAGACGTAGGAAGCGCCGGCCCGAGCTGCAAGAAGCGCCTGATTCACAGAAAAGACGAGAGTGACGTTCGTTTTTACGTTCAGGTCTGAGAGCTGCTTCACCGCTTTCAGTCCCTCCATCGTCATCGGAACTTTCACCGTAATGTTCGGGGCGATCGCCGCCAGTTCCTTCGCTTCCTTCATCATGCCTTCGACGTCCTCGGAAACGACTTCCGCACTGACAGAGCCGTCCACCTCCGACGTGATTTCACGGAGACGGTCGTGGAAGGACACGCCTTCTTTCGCTACAAGGGAAGGGTTCGTAGTCACACCCGAAAGCAGCCCGAGGGCGTTCGCTTCCCTTACTTCGTCTATGTTTGCCGTATCAATGAAAAATTTCATAACTGATATCCCCCTTGTAAATGTGATTGCGTTTTCAAAGTGTGGAACACTCTTTCATTCCACCTGCCAAACCGGCGGAGAGACTGTGGTTCTGTCCCTGCATCGGGGCTTGAACTGATACTTCTAAGAATACCAGTACGTTTATAAAGGTGCAACAGCTCCCGTGCATATCAGCGCTTATATATCAGAATTTTTTCATTTCTCGCACGGATCCCGAATATAAAAAAAGACACCGGCCCCTTTAGTGAGGGACGGTGTCCTGACTGTATGTTACCCGTTGAACGTCGCTCCGATGAAACCGGTGAACAGTTCCTGGGCGCGTGTCGGACGGGATTTGAATTCCGGGTGGAACTGACTGGCTACGAACCACGGGTGGTCTTCCACCTCGATGATTTCTACGAGACGTCCGTCCGGGCTGGTGCCTGAGAAAAGGAACCCTTTCTCTTCCATCTCCTCGCGGTAGTGATTATTGAACTCGAAGCGGTGACGGTGACGTTCGTAAATCACTTCCTCGCCGTATGCTTCCATCGCTTTCGTATCTTCTTTGATACGGGACGGATAGATGCCGAGGCGCAGTGTTCCGCCGAGGTCTTCCACATCTTTCTGCTCCGGAAGCAGATCGATGATCGGATCTTTCGTTGACGGGTCGATTTCCGCCGAGTGTGCGTCCTTATACCCCAGCACGTTACGGGCAAACTCTACCGTCGCCAGCTGCATACCGAGGCAGATGCCAAGGAATGGCACCTTGTTTTCACGTGCGTAGCGGATCGCTTCGATCTTCCCTTCGATGCCGCGGTGTCCGAATCCGCCGGGTACAAGTATGCCGTCGGTATCCGCCACGAGGTCTCCGATGTTTTCCTCAGTAACTTCTTCAGCATTCACCCACTTCACTTCCACGTCGGCGTTCTGCTGATAGCCTGCGTGTTTCAATGCTTCCACTACGGAAATATAGGCGTCCGGAAGCTCCACGTATTTCCCGACAAGAGCGATCGTACGCTTCTCTTCCAGATGTTTGACCCGCTCCACAAGCTCATTCCACTCCGTCATGTCAGCCGCCTGACAGTTCAGCCCGAAATGGTCGCACGTAAGCTGATCGAGCTTCTGTTCCTGGAGCGTAAGCGGAACGTCATAAAGTGTTTCCGCGTCCACCATTTCGATGACGGCTTCTTTTTTCAGGTCGCAGAAAAGGGAGATTTTCTCTTTCATATCATCGGAAATTTCCGTCTCGGAACGGAGCACGATCACATCCGGCTGTATGCCGAGGGAGCGCAGTTCTTTCACGCTGTGCTGCGTAGGCTTCGTTTTCAGCTCGCCCGCAGCCCGGATGTAGGGAACGAGAGTACAGTGAAGATACATAACGTTATCGCGGCCGATGTCACTTTTGATCTGACGGATCGCTTCCAAGAACGGGAGAGATTCGATGTCTCCGACCGTACCGCCGATTTCCGTGATGACGACATCTGCGTTCGATTCGTGTCCGGCACGATATACCCTTTCCTTGATTTCGTTCGTAATATGTGGAATCACCTGAACCGTCCCGCCCAGATAGTCTCCGCGACGTTCTTTTTTGATTACGTTCGAGTAGACTTTCCCGGTCGTTACGTTTGAGAACTTATTCAGATTAATATCGATGAAGCGTTCGTAGTGACCGAGGTCAAGGTCCGTCTCCGCCCCGTCGTCCGTCACGAACACTTCGCCGTGCTGGTAAGGACTCATCGTCCCCGGATCTACGTTCAGGTACGGGTCGAACTTCTGAATCGTTACGCTCAGCCCCCGGTTTTTCAGTAAACGGCCGAGTGATGCCGCCGTTATTCCTTTTCCTAATGAAGATACAACACCGCCGGTAACAAAAATGTACTTTGTCACGTTCATCCCTCTTTCCTTGTTTGTTAGTAATGATTGTTTCTGTTTCGGAATCAATATAGAAAGGGCGGCTGTTTCACCGCCCGTCACCGAAGAAAAATGCGTTATGTTCCCCTGCAGGAATCCGGAACCGGTACGCCCGCCCCTCCTGCAAAAAAGAAAAGCTCCCCAATCGTAATTGGGGAGCTTCTGTTTAAGGTCGTCCTTTTTTAAGAGCCCACATAGAATTATAAAAAGGTTCACCTGTAAAGTCAAGAACAGGAAAAAATTAACTTTCTTCTTTGTCCTCTTCGTCTTCGTCGCCGATAAAGCTGGTGTCTTCATCCACCATTTCTTCCTCTTCGTCGTCGAGTTCATCCTCTTCATAGTCGCCTTCGAAGTCATCGTCATCGTCGAGATCGAGTTCTTCATCCGTCAGGTCAAGTTCTTCTGTATTCTCATCTTCTTCATCGGCGTCGTACTCCGAAGTGCCCAGTTCATCTTCAAGAAGCTTGGAAGGTTTCTTTTTCTTCTTTTTCTTCTTGCGCATCTTCGGAAGGTTGGCGATGTCTTCTTCCATCTGTTCAATCGGATACCATTTACGAAGTCCCCAGTGGTTCGTACCGGTCGTCGTAAAACGGCCGTCGAGATTCATATCGGTGTAGAACTGAGCGATGGCCTGTTCTTTCTCGGCTTTCGTATAATTCTTCCTGTCGGCGATCTGTTTGAACAGTTCGTTGAAATCATACGTCTGATGCTCGTTTTCCAAAATGGTATAAGCCATTTCAAGCATAGAGGTTTCGTCTATCTGTTGTTGGGTCATTTCTTCAAAACTCAACGTCAGCACTCCTTTTTCTCAATTCTGCTGCAGCCATTCCTGCCCTTCCATAAGCGGAGGAGACCGGACAGACTTTCGCTTTTTTCGTCAATCACACACGTTTCTCACTGTAACCATACCCTTTATTATAAAAAGAACGGAGAAAAAAATCAATAACAGAGAATTTCTTTGGAATCCCCACCCGTTTTCGCGTACAATAAAACCAGCTATCGAACGAAGGAGAGAGACCGATGAAGCTTAAAGAACTGCACCCTGTGACCTGGGTCATTATCGCCCTGATTCTGATTTTCGTGCCTTCGTGGCTTTATATGAATTACGGGCTCATTCATGAGGAACATGTCAAAGAGGCCACTGTCTCGGAAAAATATCACGAAAAGGATGAATATTATATCGTCGCGGACGGCAAAGATATCAAATTGGCCGATTCCAGCCAGTGGATGCTCATCGAACCCGAGGAAAAATACGAAATTACGTATGAATGGTACGGTCAGAAAGATCCTGAAGTCGTCTCCATCAACCAGGCCCACGATGACGACAGCACCGGCGGCGGTCATTGACCACGTGATACACACAGAAATCCGAACATTGATGTTCGGATTTCTGTTTTTTTATGCTGGTATGAAAGGGTAGGGAATGAAACATACGTCATTCCCGCACATCGGTTTTTACATATTCCTGCGGTACTGACCGCCCACTTCGTAAAGAGCGTGGGTGATTTGACCGAGACTTGCAACGCGGACGGTTTCCATCAGTTCGGCAAACACGTTTCCGCCTGAACTGGCCGTTTCTTTCAGTCTGTCCAGAGCTTCCTGCGCCTTATCTTCGTGGGACTTCTGGAAGTTCCGAAGCTCTCTGATCTGGTGTTCTTTTTCTTCGGTCGAGGCACGGGCAAGTTCCATCGAATCAATATCCTCTTCCGACTGCGGATTAGGGTTAAGATACGTATTCACTCCGATGATCGGCATTTCACCGGAATGCTTTTTACTTTCGTAATAGAGGGACTCTTCCTGGATTTTACCACGCTGATACTGGCGCTCCATTGCCCCGAGCACTCCGCCGCGGTCGTTCATATTTTCGAACTCCTGCATGACCGCTTCTTCGACGAGATCGGTAAGTTCTCTGATTACGAAGGAGCCCTGTAGGGAATTTTCGTTCTTCGTGAGACCGTACTCCTTATTGATGATCATCTGAATCGCCATAGCCCGGCGTACCGATTCCTGCGTCGGTGTCGTAATCGCTTCGTCGTAGGAGTTTGTGTGAAGCGAGTTACAGTTGTCCTGGATAGCCAGCAGAGCCTGCAGCGTCGTACGGATATCGTTGAACTGGATTTCCTGGGCATGCAGGGAACGGCCGGACGTCTGGACGTGATACTTCAGCTTCTGACTGCGCTCGTTCGCTCCGTATTTATTCTTCATTACAATTGCCCAGATGCGGCGTGCCACGCGCCCGAGTACGCTGTATTCGGGGTCCAGGCCGTTCGAGAAGAAGAAAGAAAGGTTCGGTGCGAACTTGTCGATGTCCATACCGCGGCTCAGGTAGTACTCCACGTAGGTGAACCCGTTTGCAAGCGTGAAAGCGAGCTGCGTAATCGGGTTCGCTCCCGCTTCCGCGATGTGATAGCCGGAAATCGAGACGGAGTAGTAGTTGCGCACGTCGTGGTCGATGAAGTACTGCTGGATATCTCCCATCATACGGAGGGCGAACTCTGTCGAGAAGATACATGTGTTCTGTCCCTGATCTTCTTTCAGTATATCGGCCTGGACCGTCCCGCGCACTACGTGGATCGTGTCTTCACGGATCTGCTTCGCTTCCTCGGCAGACGGCTTTCTGCCCTCTTTCTCTTCGAATTTCTGAAGTTCCTTGTCGATAGCCGTATTGAAATACATGGCGAGGATGATCGGAGCCGGTCCGTTGATCGTCATGGATACGGAAGTTTTCGGATCGACGAGATCGAATCCTTCGTACAGTTTCTTCATGTCTTCGAGCGTGCTGATGTTCACACCGCTCTCCCCGACTTTTCCGTAGATGTCCGGACGCTCACCCGGGTCTTCCCCGTAAAGCGTTACCGAGTCGAAAGCGGTACTGAGCCTTTTCGCTTCTTCGTTTTCGGAGAGGTAATGGAAGCGACGGTTCGTCTTCTCAGGCGTCCCTTCTCCTGCAAACTGTCTCGTCGGGTCTTCCCCTTTCCGTTTGAAAGGAAATACGCCGGCCGTGAACGGGAAAGCCCCCGGTACGTTCTCTTTCATAAGCCACTCGAGACGGTCGCCCCAGTCCGCATATTTCGGCAGAGCCACTTTCGGAATTTTCGTTCCGGAAATGCTTTCTGTCGTCAGATCCATCGTAAATTCCTTGTCCCGGACTTTGTATGTGAACGTCTCTCCTGAATAGTTCTCGAGGAGTGTGTCCCAGTGTTCGAGCTTTTCTTTCACTTCGCCATTGAGTTCTTTTACTACTTTCTTCTTCGCTCCGGTGATCTCTTCATTCTCGCCGAGAATTTTCTCCGTACCTTCGAGCTGGTACCACTGACGGGCTTTTTCCGCCTGCTCCTCCGTAAATTCGTGATAGCCGCGCACTTCTTTTGCGATGTCGCGGAGGTACTGCTTCCGGTCGTTCGGAATGATTACGTTCTGCTTTTCGACTTTGGACACCCGCTCAAGCGAAGTTTCCACACCCCAGTCGTATCGTTCGTTGATTTCATCCAGCAGGGCCGCGAAAAGAGTGTTCGTCCCCGGATCGTTGAACTGGCTGGCGATGGTGCCGTAGACAGGGAACGATTCATGATCTTCGTGGAACAGCATGTGACTGCGTTCGTACTGCTTTCTTACCTGTTTCAGTGCATCCTCCGAACCTTTCTGTTCGAATTTGTTGATAGTGATGAAATCGGCGTAGTCGATCATGTCGATCTTCTCGAGCTGGGACGGGGCCCCGAACTCGGCTGTCATCACGTACATGGAAAGGTCGGTGATTTCCGTAATTTCGGCATCCCCCTGACCGATTCCGCTCGTTTCGATGATGATGAAGTCGTAGCCTGCTCTTTTCAGAATCTGCACCGCATCCGTCACCGCTGTCGATATCTCCGTACGCGCTTCTCTCGTCGCAAGAGATCTCATGTATACGTTCGGGTGGAAGATGGCGTTCATACGGATTCTGTCCCCGAGGAGAGCGCCGCCGGTTTTTTTCTTCGTCGGATCCACCGAGAGGATTCCCACTTTTTTATCCGGCACTTCATTCAGGAAGCGGCGTATCAGTTCGTCCGTCAGGGAACTTTTCCCTGCCCCGCCGGTACCGGTGATACCGAGAACGGGTACATCTTTATCCGTCTGCCACTGTTTCCGGTAGCTTTCCAGTTTTTTCTCATCTGCGTTCTCCGCCTGGGTAATCATTCTTGCAATCGTAACCGGATCTCCTGATTCGAGATTCATATCTTCTTTCACCGGAGGAAGGAAGTCGGCTTTTTCGACCATGACGTTGATCATGCCCTGCAGGCCGTGTTCCCGTCCGAACTCCGGAGAGAAGATTTGTGTCACTCCGTATTCATGGAGTTCCTTGATTTCCCGGGGCAGAATGACTCCCCCGCCTCCTCCGAACGTCTGGACGTGTTCTGCACCTTTTTCGTTCAGAAGATCGATCATGTATTTGAAATACTCCATATGTCCGCCCTGATAGGAGGAGATGGCGATTCCCTGGGCATCTTCCTGTATAGCAGCGTTGACTACGTCCTCCACGGACCGGTTATGCCCGAGGTGGATCACCTCGGCACCTGTTGCCTGCAGAATACGTCTCATTATGTTGATTGAAGCGTCGTGACCGTCGAACAGACTGGAAGCGGTTACAAATCGCACCGCATGTTTCGGTTTATATACTTCCACAATAATTTCCTCCTTTATAGCTATCTGTAAGTTGCAACTCCTTCAAGCAAAAGACTGACCTGGTGATCGATATACTCTTCCAGTGTGAAGGACCTCTGAAGAATCCATCTGCGGAACCCCCACATCTGACCTTCGACGAATACGTTGTTGGCAATGACCGATATTTTTCCGCGGGATGCTTCCGGAAGGCTGCACGCCAGTAATTCCTCAAGCATAGCCACCATTTCCTGTTCCTTCTCCAGGATGTAATCTTTCGCCTCTTTCGGCAGTGCCTTCACTTCCTGGTAAAGAACGATCACTTCCTCCTGCAGATCATCCATCAGACGAAAATAGGAGCGGACCGCTTCTTCAAGAGGAGCGCCGTCCGGTACGGAAGTATCCACTACTTCTTTCATACGTTCATTCACCTGCTCGTAGATGGAATCACATACGAGAAACAGTACATCTTCTTTCGTTCTAATATATTCGTAAAGCGTACCGATACTGAAACCGCTCGCTTTCGCGATTTCCCGCGTCGTCGTTTTATGGAACCCCTTATCACGGAAAAGAGAGACGGCACCGCGGATCATTTCCTGGCGCCTCTTCTCCACGAGAGCTCTGTTCTTAATGGAAGATGGAACCTGTTTACTTCCTTCCATCGGCTTTCCCCTCCTGCTTCCATTCACCGAACCACTGTTTCGCAAGTGCGTAAGGATCATATTCCTCACGCTCGAGTTTTCTGCTGCGGCTGCCGGATTCGATCCAGCGTCTGACGTCCCGCCATATTTCTTCACGGATGAGCTCGTACACTTCCATTTCCCGCTGCATCCGCTTTTTCTCCTGACCGGAAGCCGTTTCTTCGAGGTAAATGCGGTGTTTCTTCATTTTCTCCCACATTTTCAAAATGCCCTGCTTTTTCGTGGACACCGTTTTGACGATCGGCGGCTGCCACCCTTTCGGATCGGCGATCATCATGTAGTCTTCGAGTGTAAGTTTCAGTTTCTCAACGTCCGGCAGATCCGCCTTGTTGATAACGAACAGATCGGCGATTTCCATAATACCGGCTTTGAAAATCTGAAGAATATCTCCGCTGTTCGGCGTAAGTACAAGTCCGGTCGTGTCCACCACTTTCATCACGTCAAGTTCCGACTGCCCGACGCCGACCGTTTCCACCAGTACGATGTCAAAACCCGCAGCATCACACATACGGATCGCATCTTTCGTCGCCCTGGCAAGTCCGCCGAGACTTCCTCTGGTGGCCATACTGCGGATGAAGATGCCCGGGTCGACGAAGTGCTGGTGCATCCTCGTCCGGTCCCCTAAGATCGAGCCTCCGCTGAACGGACTCGTCGGATCGATGGCAATGACCGCCACACTGAGATGCTGTTCCCGGAGAAGATGGAGGAGCTCGTTGATGAGCGTGCTTTTACCGGCGCCGGGAGACCCTGTAATACCGATATAGTGAGCCTGTTTTTTAATGGAGAATATATCACTCATCAGCGTGAGTTTTTCTTCGTCTTCCCGTTCTGCCAGTGTAATGGCTCTTGCGAGTGCCCGACGATCTCCGTTATGAATTCTTTCAGCCAGCGAATGCATCGAATCGTCCTTTCTGTATTCCGGTACTTTTACTTATTATGATCGGTTTACGGTACCGAAAGACCTTTTACTGAACGAAAGCAGTCGCCCCCGCAGAACGGGAGCGCACAACTTACGCTATCAGCTGGTGACCATACGTCCGATGACGAGACGCTGGATTTCATTCGTACCTTCATAGATCTGAGTGATTTTCGCATCACGCATGTAGCGCTCTACCGGATAATCTTTTGTATACCCGTACCCGCCGTAGACCTGGACGGCTTCTGTCGTTATTTCCATTGCGGCATCGCCGGCGAAAAGTTTCGCCATGGCGGAAGCTTTTGCGTACGGCTTTCCTTCCGACTCGAGAAAAGCTGCCTGGTACGTAAGCAGACGGGCTGCTTCCACGTCTGTCGCCATGTCTGCGAGTTTGAAGGAGAGACCCTGATGTTTGGCGATCGGTTTACCGAACTGTTCCCGCTCTTTGGCATAGCCGATGGATTTATCGAGGGCGCCCTGCGCTATCCCTACAGCTTGGGCAGCAATACCGTTCCGTCCTCCATCAAGAGTCTGCATAGCGATCTTGAATCCTTCCCCTTCTTCTCCGAGGAGGTTCTCTTTCGGTATGCGGCAGTTTTCGAAAATAAGTTCCGTCGTCGGGGAAGAGCGGATGCCGAGTTTCTTCTCTTTTTTACCGAATGTGAAACCGTCCGTTCCTTTCTCCACGATGAACGCACTAATGCCTTTATGCCCGGCATCCTGATCCGTTTTGGCGAAAACGAGATAAATATCCGCTACGCCGCCATTTGTGATCCACACTTTATTCCCGTTCAGGATATAATCGTCTCCGTCTTTTTTCGCCTGGGTACGCATGGAGGAGACGTCACTTCCTGCGCCCGGCTCGGACAGTGCATAGGCTCCAAGAGCTTCTCCTGTTGCAAGGCGTGTCAGGAAGTTCTCTTTCTGTTCCTTGTTCCCGAACGTATAGATCGGCCAGCTGGCAAGGGAGATGTGGGCAGAAAGCGTCACACCGGTCGAGGCACAGACGCGGGAGAGTTCTTCCACCGCAATCGCATAGCTTACGAAATCGGACCCGATTCCGCCGTACTCCTCCGGCCACGGAATGCCGGTAAGACCTAGTTCGGACATCTGGTCGAAAATATTGCGGTCAAACCTTTCCTCTTCATCCCGTTCCGCTGCTGTCGGCTCCACTTCGTTTTCCGCGAAGTCACGCACCATTTTTTTGAGCATCTGCTGTTCTTCTGTCAATTGAAAGTTCATACCTGTTCCCCTTTCTTCGGTTCGACTGCTTATTATTTCATCAAGTGCGTTCCAATGACCATCCGCTGAATCTCACTTGTACCTTCATAAATTTCACAAACTTTGGCATCACGGAAAAACCGCTCTACCGGGTAGTCTTCTGTATAGCCGTAGCCGCCGTATACCTGCACAGCTTCGATACTCGTGTTAACCGCAGCACGGGAAGCATAAAGTTTTGCCATCGACACTTCTTTGCCGCATGGCTGCTGTGCCTGCTGCAGACGGGCCGCTTCGTACACCAGCAATTTGGCCGCTTCCACATCCGTAGCCATGTCCGAAAGTTTGAAAGAGAGACCCTGGTGTTTGGCAATCGGTTTGCCGAACTGTTCCCGTTCTTTCGCGTAACCTACCGCATGCTCAAGAGAAGCCTGAGCGATGCCGAGCGCCTGAGCAGCGATTCCGATTCTTCCGGTATTAAGGTTGGCCATCGCAACGTCGAACCCTTTTCCTTCTTCCCCGAGCAGGTTCTCTTTCGGCACCCGGCACTGCTCGAAGTTGATGGCACACGTGCTTGATCCGTGCAGTCCCATCTTTCTTTCCACTTTGCCGACTGTGAAACCGGGAGTGTCTTTCTCCACAATAAAAGCGCTGATACCTTTACTTCTCGATTCTTCCGGGTTGGTACGGGCGAATACGATGAACGTATCTGCCGCCTCGGCGTTAGTGATGTACGCTTTAGAGCCGTTCAGGATATAGGAATCCCCGTCTTTGACCGCTTTCGTCTTCAGACTGGCAGCGTCAGACCCGGCTCCCGGTTCTGTGAGGGCAAAAGCTCCCAGATACTCGCCGCTTGCCAGTTTCGGAATGTATTTCTTCTTCTGCTCTTCCGTTCCGAAGTAAAGAATTGGGTTCGTGCCCACTGAAGTATGAACGGACAAAATCACTCCGACTGTCGCGCTCACTTTCGACAGTTCATTGATGGCGATAATATACGAGGTGAAGTCCATCTCGGAGCCCCCGTATTCTTCAGGGATCGGTATACCCATCAGCCCGAGTTCTCCCATCTTTTTGACTACTTCTATCGGAAAACGGTCTTCCGCTTCCATACGTTCGATGGCCGGGGCGACTTCGTTCTCAGCGAAGTCCCGGACCATTTTCTTCATCATCTGCTGTTCATCAGTTAATAACATTCGGTTCTCTCCTATTCATAAACGTAAAAACCGCGACCGGATTTCTTCCCGAGCCAGCCGGCTGCTACATATTTCTTGAGCAACGGACATGGACGATATTTCGAATCGCCGAATCCGTCGTAAAGTATTTCCATAATGGACAGACATGTATCAAGGCCTATGAAATCCGCCAGCTGGAGCGGCCCCATCGGATGGTTCATGCCGAGCTTCATAACGGTGTCCACATCCTCTTTCGACGCCACGCCTTCGTACACGGTGAAAACAGCTTCGTTGATCATCGGCATAAGTACCCGGTTGGAAACGAAGCCCGGGTAGTCGTTCACTTCCACGGGTGTTTTCGCCAGCTGTTCTGCCAGTTTCTCTACGCGCTCATACGTCTCATCACTCGTCTGGATCGCCCGGATGATCTCCACCAGTTTCATCACCGGTACAGGGTTCATAAAGTGCATACCTATAACCTGTGACGGACGGTTCGTTACCGCCGCCACGTCCGTGATCGGAAGAGACGAGGTGTTCGTCGCAAGAATGGCGTGGTCCGGCATAATGTCATCGAGCTGACGGAACACTTTCTCCTTCACATCCATCCGCTCTACTACGGCTTCGATTGCAAAGTCACAATGCGCAGCGTCTTCCATACTGGAAGCGGTCTCGAGGTGAGCTTTCGCCTGCTCCGCCCCTTCCTTTGTCATACGTTCTTTCTCGACAGCACGGTCGAGACGCTTATAAATTCCTTCGATCCCTTTTTTCAACGCTTCTTCGTTTACATCAAACAACTTTACGGAGAAATTGTGCGAAGCAAATACCTGTGCAATTCCGGCGCCCATCTGACCGGCACCTATAACGAAAATGTTCTTCATGATTAAGCTCCCTCCACTTCGATCATAACCGCATCACCCTGGCCTCCGCCGGAGCAGATAGCAGCGATTCCGGTACCGCCGCCGCGACGACGAAGTTCGTAGGCAAGTGTAAGGATGATTCTGGCACCACTTGCACCGATCGGGTGACCGAGCGCCACGGCACCGCCGTTGACGTTCACTTTATCCGTATCAAGTCCTGCAATCTTACCGCCGGCCAGTGACACGACCGCAAATGCTTCGTTCACTTCGAACAGATCGATATCTTCCATCTTTTTGCCTGTTTTTTCGAGAATTTTGTTAATGACTAGTCCCGGTGTTTCAGGGAAATCCTGAGCTTCCACTGCAATTTCATCGTGGGCGATGATTGTGGCAAGCGGCTTAATGTTCTGCTGCTTCGCTTTCTCATCACTCATCAGTACCATTGCACACGCTCCATCATTCACACCAGGTGCGTTACCTGCCGTAATACTGCCATCAGAGTCGAAAGCAGGTTTCAGTTTCTTAAGTTTCTCCGCTGTCGTATCCAGTCTCGGTGCTTCATCGGTATCGACACTGATCGGATCACCTTTTCGCTGCGGTACTTCAACCGGCACAATCTCTTCTTTCATCACGCCGGATTCGATCGCTTTGCCGGCAAGTTCGTGGCTGCGCGCCGCCCATTCATCCTGGGCTTCTCTGGAAATATCATGCTTATTAGCCGTACGGTTACCGTAGCTTCCCATGTGGATGCCCTCGAAAGAGCAGGTAAGACCGTCGTGGGTCATCATATCTTTTACGGCACCATCGCCCATGCGATAGCCGAACCTCGCTTTCGGAAGGAAGTACGGAGCACTGCTCATGCTTTCCATGCCGCCAGCGACGATGATTTCCTCTTCTCCGAGACGGATGAACTGATCGCCCATCGTTACACTGCGCATACCGGAAGCACAAACTTTGTTGACGGTTTCCGTCTTCACATGCCACGGAATATTCGCGTTCCGTGCCGCCTGGCGTGAAGGCAGCTGTCCCTGACCACCCTGAAGCACACTACCCATAATGACCTCTCCTATATCCTTACCTTCTACTCCGGCGCGCTGCATAGCTTCCGCAATGACTTTTCCGCCAAGATCCGAAGCAGATAAAGAAGAGAGACTTCCTCCGAGTTTCCCGAACGCGGTACGTGCTCCATCAACAATCACTGTTTTTACCATTAATAATTCCTCCTCCATAGTGGTAACGCTTTCAAATAATCCTATTGAACGCTCGCTCAATTTCCTCTCATAAGGAAAGTGTACAAAACTTTCTGTACACTTTCCACAATTTTTTGATTTTTATTTTACAGATCGGGTATTTTCCGCTTCGGTGTTTCTAAGCGGAAGCCCCCGCTTTATCTTTTCATGCCAGCTCACAGGCTTCCAGAAACTCACGTTATAAGCCCTCCGGACCACCGGAAGGAACATCTCTTCCGGACGGCCGGCCTGCTTATTCCGGTGTTTCTAAGCGGAAGCCCCCGCTTTATCTTTTTCAAAGATGGATTTTGCGAGTATTTCTGCGATGTCCATCGTGCTGACTGTTTCTTCGACTTCTTTCGCTTTCGTACCGTCGGAGAGCATAGTCAGGCAGAATGGACAGCCACTGGAGATCATAGTCGGTTCCACTTCAAGTGCCTGTTCGGTACGGGCTTCGTTGACGCGGTTTCCGGTCTTCTCCTCCATCCACATCATTCCGCCGCCCGCTCCACAGCACATGCCGTTGGAACGATTACGCTGCATTTCCACAACTTCTACACCCGGAATCATTTCAAGCACTTCACGAGGCGGTTCGTACACTTCGTTGTAGCGACCGAGATAACAGCTGTCGTGGTACGTAATTCTCTCATTGACCGGTGCTTCCGGTTTCAGGCGTCCTTCTTCAAGCCACTCGGCCAGCAGTTCCGTGTGGTGATACACTTCCGCTTCGAAACCGAAGTCCGGATATTCGTTTTTGAAAATGTTGTAGGCGTGAGGATCGATCGTGACGATCTTCTTCACGTCGTGTTTCTCAAATTCCTTGATGTTCTTCTCCGCAAGTTCCTGGAACAGGAATTCGTTCCCCATGCGGCGGGCCGTATCTCCGGAGTTCTGTTCCTTGTTTCCGAGAATAGCGAATTTGATGCCCGCTTTGTTCATAAGTTTAGCGAAATCCATCGCGATTTTCTGACTGCGGTTATCATATGATCCCATAGAGCTTACCCAGAACAGATACTCGAATTCTTCGCCTTCTTTCTTCAGTTCCTTCACCGTCGGGATGTATGCTTCTTCATCAAGGTCACGCCAGTTTTCGCGTTCTTTCTTGGAAAGTCCCCACGGGTTCCCCTGACGCTCGATATTCATAAGAGCACGTTGACCATCCGGATCCATTTTCCCTTCGGTCATTACGAGATAGCGGCGCAGGTCGATGATTTTATCGACGTGCTCGTTCATGACCGGACAGGCGTCTTCACAGTTCCGGCACGTCGTACATGCCCAAAGCTCTTCTTCCGTGATGACATCCCCGATCAGGTTCGTTTCGTTCACGCGGTCGACCGCATCGTTCTGTTCATTGCGGGCCATCGACGCGAGCATATTTCCTTCGGTTCCGGAAAATGCGTAGGAAGGCACCCACGCTTCGCGTCCTGTGACCGCTGCCCCTTTTTCGGTCAGGTGGTCACGGATCTTAACGAGAAGATCCATCGGAGACAGCATTTTCCCGGATACGGAAGCGGGACAGACGTTCGTACAGCGTCCGCATTCCACACATGCATACAGGTCGATCATCTGCAGCTGGTCGAATTCTTCCACTTTTCCGACACCGAAGGACACATCTTCCTCATCCGTTTCATCATCGATGTCGAAATTGATCGGTTTCAGCTTTCCTGGAGCATCCTCACGACTGAGGAAGACGTTGACCGGAGCTGCAATAAGGTGAGCGTGTTTCGACTGAGGTACATATACGAGAAAGCTGAGCAGCGTAATCAGGTGAATCCACCACATAACGAAAAATACTGCGGCTGCCGCTGTTTCCGGGAGCCATCCGAATCCGAGCGCGATAGCACTGGCTACCGGTTCCCAGACGCTTGCTTCATGTCCGTGCCAGATAATGTTCATACCGTTCCCGGCCAGCACCGTCACCATCAGTGTTCCGATGAAAATAAGTACGAGACCGGCTTTCCAGCCGCGCTTCAGGCGGGCGAGCTTCTCTATGTAACGACGGTAGAAAGCCCAGACGACGGCAACGATGATAGTAAGTGTTACGAGTTCCTGGAAAAACGTAAAGGCAGGATACAACGGACCCAGCGGCAGATGTGAATCAGGCGCCAGCCCCTTCCAAATAAAATCAATCGCTCCGAACTGTACAAGTATAAATCCATAAAACATCATGACGTGAATTGCTCCTGATTTCTTATCTTTGAGCAATTTTTTCTGACCGAAAACGTAAATACCTATCTTTTGAAGGCGACGTTTGATCTTTCCGTCGAATTCAAACTTCTTCCCCATACGGATATAAGCAATTCTCGTCTGAACGATACGTGCGAAAAGATAAAGCGCATAAATCGTTATTCCGAGAAAAAACAACCAGTTCACCAGCAGTAAAGGATCCATCCTTTTTCCCCCTCTTTCCTATTTTCTGTATTGAAACCCCTTTCATGTTCCAGTTAACTCTACTATAAAACTGAATGAGCATTCAGTCAACATGTTTCGCTTTTTTTCTTCCTGTATCTGTGAATGGAGATACGTGTATATATCTATAATTTCAGTTACAATCGGGGTATGGATTTTTGGAGGTGGAGAAGTGCGCACTATTAAAATTATCATTTCACTTTTACTATGGATCGTGCTCGATCTGATTCTCGGCAGGAGAAGTCAGCGCAAACATAACCGTACGCTTGCGTTCGAACAGACGAGAGGGAACTACCGCTTCTACAAAAACGGCACCCCGCTTTTTGAGGATCTGTTCGACGAGATCTCCCAGGCCCAGGATCAGATTGACGTATACTATTATCTCGTACGACGGGATATCATCAGCCGTAAGTTTATGACACTTCTCAAAATGAAAGCGGAAGAAGGGGTAAGGGTCAACCTTCTCGTTGACCGGCTCGTAAGCGCGCCGCTGCGCCGGGAATACCGTGCTCTGAAGAAAGCGGGCGTGGACGTAGCCTTCGCAGAGACGCCGAAGTTCCCTTTTTTCTTCTATACTTTCAACCGGCGGAACCACCGGAAAATGGTGGTCATCGACGGAGTGATCGGCTACGTGGGCGGTTTCAACGTCGGCCGGGAGTACATCGGAAAAAGTTCCCAGTTCATCGACTGGCGTGACTATCATTTGCGGCTGACAGGTTCGATTGTCCGCGATCTGCATCGGATCATCGCGAGTGACTGGACGTACAATACCGGGGACGCTCTTCCTTCCGTCGCTTACCGGGAAGGAGGAAAACACCCCTTCCAGCTTGTAGCATTCGACGGAATCGGAGTCGAAAATACTTTCCTTACGATGATCAGGCGGGCCCGGAGAGAAATTCTCATCGGCAGTCCCTACTTCATTCCGACCAGAAGGATTCACCGGGAACTGCTGAAAGCGCTCGAGCGCGGGGTGGACGTTCATATTCTGCTTCCGCTGAAACGCGATCACGCTTTCGTGAAAGAGGCCGGTTTCCCGTCTCTTCAGAATCTTGTCCTTCACGGAGCAAACGTCTACCACTACAACGCAGGCTTCTATCACGCCAAGCTCGTTCTTGTGGACGAGGAAGCCGCCGATATCGGTACGGCGAATTTCGATAAGCGGAGTATGTTTCTGAATAAGGAAGTGACCATCTCCATCTTCGACGAAAGTTTCGTCCGGCATCTGCGTTCCGAGTACTTCAAAGATACGGAAAACTCTCTCGTATATGATAAAGAACAGGCTGCCAACCCTTCTCTCGGTACGAAAGTGAAAACACAGCTCGTCAAACCGTTCCGATGGATGCTGTGACCTTCTTTCTGTAAAAAACAAAAAAGAGTGATGTTCTTCTATAAATCGAAGAACATCACTCTTTCTTTATATATTATCATTCATCCCGGGACGTTTGCGCCTACATTTTCTCGGGAGCTTCGACGCCGACGAGAGAAAGAGCGTTCCTGAGCGTCTGCTTTACAGCTTCCATCAGTTTGATGCGGGAAGCCGTACGTACAGGATGCCCGGCATCCAGAACTTTTTCCGCATTATAGAAACTGTGGAGGTTCGATGCAAGATCGAACGCGTACTGAGTGACGCGGTGTGGCGTCCGGTTCACTGCAGCGTCATTCACGATCTGCGGAAATTCCCCGAGACGCTTCAGAAGATCGATTTCTTTCTCCGAAGTGAGCAGCGTGCCGTCGAACTCATCGGAGCGGAGATTCTTCTCCTCGGATTGTTTCAGCATCGTTGCGATACGTGCGTGTGCATACTGTATATAATAGACCGGGTTTTCGTTGGATTCGGAACGGGCCAGGTCCATGTCGAAGTCGAGGTGTGAATCACTCGAACGCATTGCGAAGAAATAGCGCATGGCGTCCACTCCGACTTCATCCATCAGTTCGCGAAGCGTAACGGCCTTGCCGGTACGTTTGCTCATCTTCACTTTTTCCCCGTTTTCAAACAGGTTGACCATCTGGATGATTTCGACCTCAAGCGTCTCTTTGGCATAGCCAAGCGCCTGAACGGCCGCTCTCATCCGCGGAATATACCCGTGATGGTCGGCGCCCCAAATGTTGATAAGGGTATCAAAACCGCGGTCCAGCTTGTTTTTGTGATAAGCAATGTCCGGAGCCAGATACGTATAAGTGCCGTCGTTTTTTACGAGGACACGGTCTTTGTCGTCTCCGTACTCCGTAGTTCTGAACCACGTCGCTCCTTCCTGCTCATACACGAGATCCCGAGCTCTCAGTTCTTCGACAGCCGCTTCGATTTTGTTCTCTTCGTACAGGGACGTCTCGGAGAACCACTCGTCGAAAGTGACGCGGAAATCACCCAGGTCCTTCTCTATACGGGAGAGTGCATACCGGAGGCCAGATTCACGGAAGTGACGGTGTCTCTCTTCCCCTGAGACCTCCGCCCACCTTGCACCTTCCTCTGCGGCAAGCTGCTTCCCGAGCTCAATGATGTCCGCTCCGTGATAACCGTCTTCAGGCATCGCGTATTCTTCTCCGAGCGCCTGCATGTAGCGGGCTTCTACAGATTCTGCGAGTTTTGAAATCTGATTCCCTGCATCATTGATGTAGTATTCCCTCTCCACGTCGTACCCGGCCGCTTCAAGAATATTACAAAGTGCGTCCCCGATGGCTGCGCCACGGGCGTGCCCCAGGTGCAGCGTTCCTGTCGGATTCGCAGATACGAACTCCACCTGAATACGCTCTCCGCGGGCTTCTCCGCTTTTACCGTAGCTTTCTTTTTCTTCGAGGATAGAGGGAACGAGTTCTGCGAGATACGTATTGTTCATACGGAAGTTGATGAACCCGGGGCCGGCGATTTCCATCTCCTCTATCGAAGCTTTCGACTTATCGAACGCCTCTACGATGTCCCCTGCGATTTCTCTCGGATTCATTTTTGCGATCCTCGCCATTTGCATAGCCATATTCGTGGCATAATCCCCGTGCTGCTTATCTTTCGGCTGCTCGAGTACCACTTCCGGGATTTCTTCGGAAGAAGCAAGCCCCGCTGCTTCCACGGCGCGGACGATCTCTTCTTTGATCTTTGCCTCCGTCTTTTCTGCAATGTTCATTCCGTTTCCTCCTTAAGCGTTAATTTCAGCTGGTGATCCTGTGTGACATCTTCATTGACCGTCATCTTATAGACAATGAACAGCTCACCGTTTCCTGAGTCGCCCGGGGGACGGTAATCCAGCTGTTCCGTCCAGGTGCTCATGAAAAGTTTCCCGTATTCATGTACGTACGTGTTCTCGGTTTCCGTGTTGACCTCGAACAGCTGGCGCATTTCCACGCCTCCGGAGCGTTTAATGCTTACATGACCCGGTTTGATAGTCACCATCGTATCCACCGGCTCTCTTCCTTCCGGATGTTCCCTGAAAGTCACTACGTCCATATTCCCTTTTCTGAAAAAGCGCCCCTTTTCTGACAGAGACATCTGCTCGGAGTCCGAACCGTCCCGGATGTGCGTTTCTAACGTAACAGCTACGTTTGTCATGCTGTAATCGCTCCTTTTTTCGTCCCGTTTATAACTAATCCATTATAAGAAGAGTGCAGTAAAAACTCAAGTTGTTTCCCGTAAATAGTCGATCGTCTCCTGCAGTTCCGTATGGATATCCACGTGCGTCGTAATGCTGAAGATGCTGTACAGTACCACCACAGCCGCTGTGATGCCTGTATACCACTTGTAGGGCACTTTGTTGCGGAAGGGACGGTAATTTTTATGAAAAGCGAAGAGAATAAACGGCAGCAGTGCTCCGATCGCCACGATGTCCCGGGTCCACTGCTCCTTTTCCCTGTTGCTGATGACAGAAGCCCGGAGTGCTTCGTTCACGTGCTCTTCTGCACTCGTCTCCCACGTTTCCCCTTTGTACTCAACTTTCCACGTATTGTTTTCGATCGAATGTTCATAAGGAACAGGTGTAAAAGAAAATCCGATGGTCGCCACCAGAATCGTTCCCATAACAATCGCATAAACTACAGGTATCCATAACAGTTTTTTACTCATAAAGCCTTTCCTTTCTCTGCCCCCCGGCTTAAGCGACGGGCTGCATCCGGATCATTTCACTTTCATCCCACCTATTTTAGCACGAGTCATCGGTTCCGCCAAAGCCCCATGTTTACGCTTGTGCACCCTCTGAAGCACTTACGTTTCATCATGAGAATAGAAAAAAGACCGGCTGACGATTCAGCCGGTCCTCTTTCTGTCTTAGTAAAAGCATTTTTCCATGCTACTTCAAATATATTACTGCGGATGATTTTTTTCAAGGCGGGAGGTTTCGGAAAAGTGAACATTTTGTGACACAGGCGCCCGATAAAAGTTCCCGGGCCGTACTTTCCTGTTCACATCGATACGTCGGTAACTTCATGGCGGCTGAGTCTCAACAGCCGGCCGCCGTGGATATCACGGCACTCCAGCTCCCCGCTTCGTCTGTGGAAACGAAGCGGCACCACTTCATGCACACCCCCGTCCATTTCAATACAGACAGGAAGCTGCCCCTTCATTGCGTGCTGCAATAAAAAATCGATTCCTGCCGCCTGCTGTTCTTCCATATGTCCCTGTTCAACCCGCTCGTCCTCTTTCCAGAGATTACGGAGCATTTCGATGTGCTCCGGCAGCATGAGTGAAGTCCATTTGATGGAGCCGCGATCTTTCGGTTCCTGATTCATCATCATCCCTCCAACACGAACGTTTGTTCCTATCATATCACACTACCCGTTTTTGTGCACGGGGATATCAGGAAACAGGACGCAATTCCCGGATGAAAGCCCACGCTTCTTCCAGTTCTTCCTGTTTATAATTCTGTCTGCTTTTCACCGTATATACCTTCTCTTCAATTTCCTCTTTCGGCAAATGTTCAAAGAAGAGCATCGTCGAAACCAGTTCAAGGAACCTGGAACTTTTTTCATTCATTGCACTGATATATCCCCCGAGTTCCGGACGTTCAATATCCGCATGTTCCAGAAAATCGTGTCCGGAGTCCGTAAGATTATAGCGGTACTGGTAATAATTCCGCTTTTCCTCCATCGCTTCCGAAATGAAGCCGAGGTTGCACATTTCCTCTATGCGAAGCGTCAGTTCCTCCGAATAAGGACCGTAAAAGTGGAACTCATACTTTTCTTCAAAAGGGACTCCGCATTTTTTCATAATGAATATCATTTTCTGGAGACGTTTCCGTCCCACTACTTCCTCACAACTGTTAAAAAAGTGCATTAATCTCGCGTGTTTCTCGAGCATTACTGTTCCTCCCTGCCATACAGAATTCCTTTAATCCGCTGCTTCGCTTTCTCGTCACTGATCTGCTCAATCGTATCCGCCGGAAAATAGAGTTTATGGTCCGTCCGTTTCTTCCCGGAAATCGATTCGACGATTTCGGAGAGCCGGGACAGCTCCTTCAGTCCCCCGTCCGGCTGCAGAAGATGAATCGGCAGTCTTTCCCCTTCTTCTCCCGGACGATAGAAATCGTAAGGAAGATCGGAGCTTGAATCCACTTCGAGATAAAAGCGCGGATCGACCCCCGCCTCTTCAAATAAATCGTACAGTTCCCGCCAGGCGTTCATCTGCAGATTCGGGTTGAATTCAATATATTTGAACAGTCTCCTGTTTACGAACCGTTCACACAAATCGCTCAAAATCGGATCTTTCTCCTTTATCCACATCTGGAAGTAGTACATCACTACGTTCTCATCCAGATCCAGGTATTCTTCGAGAGAAGGTGCTTCTTCAAAAAAGGAGAAGAAATGTACGGGTTTAAGCTCAAACTCGTAGCCGTTTTTATACAGATCCTTGGCACGCTTCAGAATCTTCGACAGGATCACTTCCGCACTGCGGGTCACGGGGTGGAAATAAATTTGCCAGTACATCTGATAGCGGCTCATTATGTAATCCTCCACCGCATGCATACCGCTTTCCTTGATCGCCACCTGATCCTCGAGCGGACGCATGACGCGGAGTATTCGTTCCATGTCGAAATGACCGTAACTGACCCCCGTAAAATAAGCATCACGCTGGAGGTAATCCATGCGATCGGCGTCGATCTGGCTGGAAATGAGGCTGACGACGAGCTTATCCTGGTACGTCTTGTTGATTACATCCGCCACTTTCTTCGGAAACCCTTCTTCCACTCCGGAAAGAACCCGGTTCACTTCCGTATCGCCGAGCAGGATCGACTGCGTATAATCTTCGTGATCGAGCCTGAAAGCTTTCTCGAACGAGTGGGAAAAAGGACCGTGGCCGAGGTCGTGCAGCAGAGCCGCACATAGGGAAAGCAGGCGCTCGTCTTCATTCCAGTCTTTGTGATCACGGAAGTTCTCAAGGATGCGCCGGACGATTTCATATACCCCGAGAGAGTGGCTGAAGCGGCTGTGTTCCGCTCCGTGGAACGTAAGGTACGTCGTTCCGAGCTGCTTCACGCGGCGCAGCCGCTGGAATTCCCGGGTACCGATCAGATCCCAGATTACACGGTCCCTGACGTGAACGTAGCGATGGACCGGATCTTTGAATACTTTCTCTTCGTCTAATTTTTCATCACGATAAGCCATGTGTCTGCTCCATTCCTTTTTTGTCCAGTATAGCCTCTTGCGGGCCGGAAAGAAACGTCTTGACAATACGGGAGAGCCGTGAAATCCGCTTTTCCTCCCGTTCTACAAACACAAAAAAAATTTGCTATAATGGTGGCAGTCTGAATGCAAAAGGAGACCGACCAATGATTTCATCCATACTGCAGCAACCGGAATACAGGCTCGTGGACCACAGCGATCCGGAGCTTCACACATCCGCCCTGCCGTCCTTCGCCTATGATGATGCGCTGGCGACATCTGTCGGGGCAGGGACTAGCCCGGCGACTGCCCGTCTGTGGGTACACCCGAAAACCGTCGTCCTCGGCATACCCGACGCACGCCTCCCCTACATCTCCGAAGGTATCGACTACCTGGAAGAAGAAGGGTACAGCGTCGTCGTCCGTAACTCCGGAGGTCTCGCCGTCGTACTGGACGAAGGAGTGCTCAACCTCTCTCTCATCTTTCCGGAGATGAAAGGAGTCGATATTCATGGCGGGTACGACGTTATGGTCGAATTCATCCGCTCCCTTATCGATGCCGACATCGATGTGTATGAGATTTCCCGCTCCTACTGTCCGGGCGACTACGACTTAAGTATAGACGGGCGGAAGTTTGCAGGTATATCCCAGCGCCGCGTAAAAGGCGGATTCGCCGTACAGATCTATCTCGATGTGACCGGAAGCGGACAGCAGCGGGCAGAGCTGATCCGGAACTTTTACGACACAGCTAAAAAAGGGGAGGAGACGAAATTCTCTTTTCCCGATATCGACCCGTCCGTTATGGCTTCGCTCAACGAACTGCTCGAAGAAACGGTCACGATTGAATCGATTACGGAACGGATCAAAGACCGCCTCCGTCATTACAGTGACAGCGTCACTTCCTACCCGCTTACGGACCAGGAAGAAGAGTGGCTCAGTAAACGGACAGAACAGATGGTGACCAGAAACAAAAGGGTGTAAGCCCTGAGCTACTAAAAAAAGCGTGGTGCCGGCTATCGGCATCACGCTTTTTGTATATTACTCTACAGACTGAGCGGCTGTTATGATGGCAAGTTTATACACATCATCCGCATTACAGCCTCTCGACAGATCGTTTACAGGCTGATTGAGTCCCTGAAGCACAGGTCCGACAGCATCAAAATCGCCTAGACGCTGGGCTATTTTATATCCGATATTCCCCGCTTCGAGGCTCGGGAAGATGAACGTGTTCGCTTTTCCTTCGAGTGGAGAATCCGGCGCTTTCTTTTCAGCGACGGAAGGTACGAAAGCGGCGTCAAACTGAAATTCTCCGTCAATCATAAGGTCGCTCCGCTGCTGTTTCACAATCTCGAGAGCCTCTCCCACTTTTTCGGTTTCCGGGGAGACGGCCGAACCTTTCGTGGAGAAACTGAGCATAGCTACACGAGGGTCGATATCGAAAAGGGCAGCAGTGTCTGCGCTGGCCATCGCGATTTCAGCCAGATCCTGACTGTCCGGGGAGATATTGATGGCACAGTCCGCGAAAATGTATTTTTCCTCCTCCCGGACCATGACGAATACTCCGGACGTCTTGTTGATGCCTTCTTTCGTCTTAATAATCTGAAGAGCCGGGCGCACCGTATCTCCGGTGGAGTGTACTGCTCCGCTTACCAGTCCGTCCGCTTCGTTCATATACACAAGCATGGTACCGAAGTAGTTACCGTCTTTCAGAATGTCGCGGGCTTCCTCTTCACTCGCCTTACCTTTTCGCCGTTCCACAAAACGCCGGACCATGTCATCCATATTTCCATAAGTTTCCGGATCCACGATATCCACGCTGCTGAGATCGACTCCGTTCGTTTCCGCCTTCTGTTTCACTTCATCTTCATTTCCGACTAATACAGGACGGACGTATCCTTCCGATCCGAGCCTGCCCGCAGCCGTCAGAATTCTTTCATCCTCGGCCTCCGGGAAGACGATCCGCTTTCCTTTGCCTCCTATTTTGCCTTTCAGTGTGTCAAAAAGATCACTCATGTGTACCCCTCCTATTTGATGTCTGTATCATATGATAAAACGTGCCCGCTAAAAAGAAAAGCGATACACGCAGCCGACCGTCAGTAACTGCTCTTTACTTTCATTATTCCCCGATCCTCTTTCGAATATGTGACAGAAATCGGAAAAATCATTTACAGGGAAGTACTTCACATGCCCCTCCGGCACTCGTATGTTATATTGAATAAGGACATAATTATATCAACCATAAAGGAGCGATTCGACTATGCCAGAACCGGTTATAACAATGGACGGGTGGTACGTCCTTCACGATTTCCGTACGATGGACTGGACTTCCTGGAAGTACGCGAGTGCCGAAGAGCGCCAGCAGGCGATCCAGGAGTTTCAGGCGCTGATGGAGACCTTTGAGACGAAAGAAGACAACCGCGAAGGAAGTCACGCTGTCTATACGATTGTCGGCCAAAAAGCTGATCTCATGATGATGATTCTGCGCCCGACTATGGAAGAGCTCAACGAAATCGAGACGGCTTTCAATAAATCCAAACTGGCGGAATTCATGACGCCGGCCTACTCTTACGTGTCGGTCATCGAACTCTCCAACTACATGGGAGGCGACCAGAATCCGGAAGATCCGGAAATCGAAGGCCGCCTGAAGCCGAAACTTCCGAAATGGGAACACGTCTGCTTCTATCCTATGGATAAGCGTCGTCAGGGGAATGACAACTGGTACGTTCTCGAGAAGGACGAGCGGGCGAAACTGATGTACGAACACGGCATGACCGGGCGTCAGTACGCCGGGAAAATCCGTCAGTTCATCAGCGGATCGATCGGTTTTGACGACTGGGAATGGGGCGTGACCCTGTTTGCGCACGACGTTCTTCAATTCAAGAAGCTCGTCTATGAGATGCGCTTTGACGAAGTGACTTCCCGTTATGGTGACTTCGGTTCCTTTTTCATCGGCAACCTCCTTACAAAAGAAAAAGCGGAGACGTTCTTCGAAGCATAAAACGTTTTTCCCGCAAACTAAAACCCCGGACTGACACTCAGTCCGGGGTTTTCAATTACAACATTTGCCGATTACAGAACTTTCGTTACTCCAATACCGAGCAGTACCCATCCGATAAGGAAAGCGACACCGCCGAACGGAGTGATCATGGCCAGTGTTTTCACACCGCTTACGGCATATACATAAAGACTTCCGGAAAACAGAAGAATGCCGGCGAAAAACAGCCATCCGGCTCCTGTGAACATTCCGGATGCACCTTTACCGAGCAGCAGCGCCGTTATGAACAGCGCCATCGTGTGGAACATCTGATAGTTCACCGCTTTCTCCCACTGACCAAGTCCTTTTTCGGACACTTTTCCTTCCAGACCGTGTGCCCCGAACGCTCCGAGTGCCACAGCAAGAAAGCCGTTAATGACTCCCAGTAACAAAAACAGTTTCATTATTCTTCCCCCTTATCAAAAATCAAAGATAGACGAGCCGTTCGCTCCGTCGTGATCCAGTTTATCATTTGTACTTTTCCGCTCCGGCGGGTCCTGCCCCATCATCTTCCTCATCTCTTCCGCCGTCGGCTGCATATCGTTCTTCTCCCCGGTTGCCGGTGCCCCGGCAGATTCCTGCCTTTCCTCTTCGAGCACCAGATCACACAGCAGCCTGACAGCCCGGGCATGTTCCCTGACCCGGACCGGGTCTTCGTGTCTGAGCATAGCTTCCTCTATTTCTTTATTCATTCGCTGCAGTAATTGTTGCATGGAGATGCTCATCAGCTACACATCCTTTCCACCTGTCAGTTTATCACGATTGCCCCGGGATTACCTATGACAAAAATCCGATAATGTTTTCAGAGGAACCGGAAGAAAAACGGACAGGCAAAAAAGAACAACACGCAGAACCCTCCATGTTGTTCTTCCTGAAATTATAGTCGTTCATACCAGCAGGTTACAGAATACTGCTTATAAAAATAATGATGATCATAACGGGTAACAGATACTTCACAAGGCCATACCAGACGTTCCCGATGACATTATCCCCGAAGTCCACGGCTTTCAGTGCTGTAGACTTCGTAAAGTACCATCCGACAAACAGAGCCATGGAAAGTCCTCCGAGCGGAAGCAGGATATTGGAGGCGATGTAGTCCATCGAGTCGAGGATGTTCCTCTCTCCGATCGGCGTTATCCCGGACCAGATTCCGAAACCGAGGGATACGGAGATGCCAAGGAAGAACATGATTGCCCCGACGATGACGCTTGCCTTCGTTCTGCTCCAGCGGAAAAGGCGCATGAAGTAAGCTGTCGGCACTTCGAGTATGGAAATCGCCGAAGAGAGAGCTGCCAGCGACAGAGCGAAGAAAAACAGCAGCCCTGCTATCCCCCCAAGCGGCATCTGTTCAAAAATGGAAGGAAGCGTTATAAACACAAGCGGCGGTCCCGAAGAGGGATCGATATTAAAGGCGAACACCGCCGGAAAAATGACGATTCCTGAGATGACGGCGAAAAACGTGTCCATCAGACCGATTCCGACAGCAGCCCCCGGCAGCCGTTTATCGTCCGACAGGTAGCTGCCGTACGTAAGCAGCGCTCCCATACCAAGACTCAGGGAGAAAAAGGCCTGCCCGAGCGCCTGGACGTAAATCGACGGCTGGGTCAGAGCCGACCAGTCCGGCCGAAACAGGAAACTCAGTCCTTCCATGGACCCGTCCAGCGAAAGGCTGACCCCTGCAAGGGCCAGAAGCAGCAGAGCGAGAAGCGGCATGAACACTTTATTCGCCGTTTCTATCCCCTTCTTCACTCCACTGAATACGATCACGATGGTCATAGTCATAAATAGAGCGGACCAGAAGAGCGGCTGCCACTCCTGCGTGATGAACCCGCCGAAAGCCCCTTCGTATCCTCCCTCCGCAGGAGCCTGGAAGAAGTCACCTGTCACGTAGTGGAACAGGTAGTAAAGCGACCAGCCGGCGACTACTGCATAAAAACTCAAAATCAGAAAAGCGCTGAAGACCCCGAAGAATCCGGTCAGAAACCACGGCGTCCCGGGTGCGAGCTTCTGATAAGAGCCGATCACATCACTTTTCGCTTTCCTCCCGATACTGACTTCTGCCAACAGGAGCGGAATTCCGATCAAAAATACAAATACAAGATATAAAAGCAGAAACGCTCCGCCACCGTTGTTTCCGGCTACGAATGAAAAACGCCATATATTTCCGAGACCTACAGCCGAACCCATTGCTGCAAGCATAAACCCTAATTTCGTCCCCCATTGTTCACGAGCCATAATAGACCTCCTCCACATTGAATATGCACCATCATACCACACATACCCCCCGGTTACGACACGGGTTACCCCTTTTTCCAACTATTCGGTTTATTCATGTTGATGTATGAATATTATATAAGACAGTAAAAAAGCCGTCTCCCCCTTTTTTCCCGGGAATACGGCTCTTCACAGTTTATATTTCTTAGTCATTCTCATTTTCGCGGTGGAGTTTCTCCAGACGTTCCACCCGAGCTTCAAGTTTATAATAGTCTTCTTCCGTAACAAAACCGATTTCCTTCAGCCGGTCTTTCATCATAGTCCGCGTCTGGTTCGTGAAGTCCGTGTCGGCGTTCTGACCTTTTTCCACCCATTCATTCATCATCGCTTTCGCTTCTTTCGGGGTCATTTCCCCTTTGTCGACCATGTCCTGCACCATCTTCTCAAATCTTTCCTTGCCGCTTATAGCTGCTCCGACACCGAGGTAAAACCCGCGCTTCATCCACTTGTCCATCATTCTATCACTCCTCCTAGGAAATATTTTTGATCATACTTGCATGTTTCCATGAAAACAGAAAAGTTCCGGCAAAACTCAAGCCTGATATTAGATATAACACCCAGATCGGAATCTCCTGTAAGCTCTCTGGCAGAAAGAAGGAGGCGACCAGGATGGTACTCCCGATTAAAAAAGTGACAGCAGCATAGAAAAAATAAAAATGATGCCACAACGTCTGCTGCTGCTTCGTCTGCTGCCATTCCCGCTCCTTATCCCCGTCTTCGAGAAACTCAACGAGTGCCCGGGGCAGGGAAAGGAGAGGCTGGCCCGTCTCTTTTACTATGTTTTTATAAAATCCGAATTTGGACTGACTGCCCGTCATCCATTCGTTGATCACCGGCTTGCCCCACGATACGAGGTCCATTTGCGGGTATACCGCCGTAAGCACTCCTAAAATCATGGACGCCGCCCTTCCGAGAAAAGCGTAGTCGGCCGGCAGCTGTATCGGCTGGTCTTTCACGAAATCCTGAAGATCTTCGAGAATATCATTCATGACGGTTGCGTCCATCTTACTCATATCTTCACTCAAATACATCGACACCAGTCGGCGCATCATTTTCTTCATCGCTTCCGTATCTGCATCATCGAGAAGAAAGTTCATTTCTCTGAGCGACTCCACCACTCTGTCATAATCATCGATAATGAACCCTTCGATCATAGAGCGGATGTGGTCGACATCTTCCCTTTTCACTTTTCCGACCATACCGAAATCGATAACGACTACGGTACCGTCCTCTTTAATCATTATATTTCCCGCATGCGGGTCCGCATGAAACATTCCGGCATTGACGAACTGTTCCACACAAAGGTCGAATATAGTCCGGGCAAGCTTCTCACGGTCCAGGTCATTTCTTTTGATGAAGGAAATATCCGTTACCCGCGTGCCTTCCACCCACTCCATCACAAGCACACGACCGGTGGAAAGATCGGTGAAATATTCCGGTATGTACACGTTGGAATGATCCTCGAACCTTTTCCGGAAGTAATTCCCGTTCTCCAGCTCCATCGTGAAATCCAGTTCATCGCTCATCACGGCTACGACTTCTTTATAGAGGGAAGGAAGATCCGCTTTCTTCCCGAAAATAGTAAAGCGGTTGAGTATCCCGAACACCACTCTCATCGCCTTGAAATCCGTCTGGAAAATTTCTCTTACGCGATATCGCTGAACTTTGACTGCAACAGGGGTGCCATCATGAAGATAAGCTTTATATACTTCTCCGATCGATGCGGAAGCGATGGGATCTTCGTCGATGGAGGCGATATGTTTCTCCATGGACTCCTGCCAGTCCTCCTCCATGATCCCTTTCGAATACTCGAAAGGTACAGGCTGGACGCGATCGACCAGGCCTTCGAGTTCACGTATGAAAGAAGAAGGGAGCAAATCACCGCGTGAACTTAAGAACTGGCCGAACTTGATGAGCAGTCCACCCAGATAAACGGCGCGCTGCCTGTATTCGGTGGCCAGCTCTTTCAGTAATTTTTCCCACTTTCTTTCCGTTTCCTGATCCCATATTCTGTTCAGTTTCTGGAACCAGAATATTTTCCACAAAAACTTTATAGACATCCAGATAATTATGTACATTCTGTAAATCCCTATGTATTTCTTCGATTCCAACGTCTTCCCCCCTCTTGCAAATGTAATGACCCTTTCCCTTTCCTGCTTTCTTTCAACCATAAAAAAACATGAATTTGAACTGAAAGACCTGTTTATTACCTTTTTTTACCTTTTAACAGGTAAAAAGAATCAGCGTTTCTAATTGAAATAAAGAATCGACGTTTGCCGGAAGAACAAAATCTTAACTGTCCATACTTTTTTACTATTTTAATTATTTTGAAAATTTTATCAATTATGTGCATAATAGGTTTTGCAAACAAAATCGATACAGGGGGTCTGGAAATGAGGAAATTATCCGCCTGGCTGACTGCCGGGGCACTGTCAATGGCACTCGCTGCTCCGACAGTAAGTGCCGAAACGTCTTCCACCGAAGACTACACCAACTGGAACAAGGAACGCTACACGGACAAAATGCACATCGACAGCATGCTTAAGCAGAAATCCGAGCAGGAAGGCTTTGACGAGAAAGCTATCGAAACGATCAGAAAAAATGCGGAAAACGTAAACTTTAATGAACAGAAAGGTTCGGAAAACGGAAATGGAGATTCCGGATTTACATACGATGGAGGAACGAAAAAGTTCCTTGACCGGGATCTCGGATTCCAGGACTTCACTCTCCGCAGTTCGGGCGAGCACGTGGAAATATGGGTAGCGGACGATCTTTCCTTCCCGGAAGGTGACCCGCGTGAGGCACATAAAATCAATCAGGAACAGGTCGATAAACTTACTAAAGAATTCGATACGAATATTTATCCGAAAGCTACCGATTTCTTCGGTAAACAGGATCCGCTCGACGGGACAAATGCCCAGCTCGTTAATCTCGGCATCGTCCCTGAAGGTTACTACGAGACCGAAGACGATGAGAAAATCACCATTCTCGTCAACAATATCAAAGATGACAACTACAACGATCCCGACTACCCGTTCTTCGTCGCAGGCTTTTTCTGGCAGACGATTGAACAATACACAGATCGTAACATCGTAACGATCGATTCCCGGGACTGGGGTGAACGTCTGGAAGAAACTTTCTACTCGACCACCATCCACGAACTTCAGCACCTGATTCACGCTGATAATGACAGCGACGAAACGTCCTGGGTGAACGAAGGGATGTCTACGTTCTCCGAATACCTTGGCGGTTATGGTGTAGATGCCGGATCCATCAATTTCCTGCTCGACCACCCGGAGAACTCCCTTACTGCCTGGGATGAACACGTAGATGCCAAAACGGGGCCTGAAACGATCGCGGACTACGGTCTCGTGCAGCTGTTCACTCTTTACAACTACGAACAGTTCGGTCAGGAATTCATCCGTTCTGTAGCTACAAGCGACATCAACAGTATCGACAGCTACAGAAAAGCTTATGAAGAATTCGGTATCAATAAGTCGTTCGAGGAAGTATATAAGGACTTCACCTCCGCCCTCGTCATGGATGACAATAAGTTCAAAGGCGGAAAGTACGGATTTGAAAATGTAGATCTGCGTGACCTTCCGACAGAAGACGGGACGCGCGGGAAAACCGTAAACTTCGAAAAAGCCAAGGACTATGAAAAAGAAGGCGTACCTGCCTGGGGGACCGACTTCAAAGAATTCAATTTCAAACCGGGTGAAAACGTGGAATCCTTCGATTTCAACGGCGTCGATTTCCTTCCTTTCCAATGGACTTCTACGGAAGACCCGATGAATCAGGGTAACGACGTATATTACAGTACCAAAGGCGATGAAATGGATAACGCGATGATTTTCGAAGCGGACCTTACAGGACTTAACGAAGCCACTCTTTCTTTCGACCACTACTATCAGATTGAAGAGAACTGGGACTTCGGGATGGTTCAGGTATCCACCGACGGCGGCGATACGTGGACCTCTCTCTCCAATGAAAACACGACGAGTAACGTGACCGACCAGGGGTATCCGAAGATCAAAGAAAACGTTCCGGGTTTCACCGGAAGCAATGGTTCCTTCCAAAACGAAACATTCGACCTCTCTGAATACGCCGGAGAGAACGTACTGATTTCCTTCCGTTATCTTACGGACTGGGGCACCACCGAAAAAGGCTGGTATCTCGACAACATTGAAGTTCCGGAAGCCGGAATTTCCTACACCGGGGAAAGTACGGAAGGCTTCACTTCCCAGGCGGAACTGAACGAAAACTACGTGAACTACGGCGTTTCCTTCTTCAAAGAGAAGAACAACGGAAAGTATCAGGTCGTCCATGTCGATCCGTTCAACATTACAGATAAGGATGCCCTCGAACTTCAGCAGGTCTTCCGTCCCGGCAAAACGTACATGACCACTCATTACGCTGCGCCGCAGGACAGCACGGAGTATGTGAATTTCGAATATGAAATTTCCTACAAAGAAAACGGGAACAACGGAAATAAAGGCAATAACGGTAATAATGGTAACAAAGGCAATAACGGGAACAATGGAAAAAACAAACATTAATAAGCAGGACCGGCCCCTACGGAGGGCCGGTTTTCCTTTTTTCAAAACGCCGGGTGTGTGTACCAGGCTTTCAGCTTTTTTCGTTACGTTCGCAACTCTGTTTTTTCAGTGAACGGCACGCAAAACTATTTTCCTGTCGCGGGGACGCCCGGACGATTGATTCTGCTTTTCATTTGAGGTGATTTTTGCCATGATAGTAGGAGAACGCACTTAGAGAGGACGGGATTTCCCTTGATGATAAAAGAACTGGAAGTGAAAGACTTACGTCCGGTATCCGAATGGCTGCACCGGATGAACGGGGATGATAAACACTTCGTCGCCTGGCTCGCTTCGGATCCGAAAGAGATATTCGAACAGATCTGGGGACTTACCCAGCTGAACGATCCCTTCGCATTTGTAGCGTGGGACGGGGAGGAAATCGTCGGCTTCCTCGGCATACTCCCTTTTTTCGAACAGAGAGTGTGCAGACTTCTCGGCCCGTTCGCGACAAAACAGGAGACTCTGATTATCGAGAGGTTATGGCAGAAGGCTTCTCTTACGCTTGAAATGTATTTTGATGCGGCGAAGCTTGCCTGTTTCGATGTGAACACGGAACTTCTCACCTTCGCGGAACACTATGAATTTGAACTTTATAATATAGAGAAGACGCTCCGGCTTGATAAAGAATCCTTCACCCGGGAACCGGGGGATGCACCGATCGCTCCGCTGGATGAATCCAGGCGCGAAGAGCTCGATTCGATTCACCCGGCCGGCGCTTACTATACGACGGACGAAATGCTCTCGTTTTCCCGTGAGAACGGCCACCACCTGCTTGGATACTTCGACGGCGATGAGCTCGCCGGTTATCTTTATCTGGAAACCATACTCCCGGAAGAAGAAGGGGAAATCTGTTTCGTGAACGTAGCTTCCGAAGAACAGGGAGAGGGCGTCGGCAGTGCCCTGCTCACCTATGCGCTTTCTCTCGGATTCCGGACGGAAAACTTTTCCTATATTACAATTTCCGTGCGGGAAGCTAACAGCGGAGCCGAGAATCTGTACAGGCAGTTCGGCTTTTATGAATGGCATACGATCTACGCCTACAACAAAACGATCGAAACACAGCCGCCTCCGAAACTTGTCCACTGATCCCGGCGGAAAAGGAGGAAACTCATGAGCTATCTTGAAGATATTTTAAAATCCACAGGTGATGCCACGCCGATTACAAAGCAGAAACCGGTAAGCGGCGGAGACATCAATGAAGCTTTTTATGTACGGACGAAAGCACAGGAATATTTCGCGAAAAGGAATAAAGGAGCCTCTTCCCGGTTCTTCCAGACGGAAGCGAGAGGGCTTGAGCTCCTCCGGGAGACCGGTACAATCGACGTTCCGCGGGTTTATCATCACGGGGGGAATGACGAAGAAGCGTGGCTCGTTCTTGAATACATCCAGGCCGGCGCTCCTTCCCCGCTGTCCGAACGCCGACTCGGGGAGCGGCTTTCCCGCATGCATGCCACGGGAAACGATGCCTACGGTTTCGATCAGCCCACGTTCATCGGGGAACTCCTGCAGGAGAATCATATGTATCCGTCCTGGCTGGAGTATTACCGGGACGAACGGCTTCTTCCGCAGATTAAACTGGCAGAAGAAACCGGGAAGCTTCCACCGGACAGAGAAAAACGTGCCCATCAGCTGCTGGAGCATCTGGACACGTGGATTCCCGAATATCCTGGAAGTTCTCTTCTCCACGGTGATCTCTGGGGCCGCAACTGGATGGCGGGTCCCGAAGACACGCCATATCTGATAGACCCTTCCGTTCTATACGGAGACAGACTGATGGATCTCGCTTTCACCGAACTGTTCGGTGGGTATTCCCGGGATTTTTATGAAGCGTATGCCGCTCACTCCCCTCTCCCCGACTATTATCAGGACGTGAAACCTTTATATCAGCTGTTTTATCTGCTCGTTCACCTGAATATGTTCGGGGAGGCCTTCGGAAGCCAGGTCGACCGGATTCTCGCCCATTACACGGAAACGAAAGGATGAGGGTAAAGATAGGCCTGGAACAGTACGTAGTCATCCTCATATTTATGGCCGAAATCTTTCAGCAGCGCTCTTACTTCATCCAAAGAAATCGCACCATCCACGAACTGCTTCAGTTTTCTCAGAAGCAGTTCTTTTTCTTCTCCGGATAAGTTCCGCTTTACGTGCCCTGCAATGTGCTCGCAGGCGTTGACATGCCTCTCCCGGGTCGGGGGTGACTCCACCGCTTTCTCAAGAAGCTGGCGGTAATCCTCGGCCAGTTCAAAAAACGGAACCTCCCTCCCCCGGGCCAATAAACGCCCCATCTGTTTCTGAATCCCCGGGGAATACGCCATCAATAAGTATTTATGATCGGATTGAAAGTCGAACAGCTGCCGTTTTGATTCCTGTTCGAACACTTCCCTTATGCGATGAAGCGTAAATATTTTCGTCCAGAAATCATCCAGGTCTTCAGGACTTGCATGCATCAGAAAAGAAGCGGAGACATTCCCGTCAGCATGGCGATTACCTGTAATGTTTACGTGTTCTTCCAGTCGATGTAAGTACTCCCCGCTGAGTTCCTCGTCTTTCTCAATACATATAGCGGGCTTCTGTTTATATTCCACGTCACTCTCTCCCTTTTACGAAAGATTCTGTCTATGAAGAAGGATTCCCTGTCATAGCCGTCGAATAACATAAAAGCAGTCATAAAATACTTGGCAATATGACGTTTGTGTATTAAAATCTATTTTATTGCATAATTATACTCAGTTAGGAGCGCTCTCATGAATAAACACGATTTCCCCTTATCTGCTCATTTAAAATTCATCATACCTTCTCTTATCGGTGTGATTCTTTTCATGGTACCTATCCCCTCCGGTGAATCCCTTACGATACTTGTCGCTATCTTCGCCGGATGGCTTGAAGAGGTACTTGCGGACTATTTATCTTTAATAATGACGTTCATCATTTCTCTTACGGCTGTACTTACCATCTGGGTGAAAGCGGGAGGGCGTAAAAAAGTTAAGCCCTCTCCTTTCTTCACCTCCCTGCTGGACGTTACCCCTTTCTGGACAGGAGTCCGGGTACTCGGGATGATTTTCGCCCTGATGGTGTATTTCCAGATCGGTCCGGAAGCGATCATTTCGGAAAATACCGGCGGCATGCTTCTCGATTCCCTTCTTCACGTGCTGTTTACAGTGTTCCTGTTTGCCGGGCTGTTCCTGCCTCTCCTTTTGAACTACGGGCTGCTGGAACTGTTCGGGGTACTGCTGACGAAAGTCATGCGCCCGCTCTTCACACTTCCGGGGCGTTCTTCGATCGACTCTCTCGCCTCCTGGCTCGGTGACGGAACGATCGGTGTCCTGCTGACGAGTAAGCAATACGAGGAAGGCTATTACACGAAACGTGAAGCTGCCGTCATCGGTACCACCTTCTCTGTCGTATCGATAACGTTTACAATCGTCGTCATCGAAGAACTCGGACTCGGCCACATGTTTCTGCCTCTTTACGGAACGATCGTCGTTGCCGGTGTCGTGGCCGCGCTGATTATGCCGCGTATTCCTCCGCTTTCCAGAAAGCCGGACACGTTCGTCACGGAAGAACCTCAGGGGAACGGGGACGATATTCCGAAATCGGAAAACGCCTTCTCCTACGGCTATAAGCAGGCGGTCAAACAGGGGAATCAGTCCCCGGGGATTACCGGTTTCTTTAAAAACGGGGCGCAGAACATCCTCGATATGTGGATGGGCGTGGCTCCTATCGTTATGGCGCTCGGTACGATAGCTCTGGTGCTCGCGGAGTTTACACCGCTGTTTTCGTGGCTCGGCGTCCCGTTCATCCCGCTGCTCGAACTGCTGCAGATCCCGTCGGCCCAGGCTGCATCCGAAACCATTCTGATCGGGTTCGCGGATATGTTCCTGCCGGCGCTGATCGGTGCTTCCATTGAAAGCGAAATGACACGCTTCGTCATTGCCGCCCTGTCCGTAACACAACTGATTTACATGTCGGAAGTCGGGGGACTTCTCCTCGGATCGAAAGTACCCGTGGATATCAAAGATCTGTTCATCATTTATCTGGAGAGGACGATTATCACCCTGCCGGTGATCGCACTGATCGCCCATCTGATATTTTAAAATAAAAGCAGAGAGGACAGCCGGTTTGACTGTCCTCTCTGCTTATTTTTCCTCGTAAAGATATCTCTTCCTGTTACAGCTCTTTTACGTTCTGCTAACATTGTTTTTTAAATTATACACAAATGCCCCGGTAAGTAGTACGATATAAATAACACTAATGCTTATAGAAAAGGCAGGAGAGGCACATGGAACGCGATGCTTTTTTCGATAATGCGAAACTGTTTCTGATCGTACTCGTCGTATTCGGGCACGCGATACAGCCGATGACGAATGATTCCGTCTTTGTAAATAATCTATATACATTCATCTATATCTTCCACATGCCGGCCTTCATTTTGCTTGCAGGTTTTTTTGCCAAAGGATCGAGGGACAAAAAATATATACTGCAAATGATGAAGAAACTGCTGCTCCCCTATTTCCTTTTTCAGGCAGTGTACAGCGGCTATTACTATGCTCTCGGGGACGAGGGGTGGTACAACGGCTTCTTTCACCCGCACTGGTCTCTCTGGTTCCTGATCAGTCTGTTCTGCTGGCATATTCTGCTCATCGGATTCAAAAAGCTGCCGCCGCTTCTCGGTATCCTTATTTCGCTTGAGCTCGGTCTGATCATCGGATATTTCAGCGACATCGGCCATACGTACAGTCTGTCGCGCACCTTCGTGTTCTTTCCGTTTTTCCTTGCGGGCTACTGGCTGACCATCCGTCAGGTGAAAATGTGGCGGAGCACTTTTGTGCGTGCCGGTTCGCTCGTGACCATGGGAATTATCGGTACGCTGATCGTCTTTTTTCCGGAATTCAGCTCCGGCTGGCTGCTCGGCTCCAAATCCTATGCCACTCTCGGCAGTCCCGAATCCGGCGGCTGGGTCCGTCTCGGTGTCTACGTACTTGCTGCTGCCATGACAGTATCCGTACTGTCGTGGGTACCGAGTCGTCATTTCTCTTTCACGAGACTCGGTCAGCGTACGCTTTACGTGTATCTGCTGCACGGATTTGTCATCCAGTTTTTCCGGGAGACAGAATTTTTCACCTATACTCACTGGCTGGACGTATTCGGAGTCTTTTTCGTATCGCTCGGGATCGTCTACCTCTTCTCTTCCACTTTCATGATGAAAGCGGCGTCGCCGCTGATTGAAGCGAAACTCCCCTGGAAGCGAAAAATCCGTACGTTAGAGTAATGTACAAGCCTTTGGGCTCGATAAAAGCCCCCTGCGCAACAAAATGTTGTTCAGGGGGCTCTTCCAAGGAGTCGCACGTTCTGTGCCCGTGCCGTTTCTATTTCCTGAAATCCCCGGCCCAGCTGCCGTTGCGGAAGACCGGTTCAAACGTACCGTCTTTTCTCTCTCCGTCGATATCCAGTTCAGCCGAACCGATCATGAAGTCTTCGTGCACGAGACTGTCGTTCACTCCATGCTTATCCCTCTCATCCGCACTCATCTCCGAGCCTTTCTCGACGTTGGTCGGATAAGCTTTTCCGAGAGCGATATGACAGGAGGCATTCTCGTCGAACAGCGTATTGTAGAAAACGTGACCGGACTCGGAAATCGGTGATTCGACCGGTACGAGGGCAACTTCTCCGAGACGCTTCGCTCCTTCATCCGTTTCAAGAAGATATTTCAGAGACTCTTCTCCGGATTCCGCTTTATAATCTACGACCTTCCCTTCTTCGAACGTAAGCGAGAAGTTCTCAATCAGGTTTCCGTCGTAGTTGAGCGGCATCGTACTCTGCACCGTACCGTTCACTCCGTATTTATGAGGCATCGTAAACACCTCTTCCGTCGGCATGTTAGGGTTGAACGTCACGCCTTTCACAGACTCGGCGGCACCGCCGGCCCAAATATGATTTTCCGGCAGTTCAATCGTAAGTTCCGTGCCGGGAGCTTTATAGTGAAGCTTTTTGAACTGTTTATCATTCAGCAGCTCTCTCGCTTTACGCAGGTTTTCATTATGCTCATCCCAGGCTTTCATCGGATCTTCCTTATCGATCCGGGTAATATGGAAAATCTGTTCCCACAGCTTATCCTGAGCTGATGCTACCGGTTCATTCGGAAACAGTTTCTTCGCCCAGTCCGGGTGCGGAAAAGCTACAATCGTCCAGGTGATTTTATCTTCCATAATGTAATCCCTGTAGGTTGTGAGGGCTTCGGCACTCGCCTTATTGGCTTTGGCTACCCTTTCGGAGTCCACATCTTTCAGAAGATCCGGATCCGGTCCGTAGACGTTCACTACCGAATAGCCGTCCTTCGCCATTTCTTCAAGCCCCTCGGCCCGCCAGCGCGGAAAATTCTCAAGCACTTCGTCTGCTGCATGTTTCATTTTCATATAAGTGAGGACGTTATCACCCCACTGGACGTGCACATCTTTCGCACCGCGTCCGTAAGCCTTTGCGCTTAATATGTGCACAAAATCGGCAGCCTCTATCGGGGCATTGATAATAATCCCCTGTCCTTCCTGTATGTTGATACCTTTTTGCAATGCGACGTCTGCATACTGTTCAAGCTTTTTCTGAAATGTACTCATATTCATCCTCCTACGACATCCACTTCGGTGGTGTATTTTTATCCCAGTATATTTCTCCCAATGGGTAATGGGTTTCATACCCGTCTTCTTTCACATGATAATGGAAGTTAAACCAGTACCCTTCCCCCGGGCGCAGGTCGCGCCTGACGTGGAAGCGCGCCAGTTCTTCGCCGGAACGGGTATTTGTCAGATTGAAAATTTTTTCTCCGTAACCTGCAGCCGGGTTCTCCGAAATTTCATACAAAGGTACCTCTCCTGCATTTACCCGGGACTCGATTACTGTTTCGATTTCCGGAAAAATGGTTTCGACTATGTCCTTTTCTACTTTCTCCCTGATGCGCGGCCCCAGTTTCGTGAACGTCTGTTCTTTCGCTTTGTCCGTCAGGTCTTCCACGGTAAGCTGCTGCGACAGCTCTTCCGAAAAAGCCGTCTCTTCCCTGACCGTTTCCGCCCCGGAAGCTTCGGATTCCGCGGGAACCTGCGGTATGTACAGCCCGAGTGTCATAACAGCCACGAGGGAGACGAATAGTTTTCTCAGCCATATCTTCATATTTTTCATCCTTTTGTCGATAAAAGTCGGGATCTTTCCCACTTATCATTGTCCTCACAAAACACCCCTATGCCCAGGCATAGAGGTGTCAGCCGATTCCTACTCCGTAAGTACGAAAGTCTCCAGTTTCAGTGTGACATCGACCTTTTTCATCCGACCCTGGACGGTATAGTGATTGGTTTCATGCCGGAAAAATTCCCGTGCTCCGTTATAGGTCGTGAACCATTTGTTGCCAATTACGGAAAATTCGCCTTTTTCCCTGTCCGTAACTTCAATCGGGTGATACGTCCTGCCGAGGCGTCCGTCTTCCCTTTCCATTATCCCGACGCGATGCCTGGCATCCATCCATACCTGGGTCATGATTTTCAAAAGATCACTCCTTCTATCACGGAAAACCGCATTTAATTGTTTGACAATTTGTAAGTTGAGTCAATTATCGCAAAATTCTCACACAATTTCAATACTTTACCGTTAAAAAGCGAAGAAGCGACTACTTTTCTCTCTGCATGTCACTGATGAATTTATAGCGATCACTGCGATAAATGGATGTGTTCCTCTCAAAAGGTACGCCGGTACTCAGGTAACCGATACGCTCTATCCGCAGGATCGCATCTCCTTCTTCGATGGAAAGAGGCCGGGCTTCTTCGAAAACAGCTGTACCCGCCTCAATCGTCTGTCTGGCCCGTTCAATCGAATGCGCCGTTTTCGTTTCGATATATTCGTAAAAGGAGACGCCTTCCAGTCTGTCGGCATCGAGTTCCGGAAAAAGATGTACCGGTATGAAAGTCTCTTCGATAGCCATCGGTTCGTCATCCGCATAACGGATCCGTTTCAGGTAATAGACTTCTTCCTCTTTCAGCTGAAGGAGGTCTTTCGTCGTTTCGTCCGGGTCCTGCCTCTCGAATATGAGCAGTTCGTTATGAGGGGTGAGTCCGCGGCGTTTCATGTCTTCACTGAAGCTTGTGACCCCCTGAAGAGGCTGTTCGAATTTTTCTTCGGCTACGAACGTGCCCCGCCCCTTTTCCCTGTAAAGGATACGATTCCGGACCATATTCAAAATCGCCTGACGGACGGTCATGCGACTCACTTCATAGGTTTCGGACAGCTCTCTTTCGGAGGGGATCGCCTCTCCATAGTTATAAATACCGGACTCGATCTTCCGTTTCAGATCCTCTTCTATCTGGTAGTACATCGGCAGAGGAGATTCTTTATTCAGCACTGGCGTCCACGTCCTTCCCGTAAGCTTCTTCGTCCACAATCAATGTAACATTTTTATGATTGTAGAGAGCCGAAGCGGGAAACATTTCGTCCATCTCTCCTTTCAGCAGCCGCCGGATAGCCTCCTGTTTATTCGCTCCTGAAGCCAGCAGGAGGATTTCCTCACTTTTCAGAATAGAAGCGATTCCCATCGTGACGGCTTCCGTCGGTACTGCTTCAAGAGAAGGGAAAAACCTTGCGTTCGCCTCCCGCGTGACCTGATCCAGCTTTTCCACGTGCGTTCCGGCTTCAAAGGAAGCTCCCGGCTCGTTAAACCCTATGTGACCGTTACTCCCTATCCCGAGCAGCTGAATGTTTGCAGGACCTTCTCTATCGAGAAGTGCTTCATACTCTCTGCACTCTTTGTCCAGATCTTCTGCTTCCCCGTTCGGAATGTACGTATTCGAAAAAGGGATGTGCGAGAAGAGCTGTTCCTGCATAAACGTATGATAGCTCTGACTGTGATCTCTCGGCAGACCCACGTACTCATCAAGGTTGAACGTCGTCACCCCGGAATAGTCGATTCCGCGTGATCTGTGTCCCTCTATGAGCTGCTCGTACGTGCCGAGCGGCGTTCCTCCGGTAGCCAGTCCGAGAACGCAGTCAGGCTCAGCACTCACCTTTTCCTCTATAATAGAGGCTGCTTTCCGGCTCATTTCCTCATAATTTCTCACAACGATAACTTCCATTCCTATTCCTTCCTTTCATATACCAGTTCTCCCCGGCACCATGTCGCACGTACGTTGAATTCATCATCAACGAGTACGAAATCAGCATCTTTTCCGGGTGCAATACCACCTTTCCTGTGTCCCACTCCAAGTTCGCCGGCTGCATTTCCGGAAGTGATGGCCAGCAATTCCTGATCCGACAGCTGAAGATGTTTTTTCATAAGAGACGCCGCTTTTGAAAGAGTAAGTATACTCCCGGCAAGCGTTCCGTCTTCAAGAACCGCCTTCTGATTTTCAACGGTCACATCCTGGCCCCCGAGGTCATAAGTGCCTTCCGGCAGACATTTGGCCCGCATTGCATCCGTAATCAGCAGCATCCTCTCATCCGTAAGCTGTCTGTAGGCGATCTCGACAGCTTCCTTGCGTGAATGGATATGATCCACAATCAGTTCCACCATAAGACGCGGATCCGTGAAAGCCGCTCCGGTCACGCCCGGGTCCCTGTGATGCAGCCCGCTCATCTGGTTGTATAAGTGCGTCACGTGACTCACTCCCGCTTCAACAGCGGCTTCCGCTTCATCGAACGTTGCATCTGTATGACCCATCGAGGCGATGATACCTTTTGCTTTCAGATGACGGATCAGCTCCTCCCCGCCTTTTTCTTCGGGGGCCAGCGTCACGAGCCTGATTTTGTCATTACCGGCTTCACGGTAGGATTCGAACTTGGTGACGGAGGGCTCACAGATATAATCCACGGGCTGGGCACCGGCTTTCTTCTCGGATATGAACGGCCCCTCCAGATGTACTCCGAGCATTTCGGCCCCCCTTACGTTTTCACTCGTAAAAGAGCCGGCATTGCGAAGAGCACGCTCTATATTTTCCGGGGACTGGGTCATCGTAGTAGCAAGAAATGACGTAGTCCCCTCTTCCGGAAGAATCTCCGCTATGCCCTGCAGGGCTTCGGGAGTGGCGTCCATTACATCGTGGCCGTTCGCTCCGTGGATATGCACGTCGATGAACCCGGGAAACAGAGAAAGACCTTTCCCGTCAATGACCGTATCCCCCCGGTCGAGAGGGGAATCACTCACATAGCGGATTTCGCCTTCTTCAAAGAGTACACTTCCCCCTTCAATGGTACGATCCGTTTGCACAATACGCACATTTTGATACTCGACACTCATCCCGTGCACCTCCTCTTATTTATCCTTCATCTGTTTTTTGATCGCTTCTGCGAGGAACTCGACACTTGTGCCTACAACTACGTGGACGTTTTTCGAACCGATGTTGATGACACCGCGTGCCCCTTCACGTTTCAGCTTCTTGTCGTCCACTTTCTCTCTGTCTTCCATCGTAAGTCTGAGTCTTGTCGTACAGTAATCAAGCGTGTCGATGTTCTCTTCACCGCCGAGGGCCTGCAGATAGGCGACCGCTTTTTCATCATAGTCGGATGTTCCACTCGGCGCTTCTTCGGCATCTTCTTCGTCGTCATCCTCACGTCCTGGTGTTTTCAGGTCCAGTTTCGTAATGAGGAAGTAGAAAACGACGAAGTACACCGCTCCCATGACGAGCCCGAGCACCAGAAGCATAAGCGGATTCTGTGCAATGTTAAAGTTCAGTAAATAGTCGATCAGTCCGGCCGAAAATCCGAATCCGTGCCGCACATCAAGCATATAAGCCGCAATCATCGATATTCCGGTCAACACGGCGTGGACCACATATAGAAGCGGAGCGAGGAACATGAAAGAAAACTCGATCGGTTCCGTAACACCCGTAAGGAAGGAAGTAAGAGCGATACTTCCGAGCATCCCGCCGACAATAGCCTTCTTCTCTTTTTTGGCAGCCGCATACATGGCGAGACAGGCACCGGGCAGACCGAACATCATAATCGGAAAGAAACCTGCAAGGAAGTACCCGGCTTCAGGGTCCCCTTTAAGGAAACGGTTGATCTCCCCGTTCACTGTCTCCCCTGCAGCCGTCGTAAAGCTTCCGAAATCGAACCAGATCAGTGTGTTCATGACGTGGTGAAGCCCGACCGGAATCAGTAGGCGGTTCAGGAATCCGTAAAGACCGACCCCTGCTTCCCCGGAAGAAAGAATCCACTGGGCCGTCGCATCAAGCGCATACTGCGGATAAACCCATAAATACCCCATGATGAAAGACATGATTACCATGGCAGCGGACGTCACAATCGGGACGAAGCGCTTTCCTCCGAAGAAAGATAAATATTCCGGAAGTTTGATATCGTAGAACCGGTTGTACAACATACCGGCTGAGATACCGGCAATGATACCGGCGAATACGCCCATGGAAATGTCCTCGTTAATGGCTTCGACTCCCGCCTGTAAGACGAGAACCCCGATAGCCCCGGACAGGGCCGCGCCTCCGCCTCCATCTTTCGCAAATCCCATCGCGATACCTATACCGAATATGAGCGGAAGGTTATCAAGAATACTGCCTCCTGCAGCTTCGATGAAGTCGATATCAAGCATATCGTCCATGCCGAGGCGCAGAAGCAGCGCCGCAGCCGGAAGAGTGGCAATGGGGAACATCAGTGATTTCCCTATTCGTTGAAAAAATGCTAACACGGTAAAAACTCCTCTCTTTATTTGAAAACGCTTTATATAAATTCTATCACTCACGTATATAGTTGTCTATACCAATTTTAGTGGAACTGCAATTTGAGAGAATCCGGTTATCGTTCCCTTCACGGGAATGTTCAGGTGCTGAAGGTAACGATTCTACCGTTTTCCTTCCCTTCGCGGAGGATATTCTTCTTTGAAGGTCACGATTCAGGAGAAAACGTTACGTTCGGAAGCTTCAGGGACGTCCGAAGGTAACGATTACGCTGTCACCTGCCCTCCCGAGGTCTAAGAACTTCGGTGAGGGTTCCTGTCCACGATTCACAAAAAAAGACTGACCTCCGTCAGTCCCAGCTTGTAGAGAAACCCCGTGTTTTTCTGCAAGCTTTTTTTGTGCAGTTCGTGCGGGCGAATACCACTCGCTTTCCGCGGACGAACGCCCGAGCCTCCCTCGTGAAAACCCACACTCCGGGGTCTC
>NZ_NSGH01000049.1 GCF_002295105.1 Salimicrobium humidisoli | reverse complement strand
GGTAGTGAACCCCGGAAGTTAGAGTAAAAAATCTAACTTCCGGGGTGTTTTTATGTCCAAGTATAGTGAAGAATTTAAGGTAAAGGTGGTAAGGGAATATCTTGAGGGCTCTCTGGGGTACACTTCATTAGCCAAAAGATACGCTCTTCCTGATAAATCTCCAATAAGACAGTGGGTCCAGGCGTATCAAGCGTTCGGGGAAGAAGGGTTGAAAAGGAAGCATTCCAAACAAGTCTATCCTGTCCAATTCAAGCTAGATGTATTACACTTTAGGAAACAGACAGGAGCTTCTCTTCAGGAGACAGCGATCGCCTTCCACATGAACAACCCTGCGTTAATTGCGAACTGGAACCGCATATGGCAGAAGGAAGGGGTCGAAGGCCTCCGGGGAAAAGCGAAAGGACGGCCTCCTATGTCAAAAAAACCTAAGAAAACGTCATCTAAAACCAAAAAATCTTTGACTCGTGAAGAAGAGTTGGAACGTGAAAATGAACTTCTGCGTCTGGAGAACTCGTATCTAAAAAAGGCAAAAGCTTTTCAGGAGAATCCGAATGCCTATCTCGAAAAGCACAAGCAGCGCTGGTATTCGAACTCAAACAAGAAGGATTCAAAGTAAAAGATGCCTTACGAATAGTAGACATTCCTGAAGCTACGTATCATTATCAGAGAAAGCATGTCCACGAGGAAGATCCGAATAAAGCGTGGAAAGAAATGATTACGAACCTTTTTCATAAGCACGACGGGACCTATGGCTATCGCCGCATCACCTTCGAGCTTAGAAATCAGGGGTATATCATCAACCATAAAAAAGTGCAGCGGATCATGAGTGAATTAGGATTGAAAAGCGAAAAATTCACCCGCAAGTCCCGATACAAATCATACAAAGGTACGGTCGGGAAAGTGGCTCATAACCGAATGAACCGTAGGTTCTACACGCCTGTCCGTCTCCAAAAATTAGTCACAGACGTGACAGAGTTCAAATGTGCCGGAGAGGAGAAACTTTATTTGAGCCCGATCATGGATGTGTTCAATGGAGAGATTATTTCCTTCGGTATATCCAAACGACCAACCCTGGATTTCGTGTTAAAGCCGCTGAAGGAAGCGTTGGACACCATCGAAACGGAAGCTGAATATCGGACAACCATCCACTCCGATCAAGGCTGGCATTACCAACACCGCACATGGGTGAAAACGTTAAAGAAACATCGTATCTTTCAGAGTATGTCCAGAAAAGCGAACTGCGCAGATAATGCGGCGATGGAGAATTTCTTCGGAATTCTCAAACAGGAGATGTATTATGGAGAAGAACTGGTTTCTTACGAAGAGCTTGAAAGAAAGCTCGAGGGATACATCAACTACTACAACCATGATCGCATAAAAGCAAAATTAGCTGGTTTGAGTCCCATTCAATACCGGACTCAAACCAGCCAATCAGCTTCCTAATAAAAACTCTAACTTTTAGGGGTCACTACC
>NZ_NSGH01000048.1 GCF_002295105.1 Salimicrobium humidisoli | reverse complement strand
TTTCGTGTGCCCGGCACGGGTATAAACTATAGGGTTCAAGTCCCGAACGGCGAAGGTCGTTGTAGCCGTTAGTCAAAGGCAAGGGTGTCCAGGGAGACCTGGAATCTGAAGGAAGCCGGAGGCAAATTTCCGCCCCGAGGAACACGAATCTCATAATAGGCTGTCTGCCTGGGGTGAGTCTGCGAAACAAGATGAAGCCCCAACGACCAAAGGGGCAGGCAGTAAATGAGGCGGGGATATGGAAAGGAAGTTTATGCTTTTACCCGGGGAGGTCTGATGGACAAGCCGTACACATGCGGTAACCGATTCCTAAGGAATCGCTGAACCATCAGAAGTCAGCCGAAGCCATAGTACCTTACCTTCCGGAAGGTAGGGGAAGGGCTGAATCATAAAATGAGTACCATTTCTCTGGCGTACGTATCATCTGATGACACAGAATATATCAACCAGTTGCGAGAGAGAAGTGAAGTCTTCGAGGGCGTAACTGGGGTGGAAGATTGATGCCACACAATAGAACGAAATGGTCACGTGGAGGGTAAGTAAATATGTTGGAAAACATCCTACACCGAAACAATATGAATGCCGCCTATCTCAAGGTGACAAAGAATAAAGGAAATCATGGCGTGGACGGCGTTTCCACCTCCGAACTGAAAGCTCAGATTTCGGGAGAATGGGACACCATCCACGACCAACTTCTGAAGGGTACGTATCAACCGTCTCCCGTCCGTCGAGTCGAAATCCCGAAACCGAACGGAGGCAAACGGAAGTTAGGTATCCCTACGGTGATGGATCGTATGATCCAACAGGCGCTTAACCTCTATCTTCAATCGATATATGACCCAGCGTTTTCCACGCAAAGCCATGGATTCCGACCAGGAAAAAGAGCCCATGATGCGGTGAGGCAGGCGAAAACCTATATCAATGAGGGGTACACTTGGGTTGTGGACATTGATCTTGAGAAATTCTTCGACCGAGTGAATCACGACCGCTTGATGCGAACGCTAAGCTTCCGCATTAAAGACCACCGGGTGCTTCGTCTTATCCGAAGATACCTTCAAGCAGGTATTATGGAAGGTGGGCTTACGACCCCAAACCGAAGTGGAACACCTCAGGGAAGTCCATTAAGCCCTCTCCTTTCGAATATTGTGCTCGATGAACTGGACAAAGAACTGGAATCCAGAGGTATTCGCTTCGTTCGGTTCGCTGATGACGTGCAAATGTATGCAGGTTCCAAACGAGCCGCCGAACGTATCCTCAAGAATATGATGACCTTCATCGAAAAGACGCTGAAACTCAAAGTCAACCGAGAGAAAAGTGCGGTGAGCCGCCCGTGGAAACGTAAGTTTCTCGGGTTCAGCTTTACACCTTCGGTGAAAGGAAAGGCTAGAGTGCGCGTCCACAAAGATTCGGTTCACAAGGCTAAACAACGTTTACGCCAATGGACGAGTCGAAAGTGGAGTACCGATATGACATACCGTATTGAGAAAA
>NZ_NSGH01000047.1 GCF_002295105.1 Salimicrobium humidisoli | reverse complement strand
CTTGCCGGACGGATTTGCCTATCCGACGCGCTCACAGCTTGGACGCACACATCCAATGGTGCGCTCTCCCTATCCTCCTGCGTCCCCCCGTTCGCTCGAACGGAGGCGGGTGGTACAGGAATCTCCACCTGTTGTCCATCGCCTACGCCTTTCGGCCTCGGCTTAGGTCCCGACTAACCCTGAGTGGACGAGCCTTCCTCAGGAAACCTTAGGCTTACGGTGAAAGAGATTCTCACTCTTTTTTCGCTACTTATACCGGCATTCTCACTTCCAGTCGCTCCACCAGTCCTCACGGTCTGACTTCACAGCTCCTGGAACGCTCTCCTACCACTTGCATCATCAGATGCAAATCCGTAGCTTCGGTGGTGTGTTTAGCCCCGGTACATTTTCGGCGCAGCGTCACTCGACCAGTGAGCTATTACGCACTCTTTCAATGATAGCTGCTTCTAAGCTAACATCCTGGTTGTCTAAGCAACGCCACATCCTTTTCCACTTAACACACACTTAGGGACCTTAGCTGACGGTCTGGGCTGTTCCCCTCTTGACCATGAACCTTCTCACCCATGGTCTGACTCCTCGACGCGAGTCGCTGGCATTCGGAGTTTGACTGAACTCGGTAACCCGGTAGGGGCCCCTCATCCAATCAGTGCTCTACCTCCAGGACTCCTGGCCGAAGGCTAGCCCTAAAGCTATTTCGGAGAGAACCAGCTATCTCCGTGTTCGATTGGCATTTCACCCCTACCCACCCCTCATCCCCGTAATTTTCAACTTACGTGGGTTCGGGCCTCCAGTCAGTATTACCTGACCTTCACCCTGGAGATGGGTAGATCACACGGTTTCGGGTCTACGACCGTCTACTCGAGACGCCCTGTTCAGACTCGCTTTCGCTGCGGCTCCACACCTACGGTGCTTAACCTTGCAGCCGATCGTAACTCGCCGGTCCATTCTACAAAAGGTACGCCGTCACCCATTAACGGGCTCCGACTACTTGTAGGCACACGGTTTCAGGTTCTCTTTCACTCCCCTTCCGGGGTGCTTTTCACCTTTCCCTCACGGTACTGGTTCACTATCGGTTACCAGGGAGTATTTAGCCTTGGGAGATGGTCCTCCCGGATTCCGACGAAATTTCTCGTGTTTCGCCGTACTCAGGATCCACTCCGGAGGAGGGAGGATGTCGGCTACAGGGCTGTTACCTGCTCTGGCTGGACGTTCCAGTCCGATTCGCCTATCCTCCCTCTTGGTAACTCCGATGGAGTGTCCTACAACCCCAGAGAGCAAGCTCTCTGGTTTGGGCTGGTTCCGTTTCGCTCGCCGCTACTCGGGAAATCGCATTTGCTTTCCTCTCCTCCGGGTACTGAGATGTTTCAGTTCCCCGGGTCTACCTCCGACCACCTATGTATTCAGTGATCGGTACTGTCCCATAACGGACAGTGGGTTCCCCCATTCGGACATCTTCGGATCAACGCCTACTTACGGCTCCCCGAAGCATTTCGGTGTTTGTCCCGTCCTTCGTCGGCTCCTGGTACCAAGGCATCCACCGTGCGCCCTTCATTTCTTCACTATACTAGTGAAAAGACGCTTCATTCTAAAATAAAGATCGATGTTGGTC
>NZ_NSGH01000046.1 GCF_002295105.1 Salimicrobium humidisoli | reverse complement strand
CCGCCAGGGAAAGATCCGTTCCTATCCTTAGAAAGGAGGTGATCCAGCCGCACCTTCCGATACGCCTACCTTGTTACGAGTTCACCCCAATCATTGGCGCCACCTTCGACGGCTGGCTCCTGAAAAGGTTACCTCACCGGCTTCGGGTGTTGCCAACTCTCGTGGTGTGACGGGCGGTGTGTACATGGCCCGGGAACGTATTCACCGCAGCATGCTGAACTGCGATTACTAGCGATTCCGGCTTCATGCAGGCGAGTTGCAGCCTGCAATCCGAACTGAGAATGGCTTTCTCGGATTGGCTACCCGTCGCGGGTTCGCATCCGTTTGTCCCATCCATTGTAGCACGTGTGTAGCCCAGGTCATAAGGGGCATGATGATTTGACGTCATCCCCGCCTTCCTCCGGTTTGTCACCGGCAGTCACCTTAGAGTGCCCAACTGAATGCTGGCAACTAAGATTAGGGGTTGCGCTCGTTGCGGGACTTAACCCAACATCTCACGACACGAGCTGACGACAACCATGCACCACCTGTCACTTGGTCCCCGAAGGGAACCTTCCATCTCTCGAAGTAGCCAAGGATGTCAAGATCTGGTAAGGTTCTTCGCGTTGCTTCGAATTAAACCACATGCTCCTCCGCTTGTGCGGGCCCCCGTCAATTCCTTTGAGTATCAGCCATGCGGCCGTACTCCCCAGGCGGAGTGCTTAATGCGTTAACTTCAGCACTAAGGGGTGGAAGCCCCCTAACACCTAGCACTCAGCGTTTACGGCGTGGACTACCAGGGTATCTAATCCTGTTTGCTACCCACGCTATCGCACCTCAGCGTCAGAAACCGACCAGAGAGTCGCCTTCGCCACTGGTGTACCTCCACATATCTACGCATTTCACCGCTACACGTGGAATTCCACTCTCCTCTTCAGTCCTCAAGTTCCCCAGTTTCCAATGGCCATCCGTGGTTGAGCCACGGGCTTTCACATCAGACTTAAGGAACCGCCTGCGTGCCCTTTACGCCCAATAATTCCGGACAACGCTTGCCCCCTACGTATTACCGCGGCTGCTGGCACGTAGTTAGCGGGGGCTTCCTCGTGAGGTACCGTCAAGGGTCCGTTCTGTTCGCACGGTCCTTGTTCTTCCCTCACAACAGATTTTTACGATCCGAAGACCTTCATCATTCACGCGGCGTTGCTCCGTCAGACTTACGTCCATTGCGGAAGATTCCCTACTGCTGCCTCCCGTAGGAGTCTGGGCCGTGTCTCAGTCCCAGTGTGGCCGATCACCCTCTCAGGTCGGCTACGCATCGTCGCCTTGGTGAGCCGTTACCTCACCAACCAGCTAATGCGCCGCGGGCCCATCTGTAAGCGATAGCCGCTAAGGCCATCCTTTTACCATCGGTTCAGGAGAACCGATTGATTATCCGGCATTAGCCCCGGTTTCCCGGGGTTATTCCGGTCTTACAGGCAGGTTGCCCACGTGTTACTCACGCGTCCGCCGCTCGTTCCACGAGCGTCCGCCGCGAAGGGCTTCAGCTCGCTTCCCGCGCTCGAGTTGCATGTATTAGGCACGCCCCCAGCGTTCGTCCTGAGCCAGGATCAAACTCTCCATAAAAGAGATTGATTAGCTCAATCATAA
>NZ_NSGH01000045.1 GCF_002295105.1 Salimicrobium humidisoli | reverse complement strand
CTCAGGCTGTCGAGAAAGTCTCGGCAGCTTTTATTTTTTTCTGTTTTTTAAATAGATCACCGCGTTAATTTGTTATAATAGCTGTAACTTATCAACGAAAGGTGATTGGATGTTTCAATCTAAAACTGAACGACAAAATGAAATCGAAATGGTTACCATTGAAGAGCTTGTCCCTGAAGATCATCTCCTACGCAAAATTGACCAATACATAGATTTTTCTTTCATTCCTGAAAAAGTCCGTCCTTACTATTCAGAAGATAATGGCCGTCCCTCTTTGGATCCTCTTGTTTTATTCAAAATGATGTTCATTGGTTATATCTATGGCGTTCGTTCCGAACGCGAATTGGAGCGACAAATTCAAACGAATGTTGCTTATCGTTGGTTCTTAGGGTTGAATCTTACAGACAAAGTCCCCCATCATTCCACTATTAGTTGGAACCGCCGCACTCGTTTCAAAGACACGGATATCTTTCAAGAAGTTTTTGATGAAATCGTGCTCCAAGCGATGAACCACCGTATGGTGTCCGGCCGTGTATTATTCACAGATTCCACGCACTTGAAAGCCAACGCTAATAAGAAGAAATTCTCAAAACAAGAAGTTGAAGTAGAAACGGTAGACTACCTCAAAGATTTGGAAGAAGCCGTAAGAAAAGATCGTGAAGATCATGAAAAAAAGCCTCTGAAGGAAAAGGAGGGGGTAAAAAAGACAAAGGAAATTAAGGTTAGCGACACGGATAGCGAGAGTGGTTATCTTTACCGGGAGAATAAGCCGGAAGGCTTCTTTTATCTTGATCACCGTACCACAGATTTAAAACATAACATCATTACTGATGTTCATGTAACGCCAGGAAATATTCATGATTCCAGACCTTACTTACAACGTTTGGACCGCCAAATCGAACGATTTGGCTTTGAGGTGGAAGCTGTAGGTCTAGATGCCGGCTATCTGACGAACCCTATATGTCATGGGCTTATAATGGAAAGAGGAATATTTGGAGTTATTGCTCATCGAAGGTACCAGTCAAAGAAAGGGCTTCTTCCGAAATGGAAATATGCATATGATGAAGAGCGGGATGAATATGTGTGCCCCCAGGGTGAAGTTTTAAGCTATTCGACCACCGATCGTGAGGGGTATCGGCATTACAAATCAAACCCTGAAAATTGTGCAGATTGCCCTCTTCTAGCGAAGTGCACTCAAAATAAGAAGTATCAAAAAACGATCACTCGCCATGTATGGGAAAGCTCGAAGGAGAAGGTTCGGTTGAACCGGCTTTCTAATGAAGGCAAGTGGATCTATCGCATGAGAAAAGAGAAAGTTGAACGTAGCTTCGCAGATTCCAAAGAACTGCACGGGCTGCGTTATTGTCGCTTGCGCGGAAAAGAGAATGTACGCGAACAAGCGTTACTGACGGCGGCCTGCCAAAACATGAAAAAGATTGCCCTCCACCTATCCAGGGTGAGATAGGTGAAGGAGAGTCTTTTTCGGTGAGGGGAAGGCGAATACCAGGAGACTCCTGCGGAAAAACGGGCGATCCGAGACCCCGGAGTGTGGGTTTTCACGAGGGAGGCTCGGGCGTTCGTCCGCGGAAAGCGAGTGGTATTCGCCCGCACGAACTGCACAAAAAAAGCTTGCAGAAAAACACGGGGTTTCTCTACAAGCTG
>NZ_NSGH01000044.1 GCF_002295105.1 Salimicrobium humidisoli | reverse complement strand
AAGGAGCATTCCTGTAAGGGAAAAATGCGAGGATAAATTGGAGTAGAAGCCAGATGCATAAAAGAAGCCCCCTTGGTACGATAGAGAGTGTCATGCATGACCTCGAATTAAGTACCGAAGGAGGACTTCACTATGGATATTACACAAAATCAGCGCTTAGCGCAAATGAACGATCGCACTCTTATTATTGGTGTCGATGTGGCCAAACACAAACATGTCGCACGGGTGGTCGATGATCGCGGCCGGGACCTTGCCAAACGGCTGGTCTTCGCCAACACGATAGCCGGGTTTTCGGAGCTACTGTCCTGGGCGAAAGATCTTTCTGAGAATCACAATCGTCCTGAAATCGTCATCGGCATGGAGCCGACCGGCCATTACTGGCTGAACCTGGCTTACCACCTGAAAGCCCGCGGCATTCATACCGTGGTCGTCAATCCGATGAAGGTGAAACGGTTCAAAGAAATGGACGACGATTCCCCGACGAAGAACGATACGAAAGATGCGAAAGTCATCGCTCAAATCGTCCGGGACGGACGGTTCCACGAACCGACCCTGCCTGAGGATGTGTACGCGGAACTGCGTGAAGGCATGAAAGTTTACGATATCATGCAGGAAGACCTCTCTTCCATCAAAGCGCAAATGCAGAATGCCCTGGACCGGTACTTTCCGGAGTTTCTCCAGGTGTTCAAAGATTGGACCGGGAAAGCAGCCCTCCACCTGTTGGAGAAAGGCTTCCTCCCGGAAGATATCCGTCAGGCTTCTGAAGAAGCGTTACTGGCGGAAGTGAAGACAGCTGCCAAACGAGCGGTTGGCATCAAACGCATCCAGGCATTGAAACAGGCGGCTGAAACCAGTGTAGGACTCACCGTCGGCTTGCGTATGGCCCGTGAGGAATTCCATTATCTGATCGATCAGTACAAGCGAATCGAAGAACGTCTCGTCGCTCTTGAAGCACAACTCGAAGAACTCGTTCTTCACGTTCCTGGTGCCGATCAGATGAGGGCCATCAAAGGCGTCAGTGCTTTGACGGTAGCCGGTTTCTTCGCAGAAGTCGGAGACCTGGCCAACTACAGAGATCCACGCCAAATCATTAAATTAGCGGGACTCAATCTGAAGGTGAACCAGTCCGGCACGTTCAAAGGCCAGACGACGATCACGAAACGTGGAAGAAAGCGACTGCGGAGCTTACTGTTTCAGGTAGCCCGACCTCTTTCGAGTCACAATGAAGCCTTCCGGAAGCTCCATGAACACTATCGATACCGGGCCACCAATCCCCTTACAGGGAAGCAGTCGTTTGTCGCTCTGAGTCGCAAGCTCGTAAAAATCTTTTATGTCTTAGGGACACGGAAGTGTGCCTTCAGTGAAACACGTATGATCCGGGATGTCCCTGGCATTTCAGGCTTACAGGAAGCTGTATAAGAAGAACGGAATCATTCGTTGTACGTCCCCTTTCAACCAATAGAAGCACGGAGAAGCCGGTCAATATTTTCACCGTTAGGGCATTGACCCACAAAAGGAGCATTTCCGGCATCCACCATGGTCAGGTCGAACGAAGGAATTTGCGCGCATAGACGCCGAGAGACGTGGGAGGGTCCACCGCCATGTGTAACGTGGAGATCCAAGGTGCGATCATATGATCCACATCCATTTCATGGAAAATACCCATGGATGTCTGGTTCGTGTCATACCCATATTCCAAATATCCCCTTTATTTTCATATAAAGGTTTCGACCGCAACCATAAACTTCTATAGTTCTAAAGAAAATGGACGAAAAACGAAGAAATTCTAAGAAAACGTTAATTTAAAGAGGGAG
>NZ_NSGH01000043.1 GCF_002295105.1 Salimicrobium humidisoli | reverse complement strand
GTCTGGGACATAACTAACTCGGACTCGTAGTAAAAAAACTCCGATCATCGTAAAAAGATGATCGGAGCTTTTTCGATATCGGTCTTTCCAGTCTCCAGAGGCAGAATTTGCGATGGTGGCGTTGTATTTCCGGAGGTTCACCGCCATCAGCGCAAATCCTAATTCATTTTCCACGTTTTCCGTGCCGCGCACGGAGAAACGTCGGAAACACAAACAAGCTTTCAGGAATCCAAAAACTGGTTCTACATCCACTTTACGTTGTTTGTAGATGTCCTTCGTTTCTGGTTCCGAAAGCTTTTCTCTCATATAGGACTTGTGATCTTCCCACGTCTCGTTATAATAAATCTTTCGATTATTCCCCTCTTTCGCTTTCGTACAGGAAGCTCGCAACGGGCAGCCGGTACAGTCGTCACACTCGTAGACCTTGAAGAAGCGCGTATAGCCATGCCGATCTGTCCGCCGGGAATCGTACTGGTATCTCAATGCCTGACCAGCCGGACACGTAAAGGTATCCGTTTCTTTATCATACGGCCAGTTCGCCACGTTGAAGGGATCTTCTTTGTATTTCTTCTTCTTCTCTTTCCGGTAGTTATTGTAAGTGATGAGTGGCGTTCGTTCCCGTTGGAAACGTACGTCTTCGTAGTTCGGTTCACTTCCATATCCGGCATCTCCGACGATGTAGGCAGGAAGATCAAAAAAATGATTTTCAATATGATCGAGAAACGGAATGAGCGTACGGGTATCCGTCGGATTCGGGAATACTTGATAAGCGAGCGAGTACTGTCCTTCGGTAGCGAGTTGCAGGTTATATCCAGGTTTGAGCTGTCCGTTACGCATATAGTCATCCTTCATACGCATGAATGTCGCATCATGATCCGTCTTCGAATAACTATTACGTCCCCTGAAGATCTCCATATCTTTCTGATACTTCTCTTTACGGGTGATCATGTCCTGGAACTGCTTCCGGTACTGCTTCGGTTCTTTCCGTTCGGAACGAAGCCTCTTCCGTTCCTGTGTATCCGTACTTTCTTCAATCTTCTGGTCATAAGAAGCTACCGTTTCATCCACCTGTTCCGTGATGGTTTGAAGTTCCTCGGTCGTGAGTTCATCAGCACTCTCGCGTTCAATGCCCGGAATGATCTCTTTGTCGAGGAGTTCCTCATAGAAACGGTTGGACTTCTCGATAAGCTGATCACTGTATCGTTCACTCATTCGTCGCCAGACGAAGGTGAATTTATTGGCGTTCGCTTCCAGTTTTGTGCCGTCGATAAACACAGCTTCATCATCAATGACGTCTTCCTGGACAAGCTGACAGCGAAACTGTACGAAGCACTGGCGAAGAAGTTCTTTTGTAAGAGGATTCACTCGGAATCGATTGATGGTGCGATAGCTCGGTTCGTAGCCTTGAGCGAGCCACATCATGCGGACGCTGTCTTTGAGGAGCGCTTCGATTTTCCGACCGGAAAAAACGGACTGGGTGTAAGCGCAGAGGATGATTTTCATCATCATTTTGGGGTGATAAGAGGGGCAACCGGTGTCACGAGCGAAGCCGTCAAAGGCTTCCTCAGGAATCTGTTCGACCATCTCGTGTACCGTGTAGGCAATATCATTTTCCTGCAATTTCATTTCAAAATCTAAAGGCAAAACCACTTGATTCATGTTATAATAAGTAAACATAAGGGATCCCTCCTTGGTTATTGTGTGGTGCTTTAATTATAGCAGAGGGATCTCTTTTTGTGTATAAACGTACAGAAACATCCATAGAGAAAGGGCGTCCCTTGCAATGAAAGTCATTGGAAGGGACGCCCTTTTTTACTAATATTTACTGGTTTTGTCCCAGACTC
>NZ_NSGH01000042.1 GCF_002295105.1 Salimicrobium humidisoli | reverse complement strand
TTTTGTCCTATACTTGTAGACATAGGTAGGGGATCCCCTTTCATGAGTTGATTTGGTCGTTAACTATGAGGATACCCTACCTCTTTTTTTGTCTTCAAGAGCTTTACACAAACTATTGTACGTCATCAATCAATTCCTATTTGTTCTAAATATGTAAAGTAATATTTCAAAGCTGTACAGTAAGTCTGTAGAGTATTGCTACTACTCTCCTGGTTATAGTGATATTTCATGTACTTTGCAACGGGTTCAACGGGTAATCCATTTGAATCAATTAGCAGATATACTTTTCTATTCCCAATCAATATTTGTTCTACCTTCATGAAAACATCTCCAACCAATTATAATTTACGATAGTGCTTCTCCTTATATAAGGATTACCGTTATTTTCGTTTCTTTAAGATCCTCAAACTATCGTTTCTGCGGAGTGCTGCCCTCGCACCGAAGCTACGTCCTCAAAAGACAAACAAACGTTCCTGTATATTGTTACATTTTGTACTTATTAAACCCTATATTCAACCATTATTTATTCAATTAATTATGTAAAAAAAGGGGGTAAGTAGCCTTCATAATAGACTGATTACCCAATGGAATAGTATCTTAATTTAACCAATGAACACGGGCAGCTCGTCAAAGTCGTAGCTGAGGAAATCATCCCTCAGGATGACGCCTCGGAACCTGTGCTGTCGAACGGCAGGTACTTCTGGGATGAAGCTAAGGTCCCCGGTGTGGAAAGCGATACCCTTGATGAAGGACACGTCATTGCGGATTCTCTCGGAGGCGTATCCAATGCGTATAATATTACGCCTCAGGAAAGTACGTTGAATCGGCACGGGGATCAGGCGTACCTGGAAGACGCCATCCGAAACGCTGGAGGGGCGACGGATTTTGAAGCCATCATTACGTACCCGGATACGGAGACACAGATTCCTTCGAAGTATCAATATACTTATACGATTCAAGGAAATGAAGTCGTGGACACTTTTGATAACGTGAATCCGGATGACGTGAATGAGGCTCTCGGTCTGACCGAGGATGATGATTCCTCCGAGTCCTCTCCTTCTTCTGATGCCACCAGCACGGTGGAAGAAGAGGATGTTTCCAGCGTAGATGCGAATGGCAATGGCCAAGTGACCATTCAAGAGGCCAAAGATGCTGGTTTCTCTATGCCGATTACCAGCGATCACTGGTTGTATAAATACATGCAGGATAGAGATGGTGATGGAACGGTTGGAGAATGAACCTCTATAAGAGGCGGAAAAGAACGTTCTCTGTCAGTCTCGAAGAATAAGAGAAGTAATACGAGAGAAGGGCGTTCCCCTTCTCTTTTTATGTTTATCGTTTACAAAGAATAAACGTCTATGACTTCCTCCCTATTGCACAAAGGGAGGGTTTGCAATGATCGAATAACCTCTTAGTCCCCCACCTTCTCGTTACCTATTTTCATATTTCTTCCGTGATTATTAACACAATATCACATTAACTCAATAGCACAGTAACACAATAACTCAATGTTTGATTAATAATACCCCGGATATCCACGCTTTACTGTAAACATGAAAAATCCATTTTGAAAAAAGATTGATCAAAATGGATTCTATCCTTTGTTAAGTAGTATGCAATTTTTATAAAAAGTTTGACTTTTTTCTACTTGGGATCTTCCTCAATTGCACCCAGTTGCAGAACTGCCTAATTTATAACGATGGCTTTGTGAACAACGGTGATAAAATCCCTTATAACAACGGTTTCAAATTCCCCAATAATAACAGATAATCATTTCTATACTAGATAAAGATGTGGAGTGTAGGAATGATGATCAAGATTGGGGAGTTTTTTATGATCCGAGAGTTACACCAAAAAGGGTGGTCCATCACAGCTATTTCAAAGGAAACGGGATTTGATCCTAAGACCATCCGGAAATACATAAAGACAGATGAATTACCGAAAAAGCAGAAAAGCCTGGATAGAGGGAGTAAATTGGATCCATTTAAGGATTATCTGAAAAAACGTATCAAGGAAGGAACCACGAATTGCACCGTTCTCTTAGATGAAATCATAGCGATGGGATATGAAGGGAGAATTACAATCCTTCGGGATTTTGTTCGTCCTTACCGATCTCGTCCTAAGAAACAAGCGACAATGAGATACGAAACCACTCCTGGGAAGCAAGCTCAAATGGATTGGGGCCATGTAGGAAAATTTGACGTGGATGGTGATGGGAAAGAAATCTACGCATTTACAATGGTACTGAGTTATTCCCGAATGAAGTATGTGGAATTTACGGATAACATGAATTTAGAAACATTAATGAAGTGTCATATGAATGCCTTTGCCTACTTCAACGGAGTGCCTGAACAAATTCTTTATGACAACATGAAAACGGCTGTCATTAAACATACGCCCGTTGAAATCCGGTTTAACCGTAAATTTGAAGAGTTTCTGGCTTACTATGGAATCGCTCCAAAAGCTTGTAAACCATATCGACCGCAAACCAAGGGGAAAGTCGAAAATGTGGTGGGGTACGTTAAGAAGAATTTCCTGCAGCGTAAGCACAAACCCACGTTAAGAGCTTTAAATGAAGATATGAGGAAATGGCTAGATAAGACGGCGAATCGAAAGATTCATCAGACTACAATGGAAGCACCTCTAACTCGCTTCCAACATGAGCAAAAATATTTGAGTGCTTCTAACAGCAAACCACTGTTTCCTATGAATCACTGGGAAATCAGAACCGTGAGTAAAGACTGTTTTATCTCTTACCAAGGGAAACGATATTCCGTACCTTTCCGGTACGTTGGTAAGGAACTAAAAATTAAAGAGACACTTGATCATCACCTTGAAGTCTACGATTCCTACGAATGCATCGCCAAGCATCCACTAATGACAGGAAAAGCTCGAGACCATATTAATCTTGAACATTATAAAGGACTGCACACGACTACTGTTGGTTTGCCGACCCACAGCCGTTTACAGTCCTCTGACATAGAAGTGGAACGACGTTCCCTTCACATGTATGAGCAACTTGAAGGCGGTGACCAAGAATGAACACGGACCTTCTCGTTGAACGCTTACATCAGATTGGTTGGCATTATACAGCCAATCACATCGATGGTCTTCTCGAAGACGCATCTAAAAATAATGTACCATACTCAGACTTCTTATTCACTCTTTTATCTCAAGAAATGGAACAGAAAGAAAAAATAGAGTTGGAGAAACGAATTAAAAAAGCTAAGCTTCCTTATATCAAGAGCATCCATGACTTTAATTTTAGTTTTCAACCTAGTGTAGATGAACGCAGGGTGAAAGAAGTCTTATCTGGACGGTATATTCATCATGGAAATAACATTCTCCTTTTGGGTCCCCCAGGTGTAGGCAAGACACATTTGGCTATTTCCATGGCTTTTGAGGCTTTAACCCAAGGCCATCAAGCTTTATTTATTACAGCAAATGACTTTATAGCTGAGTGCCAGAAAGCAGATAAACAAGGAGTAATCCAACGGATTATTAAACGTTACAGTCGTCCAGAATTATTGATCATGGATGAAATCGGATATTTTTCTTTTGATGAACTCAGTGCGCACACACTCTTTCAAATCATATCCAGGAGATACGAGCATGGAGCTATGATTGTGACATCTAACAAGTCCTACGTGGAATGGGGAAAGATTTTTGGTGACGAAGTATTAGCTACAGCTATCCTTGATCGACTCATTCATCATTCCACCACCTTTAATATTAAAGGGGATTCCTATCGATTACGGGAAAAGAAAAAAGCTGGCATACAGCCAACTAACCTGCGGTGATATCAGGGAATTTGATTTCGTTGAAATCAGGGAATTTCAAACCGTTGTTGACAGGCTTTTCATCCAAGCCCCAAACCAAAAATATATAAACCCAAAAAGAGACGCCAAAGGTAAAGAGAAATATTACTCGCACAATGAAAGATGATATACCAAGATACTCTGCTATACCCCCACAAACTCCGTACAATTCTCTATCAGTTGATGATTTAGTTAATTTATGACGCATAATAAATCCCCTTCTTCTTTAACAATCTGGCCCGTTTCAGGCATAGTGCTTCTTCCACAACTGAATATACTCTTCTCACCCCTCCCTCTTTAAATTAACGTTTTCTTAGAATTTCTTCGTTTTTCGTCCATTTTCTTTAGAACTATAGAAGTTTATGGTTGCGGTCGAAACCTTTATATGAAAATAAAGGGGATATTTGGAATATGGG
>NZ_NSGH01000041.1 GCF_002295105.1 Salimicrobium humidisoli | reverse complement strand
TCCTTCTAAAGATGTGGTGGCAAGAGCGAAGAGGTCACACCTGTTCCCATGCCGAACACAGAAGTTAAGTTCTTCCGCGCCGATGGTAGTCGGGGTTACCCCCCGCAAGAGTAGGGCGCTGCCACATTGTCAGAAGCCCAGAGGCCACCCCCTCTGGGCTTCTTTTGTATAGGTAAGACCCTGCGCTCCCGGAAGGGAGGAGGAAGACTGCTTTCTGCTTGTGTAGAAGGCAGTCTTTTTCTTTGTTATGATTAGTGGAGAAAAGAAAGGGAGAGCACAAATGACTCGACATGAAAAAGCCCCTCTTTGGGAAGCTGTAAAGCAGTACCGCCACGGAAAAGCCGGAAGCTACCACGTGCCCGGCCACAAAAACGGCACTGTCTTTGATACGGAGGCTCGGGAGGTCTTCCGTGTAGTGCTGGAAATGGACGCGACAGAAATTCCCGGTCTTGATGATCTCCATTCCCCCCGCGGAGCGATCAAAGAAGCGGAAGAACTGGCTCGTCTTTACTTTAAAAGTGAAAAGACCCGCTTTCTCGTGAATGGAAGCACTTCGGGAAATCTGGCTATGATCCTTGCGGTATGCCGGAGAGGAAGTCCCGTTCTCGTACAGAGAAACGCCCATAAATCCATACTTCACGGTATAGAACTGGCCGGGGCCAAGCCCGTGTTTTTGGCTCCGGAATGGGACGCGAGAACCGGAAAGTTCAGCAGCCTGACGCCGGAAAGAGTGCGGGAGGGGTTGCGACAATTTCCGGAGGCGGTGGCGGTCATTGTGACGTACCCGGATTATTTCGGTCATACGTTCAATCTTTCAGCGATCACCTCACTCGTACATGAAGCGGGAAAGCCGGTACTCGTAGACGAGGCTCATGGCGTACATTTCTCCCTTCACCGTGACTTTCCCGATACTGCGCTTGCAGCGGGTGCGGATATAGTGGTACAGTCTGCTCATAAAATGGCTCCCGCCATGACTATGGGAGCTTATTTACATACCCAGGGACCGCTTGTACCGGAAAAACGCCTGAGTTACATGCTCCAGGTCGTACAGTCAAGCAGCCCCTCTTATCCCGTTATGGTGAGCCTGGACTTATGCCGGAGATATATGGCGATGTGGAAAGAGGACGGTCTGTTAACATTTCTCGATGAAGTAAGGGAAGAACTGGACGCCTGCTGCGACGGGTGGGAGGTCCTGCCTGCTTCGCCACAGGACGATCCCCTGAAAGTGGAATTGAAGCCGCGCAGAGTGGACGGGTTCACTCTCGCTTCTATGCTTGAAGAGCAGGGGATATATGCGGAAATGGCCACGAATACCGGGGTGCTTCTGACATTCGGGCTGGAACGTCCGGAAAGCTGGGAAAATGATAAGGTAGCCTTTTATGAAGTGGCACGATTATTACAAAAACGGGAAAAGCATGATAAAATAATAGATAACAATATATCTTTCCCCCCTGTTCAACAGCTCGATGCACAGTATGAAGAGATGGAAGATCTGCAACAGACCTGTCTTCCACTCGAAAATGCAGTGGGGCACATAGCTGCTGAAGCGGTCATCCCCTATCCGCCGGGCATTCCTCTTATCCTTAAAGGAGAGAGGATCAGGCAGGAACAGGTGGAACACATTCGCACGCTCATAGAGAATAAAGCAGTATTTCAAAATGAAAACATAGAAAAAGCAGTAACTATATTTCAGGAAGAATGGTCGTGACTAAGTATGTTCATTACATTTGAAGGAGGCGAAGGAGCCGGAAAAACGACGGTCCTCAAGCTTCTTCACGAAGAGTTCGAAAATCAGGGGTATGACGTACTCGCAACGAGAGAGCCGGGAGGGATCCGGATATCCGAAAAAATACGTGACGTCATCCTCGACCCCGTCCACAGGGAAATGGATGCAAGGACAGAGGCGCTTCTGTATGCCGCTGCCAGGCGTCAGCATCTGACGGAAAAAGTGATTCCTGCCCTGAAAGAAGGTAAGATCGTCCTTTGTGACCGCTTCGTCGATTCAAGTCTCGTATATCAGGGGGTCGGACGAGGACTCGGCATTTCCGAAGTGATGGCGATCAATGAATTCGCCATAGAAGAGTGGATGCCGGATGTCACCCTGTTTTTTGATATCACCCCGGAACGCGGACTTGCGAGAATCGATGCCAATGATACGAGAGAGAAGAATCGGCTTGATCTCGAAGACATCGATTTCCACCGGAAAGTATATGAAGCTTATCTCGAACTCGTCGCAAGGTACCCGGACAGGGTGGAGAGAATCAATGCCGATCAGTCTCTTGAAAAAGTGACCGAAGCAGCCCGTCAGGCCCTGCGTCGACACACGGACAGACAGTGATTCAGTTCTACTAAAAAATATGAGGAGGCAGAACGATGAAGTTGATTATGGCGATTGTACAGGACAAGGACACGAACCGGCTGACAGACGCCCTTGCGGAACATGATTATAAATCTACGAAACTGGCTACCCGGGGCGGATTTCTCAAAGAGGGGAACACGACGCTTATGATCGGGGTGGATGACGGACAGGTGGACCACGTGCTTGAAATCATCGAAGAGAACTGTTCAAAACGGGACCAGATGGTAGCGCCGATCTCCCCGATGGGAGGGAACGCGGACTCCTACATTCCGAAACCGGTGAAGGTGAAAGTTGGAGGAGCCAACGTATTCGTTCTTCCCGTCGAATCGTTTTTCCACTTTTAAATTGAGTGAGGGAGCGCTTTTATGAAAATAAGTCAGGATATGCGCGTTCAGATGGAAACACAGTATAAGCAGGATGCGCGGACGGGAGCGAAAGCCCGGTCTTTCGAGTCACTGGTACGTACAGAGACAGGTCAGCTGCAGAAAGAACAGTTGAACCGGCTGCTGGCAGGGATCTCCGCCCAGGGAGAAAGACTCGCCCGCAATCGTTCCTTCCGGGAACTTGCCAAATATAAAAAGATGATCCGTGAGTTCGTGAAAGAATCCGTACAGTACGGAATGAATCTGAAGCATTCGCACAGCTGGAGCCGATCCGGCCAGAACCGGAAGCTGACGATCGTGGAAGAAGTGGATGAGAAGCTTGCTGAACTGACGGAAGCCGTGATGACCCGGGAAGACAGTAAGATGGATCTTTTAGGCCTGATCGGTGAAATAAAGGGTCTGTTAATCAATTTATATACGTAAGGGCGGACAGAGATGGAACGTTGGAGCCAACTGAAAGAAACGCAGCCGCTTGCGGCACAGATGCTTATGAACAGTTATGATAAAGACAGAATGGCGCATGCCTATCTTTTTTACGGCCATCGGGGGACCGGGAAGCGTGAAGCCGCCCGTCTCCTGGCAAAAACGCTTTTCTGTCCGTATACCGCAGATACAGAACCGTGTCAGGAATGCCGGGAGTGCCGGCGCATCGACTCCGGGAATCATCCGGACCTGCACTGGATCATACCGGATGGAGCCTCGATCAAAAAAGAACAGATTCTCGAACTGCAGAAAGAATTCACGTATACAGGCCTTGAATCCGACCGGAAAATCTACGTTGTGGAGTCCGCCGATTTAATGACGGTCAACGCTTCGAACCGTCTGCTGAAATTCCTGGAAGAACCGGGAAGGGATACTACGGCGATTCTCCTGACGGAAAACAGTGAAGCGATTCTGCAGACCATCCGTTCGAGGTGTCAGCAGATCGCCTTCCAGCCTCTGAATCATGAAAGAATGAGGGATTATCTGATGGAGGAGGGCATTTCGAAGTCGAACGCTTTCCTTTTGAGCGAACTGACGAATAACGCGGAAGAAGCGAAGGAAATGCTTGAGGGAGACTGGTTTGCCAATGCTCGAAAATTAGTGATACAATTGACGGAAGTACTTCAATCGAAACCGAATGAAGCACTATTGTTTGTCAATCATCAGTGGATGCCTCATTTTTCCGAAAAGGATACGCTTCAGCGCGGCCTGGACGTCCTCATGCTATGGTATAAGGACATTCTTCACGAACACCTCGCCCGTGAAGAAGCTGTCGTATTCATTCAGGAACAGGAGAAGAGAGAACAGGCGATGATGCGGTGGTCCCGTGCACAAGTCACCTCCTGTATGTCCGGAATTATGGAGGCGAAACGTCACATACACCAGAACGTTCACCCCACACTCGTGATGGAACAACTTACACTTCAATTGCAAAGGTGTTGATCCGTAATGGTCGAAGTAGTAGGTGTGCGCTTTAAGCAGGCAGGAAAAGTTTATTTTTTCGCTCCTGGTAACTTGAAGTTGACGACGAGTGATTACGTCATTGTCGAAACGGTGAGAGGCATTGAGTTTGCGAAAGTCGCCATCTCCAACCGCACGGTAGACGAAGAAGATGTAGTTCTTCCGTTAAAACAAGTCATCCGGGAAGCCGACGAGAAGGATAAGCTCACTGTCCAGGAGAATAAAGTCCAAGCACAGGAAGCCTATGATACATGTGAGAAGAAGATTAAGGAACATAAGCTGGATATGAATCTGGTGGAAGTTGAATATACATTTGATCGCAATAAAGTGATCTTTTATTTTACGGCGGATGGACGGGTGGATTTCCGAAATCTCGTCAAAGACCTCGCCTCCGTTTTCCGTACGCGCATCGAACTGCGTCAAATCGGGGTAAGAGATGAAGCGAAAATGCTCGGAGGCATCGGCCCATGCGGTCGTATGCTGTGCTGTTCCACGTTTCTCGGGGACTTCGAGCCCGTTTCCATAAAAATGGCGAAAGACCAGAACCTCTCCCTGAATCCGGCTAAAATTTCCGGTCTCTGCGGTCGTCTGATGTGCTGTCTGAAATACGAAAACGACGACTACGAAGAGGCGAAACGCGTCTTGCCGGACCTCGGAGAACGTATTTCCACGTCTCTCGGCGACGGGAAGGTCGTAGGGCTGAATATGCTTGAGCGTGTTGTACAGATTGAGTTCAAAGATCAGGAAAATGCTTTGGAGTACTCCCTTCAGGAACTGATAGATGAAGGAGTGCTTGAAACAAATGGTGCAGAGTAGCAAGGAGAGAGGGACACTGAATAAGAAAAATGTGATTGAAAAGTTCACTCATTTGGAATCACAGATCGGGGATCTTCACCAACAGCTTGGGGACCTGAAGGAGCAGCTGGCTATGCTGATTGAAGAGAACCAGCATCTCTCTATCGAAAACCATCACCTGCGGCAGCGTCTCGATCGGGAAAATGCCGAAAGAGAAGCGGCAGAGGGGGGCGGCGTGCCTGTCCGGCCCGTAGTCGGAGAAGGCTACGACAATTTAGCCCGTCTTTACGAAGAAGGCTTTCACATATGTAATCTGCATTTCGGAAGCCCAAGAGACGAAGATTGTCTGTTCTGTCTCTCTTTCTTAAACCGCAGTTAGTTATTTCGGGACTCCCCTGGGTGCAGGGGGGTCCTCTTTTCGTGTGCCCGGCACGGGTATAAACTATAGGGTTCAAGTCCCGAACGGCGAAGGTCGTTGTAGCCGTTAGTCAAAGGCAAGGGTGTCCAGGGAGACCTGGAATCTGAAGGAAGCCGGAGGCAAAT
>NZ_NSGH01000040.1 GCF_002295105.1 Salimicrobium humidisoli | reverse complement strand
GAGACCCCGGAGTGTGGGTTTTCACGAGGGAGGCTCGGGCGTTCGTCCGCGGAAAGCGAGTGGTATTCGCCCGCACGAACTGCACAAAAAAAGCTTGCAGAAAAACACGGGGTTTCTCTACAAGCTGAGACGACCCTAAAGGGCCGTCTATTCGTTCGTCTGCGTATACTGGTTGACTTCAAACAGGTCGATAAGGTCCATGTCCGGGTGCTTATCGATGAACCAGCGCAACGAGAAGTCGTTTTTGAACAGGGCGACTTTGTTGCCTTCCCGGTCCTCGACAAGCATGTTCCTGTCGTCGAAGAGGGAGGTGTCCACCTGATCTTCCTTCAGCCAGCGCGGTATCCGCTCCCCGTAAGGAGTGAGTTCAATATCGACGTTGTACTCATGCTTCATCCGGTATTCAAAAACTTCAAACTGAAGTTCCCCGACCGCTCCGATGATATAGTCTTCGAAGTACGGACGTTTGAATAGCTGAATGGCGCCTTCCTGTACGAGCTGTTCGATTCCTTTGTAGAACTGTTTCGATTTCATGACGTTTTTGGCCGTCACTTTCTTGAACTGCTCCGGCGGGAACTGAGGAAGTTCGTCGTATTCGAACGTCTCTTTCCCGGTGAGCAGCGTATCCCCGATCCGGTATACGTTCGGGTCGTAGATGCCGATGATGTCTCCGGCGTATCCTTCTTCCACCGTATTACTGGAGGAAGCGACGAACTGCTGGGACTGGGCCAGTTTGAATGCTTTTCCGGTCCGGCCGAGAGTGACGCTCATGCCCCGCTCGAACTTGCCGGAACAGACCCGGACGAAAGCGACACGGTCGCGGTGTTTCGGGTTCATATTGGCCTGGATTTTGAAAATGAATCCGGAGAATTCTTCGTTCTCAGGAGAAACCAGCCCTTTCGTCGACTTCCGCGGCGTCGGAGCCGGTGCCATATCGATGAACGTGTCGAAGAAGGTTTCCACGCCGAACGGTGCAAGAGCACTCCCGAAGAATACGGGGGTCTGTTCTCCTCTCAACACTTTTTCGATTTCAAACGTGTCCCCTGCTTCATCGACGAGAGACAGCTCATCTTCCGCTTCCTTATACGTCGGGTTTTCCGTAAGTTCCGGGTGCTGATCGAGCTCGCTGTACGGGATGTACTCTTCCCGCTCGTCTCCCGAAAAGCGGACAAACTGTTCGTTGTGACGGTCGAACACCCCTTCGAATCTCTTGCCCATCCCTACGGGCCACGTCATCGGATAAGTTTCGATTTCCAGCTCCGTTTCGATTTCTTCCAGAAGGTCGAACGGCTCCCGTCCTTCGCGGTCCAGTTTGTTCATGAATGTGAAAATCGGAATACCTCTCATCCGGCATACTTTGAACAGCTTCAGCGTCTGAGCTTCGATCCCCTTCGTCGCATCGATGATCATAACGACAGCATCTACCGCCGTCAGCGTCCGATAGGTGTCTTCACTGAAATCTTCGTGGCCGGGAGTGTCGAGAATATTCACCTGGTAACCCCGGTACGGGAAATTCATGACACTCGAAGTCACGGAGATTCCACGCTGCTTCTCTATTTCCATCCAGTCGGATGTCGCGAATTTTCCTGATTTCTTCCCTTTTACAGTACCTGCGGAGCGGATCATATTTCCGAACAGCAGCATTTTCTCGGTCATCGTCGTCTTCCCGGCGTCCGGGTGCGATATTATCGCAAACGTCCGCCGCTTTCCGACCTCTTCCTGTATTGACATTTCTAATTCCTCCACTCTGATCATTCCCTCAACAAAAAGTAGCACACAACCGCTTCAAAATCAATCCGTGCAGCCGGCTCCGGCGCTTCCTGTCTCGTTCTCCATCGTCCATTTCTTTAAAGTATAGCACAACAAAAAACGAAAATAATTGTTATAATAGGAAAAGTGGATAAAACCGCCCCGGGTTTTTCGGAGGCGGAGATCATCAGGACCATGCTTAAATACACCCGATACATGAATGAAAATATTGAAACAGTTAGGATGCCGGCAATGCAAGCTACTTTACTACAACCGAACAAAATTAAACAGCTCACCGGAGAAGCGTTTTTTGAACGTGGGAAAACGTACTTCGAACGCGGAAAAGTATATGGACTTTCCTACAATGAAGCCATCCAGTCGTGGCGGGCGGTAGTAACGGGCACCGACGATTACGAGGTGCGAGTCTTCTTTTATGACGAGGACGATTTCGACAGCACCTGTGAATGCAAAGCTTATGAAACGTACTTTACGTGCAAACATATAGCTGCCGTACTTCTGGCTATCCGGGAAGAGATGATGCAGAGACTATCTCCTGCACTAGCCCGTGATACCTCCTCTCCGAAGCCCGTCTCCTATTCGGGACCGCTGACCGAAGTTTTCCGCAGGGAGACCGTTCTTCCGGAAGAGAAGACGACGCTTATGTTCCACTACTATCTCCACGTTTCCAGCCGGGCTCTGTCCCTGGAACTGAAGATGGGGGAGTATCAGCCCTACGTCATGAAAGATATAAGGAACTGCGTCACTCATGTTACGGAAGAAAAGGAAATGCCTGTGACGAAGAAGTTCACGTACGACCCGGCTGTCCATCAGCTTTCTGAAACCGATGCGGCCATCCTCGACCTTCTTTCCGTCATAATCGGAGAAGAACGGTTTTTCGATCAGTTTTCCCTTCCCCGGGAAAAGAGGTATTTACCCATACCTCCCGCTCACGCCCACCGCCTCCTTGAACTGCTGGCGGAGTCACATACGACGATGGTGGAACAGAAGGAAGGGCCCGGTCCTCTTCAATACAGGGAGCTCCCGGAGCTGTCCTTCCACGTCAACCGGAGGCAGGAAGATTTCGTCCTGTCCTTCCGGGAACTGGAGAACTACCGGCACCTCTCCGATTACCGGCTGATGTATGAAGGACATACGATTTATGCCCTTACGAAAGAGCAGCACGACGTGATCCGCAAATGGAAAGAGGCCATTCCTTTCTCAGCCTCCAGGCCCCAGGTGATTCCGGCGGAAGATATGGAAGGTGTCGTTTCCCACGTACTGCCGGTGCTCGAGGAAGCCGGGGACGTGCATTACAGCGAAACGGCGAAACAGTCGATCATCAAAAAGGATGTAAGAAGCATCGTATCCATCGACCAGCGCGACTGGCTGCTTACCATCGACGTCGAGTTTCTTTACGGCGATCACGGTATCGACCCTTTCCGTCCCTCTTCCGACCATCAGGCGATCATAAAAAGGGATTTCCGGAAAGAAGACGAAATCATGCAGCTTATCGAGCAGGCGGACTTCAAGTTCGACGGTTCTTTCGTCTATATCGACGACGAGGAAAAAATCGACACTTTCTTAAGGGACACTCTTCCCCGTCTTCAGGCGCAGGCCGAAGTGTACTTATCGTCACGGATGAAGCACCTGCTGCAGTCGGCTCCTGTGCTGAAACCGACGATCGATATAAACGAATCGACGGACTGGCTCGATATCTCTTTTGCGATCGACGGCATCGATGACGAAGATATTACGAACGTCATGCAGGCGGCTATGGAGAAACAGAAGTATTTCCGGCTGAAAGACGGCACTCTTCTCTCCCTCCAGAACGAATCGTTCGACCGGTTCCGGGAATTCGCCGACGAACTCGACGTCCACTCTCTCGACGGTTCGACGATCTCCGTCTCGCAGATGCGAAGCATGCAGGTGGATGAAGTGCTGGAACTTAGCGAGGAAGAGCGGCAAAAAAGATTCCAGACGCTCATCACTCACCTGAAGGATCCGGAAACGAGCCGTCACCCGCTCCCCTCCGGCCTTGATGCGGAGCTTCGTCCTTACCAGATCACCGGCTTCCGCTGGATGAAGACGCTCGCCGATTATTCTCTCGGTGGAATACTGGCGGATGATATGGGTCTCGGAAAAACGATTCAGACGATCACTTTCCTTCTGTCGGAACTCGAAGATAAAGGGGACCCGGGACGAACGCTCATCGTCGCTCCCGCTTCACTCGTCTTCAACTGGAAGAAAGAAATCGAAACGTTCGCACCCGGCCTGAAAGCCGACGTCATTTCCGGTTCCGCAGAGGAAAGGGAGCAGCTGCGTGAGGAGTCGGATGCCGATATATGGATCACTTCCTACCCGCTGCTCCGCCGCGACGCGGAAGCGTACGAAACGGAGCAGTTCCACGCCTTCATTCTGGATGAAGCCCAGGCCATCAAAAATGAAGCGACGAAAGTATCGAAAGCGACGAGGCTGATCCATGCGAAGCACCGCTTTGCTCTGAGCGGCACGCCGATCGAGAACGCTCTGACCGAACTTTGGGCGATTTTCCAGACACTGATGCCCGGGTTCTACAAAAATAAAAAAGAGTTTCTCAACCTGCCGCACAGCCAGATTTCCCGGATGACCAGACCGTTCATCCTTCGTCGTATGAAAACGGAAGTGCTCGATGATCTTCCGGATAAACTGGAATCGGTCCAGTATTCCGAACTGACGAGGAACCAGAAAGAAGTGTATCTTGCCTATCTCGAAAGAATCCAGAAAGACGTGAAAGACACGATTCAGAACAAAGGAGTGCAGAAAGGGAAGATCGAAATACTGGCGGGACTGACGAGACTGCGGCAGATCTGCTGTCACCCTTCTCTGTTTCTCGAAAACTACGAAGGCACTTCCGGTAAACTCGACCAGCTGAAAGAACTGCTGGACGAACTGAAGCAGAACAATCACCGGGTACTGCTGTTTTCCCAGTTCTCGAGCATGCTGTCCCTGCTGTACGATGAACTCACCTCTCTCGGCTACAACTGCTTTTATCTGGACGGGAGCACGAAATCGGATAAGCGTATGGAATACGTGGAGCGATTCAATGGAGGGGAAAACGACATTTTCCTCATTTCCCTGAAAGCGGGAGGTACCGGCCTGAACCTTACAGGAGCCGACACGGTCATCCTGTATGACCTTTGGTGGAATCCGGCGGTGGAAGAACAGGCAGCCGGACGTGCCCACCGTATCGGGCAGAAGAAAAGTGTACAGGTCATCCGCATGATTTCCGAAGGCACGATTGAAGAAAGAATATATCAGCTGCAGCAGAAAAAGCGTGATCTCGTCGACCAGATCATCCAGCCCGGAGAATCGATGCTTCAGAGCTTAAGCGAAGAAGACATCAGGGAACTGTTCCAGCTGAAAGTATAAAAACTGCTCACAAAAACAGCGGCCCGCCTACGAAAGGCAGAGCCGCTGTTTTTTTATCTGTCAGGCGCGCATGGTCCGCTGGTGGAGCTTGAACCAGTATCCTCCCAGGATGGCACCGCCCACCATCATCGTAAGCGTTGAAAGGATCATATGTATTGAAGAAGCCAGAATGACGTTTCCGGTAACGACGATTACGAGCCCTACTGCTCCGTTCAATAAAATAGTGAGGAAATAAAGCCACGACAGAAATACGTGATATCTGAATTTGGAAGCATAAAAGATGAACCATATCGCACTTACGAGAATGACGACGGTAGCCACCCAGTGAATCGAAAACAGGGCGTCCGCCAGCGTTTCGGACCGGATCAGGTATTCTTCCGCCCCGATATCCATCATGACGTTGCTCGCCCGGCTGTGTTTAAAGAAAGCACCGAATATCACCTGGGCCACGTAAAAAAGGAACCCGAGCAGGAAAGCACGGTAACTCATCTTCACGGTGCCGGCGTGTTTTTTATCAAGCGATACCGTCTTCTCATGCAGACTGTAACTTAACAGCACGTTGTTGAGAAGGAGCAGCTGACTGAAAGTGACATCCAGAGTCGTGAAGCCCGGCGGCGTACCGAGAAGTACGTTGAATCCCCCGATGAGCGACTGGATGACGAGAAGCAGCAGACTCAGTACGGCAAACGCAAGCACTGCGCGATTTTTCCTGTAAAAGTATATAGCCCCTGCCGCGTTGATAAGCGTGACGACGGTAAGGAGCGGTATGAACAGGCGGTGGGAATATTCCACCAGTATGTGAAAATCTGTCAGGTCAGGGATCACTTTTCCATTACAAAAAGGCCACGACGTACCGCAGGCATCGCCTGAATCCGTCGCCACAACCAGATTGCCGAGTATAAGGGAAAGGAACGTTACTCCCACTGTAAATATAGAAAATTTCTTCATCGGTATCCTTCCTTATCTTTAACACTTCCCATAAGCATCCATCTTCATCTTACCATGAAACTGTATACTTAGAAATCTGCCTTTCCACTTAAATTATGAATTTTTATTGAATAGGTGTACAACGGGGATATCTTTTCTCCTGAAGAATCGCATAAAAAAAGGTTCTATTTCAAATGTTGGGGTGGAGGATCTTTTCCTCCGCCCCTTTATCCTAGGTGCTTGCCTACGTTCTTGAATTGGTGATGCATCAGAATGCGGGCCCGCAACCGGTCGTGCCGGCGAAAGCC
>NZ_NSGH01000003.1 GCF_002295105.1 Salimicrobium humidisoli | reverse complement strand
ATACATCAACTACTACAACCATGATCGCATAAAAGCAAAATTAGCTGGTTTGAGTCCCATTCAATACCGGACTCAAACCAGCCAATCAGCTTCCTAATAAAAACTCTAACTTTTAGGGGTCACTACCTATTCGGGGTTTTTTATGTTTCCTGACCCCGAAGTTACTTTATAATCAAATTAACGACAAAGAGCGGGGTTGAAAAACATGACGAAGATAATGTTTACCGAAGCACAAAGAAAAGAGTTAGCGTCCAATCCGAATGTCCTCAAGGTGACTGATCGTTCCATCACCTATGCACCAGCCTTCAAAGTGAAGGCTGTGAAAGAAAACCAAGAAGGAAAGAGCCCGTCTCATATCTTTGTAGACCACGGCTTCGATGTAGCGATGATTGGCGCCAAGAAGCCCAAAGAGTGTTTGAAACGGTGGCGCAAGATATTCCATGCGTACGGAGAAGATGGGTTCTATACCGAGCGACGGGGCAAAGGTTCCACGGGGAGACCTTCCTCGAAACATCTTTCTTCGGAAGATCAATTGAAGAAGGCAGAAGCGCGTATTGCATATCTGGAGGCAGAGTTGGATTTTGTAAAAAAGCTCGACGAACTCGAAAGGCAGGCGAAGAAGAAGAGATAACCACCTCAGAGAAATTTCAACTCATGGAACGAGTCCTCCGGACTCATAGTTTCCCCCATATGATCCGGTATTTTTGTGAGGTTGCCCAGGTAAGCCGGTCCGGGTACTACAACTGGTTGAAATCAGAGGGGGCCCGTCATCAGAAGGAACAGAAAGATGAGGCGGATTATGAAATCATCAAGAAAGCGTTCGACCGGCGTCAGGGCAGAGTCGGAGCTCTTCCCATCAAAATGATGGTGGAGAACGATGAACACGTCGTGATGAACCATAAACGTATTCGACGCATCATGAAGAAATATAACCTGAGGTGTACTATTCGCAGAGCGAACCCTTATAAGCAAATCGCGCAAGCGACGCAGGAACATCAAACATGTGACAATAAACTCGATCGTCACTTCGATCACGAGGTACCACAACGCGTCCTTTTAACAGATATCACGTATCTCTATTATGCGAAAGGACAGAAGGCTTACCTTTCGGCCATCAAGGACGGGGCGACCCGTGAGATTCTGGCTTACTATCTATCGACCTCTTTGAAGATGGATATCGTCTACACGACTCTTGATAAGTTAATGGCACGGGAAGATTTCGTCCCTCATCCCGATTGTCTGATTCACTCGGATCAGGGCATGCATTACACGCATCCTGCGTTCCAGAAAAAAGTGAAGGACCTGGGGTTGTTACGCCAGTCGATGTCTCGAAGAGGCAACTGTTGGGATAATGCCCCCATGGAATCCTTCTTCGGCCACATGAAAGATGACATCAACTTCAAAGCCTGTTTGTCCCTCTCCGAGGTCCAACAAGCCATCGACGAATACATGGATTATTACAACAACCATCGATACCAGTGGTCCTTACAAAAAATGACCCCGGCTCAATACCGAGGTCATCTTATAGCAGCCTAGCGCTTTTTATTAAACTGTCCATTTTCAGGGTTACAGTTCAATATGTCCGGGGGTTTTCATATGACAGGGACGTTTCTCAGACTTAATTTCATTCAGGCGAAAGTATCAGTTTCTCTCCCTCGTCTTCGTCCAGCAGTGTACTATGGTAGTCTCCATCCACCCAGTCACTATACTGGTTGTGATACCATTTACTGTTAAAACGCTCCGACTGCCCTGGCCCAACTATGTGGTATCCTTTACCCATATCATTCGTATCGATGATAAAGCGCCAGGAAGCTCCATGGTCCACTTTACCACTTCCGTCATATCCGGCAGCTCTTACTGTAACCCGGCTGCCACTGACCGGCAAAGGTTCTTTCCGGTTATAAAACTTATCAAGAAAGGCTATATTCGAAAGAGGGTGTGTGAACTCCACCTGATGATAATCACCCCACGCCCACTCCTCCGGATTCTTTCCGTAATCCTCTTGAAGTTTAGCGTAGGAGTCCCGAAAGGCTTGTGTAATCACTTCCCCGCTCCCTCCTTCCTCCTTCATCCATACGGAAGTTCCGCCTTCTCTTTCCATACGGAATATTTCATCCGTCGTCTGTGCTTTCCCGTGAAATAACGAATCGATATCATCGGGGAGACTTGCGTACAGCCGATCCTCTATTTCGTTTATCCAGTGATGGAAGAGCAGTGGCTGAGGAGCGTCTTCGTTATCCTCGTAATTCCACTCCTCAAGTAATTTCAAAGCCTCTGTTTCTCCTCCGCTCAGATCACCCGTGTTCATCTCTTCCAGGAAGAATGGGACAAACTCCTCGGCCTGCAGATTTTTAACGTCCATCTGCATTTTCTTCACATCTTCTACGCTTACCTCGTCATCTTCCATAAGCATCTCAGCTATCCGTTCATACCTGTAAGGCTGGGCCCAATTGTTCGTAATATGATAAGGATAGTCCTCCGTAGTTATTTTATTGTTCGCTGTAGCTATCCACCCCCTGTCCGGGTTGACAACTGTCGGTAATTCATCAAAAGGAATGAAACCTTTCCACTGATCTTCTTCTTTCCATCCCCTTAGAGGAAGACCGGCATCGTCCGGGTTATCATAAACAGGGATCTTTCCATTCGCTTTATACGCTATAGTACCGTCATTTGAAGCGAACACGAAGTTCTGGGCAGGGGTATGAAAGTTTTCGAGTCCTTTTTCAAACTCTTCCCAGTCCGAAGCCTGGTTGATGTTGAGGATGGCTTCCAGTTCTTTCGAGGGGTCATGTGCCGTCCAGCGCATGGATAATGCTTCTTCCTCTCCGGCTCCTTCTGCGAATTCATTAATGATCGGCCCGTTTCTCGTTTCCACCACTTCATATTCTATCGTTTCCCCGCCACTTACTTCTATCGGTTCCTGATGCACCACAGCATCCTCCCACTGCCCTTCGAACAGAAACTGTTCAGGATTTTCCGGATTTCTTTTCTCGACGTACAGCTGTTGCACATCAGGGCCGACGTTTGTCACACCCCAGGCTACGTCATCATTATGTCCGAGGATGATTCCCGGTACCCCTGCAAAAATAACACCGCTCACGTTGTGGGAAGGGGCACTCAGTTTCATCTGATACCAGATCGAAGGGCTGGCGATGCCAAGGTGAGGGTCATCAGCAAGAAGAGGTTTCCCGGACTCCGTTCTCTCTCCGCTCACCACCCAGTTGTTGCTGCCATTAAAAGGATTAGGCATGACTGCCTCAGTAAAGTCTCCCGCTATATCAAGATTTACGTCATCGAGCACAGCCGGTTTATTCTCCGGGTAATGGGCCATCACTTCGGAGGCCTTCTCTTCAGAAAAATTATTCATCGCATAATAATGGAAAGCCTGACGCTCCCAGTGCCCGCCAAGGTCATGTGCCATAAATTTACCTATTGTCAGAGAATCCACCGGTGTCCACTTCTCAGGTTTCGCCTGCAGAAGTGTGAATGCCGGGGGAAGCCTGTTTTCGGAATCCGCTTTGTCGATGTAGGCATTCACTCCCGAAGCGAATGCCTCCAGAGCCGCCTTTCCTTCTTCGGAATATTCTTTTAAAGATGCTTCGGCAGCTCTCCGTAATCCGAGCGCACGAAAAAACTTGTCCTGCTCCACTGTGGAGGACCCGATCAGCTCACTCAGTTCGCCGGAAGCCTGACGACGGGAAAGTTCCATTTGCAGCAGGCGGTCCTGAGCCTGCACGTATCCTTGAGCCATATATAAATCTTCGACGGACTCCGCTTCTATGTGAGGAACGCCTTCCTCGTCCCTCAGAACAGTAACTTCGGAAGATAGCGCTTCCAATTTAAGCTCTCCTTCCGTATCAGGAAGCGTTCGCTGGATAAATACTATAATAAACAGAGCTGCCGCCAGAATTAATACACCTGCAATGACGGCTGTTCGAGTCAATATTCTCTTCCAACCCGGTTTTTTCATTTTTTTCTTCCCCCTTTTACTACATTATAGTCAGTGTTCTTACAAAAGAACAGAATATTTTGGACCTTCACACCTTTGAGGAGTACAATGACAGTCAAAAGGAGGCGCATTTATGGAGTTTGTTCTATGGTCGCTTATTATCGTATTGTTTCTCAGCAGCTTTGTAAGTCTCATTTTCCCCATCATACCCGGACCGCTCGTATTGTGGGCCGGTTTCCTCCTGAGTATCTGGCTGGACGGTCGGCTGTCCGTCTGGTTCTGGGTGGGTGCAATAATTCTTACGGTTTTACTAATCGTATCTGATATGGTGGCAAACAGTATTTCCGTCAAGAAATACGGGGGAAGCAAATGGGGAGAAGCCGGAGCAGTCGCAGGTGTCATCGCCGGTTCGTTCGTCATACCTCCTTTCGGAATACTGATCGTTCCTTTTGTCCTGGTTTTCGTTATCGAACTGAGTATTGAAAAAAACGCCCGTTTCGCTTTCCGCGCAGCTGTCGGAACGCTTATCGGTTTTCTCAGTGGAACTGCAGCCAAGTTTATAATTCAGCTGCTTATGATCGGGTGGTTCATCTTTTCATATTTCAACTGACATAAAGCATTTTATACATAAAAATTCCGGTCCCGAACGCATCAGGACCGGAATTCTTATATTCGCAATAACAATTTGTGCCGCCGGGACATTAACAGACTGATTACGACGGCACTCGCTATAAAGGAAGGGAGCATGTACCCGCCGTTATACAGCAGAGAATAAATCCATACCGGCTGACCTTCTGCAAGGTAGCCGAAAAATACCATGCCCGCCGCAAAATGAGTGACGAAACGCAAAGCACTCCCGATGAATGTGCCGATAATTACATACATAAGAACGTGTTTTACGTTATTGTTCTTCGCACTTGCTTTCAGTTGGGAAGACACCACTCCTGCAACCCCGATAATGGCGAAAGCTACAATGTAGTCGAGAAAAGCCTGGACGGGATGCACGATGAATGCGCCCGTAAAAAACTGAAAGAAACCGAACAGTAAGCCTGTGATCATACCGCCCGATACGCCCCAACGGAACGCCATCAGAATGACCGGTATCATGGCGAATGAGATGGATCCTCCCTGGAACCATAGCTTAATGGATAAAAAAGGAAGAACATCAAGCAATAGAGCAATTGCTGCAAATATTGCACCTTCCACGAGAAAAAGTACGCGCTGTTGTTGCATTGTATATCCCCTTTCTGAATACACAAAAGAAGCAATGCCTCAAAGGGAAGCTTTCTGATGAAGGCTCCCACCTTTTAAGCATTGCTCATCAAAAAAGCCACCATTCCTGCGTCAGTACTAACTGACAGGTTCGAAGGGTCTGGACTTGCGTCCACTCTCAGCCGCCGGCTCCCCTTGAAGGCTCTATTCTCCGTGTTTTGTTACTTTCTATCATAACGTACTGATCAGAAAAGTACAAATTCAATTCTCCTTGGCATTGATATACCTTTCAAAAAACTCCAGACTTCTTTCGATAATCAATTCCTGATCATTATCAAGAGTTGCCACGTGGTAACTGTCTTCCAGAGGAACAAGTTCTTTTCCTTCCGAAAAAACCATGTCGAATATCGTCTGACTGTTCTCCGGAGGAACTACGTGATCTTCTTCGGAAGCGAAAACTAAAAGAGGAGCTGACACTTCGCTTAACTGCTCGTGCACTTTAGCCATGATGTTCGTCAGATGGTTAAGGGAACGGACGGGTGTTTTGTCATAGGCTAGTTCAGCAGCTCCTTCTTTTTTGATATCGGACCCTATTGCATCAATGAAACGGGATTCAGAATCCGCCAGGCTGCTCATGTCAGGTACATCGATAGCCGGATTTATAACCGCCACTCCATCCACCTCTCTCGTGGAAGCCAGATAAAGACTTAACGTTCCTCCAAGAGACAGGCCGGTGACGAATACACAGTCACATCGGTTCTTCACCCATTCAAAAGCCTCTTCCGCCGAGCGGATCCAGTCTTCTGCAGTGGATTCTTCCATATCATAAGGAGTAGTTCCATGTCCCTTGAGCCTCGGACAGGCTACCGTATACCCATGTGCTGTATAGGCATCCACAAGAGGTTTCATACTCTGAACTGTACCTGTAAAGCCATGTAATACTACGATTCCTATTTCGTTCCCTTCGTTATATACAGCTTCTGCACCCTCCATTACGTTCTGATTCATCCCTTCCATCCTCCCTGTCTATTATAGAAATACTGTTTCTTCACTCCCGAACATGAATGTCCCCGGATATCCTGGACATCCGGGGTGAATCTCGTACATGTTTTAAGTTTGTCAGTTGACATTAAACTGTGTCACTGCAGCCTGACCTTCCAGGTAGAACGCCTCCACAGAATTTGTATAAACGGCGACGCCACTTTCGAGAAACCACCATCTGTCACGCTCGAGCTGCTTGGTTATAAATTCAGTAGCTTCCCTTTTGGTCATTTCCTCACTGATTTCCAGTTCATGTTTCACTTCACGTCGACTATCCAGCAATAACACCATATGCCAATTCTTTTTAGCTTCTTCGGCCATTGTTACATCCACTCCTTCATATGTAGGTTTCCAAACATTATTACCCCTAATACGTACAAATTAATCATAAAATATTAAATTTCTGTACCGCCGATTATTCAATTATAAATAATTTTCTAAATTTTTAACAAAATGTATTGACTTGTTTTTCTGTTGTTATATAATACGAATTAAGAAATATAACTGTTATGAAACAGACAAACATTATACATAACAGTAAGGAGGCTTTATTCTTTGGGAAACTATCAATCCATCGGTACTTATCAAATCGACACTGTATTATACCAGTTCATTGAACAGGAAGTGTTACCCGGTCTTCCCCTCTCTTCGAAGGAAGTGTGGAGAGGACTCACAGAGATTCTTGATGAATTCACCCCTGAAAACATCAGACTTTTGCAGACCAGAAAACAACTACAACAGAAAATTGATGAATATCACAAATCGGCTTCCAATGAAGATTATTTATCTTTTTTAAAGTCCATCGGTTATCTGGAAGAGAAAAAACCCGACTTCAAAATCAGCACAACCAATGTAGATTCTGAAATGAAGGAACAGGCCGGTCCCCAACTCGTTGTACCACTGACAAACGAGAGATATTCCCTCAATGCAGCTAACGCACGCTGGGGCAGCATGTATGACGCTTATTATGGTACAGATCTGATACCTGAAGAACCCGGTATCGAAAAAGGGGCTTCCTACAATCCCGAGAGAGGTAAAGAAGTAATCAAACAGGGGCGTATGCGACTGGACGAATGGTTCCCTCTGGCGGAAGGAAGTCACCAGGACGCAGTAAGATACGCGGTAGTGAACGGGGAATTGTGTGTGGAACTTACTGACCGCTCCCGAAAGAAACTTAAAAACCCTTCTTCCTTCCTTGGCTGTCAGGGAGATTGTCGCAAACCGCAGGCAATACTTCTTAAACATAACGACCTTCACGTTGAACTGCAGTTCGACCGTAATCATCCGGTCGGCCAGATAGACGATGCAGGAATCAAGGATATCCAACTTGAATCCGCCATCACTAGTATTATGGACTGCGAAGACTCCGTTGCATGCGTCGATGCCGAAGATAAAACAAAAGCTTATCGTAACTGGCTCGGGCTGCTTAAAGGAGACCTTACGACCACCTTCGATAAAAACGGAGAAACCATCAAACGCTCTCTTCATAAAGATCGGAAATATCGCACTGCGGAAGACGAAGAGCTTCATTTGAAAGGCAGAGCACTTATGCTTGTCAGAAACGTAGGTCACCTAATGACAAACCCGGCAGTTATCGACAATAACAACAATCCGGTGCATGAAGGATTGCTTGACGGTTTCTTCACCAGTCTGATTGGTATGCACGACCTGAACCTGAGACAAAATTCAACGGAAGGTTCTATTTACATCGTCAAACCGAAAATGCACGGATCGGAAGAAACGGCTTTTACTAATAACCTGTTCAATAGAATAGAAGATGTTCTGCAATTACCGAGGTATACCCTGAAAGTCGGGGTGATGGACGAGGAAAGAAGAACCTCCCTGAATCTTCATAACTGTATTTATGAAGTGCGCAACCGGGTAGTCTTCATTAATACCGGGTTCCTGGATCGTACGGGGGATGAAATCCATACGTCCATGGAAAAAGGGCCTATGATTCCTAAAGGAGAAATGAAAGGAAGTGAATGGCTCAGCGCTTACGAAGCATCCAACGTACGTACCGGTATAAGAGCAGGGTTCATCAAAAACGCTCAAATAGGTAAAGGTATGTGGGCTAAACCCACAGAGATGAAAGCTATGCTTGCAGAAAAAATCAACCACCTGAAAGCGGGAGGAAATACAGCATGGGTGCCGTCCCCGACTGCAGCCACCATTCATGCGATGCATTATCATGAAGCATACGTCCCCGATATTCAGAATGATATCCCGACGGATGACCCTTCCGAAATGATGCTTAATATCCCGGTGGCTTCTCCTCCGGAAGATAAAGAAGTCGTACTGAATGAAGTCAGAAACAATGCTCAGGGGATTCTCGGGTATGTCGTGCGCTGGGTGGAACAGGGCATCGGCTGTTCAACTGTACCCGATATCCATGACACCGGCCTTATGGAAGACCGTGCAACACTGCGCATTTCGAGTCAGCACATAGCGAACTGGATCAGACACGGCGTAGTCTCTGAAGAGGAGGTAAAACAGATAATGAAACAAATGGCAGAAGTGGTCGACAGGCAAAACGAGGGCGATCCTAATTACAGGAAAATGAGCCCGGATTTCGAACAATCCATCGCTTTCCAGGCCGCTTCCGACCTTGTTTTTCTCGGTACAGACCAGCCAAACGGTTACACTGAACCGATTCTGCACAGACGCCGCCTTCAATTTAAAGCGAGCCAATTTACCAAAACTGTATAAGGAGGAGTTAAAAAATGGAAAAATACCAGACTTTCACTAATTCGTGCCACAGATGCGGTGTCGACCACAGCAGTCACAAAGAAGCAGTTGAATGCTGCACCAACGCAGACGGAAATTCCTGAATTCAGCCTGAGTAAAGGAGGGCGCCGGGGTCGACGCCCTCCCTCATATTAATTCATCTGTTATACAACAATACTAATCATATATTAAAAGGGGAGATTTTGAATGAACAGAGAAGAACAGATCAAACAGTTGGAAAATCAATGGGCAAGTGAACGTTTTCAAGGAGTGGAACGTCCCTACAGTGCAGAAGAAGTATTGAAACTTCGCGGCTCTGTCGTAATAGAACAGACGCTGGCTCGCATGGGCGCTGACCGCCTTTGGAATTTGCTACATAAACGTGACTACGTAGCCGCACTCGGAGCTTTAACCGGTAACCAGGCTATGCAGCAGGTTAAAGCCGGTCTCGAAGCTATTTATCTGAGTGGCTGGCAGGTGGCTGCCGACGCCAACCTTTCCGGCCAAATGTATCCCGATCAAAGTCTCTATCCTGCAAACAGTGTGCCGCAGGTTGTGAGAAGAATCAATCAGACATTTCAACGCGCCGATCAGGTGGAACACGCGGAAGGAAAAGGTAGTAAAAACTGGTTCGCTCCGATTGTAGCGGATATGGAAGCCGGGTTCGGTGGCCCGCTGAACGTATTTGAACTGGCTAAAGGCATGATTGAAGCCGGGGCTGCCGGTGTGCATCTCGAAGATCAGCTCGCCTCCGAAAAGAAATGCGGTCACCTGGGCGGGAAAGTTCTTCAGCCTACTCAGACGGCTGTAAAACACCTCATTTCTGCCCGGCTGGCTGCTGACGTTATGGACGTTCCGACTGTTATCATAGCAAGAACAGACGCCAACGCTGCCAATCTGATTACGAGCGATGCCGACCCGTACGACCATGAGTTCATTACAGGAGAAAGAACAGCCGACGGATTCTATCGTACCACTCCGGGAATCGACCAGGCCATTTCCCGCGGGCTCGCTTACGCTCCTTACGCAGACTTGATCTGGTGTGAGACCTCGGAACCTAACCTGGAAGAAGCACAAAAATTCGCAGATGCTATACACGAGAAGTACCCGGACAAAATGCTGGCTTATAACTGTTCCCCGTCATTTAACTGGGAGAAAAAGCTTGACCAGGAAACGATCGGTAAATTCCAGGTGGAGCTCGGTAAAATGGGATACAAATTCCAGTTCGTCACTCTTGCAGGGTTCCATGCATTGAACCACAGCATGTTCGAACTGGCCCGCAAATACAAAACCGAGGGAATGGCTGCATACTCCGAACTGCAGCAGGCTGAATTCGCTTCGGAAGAAAACGGTTATACAGCTACAAGACACCAGCGGGAGGTCGGAACCGGTTACTTCGATGAAGTGTCGATGGCCATTTCCGGAGGCACGTCTTCCACTACAGCTTTGGCCGGATCAACGGAAAGTGAACAGTTTGTCACTAATAAATAAGCACTGCAAAAACCCCCGGATACTGATTCCGGGGGTTTCCTTTGATATGTTCCGCTGACAACTCATACGTTTTTTGCCCGCTTTTCAGCCTTCCATGATTTTAATGGCTACTTTTCTGGATCTCGGACCGTCGAATTCGCAGAAATAGACTCCCTGCCATGTGCCGAGCACTAGCTTCCCGTCTTCTACGAGTAGCGTCTGGGAATGACCGACGGTACTCGTTTTTAAATGGGAAGCCGTATTACCTTCTGCGTGCAAGTCTTTACGGTGCGTCCACGGATACACTTCATCCAGGCGCATCAGCATATCTTTTTTGACATCCGGGTCTGCATTTTCATTTACGGTAATACCGGCTGTCGTATGCATGGATTGAACAATCACTATACCATTCCGGAGATCGCTTTTTTGTAATTGCTCTTCTATCTGCTCCGTGATGTCCACCATCTCACTGTGGGAAGAGGTGGTTACAGAAATCATTTCAAGCATGCTTACAGTCCTCCTTCTGTCCTGGCGTACTCTCTCAGCTCACTATACCGCTCATTTTCTTCCGTGTGTACATGATGAGGAGATTCTTCGAAAGACTGGGTAGAGATATCCACCCTTACTTCCGCTTCGTATACATAAGTAGCATTACCCTGAAGCTCCACTTTGTATTCCTCATTCTCATGCACGATACATTGAACCATCCCGCCTTTGTTCATAACCGTAACCGGGAGGGCCGGATTATTTCCTGCAACTATGACCGAAACGATGCTGGAAGCCGACATGGCTGTACCACAGGCATTCGTGAGGCCCACTCCGCGTTCGTAAGTCTGTACAAAGATTTTGTTGTCATCAATTTTTCTAACGAAACTGACGTTTACGCCATTCGGAAACAGATGAGGGGAATTATTCGCTTTTTTTCCGATGTTTTCAAGAACTTCTTCATCCAGTTCCTTAACCACCGACACTATGTGAGGGTTCGGTACACTGAGGGCGGTGAACGTCTGATCTTCTGTCAGGTCATGGAGGACGGTGTCCACTACCTGTTCCGACTCCGTTTCCATCGGGAGAGAAGACGCAGAAAATGAAACAGGTTCAATGGCGACGGAGAAAGTCGCTATTCCTTCATATATATCACTCACCCGCTCTACCGGAAGTACAGCTTTGGCCGTTTCTATATGCACTTTCTCTTTGCCGGTCTCCTCTATGATATAACGGGCTACACAGCGGAGACCGTTTCCGCACATTTCCGCTTCACTGCCATCCGAGTTGAACATACGCATACACGCTTCAGCCTTACTGCTTGAAAGTACATAAAGGATACCATCCGAACCGATGCCTTCAAGCCGGTCACTGAGAAGGAGAGCTACTTCCTTTCTGTCCTCATCTGTCAAGCTTTCTTCTAATTTCCTTTCATCTATCATAATAAAATCGTTGTCCGAGCCATGACATTTAATATACGGTATATCCACAAACATTCCTCCTGTTTTTGTCTTTCATCATATCATATATCAGGCAGATCTTCGCTTCATCAGCCAGAGGAAGTAAGGTGCGCCGAGAACAGCTACGAGAATACCGGATGGAATCTCGGCCGGAGCCAAAAGAGTCCGGCTGAACAGATCAGCCACCACCAGAAGAAGTCCTCCTATCATCATCGCTACCGGAAGCAGCCGCTGATTAACTGTACCGACAAAGAGACGTGCCGCATGGGGGGCGATCAGACCGATAAATCCGATGGCTCCGACAGCTGCCACACTGCTCGCAGCCAGGAGCGTCGCTATCAGCGCCATCTGAAAACGGACTGAACGTACGTCGAGACCAAGCCCTTTCGCAGTATCATCCCCGAGGGCCAGAACGTCCAGCTTCCTGATGTAGAAGAAAAGGACAGGAATCAAAAGCAATACCGGCCATAACAAGTAACTGAGCAATTCACCGTACCCTGTTGCATACGTCGTGCCGGAGAGCCAGGTCAATGCCGAGGCTACACCCATATCGGCACGGACCACCAGAATCTGGATGATCGCCTGGCCGAAAGCACTTACTCCGATACCGAGAAGTGCAAGCATCGTCGGCTGGAACTCCATTTTTGCTCCGAGAGCCATGACGATAATAAAGAATACGATTGCTCCCGCCATAGCCCCGAGCGGTATCCAGGCAGCGGAGACGGAAAAGACGTACATAGTCAACAACGCCCCTACTCCGGCTCCGGAGGTAATACCAATCACCGAAGGATCCGCCAGCGGGTTCCTGAGTACGCCCTGAAAAATCAGTCCGCTCACGGCAAGAATAGCCCCGCTCGTAAATGCCACAATTGCCCGTGGCAGCCGGAGTTCCAAAATGTAATTACGGATAAATGATTCCGCTTCTCCCTGGAACACTGCTATCGTCTGGGAAGGATCGAACCCGTAATTACCGGTCGACATACTGACGAACAAAACAAGTAAAACAAGAATCGAAAAAATCGGCAATAACACCCGAAGTCGCATCTGAACAAGCGAAGACCCGGCCATCACGGATCCTCCATCCGTGTTGCCACTCCGCTTCATCCGAAGGACCAGCCAAATCAACCACGGTGCACCGATCAGCGCAGTGATCGCTCCAACCGGAAGTTCCGAGAAGGAAGGGTCGATATATCTTGCGAGAACATCTGCCATCAGCAATACGACCGCTCCCCATAAGAACGAGCCGAGCAGAAGAGGCACGTGGGAACGAAAACCGATCAGTTTAATAATATGCGGGGCCACGAGCCCGACGAAACCGATAGGTCCTACGACGCTCACTGTTACCGAGGTAAGCAGTACACTTAATATGATAGTCACAAATTTTACGGCTTTTACATTCTGTCCGAGAGCAGTAGCCACCTCGTCCCCGAGCTTCAGCGTATCCAGTTTCCGGGCAGCACCGAGTAATACCAGAAAAGCCGCCGTGACTACAGGAAGAGCGAACCGGACCCCGTCCCAGCTGTTCTGTACGAGAGTTCCCGATCCCCATAGAAACAATCCCTGCGTTTCGTTTTCATAAAATATCTGCAGGACGCTCGTCAGAGAAGAAAACAGAAATGTCACTATCATACCGGCGAGAACCATCCGTACCGGGGTGGCATCACCTCCGCCCGATAGTATATAAACGATTAAAAACGTCACTACTCCTCCGATAAAAGCGGTAATAATACCGTTCATTATCATGGCAAACGGGAAGAAAATGGTAGTCACTATCACGGCGAAATATGTTCCTGAATGAATACCGAGCGTACTGGCGGAGGAGAGAGGGTTCTTCGTTACAGTTTGTAAAACTGCGCCCGAAACAGCCAGGGCCCCGCCGGCTACAATACCCATGACAGCTCTCGGCAGCCTCAGAACTCTGATGGTATGGTGTTCCAGAGTGTCTGCGGGAGAAAAAACGGCTTCGAACACCGTCCATACCGGTATGGAAATATTCCCCTGATTAATATGTATCCAGGTCAGCAGTATCAGTAAAAATAAGCCTCCCCCGAAAACCAGAAAAGTTTTCAGGGCCATTGCCCGATTCATCATAACCAATCCTTCTTTCCTTATACAGCAGAAAGACGCGCATCATTCACTGCGCGCCTTTTCCGTTTATTTCTTATTTCCTTCGATTGTAGCATCTGTAACCTGTGTTGCAAGTTTCTCAGCCGAAATCGGACCGCCGAACGTCCATGTATCCCCCGGCATCTTATACATACGATCCTGCTTCACAAATTCAAGCTCTTCCCAGACCGGGTTACCTGCCAACTGATCAGAAAAGATATTGTCGTCTTCCTGAACGATGTAGTAGAAATGGGAGTCCTGATAGTTCTGCAACGTTTCTACTGTCGTTTCCGTATACCCGTAAATTTCAAGTTCATCCGAGGAATGGGAGTTTTCAAGACCCAGTTCGCCCATCACCTGAGCTACCATCGAATTGTCCGTAAACAATCTCAGCGTAGGAGTATTCTGGGCAGTGAAGGCCTGAGTCATTACGTAGTTGATGTCACCGACTCCGGCTTCTTCCAGACGCTTCGCTTGTTTTTCAAAATGACTGTTCATCTCGTCCAGTCTTTTACTGGCTGCTTCTTCTTTACCCAGAATTTTACCCATCGTTTTAAGATCGGACTTCATGGAAGCCATCTGGTTTTCTGCATTCTCTTTGGAGTAAGGAGAAAACATTACAGTCGGAGCGATTTCTTCCAGCTGTTTTTGGATTCCTTCGTGGCGGAATTTGACTCCTACTATAAGATCGGGATCAAGACGGGAGATAGCCTCCAGGTTCGGCTCCTGTCTCGTTCCTACATCTTCGACATTTTCACCGAGTTCTTTACCGGTATCCACCCATTTGCCGAATCCTTCTTTGTCGGCAACTCCTGCCGGCTCTGTGTCAAGTGCCTGCATATGTTCCGCATAACTCCATTCGAGAACGACGACTTTTTCCGGAGTCCCTTCTATCGTTTTCTCTCCCGTCGCATCTTCTATCGTCACGCTGCGGGAGTCATCTTTGCTTTCTTCTTTACCTGATTGTTCTTCGTTTTCTTTATTACTATCCCCTGACTTCTCTTCATTTCCTCCACAAGCTGCCAGCACAACAGCCAGGAAAGAAAGGAGTGCAATCATCCAAATCTTTTTCATGGGTCTCTCTCCTCTACGTATGTAATTGAGATATATTCTCATCTACACGTAAGGTTATATAAAAAAAATGAAAAAGTCAATGATATTTATTCTCAACTGTGTTCCATATTAAAAGAGATGCCTCCGTTTAAAAGATGGCAGGTTCCGTGGTTTCCGTAAAGTACTCCTTCTATAAAAAGCAAAAACCGAACGTCGGGGTTCGGTTTTACACGTACTATTTCAGTTCTGCTGATTTTCAAAAGCTGAAATCGCGTCATCATACGTCAACGTAACAGATATTTCATCCCATCCATTCAGCAGCATATTTTTGTGATATTCGTCAATTTCGAATGTTGCCGACCATCCCGTACGATCGAATACTATCTGATCGACAAGGTCGACGCTGAGATAACACTCCCCTCCTCCGGCACGGTCCATAATCTGCGATACCTCATCTCTCTTCAGCTGCACTGGCAGAATACCATTTTTAAAGCAGTTACTGTAGAAAATATCAGCGAAACTCGGCGCAATGACAACGCGGAATCCGTAATCCTGAATCGCCCACGGAGCGTGTTCCCGTGAAGAACCGCAGCCGAAGTTTTCACCGGCGACAAGAACGGAGGCGCCCTGATACTCCGGATAGTTCAGGGAAAAATCATCACGAAGATTTCCGTCATCATCGTAGCGCCAGTTATAGAAGAGGAATTTCCAGAATCCTTTCCGTTCAATACGTTTCAAAAACTGTTTAGGTATTATCTGATCCGTATCTATATTTGCCCGGTTCAGCGGATAAACAAGACCCGAGTGTCTCACAAAAGCTTCCATCAAATCACCCTTTCAGCAGCCGAAGTATATTTACGCACATCTACGAAATGACCCTCCACAGCTGCGACAGCTGCCATTTCTGGACTGACCAGATGCGTTCTGGCTCCATTTCCCTGACGGCCTTCAAAGTTACGGTTCGAGGTGGAAGCACAATGTTCACCGGGAGGGACGATATCATCGTTCATACCGAGACACATACTGCACCCGGCAGATCTCCACTCAAAACCGGCTTCCATAAAAATCCGGTCGAGACCCTCTGTTTCCGCTTCCTGTTTTACAGCAAACGAACCGGGCACTACCATAGCTCTTATCCCTTCATGAACTTTTCGGCCCTCGATCATCCTGGCCGCTTTCCTTAAGTCGGCGAGACGGGCGTTCGTACAGGAACCGATGAACACATGCTGCAGTTCAATGGATTCAATCGGCTGATTCGGTTCAAGTCCCATATACTCAAGGGCTCTTCTTACACCATCTTCGTCGTCCGTAACTTTCTCCGGATCGGGAACTGATGCGGAAACCGGGACACACTGGGAAGGGTTCGTCCCCCAGGATACCTGCGGTTCGATTTCATCTGCGTTGATTTCCACTGTAGAATCATAAACGGCTCCTTCGTCCGTAGCCAGAGCCAGCCATTCTTTCTCAGCCTTCTCAAATTCTTCACCTTTCGGAGCATGTCTCCTGCCTTCCACGAACTGGACGGTTTTTTCGTCAGGACTGATCAGACCGGCGCGGGCTCCTGCCTCAATGGACATATTGCAGACTGTCATGCGTTCTTCCATGGACATATCCCTGATCGCTTCCCCGGTATATTCCATGATGTACCCGGAACCGAAGCGGACGCCGAATTTGGCTATAATAGCAAGGATGAGATCTTTCGCGGTCACCCCGGTTCCCAGCTTCCCATTCACTTTCACCTGCATTGTTTTGGGAGGAGCCTGCCACAGAGTCTGCGTGGAAAGCACATGCTCCACTTCGCTCGTCCCGATACCGAAAGCGATGGCACCGAAAGCTCCATGTGTCGAGGTGTGGCTGTCTCCGCACACAATGGTTTTGCCGGGCTGGGTCAACCCGAGCTCCGGGCCGATAATGTGAACGATCCCCTGGTCCGGGTGATGAATGTCAGCAAGGGAGACGCCGAATTCCTCACAATTCTCCTCCAGCGTTTCCATCTGTTTTTTCGAAATGGCATCTTTGATGACGTTACGATGAATAGTGGGAACGTTGTGGTCCATCGTAGCAAACGTCAGATCCGGTCTTCTTACTTTCCGGCTGTTCATCCGCAGACCTTCAAAGGCCTGGGGTGATGTCACTTCATGTACAAGGTGAAGGTCGATGTACAGGAGATCCGGCTTCCCCTCCTCCTGGTGTACGACATGTTTTTTCCAGATTTTCTCTATGATAGTTTCAGGTTGACTCATACCGGTTTCTCCTTTCCGTCAGGCATAACAGCGCATAATGTTGACCGTTGTATCCTCTGATGTAATTTGTTCGATAACTTTTCTTGTAAGATCCGTACATCCCAGTTCCGTGCCGTTCACAACGGAAAGATCAGCCGTGTGATAACCGGCGTCAAGAACTTCCTGGACCGCTTTTTCAATATGTTCCGCTTCTTTCTCCATATGGAAAGAGTGCTTGAGCATCATTGCGGCTGATAAAATCATCGCAAGCGGATTAGCTTTGTCTTCTCCTGCGATATCGGGGGCTGAACCGTGAACGGGTTCATAAAGACCGGTGCCGTCCTCCCTGAGACTGGCGGAAGGCAGAAGGCCGAGAGATCCGGTCAGTACGCTTGCTTCATCACTTAAAATATCACCGAACATGTTTTCCGTTACGACTACGTCGAAATAGGTCGGGTCTGTCACCAGCTTCATTGCCGCTGCATCGACGAGCATGTGATCGACTTTCACATCAGGGTAGTCCGCACTCTTCTCCTCTACTATTTCCCGCCACATACGACTCGATTCAAGCACGTTCGCTTTATCTACCGAAGTCAGCTGCTTGCGCCGCTTCCGGGCACTTTCAAATCCCTGTTCCACAATCCGCTCGATTTCTTTTCTTGAGTAGGAAAGGGTATCGACCACCCCTTCTCCGTCTTCACTTCTTTCCTGTGGTTCGCCGAAGTACAGACCACCTGTAAGTTCACGTACGATCAGGAGGTCGCTGCCTTCCACCACTTCTTTTTTCAGTGGTGACGCGTGCAGCAGCTGTCTGAATCCTTTCACGGGACGAAGGTTCGCGAATAAACCGAGTTGCTTTCTAATACCGAGAAGTCCCTGCTCCGGACGTCCGGAGCCGGGCAGGTGGTCCCAGGAAGGGCCGCCGACAGCACCGAGAAGAACGGCGTCGGCTTTCTCTGCAGCCTCCACTGTTTCCCGGGGTAACGGGTCCCCCTGCTCATCAATCGCCGCTCCTCCGATGAGTTTCTCCTCGAACGTAAAGCGATGACCATTCCTTTCTGCCACAGCTTCCAGAACAAGGCGGGCCGACTCCATCACTTCTTTTCCTATTCCGTCTCCCGGCAACAATACAACATGTTTATTCATTAACCTCTCCTCCTTATATTATGCTTCTTTCACAGGAACACGTTCGTGTTTATACAGGGTACGGTTCACAGCATTCAGAAACGCATTAGCCGAAGCTTCGAGAACATCCTGTGCTGACCCTCTGCCGGATGTTTTCTCTCCGTTCACCGTCATCTGCACATGAACTTCCGCCAAAGCATCACGGCCCCGCCCTATGGAACTGAGCTGATAGTCTTCGAGATGGATAGCCTCGTCAACGAGTTCGTCGATTGTGTTATAAAGAGCTTCGACACTTCCCTCTCCCGTATGAGCTTTCTCGGTATCTTCGCCATCCGGGCGAGTCAGCATGACTGTGGCGGTGGGACGGCTCATATTTCCGTAATGCACCTGAAACGCATGCATTTTGTATTGAGGCATGTGACCCATTTCGGTTTGTTTATCCGTAAGAATTGCGAAAATATCTTCGTCCGTCACTTCCTTCTTCTTCCCGGTGAGATCTTTGAAAGTCATAAAGGCGTCTTTCAATTTCTCTTCCGGGAGATTAAGAAAACCGAGTTCTTCCGCTTTTCCGGCAAAAGCGTGCCGGCCTGAATGTTTTCCAAGAACCAGGTTATTGGAATCGATTCCTACCATTGAAGGGGTGATGATTTCATACGTGGAGGCTTCTTTCAGTACACCATCCTGATGAATGCCCGACTCATGAGCGAAAGCGTTCCGGCCGACGACCGCTTTGTTCCCGGGTACGGCCATCCCCGTAAGTCTGGAGACAAGGTCACTCGTGCGTTTCGTCTCTTTCAGATTGATGTTGATAGATTTTTTGTAAAAATCTTTTCGTATCTCAAGAGCGATGGCGACTTCCTCGATCGCTGCATTACCGGCCCGCTCTCCGATACCATTGATTGTGCCTTCGACCTGGGTGGCTCCGTTTTCGATAGCGGCGATGGTATTGCTGACGGCCATGCCCATATCATCGTGGCAGTGGGCGGAAAGATCAGCCTTCTCCACATTCGGCACATTTTCCCTGATGTAACGGAACATAGCTCCGTACTCTGCCGGGGTGGTATATCCGACCGTGTCAGGTAAATTAATGACCGTTGCTCCTGCATCGATCACTTGTTCAATGATGCGTACGAGAAAATCAAGATCCGATCTTGAAGCGTCTTCCGCCGACCACTGTACATGAGTAAAGCGTTCTTTTGCATAGGTTACAGCTTCCACGGCCTGGCTGATCACTTCCTCTTCGGTTTTCATCAGCTTATGTTTCATATGAATGGGAGAGGTGGCAAGAAAAACATGGATCCTCGGCTCTGCAGCGTATTGCAATGCATCCCAGCAGGCATCGATATCTTTTTTGTGACAACGGGCCAGCCCCGTAACCGATGCATTTTTTACCGTCTGGGCGATTTCTTTCACCGATTCGAAATCTTCAGTGGAGGAAACCGGAAATCCGGCTTCCATAATATCCACTCCGAAGCGGTCCAGCTGTTTGGCGATTTCAAGTTTTTCGAGACGATTCAAGTTCACTCCCGGAGACTGTTCTCCGTCTCTCAAAGTCGTGTCGAAAACGTTTATATCAGCCATGTTTCACCACTTCCTTTTCTTTTTCGGATTTGCCTTTCACAAACGGCATCAATTTACGAAGTTCCCGTCCCACTTCTTCAATCTGACTGTTGTTCTCACGTCTGCTGATCGCTTCAAACTCAGGACGGTTCGCTTTATTTTCGAGAATCCAGCCTTTTGCAAACTTGCCGGTCTGAATGTCTTCAAGCACTTCTTTCATGCGGGCTTTCGTTTCATCGTTGATTACGCGGGGTCCGGAGACGAAGTCGCCCCATTGTGCCGTATCCGAAACGGAGTAACGCATGTTTTCGATCCCTCCTTCATACATAAGATCGACGATCAGTTTCAGTTCGTGGAGACATTCGAAGTAAGCGACTTCCGGCTGATATCCTGCTTCGGTCAATGTTTCGAATCCTGCTTTCACGAGGTTCGAAACTCCCCCGCAGAGGACTGCCTGTTCTCCGAACAAGTCCGTTTCGGTTTCCTCCTGGAAGCTCGTTTCAAGAACCCCGGCGCGTCCGCCGCCAATTCCTTTGGCATACGCGAGAGCAATATCTTTCGCCTGAGTACTCGGGTCCTGTTCTACTCCGATAAGAGCAGGTACACCGGCCCCCTCCTCGAATGTACGGCGCACGAGGTGCCCGGGTCCTTTCGGAGCTACAAGGAATACATCCACATCCGATGGCGGAACCACCTGGTTGAAGTGAACGTTGAATCCGTGGGCGAAAGCGAGGGCGTTCCCTGCTTCAAGGTTCGGTTTGATCTGTTCTTCGAAAACTGTCGGCTGATACTCATCCGGCAGAAGGACCATCACAACGTCTGCTGCTTTCGTCGCTTCCGCTACCGATTTCACTTCCACTCCGTCCTGTTCCGCTTTGTCCCAGGACTTTCCTTTACGGAGGCCTACTACTACGTCGAACCCGCTTTCCTTAAGGTTCAGGGCGTGAGCATGACCCTGGGAGCCATAACCGATCACAGCCACTTTTTTGTTCTGCAGTACCTCTTCATTGATATCATTGTGATAATAAACTGTCGTTGCCATAGTTAACATCCTCCTCGATAATTAGTTCAAAATAGAATAAGGTTTTACTTCTGTCTGATGCAACTGCTGCCCTCTTGTGAAGGCTGTGAGCCCCGTCCGGGCCAGCTCTTTCAACCCGTATGGCCTTAATAACTCGATCATCGCATCCACCTTGTCCGAATTTCCGGTTATCTGTACCGTCATGCTTTCTTTACTTACATCGATGACAGTTGCCCGGAAAGGTTCGATGATGGCCTGAAGCTCACCCCGCTGCTGCGGGGTAGTGAGCACTTTTATCATAGCCAGCTCTCTCGCCACAATCTGTTTATCCGTAATGTCCGATACTTTAATTACGTCGATCTGTTTGTTCAGCTGTTTGGAAAACTGTTCAAGTTTCCGCTCATCTTCCACGTCCACCACAAACGTCATTTTCGAGACACCTTCGGTTTCCGTACGCCCGACAGATATGCTTTCGATATTGAACTGCCGCTTGGACAGCAGGCCGGTCACCCGGTTCAGCACTCCGCTCCGGTTGTGGACAACCGCTGTTATTATTCGCTTCAAGGCTTGCTCACTCCAATCATTTCGTGACTTCCCTTACCGGGAGCTATCATTGGATAGACGTTTTCCTGCTGCACCACCCGGCAATCGATAACCGCCGGCTTGTCGTTGTTCAGAATATCCCCGAGCTCCCGGTCGATTTCCTGGATGTTTTCCATCTTATAGCCGTGCAGTCCGTAGGCTTCCGCCATTTTCACGAAATCCGGCTGAGTATCTATGATGGAATGGGAATAACGTTTATCATAAAATTTCTCCTGCCACTGCCTTACCATTCCGAGAGCCTGGTTATTGACGATTATGATCTTAACCGGAAGCCCCCTTTCCTGAAGCAGTGACATTTCCTGCATCGTCATTTGAAAACCTCCGTCTCCGACGATGGCCACCACAGTGGAGTCTTTATCGGCAATCTGTGCTCCGATAGCTGCAGGAAAACCGAAACCCATCGTACCGAGACCTCCTGAAGTCACCCACCGGTCCGGGCGATTGAAGGTGTAATATTGGGCCGCCCACATCTGATGCTGACCGACATCCGTCGTTACTACCGCTTCTCCGTCCGTAAACTGATGAACCTTTCTGAGTAAATACTGAGGAAGAATGACATCCTCCGATTCGTTGTGCCAAAGTGGATAATTCTGTTTGTTACTTTCCAGTTTCTCCACCCACTCCGCGTGATCGAGGGTGGCGGGTTCCAGTTCGTTCAGTTTATCCAGTGCTTTTCTCGCATCCGATACTATAGGAATCTCCGTAGGTACGTTCTTACCTATTTCAGCCGGATCGATGTCGATGTGAGCGATTCTCGCGTTCGGAGCGAAATGCTGAAGATTTCCTGTAAGTCTGTCATCGAAGCGCCCGCCTATGTTAATAAGAAGGTCACATTCATAAAGAGCCATGTTTGCAGCATACGTTCCGTGCATCCCCGCCATTCCAAGAAACCGGTGATGGTCTCCGGGAAAAGCGCCTAGACCGAGAAGGGTGGATGTGACGGGCAGGTCGTAATTGCTGACGAATGATTTCAAAGCTTCCGTCCCGCCTGCATGGAGTATGCCGGCACCTGTCAGAACTACAGGCTTCCTTGCTCCTATAAGAGCTTCACGCAGTTTGTTGATCTGCAGAGGGTTAGGACGCACAGTCGGTTGATACCCCGGTAAATGGAACTCGTTTTTTACGTCCCTTTCGAACACCGTCGCCGAAATATCCTTAGGGATGTCGACTACTACAGGTCCCGGCCTTCCGGTTGCAGCGATATGAAAGGCTTCATTAACGATACGGGGCAGTTCTTCGAGATCCTGAACCTGATAGTTGTGTTTCGTAATCGGAGTCGTTATACCCATAACATCCGATTCCTGAAAAGCATCCGTCCCTATGACGTTCTTGGCTACCTGGCCGGTAAAAATCACAAGAGGCAGAGAGTCCATCATCGCGTCCGCAATACCTGTAATCAGATTAGTGGCTCCGGGTCCGGATGTCCCGATGACTACTCCGGGCTTACGGGAAACTCTGGCGTACCCTTCAGCTGCATGTATCCCTCCCTGCTCGTGTCTCGGCAGCACGTGATCAAAACTTCCGTCAGCCCGGTATAACGCGTCGTAAATCGGGAGTACGGCTCCTCCCGGATAACCGAATATCGTTTCGACTTTCTGTTCAATCAACGCTTCCACCAGTAAATCTGCCCCTGTCTTTATCGTCTGCTGCTTATCTTCCGCCGGTTTCGGTTCTGTGCTGGCCCTCATATTCATCATCCTCCTGTCTTAATGATTTTAGATATAAATAAAAAACCTTCCCGTCCCTCTACAGTTCATCCCGCCGGGCACATTGAAGCCTCGGGACATCCGGTAAAGGGGCGGAAAGGTTTTGCTTTCCACGGTACCACCCTTGTTTTGCAAAGTTTCAGCTTTGCCTCATGAAACAGAATGATTCTGTTTCTTTTGGTAACGGGTGAGTGACACCCGGCTCCGCCTACTGGGACTTACCGTTCAGCATGAGCACTCAGGGACGATGTCGATTTAAGACGTATTGTCAGGCTTTCAGCAACCCTGACTCTCTGTGAATACGATCCCCTAAACCTTTCTTCCCGTCATCGCTTTGCATATCTTTTTTTATCCGGCCTGGACTTTTTCGCCGGAAGGGTAAACTTTATGTCCATCTTTCGTTGTTACTTTCCTGAATTCGGAAAGTAGGTGGTTGGTAATGGTTCCCGGTTTTCCGTCACCGATAATGCGCCTGTCCACTTCCACCGCCGCAATAACTTCGGCCGCGGTTCCCGTAAGGAACACTTCGTCCGCTACGTACACGTCGTGTCTCGTGAAAGGCTGCTCCATTACCTGGTAGCCGAGCTCATCAGCTATATCGATAATGGCGTTCCTCGTAATTCCTTCGAGAGCTCCCAGGTATACGGGAGGAGTGTAAATCTTACCGTTCTTTACAATAAATACGTTGTCAGCAGATCCTTCGGTCACATATCCCTGGTCATTCAGCATGAGGGCTTCATCCACCCCTGCCTGGTTCGCTTCCATCTTAACGAGAATGTTGTTCAGATAGTTCAGCGATTTGACCTGCGGAGGCAGGACGTCGGGTCTGTTTCGTCGACTGGCAACGGAAGCGAGGCGTACCCCTCTTTCGTAAAGTTCTTTCGAGAATAAGGAAAGTGCTTCAGCAATGACTACCAGCCGCGGCTTTGAACAGGAGACAGGATTTAAACCGAGATCCCCGATGCCCCGGGATACGACTACACGGATGTAAGCTGATTCCAGTTCATTCTTACGGATCGTTTCCGCAATAATCTCCTCCAGCTCCTCTTTACTGTAAGGGATTTCCAACATGACCGATTTAGCCGAATCATACAGACGGTTGAGATGTTCATCCAGTTTAAAGATATTTCCTTCGTATGCCCTGATACCTTCGAACACCCCATCTCCATATAGAAAACCGTGGTCGTAAACCGAGATTGACGCTTCCTGTTTCGTTACGAATTCGCCACTTAAAAATATCCATTGGCTGCTCATCTGTAGCACTCCTTTCTATATGTAAATTCTTTCTATTAATTATGGTTTACGTCTTATTTAAAAGGGGGACCCCGATCACTATCTTTCAATAGATGGATCAGGGTCAGGAAAAGAGGTCTTTTCCAAACAGATCGCCCCGCTCCGACGAGAGCGAAATGTTTATTGATGATTACTCTAATACTCTTCATGACAAAGGTCAATAACAAATGTACAATTTTTCTGAACAATTAAAATTATCAAAATAATAGTAAACGCTTACATCCGCGTCACAATTGATTTAAAGCGGTAAAGCGTTTTTTCTTTTTTTCTTTTTTATCTTAAAAACACCGACAGTAATGAAAGAACCTGAACCTGGATCCGCGGAATTTCTCATAAAAAAATCCATCCGCGCAAAGCATGTTGCTGCGGATGAATCAATGATGTTCAGTGTCGGGTATTCACCTGTTACAGAGTATAACTCGCAAGTGCTCTGTGGACATCGGCAATATTATTGCCTTTTTTGAACTGTTTCATCACAGGCTCCGGTGTACCGCTCAACCATATACGGAGTTCCGACTCCATATCGAACGTGCCGGCTGTTTCCACACTGAAGTGTGTGATACTTCTGTAAGGTATGGAATGGTACTCCACTTTTTTTCCGGTCATCCCCTGTTTATCCACGAGAATGAGGCGTTTGTTCGTAAACAGGAACAGATCGCGGAAGACATTATATCCACTGTCCACTTCTTCTCCCTCTGTGAGAATATCCTCCATTTCACTTTCCAATTTATCCAGATCAACTTCCGACGCATTCCCCATCAGATTATCAATAAATCCCATTTCACTCATCCCCTTTTCAGATTCTTCTTACTTGTATCCCCTTCCTGCACACATTTAACACGTGCTTACATAAAATGCAAACCGCTTTTTTCAAGGATCACGCTGTATTTCGTACTAATCGTAAGCAAATAAAATCTTCCCGATAATTTATACATAAGAACGTAAAGCTTTAAAGATTTATTCCTTCTCATCATGAATAAACTGAGTTGATATATTTCTGAAAACTATCTAACATTATAAGCGTGTTCTTAACAGAGCACAAATAAAAAAGTGAAACATTACTTGAAGGAGGACGATTATTCTGATGAAAACAGCTGCTAAAACGGCTGAGATCGTTTACGACAAACCGGTTGTCGAAGACGGTGCAGCTATGTGGAAGCTAGTCAATGAATCAACCCTCGACCAGAACTCTCCTTACAAATATATAATGATGTGTGAATTTTTCCAGGAAACGTGCGTTACAGCTAAAGAAAACGGCGAACTCGTCGGTTTCGTAACTGCGTTTATCCCTCCGGAAAAACCGGATGTTATTTTTGTATGGCAGATTGGTATCGGTGAAAATCAGCGGGGTAAAGGTATCGCTACCGGCCTGCTGAGAGAACTTACGAACCGCACCATTTCGGATGACGTACGCTACCTCGAAGCTACTGTCACCCCTACCAACGAAGCATCAAAAGCCCTGTTCAAAGGGTTTGCCGATAAAAATGACGTGACCTGCACAGTAGCCCCCTGTTTTGATAAAGACTTATTCCCCGGAGACGACCACGAAGAAGAACTTACGTATCGAATCGGTCCCCTGGACAAACAATAACCTGAGGAGGAATTATTAATGGACAAAGATCTGAAAGTATTTGAAGAGCTCGAATCGGAAGTACGTTCGTATTGCCGCAGTTTCCCGACCATTTTTACAAAAGCGAAAGGTTCACTCATGTGGGACAAAAACGGTAAAGAATATGTGGACTTTTTCTGTGGAGCCGGAGCCCTTAACTACGGGCACAACGATCCGAACATGAAACAGAAACTCATAGAATATATTTCAAGTGACGGCATCACTCACAGTCTTGATAAAGCGACCCCACCGAAACAGGATTTCCTCACCACTTTGAACGAAAGCATTCTGAAACCGCGGAACCTCGAGTATAAAGTGATGTTCCCGGGTCCTACCGGTACCAATACAGTGGAAAGTGCCCTTAAACTGGCCCGTAAAGTTACCGGCCGTACGGAAGTCATTACTTTCACCAACGGCTTCCACGGTATGACTATCGGTTCCCTTTCCGTAACAGGCAATGCTTTCAAACGTAAAGGCGCCGGTATACCTCTTCACAACGCAGTGACTATGCCGTATGACCGATATATGGATGATGCTACCGATTCCCTCGATTATCTTGAACACTATCTTGAAGACGGAGGCAGCGGTGTAGAAGTGCCGGCTGCAGTCATTCTTGAAACTGTCCAGGGAGAAGGAGGACTGAACTGGGCTTCCAACAAATGGTTGAAACGTCTTGAAGAACTGTGCAGCCGATTTGAAATCCTGCTCATCATCGACGATGTTCAGGCAGGTGTAGGACGTACGGGAACTTTCTTCAGCTTCGAACCGGCCGGTATTAAGCCGGATATCGTCTGCATGTCCAAATCCATCGGCGGCTACGGTTCTCCATTTGCGATCACTTTAATCAAACCCGAATATGACATTTGGGCTCCTGGAGAGCATAACGGAACATTCCGCGGTAATAACCACGCGTTCGTTACAGCTACCGAAGCATTGAAGTATTGGGAAAACCCTGAATTCGAGAAAGCTATCCATAAAAAAGTCGAGAAAGTTACTGAGTTTCTGAATCGGATTGCCAAAGATTATCCTGAACTCGACGGGTATGTAAAAGGACGCGGGCTCATGCAGGGGATTTCCTGTGGAGTGGAAGGCATTGCTGACAAAGTTGCGGCGGAGGCTTTCTCTCGTGGACTGATTATGGAAACAGCAGGTGCGGATGACGAAGTGTTCAAGTTATTCCCTGCCATTAATATAGACGATGCAACCCTTGAGCGCGGCTTCTCCATCATTGAGGAGTCAGTAAAAGCAGCTGCATCGAAACATACACCGGTAACAAACTGATAAAGGAGGACATATAGTTATGAAAGTAATAAGACTGGAAGATATCAAAGATACAGAGCAGGATGTAAAAGCCGATACGTGGGAGTCCCGCCGTCTCGTGTTGAAAAAGGATGGAATGGGCTACTCCGTACATGACACCATAATCAAGGCCGGTACGGAAACTCACATCTGGTATCAGAATCACCTCGAAGCCGTCTACTGCATTCAGGGGGAAGGCGAAGTCGAAACAGTGAAAGACGGGAAAATCCATCCTGTAAAAAAAGATGAAATCTACATCCTTGATGAAAATGACGAACATTTACTCCGTGCTTACGACGGAGAAGATATGCGCATGGTGTGCGTATTCAACCCGCCGATCACCGGCCAGGAAACACATGACGAAAACGGTGTATATCCTGTACTGGAAGATTGAATATTAAAGTTCATTATGTGCCCCCGGTCTTACGAGGCCGGGGGTTTTTATATTTTCCATAAAACCGGTCCGGGTGATTAACTGAACGGCCAAACGGGTAAACTTTATTATCTTCAAATTGATTAAGATGAACGAACCGAGGAGGTATATTCAACATGGAAAATTTACAGAATAAAACAGCTATAATCACCGGAGCCAGCAGCGGCATCGGAAAAGCCGTCGCTCACCATCTTGCCGGTCAAGGAGCAAACGTGGTACTCGCCGCCCGGCGGTCAGACCGCCTGCAGGAACTGGCTGATGAAGTGAAAAACGAACATAACACAGGCGTGAAAGTCGTGGAGACGGACGTAACGAAAAAAGAAGACCTGGAAAACCTCGTAAGTGAAACGAAAAGCGAATTTGATTCCGTGGATATATTCATCAACAATGCCGGAGTCATGCTCCTTTCTTTCCTTAAGAATGATCACGTGGACGAATGGGAACAGATGGTGGACGTAAACATCAAAGGAGTTCTGTTCGGCGTTCACGCTGTACTTCCTACAATGGTGGAACAGGAATCCGGTCATATCATCAACATTTCTTCCGTCGCAGGCCACGAGGTCTTCCCGTCGAGTGCCGTTTACAGTGCCACAAAATACGCGGTGCGGGCTCTTTCCATGGGAATGGAAAAAGAACTGTCAAGAACAGGCGTACGCGTAACGAATATATCTCCGGGAGCGGTGGATACAGAGCTTACCGACCATATAACCGACGGAGATGTTTTCGATATGTTCAAAGGGGCAAGCTCGAAGACACTGAAGGCTGAAGATATAGCCAAAGCCGTCACCTACGCTGTCACTCAGCCGGATTACGTAGACGTCAACGAAGTGATGGTCCGCCCTATGCAGAAATAAAAATATAACCCCGGCACGGACCAGCGCATAAACCACTAAAATCCCGCAGCGACTACAATACGTCGTTGCGGGATTCTTTTTCCTTAAAATGGAGTCTTTCCCCGAGAATGAGCAAAGATTTATTGATTTTCCAGATGTAGTGAAGATGATGAATGAGATCTCCATCCGTCTTCGACACGGCCGGGGCGTTACTTTCAATGAGATCCCGTTCATTTTTCAGGTCATAAAGTTTCCCTGCTTTTTTATTTTCTTTCAAACTTTTCCTCAGTGACCGGACGTTGTAGGCCAGATATTCCTCAGTAAGCTTCAGGTTATCTTCCACTATTTTGCCGTAACGAAAATCTTTCTGATAACTTGAAGCGACAAGCTGTTTTGCATAATAGTTGACGGCAGTGAAAATCGTAAGCCATCCGGGCAGCCCCGAATACCTTCGCGCACCGGGACCCTGGAGAAGAGGTTTCGCCTCTTCCTCCAGCAAATGCAGCTTCTCATCGAGAATAAAGGCCCTTTCGGCAAGATCTTTCACTCCCTGATTACTGAACCCTTTCAAATATTCCGTAAGATATGCTTCCAGTTCCTCCAGATATTCTTCAAACGTGTCCGTGATCTTGTTCATCGTCTTAGTCGGAAAAATGACAGCGACTACACTGAGTGCAATCACAGCTCCTGCGATTGTATCAATCACCCTGGCTGCCAGCAGTTCATACGTAATACCTCCGAGGATAAGATCGTACATGAAAGCGATAAGCATAGTAATGAACACACTCATGATGGTATAAGACACTGTAAGCATATAAAAAGCACAGAATATCACGGTGAAAATGAGTAACAGTTCCACTATCGCATAATCAGATACCATCGTAGCAAGGCCGAAACCTATTATCGCCCCGATCACCGTCCCGACAGAACGTTCCACTCCTTTGCGATACGCACGTCCCACCGTGTCCGTTCCAATCTGGATGATAAACGTCGTCAGTATAATCCAGTAGGGCTGCACCGGAGAAATGAGGTGACCGGCTATAATTGCGATAGAACCTGCAATAAGTGCCTGAACAGCTTTTTTCGTCGAGGGTTTCATCCCCTCTTCCGGCTCCTCCTCCTGCTCTTCTTCTTTTATTTCTTCCACTTTCCGGTTGTGATGCATGGATCTCCTGATATCCATGGCGCCTTCGGTCACGTTGGTAGCAATAGCTTCGATGCGGCGGAGCAGGTAAAGCCAGCCCCCCGCTTTGGCTTCCTGACTGTCAAACAGGTCGTTAATGACGTCCCGGAGATTCCGTAATGTTTTCTCGGCCCGCTCCAGATCGTTCAAGTCATACGAATATCTGAGCACTTCCGCTTTCCGGAGATGATCCAGCACATCGACCAGCAGCCTCTGCAACACCCGATTCTCGAAGGCTTTATCCATTTTAAGTCGCTGAAGGCTGTCGGAGAGGGTGGTCACAAGCATAGCTGCATCAAACAGATAAAGCCTGACCTGAGCGGCACGCAGACCCGGCCAAATCTCCTGGATCTCTTTTTCTTTTATATCTGTCGCAACACTGCTTGCATATATTCTCAGTTTTCTTGCGTTCGCTTCCAGTATCGCCTTTCTCCCCTCAAGCAGATGCTCGTCCTGTATCACTTCCTCCAGAAGGTCAAAAGTCAAATTCGCCTGTCTGTGGAAAGAACTCATACTGTAAGCGATAAGCCGGGGAGAGTCTTTGAAAAGTATGAAATTGTAAGTAAAAGCGCTGGCAGCGCCTAAAAGTATAGCCATATAAAACCAGGGGAACTCCTCATAGGAAAGACCGAGGAAGGAAGATAAGTAAGTAGTCAGAAACCCTACCATCCCGAGGGAAAAATAACGCGTTCCGAAGCGGGAAAAATAGAAAGCCCCGGCTGTCACCAGTATCATCAGAGTACTTACGAAGAAAACATTTCCTGCCAGTAACGAGCCTGAAGTGAGACCAATGATCCCGGCTACCGGAAGTAATAACGTTGTTCTCTTCTTATCCTTCTCCGTGTCATCCATCACTACCATTATTCCCATCATACCGAGCATCCCCGCCACTATCGAAGGCAACAGCGGATCTTTTCCTGTAAGCGTGAGAATAGTCATAGCGATAAAAACCGAAGTCATCAGACTTAATATTGCTTTCCCTGCCTGCCTCAGCCTCTTCTTACCCGGGTCAACTGCCAGAAGCCGTTCCCACCAGTAAGTCATCGATTTTTTCACCGTTTCTCCCCCTTTCCTTAAGAGAATACCTTTTCTTATAATACGCATTCTGCTCTTTAAGGGCAACCTCCCGCTAAATTCGAAAGACCGCATACGACGGAAGTCGTGTTCCTTCAATCCACCATTACTTTTTATGTCGTAGAGAAACCGGAGTAAATGTGCTATAATGCGTACGGAATGGAGTGATTTTAATGTTATCCTTTGATGAAAAACAGGCAATACTCGATCAATTTGAAGAATTGAAGAAAAATGAAATCTCACTGGGACGACTCAATTACCACTATGAAGAAAGTCTATATGATAAAAAAAATGTCGTATATCACCTTCACCCTAACGGAAACGGGTTCGTTTATGCCGGCTTACTGGACGACAAAGAAACGGACGACCGGGGTATGGTGAATATCCGCGATTTCTCGGAAGAAGCTTTGAAAGAAATTGTCCGAGAGGCTATCGACTCCCTGTCCATGACCGAAGCCGAGCGTCACCCTCTCCTGGAAGAATGGGAAAACAGATCCGGTGAGCTGCTCGTTCTTCTCAAGGAAGATGACGGCTACAACGTTTATGGCGGAGAACGTCTCGAAGGGTCTTTCCGTTCCTATGAAGAGGCCAGCGATTTCCTCGAACAGGAAGGTTTCAGAAATATATAGGAGGTCGAATTCATGCTGATCCGCTTTATTGCAGTTTTCCTTATTTCCATAGTACTCTTCGCTCTGATCGCAACTTTTCTGCCCAACATACTTAATTTCGTCTGGCTGGCCATAGGGATTCTATTCATTTTATGTTTAGGTTATCTCGCCGCAGTCTACATTCAGAAAATCAGACGGTTGATTAAACAGAAATAACGCGCCGGCTCAACACCGGGCGCGTTATTTTTATTACCGCTTATATTTTTACACTCCAGCCTTTCGCATCTTCTCTCACGCCAAGCTGGATCCCGGTTATTTCGTCGTACAGACGTTTCGCCAGTGGACCGACTTCTTCACCGTTGATCGTCATCGTATTTCCGAGCCAGTCGAGTCGTCCCACCGGAGAAATAACCGCTGCTGTACCGGCCCCGAAAGCCTCTTCAAGTTTTCCTTCCTCGTAATACTGATACAGCTCAGCAATAGAAATCTTTCTTTCTTCTACCGGAATATCCCAGTCCTTCAACAATTCCAGTACGGACATCCTGGTCACACCTTCGAGAATGCTGCCACTGAGAGCAGGGGTGATGACTTTCCCGTCTATCTTGAAGAAGATGTTCATACTCCCCACTTCTTCGATGTAACGCTTTTCTACACCATCGAGCCAAAGAACATCTGCATGCCCTTCTTTTTTCGCATTGGCCTGAGCGCGATATGCAGCCGAATAGTTTCCTGCTGTTTTTGCAGCACCGGTGCCACCTTTGACCGCTCTGGTGAACTCGTCTTCCACCTTAATCCGGACCGGCTTCATTCCACCTGCAAAATAAGGGCCTACCGGCGAAAGAATAATCATAAGTTTATACGATTGCGACGGAGCTACTGCAAGATTCGCCTCGGTCGAAATTATAAACGGGCGTATGTAAAGTGAAGTTCCTTCAAACTCCGGCACCCATTCTTTATCGACTTCCACCAGTTGTTTCACGTATTCGAGCACCCGTTCTTCATCAATTTCAGGTATGCTCATGCGACGGTTTGATTTGTTGAGACGTTCCATATTTTTGTCCGGACGGAACATGAGAGTCTCTCCGTCTTTGGTACGGTACGCTTTCATACCTTCGAAAACCGTCTGGCCATAATGAAAAATCATCGCTGCAGGATCCAGAGTGATCGGCGCATAAGGAATAATACGGGGATCGTACCATCCTTTCCCTTCTTCATAATCCATTACGAACATGTGATCCGTGAACATCTGACCGAACGGGATTTCCTTCGATTCCGGTTTCTGTTTCAAAGTCTCGGCTTTTTCGATTTTAATGGACACACCTATCTCCTCCTATCGTTTTTCAAAAAATTGTTCTGCTTTTTGTAAGAACTGCTCATCTTCCGGAGTAAGATCGAATTCTTCCACAATTGCCGCTACCGGGCACTGCATGACACACATGCCGCAGTCGATACACGTATTCGGATTTATGTAAAATTGATCTTCTCCTTCTTCAATACAGTCCACCGGACATACATCGACACATTCCCCCGACTTTTCATTCATACACGGGCTCGTGATGACAAACGCCATAGTTGTCCCTCCTAATAAAAAAACTGAATGATATCATCTGCAAAACAAGCCATCGACTTTGTCATTCATTTCTGTTTATTCTAACATATCATATTCAAAAAAATCAGGACGGAATCTCCGCCCTCAGGCTGTCGAGAAAGTCTCGGCAGCTTTTTTTTTAATAAAGTTGAACAAAGCTTCACAACCTTAAAAGAACGGTACGGGCTTATGTTTTGGTCACCTGCGCGGAAAAATATATGCGATCAAGTGTTACTGACGGCGATTTGCCAAAACATGAAGGAGCATCTTTTTTTAGGTGAAGGGCGGCCAAATTCCAGGAGACTCCTGCGGAAAACGGGCGATCCGAAACCCCGCAGTGGGGTACCACGAGGAGGCTCGGGCGTTCGTCCGCGGAAAGCGACTGGGATTCAACCGTACGTATTTGCAAAAAATCCGGAGAGAAATGCGGGAATTTTTACAAGCCGGGAGGGGATATCAGCCCTGATTATTCTCCGGTTAACTGCCGGTATTTTTTGAAAACCTCCCGGTACGTACGATGATTTTCCTCATTAAAGCGTACGATCTCACCTACGGGAGTGTACTCACGTATCTCTTCATAGGAGCCCACTCTTCCGGAACCGAAGAGGGAGACCCAGGCGGCGCCCCAGGCAGCACTGTGATGAGTGATGGAGAGCTCTATATCCTGACCGAACACATCGGCAAGAATCTTTACGAATATCCGTGATTTGGCAAGCCCGCCATTCATCCGTATTTTTTCCGGTCTTCCGGATATACGCTCCACCGAGTGACCTATGTGGTATAAATTGAAAGCTATCCCCTCGAGGCATGCCCTTACAAAGTGAGCCTGCCCGTGCCTCATCCCGAGATGATGAAAACTGCCGGTGGCCTCGGGGTCCCAGACAGGCGCCCTTTCCCCGTTTACGTGAGGAATGAATAGCACACCTTCTGCTCCCGGAGCTATTTCTTCTGCCAGTTCCGTCAATTCATCAGGGGAACCGTCGAAATTCATAACATTCTTCAGCCACTGTAATACAATTCCGCCATTATTCGTGGGACCACCTATAATAAATGAATCTTTTTCAAAAGCATATGTGAAAGTTTCCTGACTGTCATCTACGTAAGGGCTATGCGTGAATTGACGGATGGCTCCACTCGTCCCTGCAGAAATGGCAGCCTCTCCGGGCCTGATAGCTCCGTCTCCAAGATTTGCAAGTTGTCCGTCGCAGGCCCCCAAATAGAAGGGAATAGCCTCAGAGATGCCTGTTTCCTCCGCCACTCCCGCTTTCAAAGGAGATAACCGGGTCCGGGGAGAAGAAACAGGGTTCAGCATACGTTCGGAGATGCCTGCCACTTCAAGGGCCTTCCCATCCCATCTACCTTCTTTCAGATTATACATGCCGGTAGCCGAGGCCATCGAGTAATCAATGAGGTCATCACCGAACCAGTTGTGAATAATGTATTCTTTCAGGGATACGACTTTTTCAGCTCTCCTGAACATCTCCGTATGCCTCTTTTTATGATGATGTAATTTCACAAGAGGGGTCATCGGGTGTATCGGCGTGCCGGTACGTGCATATATTTCTTCTTTCCCGGGAATAGAGTCCATACTTTCAATGCTTCCGGCATCGGACCAGATAGAAGCGTTGGAAATGGCCTGCCCGTCCCCATCCACGAAAATCAACGAATGCATGGCCGCTGAAAAGCCACCTGAAATGATACGTGTCTGTTCTACTCCCTCTATAAGAGCGGCCAAAGCTTTACGGGTTTTCCGGTCCACTTCCACCGGATCCTGTTCTGCTCTTTTCCCGGAAAGATACATCGTATCCAGCTCTTCCTCCACTTCTTTTACAACACTGCCATCCGTCCGGAACAAAACTGCTTTGGCGCTTGTCGTTCCTATATCGAGTCCGATGACTAACTGTTCCTTCATGTTTCCCACCACCATCTGCTTATAATTATCCTGTTCGAAAAACCCCCGGCCCGTCAAAGGAGCTTCATCTCCTTGCGGCAGGCCGGGGTGAATTATATTACTTCAACCATTCGGTATGGAACGTTCCTTCTTTGTCTTTACGCTGATACGTATGAGCCCCGAAATAGTCACGCTGCGCCTGTATGAGGTTCGCAGGTAAATCGGCCGTACGATAACTGTCGTAGTAAGCGATCGCGCTTTGAAGAGTCGGTACAGGAATACCATTTTTCACAGCAATACTGACGACTGTACGGAGGGCGTCCTGATAACTTTCAACGATGTTCCTGAAATAATCATCGAGTAACAGATTATCAAGATCCGGGTCACGATCATAAGCTTCTTTTATCTTCTGGAGGAAGCCTGCGCGAATAATACATCCACCTCTCCAGATCATAGCGATATCACCATACTTCAATTCCCAGCCGTTTTCGTCACTTGCTTTTCTCATTTGAGCAAACCCTTGGGCGTAGGAACAGATTTTACTCATATACAAAGCCTTGCGGATCGCTTCGATAAGCTCCTCTCTGTCTTCATCAAAGGAAATTTCCGGTCCGGAGAAAACTTTACTCGCAGCCACTCTTTCCTCTTTCAGGGAAGAAATGAAGCGGGCAAAGACGGATTCCGTAATTAGAGGAAGCGGCACTCCAAGGTCCAGAGCATTTTTGCTCGTCCATTTCCCGGTGCCTTTCTGTCCGGCAGAATCGAGAATTACGTCTACCATCGGTTTACCTGTCTCCTCGTCTTTCTTCGTGAAAATATCGGCTGTGATTTCCATAAGGTAGGAATCAAGTTCGCCTTCATCCCATTTCTTAAACGTCTCATGCAGCTCGGCATCGTCCATTCCCGCAACGTCCTTCAACAGATGATAAGCTTCGGAGATGAGCTGCATATCCCCGTACTCAATACCATTGTGTACCATTTTAACGAAATGACCGGCGCCGTCCGGACCAATATATGTCGTACATGGGTCGCCATTCACTTTCGCGGAGATGTCTTCAAAAATCGGCCGTACAAGTTCATATGCTTCTTTCTGGCCGCCCGGCATGATTGAAGGTCCTTTCAGTGCCCCTTCTTCTCCACCGGAGACTCCGGTACCGATGAAATGAATACCGGATTCGGCAAGTTCTTCGTTACGACGCATCGTTTCCTCATACAGAGTATTTCCTCCATCGATAAGTACGTCCCCTTTATCAAGGTGAGGAAGTAACGACTGGATGGTTGCGTCCGTCGCCGGGCCCGCTTTTACCATAAGCATAATTTTCCGGGGCTTCTCCAGCGAAGCAACGAACTCTTCCACTGTCTCTGTTCCCGTGAAGTTTCTGCCTTTCACTTCGTTATTTATGAACTCTTCCGTTTTCTCGAAAGTACGATTAAATACCGAAACGGAGTAGCCGCGACTTTCAACATTCATAGCTAAATTCTTACCCATAACAGCAAGACCGATGACACCGAATTGATTTCCAGACATAATCAAAACTCCTTTATCCGTTCGTTTATTTTCCTGACTATTGATTGTGACACAGTCCGAATTACCGGCATACACTTGTATCAGAGAGGATTTCGCACACTTGGAAACCCGGCCGGGAAAACTGAATGATTTTACTTTACCATAAATAAAAAATTTTTTCAGACTTGAAATTGCATCAGGAAATTCGACAAAATTTCAAGCAGTAATGAAGACGGGCTATTTAAGATTTTTCACTGAAAGCGGCCCCCATCGATATAATTTGTAAAAAGCCGCCTTTTCCTGTTATCTTTACATGAAGTTATCATTACGGAGAGAAAAGCACCTGTCCTTCACGAAAAATAGTTTTCAATACTTTCTATCTGCGAATTTTGATATAATGTATAATCAACCTTAACGTACTGAAGAATCTGCTTTTAAATACGTACAGGAAAACGAAGAAGTGAATGTTGTTTTCCGTCGTTCCAAACGTTCTTTTACTTTGAAAGCGAATGATCCCAGTCTTTTTTAACGCATCAAAAGTATTTATCAATAATCAGCAAAGAGGAGTTCAATATGGAATATAAACTAGGCGTAATAGGCGGTATGGGCTCTGAGGCGACAAGTTATTTCTTCAAGGAAGTCGTCGCTCATACGGAAGTGAAAAAAGATCAGGACCACATTGATACCGTCATTTTAAATCATGCAAGTCTGCCGGACCGTACAGAAGCTATCCTTACGGGGGACGACGAAGAATTCATTAACAGGATTGTTCAGGATGTTCAATTGCTGGAGAAGATAAACGTTCAGAACATTGCCATTCCCTGTAATACGACCCACTATTTCTATAACATCATCCAGGAAGAGACCTCCGTCCCTATTATTCATATGCCGAAAGAAAGTGTCGCTTCCGCAGTAAGTAATTTTGATGACGTAAAAAAAATTGGGATCATGGCGACTACCGGAACGATACGGACAGGAATTTACCGTAAGGAATGCGAGGAGATGGGTGTAGAACTCGTGGCTCCGTCTGAAGCTGGACAGGAAGATGTCATGTCTCTGATTTATGATGAAATAAAACAAGGTCTTCCGGGTGACAGATCGAAATTTGACCGTGCTTATCAGGAATTGATGGCTGCAGGCAGTGACGTAATCATCCTGGCCTGTACGGAGTTATCCGTGTTCGGGGAAAAAAATGAACTGTACCCTAACTGCCTGGATGCCATGGAAGTGTTAGTGAAAGAAGTGATTGCCCGTTCGGAAGAATACCAGGAAGCATTATAACAGGGTAAGTCCGGGTTTTAACTTACGGTTGCTTTTATCACCTAACCCTGCCATACTGAATCAATTATCAAAGAAAAGCAGGTGATGGATTGATAGAAGTACGTACTTCTCAAATTACAGACGTCGAAGATGAATTCAACAAAGGGGTGTTCGCCTCTGAACTGATCAGAAAAGGGACCCGTTTCCACCGGGCGCCGGTACTTCCCTACCCGAACGAACAGCACAAACATATTGAAAAAACGTATCTGGCCGATTACGCTTTTGAATATGGAGAGAATCATACCGCCTTTTTGCTCGGTTACGGTATGATGTTCAATCATTCTTATGAGCCGAACGCCATTTATGAAATAAATTTCGACAACCATTCTTTTGATTTCTATGCTTACCGTGATATACAGCCGGATGAAGAGATTTTCATCAACTACAACGGGGAAGCGGACATCGATGATCCTTTATGGTTCCATAAAGAAGAGGAGCAGGATTAATCATCCGCTCCTCTTCTTTTATATATCCGTCAGTTTGTTGTACGGTTTTTACAGATGTTCTCCGTGCTCCAGTTTCGCTATATGCTCCCTCAGATCCTCTTTTCTCACTCTCCAGTGTCTCCCGATTTTAAACCCGGGAATCCTTCCGTCCTGCACCAGTTTGTAGGTGGTCACTTCACTGATCTGCAAATACTCCGCGACCTGAGCCACCGTCATGATTTCACGTTCCTTATCCATCAGCAACCGTCCTTCATTTCTATTCTGCTATTGTCAGTGTACGCGTTTCCTTTGAAATTCACAATCAAAACTCGGTGAAACCGATGAACTGAATCACTCCAACCATAATTTCTCATTGCAATTCAGTCGTTTATATTATACTCTGTTATAGTCCATTATAAGTCATTTAAAGACAATGATTCAAATTTTCATTGCTTACCCAATGAAAAAAGATAAATTCATAAAAGAAAGAGGGTACCTATGTTCTCATCCACCTTAAAGCAGGAATGGTTCGGAAACGTTCGCGGCGACATTCTTTCAGGTATTGTAGTAGCTCTGGCTCTCATTCCTGAAGCGATCGCCTTTTCAATTATAGCAGGCGTCGACCCCATGGTCGGTCTCTACGCTTCCTTCTGTATTGCGGTAGTCATTGCATTCGTCGGAGGCAGACCCGGCATGATTTCGGCAGCTACAGGAGCGATGGCTCTGCTCATGGTAACGCTCGTGGCGGAACACGGTCTCGAATATTTACTGGCCACCACCATTTTAACGGGGGTTCTGCAGATTATTCTCGGGGTATTTAAGCTGGCCCGTTTCATGAAATTTATACCAAAATCGGTGATGGTCGGTTTCGTCAACGCGCTGGCTATTCTGATTTTCACTTCCCAGCTGCAGCATTTCGAAGGGGAAGGCTGGATCATCTATGTACTTGTCGGAGCTACACTTGCTATCATCTACCTTTTCCCTCTGATCAATAAGACGATTCCCTCCACGCTCGTCGCCATCGTAGTTATGAGTGTCATCGTCGTAACGATGGGGATTGATGTGAGGAACGTCGGGAGTATGGGCGAACTTACCCAAACGTTGCCTATTTTCGCACTTCCAGATATACCGCTTAATTTCGAAACGTTAGCGATTATATTTCCGTATGCCATGGCACTGACAATTGTCGGGTTGCTTGAATCGTTACTGACAGCCTCGATCGTCGATGATTTCACCGATACGGAAAGTGATAAAAATAAAGAGAGCCGCGGCCAGGGAATAGCCAACGTCGTGGCCGGATGCTTCGGCGGTATGGCAGGCTGTGCTATGATCGGTCAGTCCGTCATCAACGTCAAGTCCGGGGGACGCGGACGTTTGTCTACTCTGGTAGCCGGGGTTTTTCTTATGTTTCTCATCGTAGTCCTCGGAAACGTCGTCGTACAGATTCCGATGGCTGCCCTTGCCGGAGTCATGATCATGGTATCCATCGGAACTTTCGACTGGGGTTCTGTGCGTAATATCCATAAGACCCCGCTTTCCGACGCAGCGGTTATGGTCATCACGGTGGTGACTGTCGTCGTGACTCACAACCTTGCTTACGGTGTGCTGGCCGGGGTCGTCCTGAGCATGATTTTCTTTGCGGTTAAAATCTCCAGGGTCCGTGTTTTATCCCTGTATATGAACGAAGCACAAAAACGTATATACTATGTACAGGGGCAACTGTTCTTCGCTTCTGTCACCGAATTCCAGGAATCTATCGAATTTAATGAAATTCCTTCTGTAAAAGAAGTTATAATCGATTTAAGCGAATCCCACCTGTGGGATGATTCAGCGATCGGAGCCCTGGATAGTGTAGAAGCCAAGTTTGACCAAAAAGGTATCGACGTTACGTTTGTGGGAATTAACGCAGAAAGCAGACGTTTACTTGAAAAAGTAGGGGGAGTTTCCAAAACCTCCTTCTAATAAACCGTAAGGGAGTTCTGATATGTATACCAAAATACTTTTAGCATCCGACGGATCCGAACATTCTCATCGGGCGATCGACGAAGCCTTGAAAATGGTGGATCCCTATAAAGATGAAGTTCATATTGAAGTTGTTTACGCTGTAGATGGTGATCAGTCCAAAAAAGACGTGCTGAAATATGGGGATTCCGACACCGCTTCCCTGAAACGGAAAGAAAAATTCCAGTCCACCATCGAATATATCGAGGCGAAGGGGCTTGCAGCCGACATTACGATTTTGCACGGTCAGCCGGCTGAGACACTGATTGAGTATGCGAACGAAGGCGACTACGACTGTGTGCTCGTCGGAAGCCGGGGACGGAATAAATTCCAGACGTTGATTCTCGGCAGCGTCAGCCATAAGTTAGTGAAGTATATTCAATGTCCGGTGGTCGTTGTGAAATAATTCATGGACTTTTATAAAAAAGTGAACTTCCAGGAAGAGCGGTTTTTTTCATTTACTGAAGAAAATCGCTCTTTTTATGCAAAAAATCGCCTCCTCTGTATGAGGAGACGATTAACAAAACTTATGAGCGTCGGAAGTTACCGAGCACTTCGACGGTTTCCGTCACGCTCACGAAAGCCCGCGGGTCCACGTCCTGGATGATGGACTTGACAAGCGCCAGCTCGTAGCGGGAAATCACCGTGTACAGAATCTTTCGTTCCTCGTTGGAATATCCCCCTTGAGCATTCATCACCGTAATGCCGCGTATAAGATTTCCAATCAGTTCACCACGGAGTTTCTGATCCTGATCGGTCACCACCATAAGACTGAGTTTAATGTGACGGGTGTGGATACGGTCTACGACGATTCCGGTAATATAAATGGAAGCCAGTGTGTAAAGTGCGAGTTCCCAGGTAAAGAAAAATCCGGAAGCGAACACGACGAGACTATTCAGACCGAACACGAGAACGCCAAGAGGCAGATCACGTTTCAGGGTAAGGACTAATCCGATAACGTCAAACCCTCCGGTGGAGCCGTAAAAACGGATAATGGTACCGATACATGCGCCGACGATGACTCCCCCGAATACGGAAGACAAAAGTGCATCCTCTGTCACTTGAAGCACCGGCACATAGAGCATAGCCACCGACGTTACTGCCACGGAAAACACACTGTTGGCGATGAACTCTTTTCCAAGTTTCATCCAGCCGATGATCAGCACCGGTATGTTGAATACGATAAGCCAGATCCCTGAACTTAACGGGGTCAGCAGGCCGAATATCATAGCCAGTCCGGTTACACCGCCCGATAGAACTTCATGCGGCAGCAGGAAGAAATTAAACGCAAAAGCCAAAACTACTGATGCCGTGAATAATACAATAAGATTTCTGAAACGATGTCTCACTTACTATCCCTCCGATCTCTCGGGTTTCTTAATAACACTTAATAGATTTTAGGGTCACAAAAAAAAGAAGTCAATAAAAAAATCACCGTTTCTTTGAAGGCTCCTGAGAAATCTGTATATTAAAAGCAGCTGCAGAGGAGGGGCCCCTGCAGCTGCTTACAACGTTCTATTCTATAAGCTCTCATCCCAGTATTCTGACAGCTTCCGGATAATGTCAGCTGCAGCACTATCCTCGGAGAGTCTCGGACTCTGCCCGGACCACAGGGACATAAACTCCGTCTTCTGCAGCCGTCCGGCTTCCTTACGGATCGGTTTTGTCAACGCGTTCTGGAGGGGATATTCAAGAATCGTCCGTCCTTCCATTTCGCGGATGAAGCGGTTCTCAATCCCGCGGGCCGGTTTCCCGCTGAACACATCGGTCACGACAGTGTCAGCTTCTGTCGCTTCAAGAATAGCACCTTTGTGTACGCGTTTGGCACCACTTTCCTTACTCGTCACGAAAGCCGTGCCAAGTTGCACACCTTCCGCCCCGAGAGCAAACGACGCGGCTATCCCCCTTTTATCCATAATACCTCCGGCCGCTATAACCGGAATGGATATATGATCGGTGATCTGCGGAATAAGCGACATCAGGCCGATCATCCCTTTTTCGAATGAAGCGTGGAAAGTCCCACGGTGGCCACCGGCTTCTGCTCCCTGAGCTACGATTGCATCCATTCCCGCTTCTTCGTTGAGCACCGCTTCTTCCACTGTCGTGGCAGTGCCGATCACTTTTATCCCGGACTGCTTCAGGGAACGGATCACCTCTTCCGGCGGAATACCGAAAGTGAAGCTGACTACAGGCACCTTCTCTGCCAGAATACCTTCTATCTGTTCATCGAAAACAGACGGAGTATCGGGGTTCACGACTGCCTCCATCCCCAGTTCTTCTCTGAAAGGGTGAAGGGCACGCATAGCTTTCTCTTCTTCTTCGAGGCCTGAAGAAGGATGACCAGGGACAAACAAATTAACGCCAAAAGGTTTTTCTGTACGTTCTTTCACTTCCCGGATCGACTCCTTCATCGCTTCCGCCTCCATGTAGCCTGCTCCTATCGTACCGAACCCTCCTGCTTCGGAGACGGCCGCCACCAGCCCGGGTGTCGTCACTCCTCCGGCCATCCCTGCCTGTACAATCGGGTAATTTGTTTCCAGCAGCTGAACGATTCTTTCACCTTTCATATTTTGAACCTCCCCTGTCATACATTCTTTTTCAGAAAAACATATCCGGTTTTCTCATAATCCATCTTCTCTTCATAAAACTTGTGAGCATGAGACTGAGTCATTCCTGAAGATAGAGCTACGTGATCATATTTATTCTGAGCGGCCCACTGCTCAACGAAATGAAGCATCATTTCCCCGTACCCGTAATTCCGTTTTTCATTTGTAACTACAAGGTCTTCGATCCATACGAGTCGTCCATAGTAAAGACTTACAGCCGGTTTGAAACCTGCGACTGCAACGATTTCCTCTTCCTCCATCATACCGAACATATGGTAATTATCCCGCTCCATGGCTTCCGTCACCAGTTCCGAATACTTGTTCAGATCGAGGTTCGTACGTAATTCATTCACTACAGCGAAAGCCTTGGTAATATCCTGTTTCGTCGTCAGTTCTACAAGTTCCATGTATTAACACTCCCGGTCATTCTTATTACTTTCCCATTCAATTCTTCTCCAGCCTCTTTCATCCCTAATTTTTTGTAAAAAGCGACAGCTCTCCTGTTCTCAGGAGCGACACGCAGGTGAAATTCAGTGATATCTTTGTCACGGAAAAATTTCATGGCGTAATTATACAGATTCAAGCCAAAGCCGAGGTCCCGCCATTCTTTCTCAAGATAAAAAAGGTGAACGTAACCGATGATCCGCCCCTTGAACTCCCGGACCGACAGTTCCAGTTGGCCGACTGTCTCTCCTTTTTTCTTCACAAGTTTCATACCGTCGGGAAATTCTTCCGCCTTCTTCTGTAACCAGTCCAGATAATCTTCTTCGTTCATAGAATCCGAACTGCCGAAACTTTCCTGAAACACTTCTCTTCTGAATCGGAGTACCGTGTCTCTTTCTTTTTTCACGTCGATAGAAGTAAATTCCATTTTTACTCCTCCCCTTAATTTACAGCGAAAATATATACGCCTACGAGAAGCACCAGCAGAACGGCTATACTGGTCATGAACCCGATGAGCCAGCTGGAGGAACGGAAACGGCTCTCATTGATATTCTTCCGGATGGTATAGTAATTGACAGTAGAGCCGACGATAGTCAATATTCCAAGAGCAAGAGCCCCGATACTGACAGTCAGCACAAGTGTCTCTTCCGTTCCCCCCTCCCCGGGGCCTGCATTTATATGCAGCGTCGTGGCCAGAAATCCGATGCCGACCAGGGCAATCGCCGTACGGATCCAGGCCAGGTACGTACGTTCATTCGCCAAATGCTGCTGGATCAGCTTCTGTTCATCCATTCGTCCGGCCTTCCTTATTCTCCCGCCTTCTTCTAAGAACGATCGCAATACATATTCCTATATAAGCGCCAATTACTGCAGGGATGAAGGGCATATCGAAAACCAGTACGGCTATACCGACAATAATAAGCGGCAGTATTACATAATCGAATATTTTCAGCATGTTATCCCTCTTTCAATCTTCATTCAATCGTCTTCACCAATCGTATCATATCACGGCACTGTATGCCGTTTTCCCATATATCTTCATCGTACTGTTTTACGAAGAAATCTTTGTCTACGTGATCAATACGAAATCCGTTGCGCTGATAAAACAATAGCTGACCGATACTTGAGTTCCCCGTTCCTGTTTCCAGATTTTCATACCCTTCAGCAGCCTCAGCAGCAAACTGTAAAAGCCGGGACCCCACACCTTTGCCCCGGTAAGAACCTGAAACAGCTATATTTACCACTTCCAGTGTACCCGGCCGGGTCGGAAGGAGTACCATAACACCGATGACTATTCCGGCTTCCTCTGCGACAAACACGTCTCCCCGTTTTATGTAGTCGATGACGTGTTCTTTCTTCGGGTCCGCTTCCAGCAGGAGTTTCATAGGCGCCTCGGCTTTCTCGCAAGATGTAGTAATCACTGACTTCATCCCCTTTCCTTTTCATGCAGAAACTGTATTTCAATATTTTATCATACCCGGGTTCAGGTGATGAGCTCTCCTTACGTTTCAGTCTGTTCAGGTGTGGTATTATTACTTTCGAGGTGAATTAACATGGAACTATTGCCTGCTTCATTTTTTCGACAGCCGGCCCTCACCCTTGCGGAGGACCTGCTCGGCTGTGAGCTGATCAAAGAGACGGAAGAAGGAACAGCTTCCGGCTACATCGTAGAGACCGAAGTCTATATCGGAGCTGTGGACAAGGCGGCCCACAGCTACAACTATAAACGTACCAAACGTACGGAAGTGATGTTCGGAGAAGCCGGACATGCCTACACTTACGTAATGCACACCCACTGTCTTGTAAACGTGGTGGCGGGAGAAGTGGGAGAACCGGAAGCGATTCTCATCCGTGCCGTGGAACCTGTCCGGGGGATAGATCTTATGTACAAAAGACGCGGGGATAAAAAGGAAAAGGAACTTACGAGCGGCCCCGGTAAACTTACGAAAGCGCTCGGAATCGTGAAGGACGACTACGGACATCCTTACGGGGAACCCCCGTTGTACATCGCTAAGGGTTTCACCCCGGAACACATTTCCACCGGTCCCCGCATCGGTATCGATAATTCAGAGGAAGCCAGAGATTTCCCCTGGCGTTTCTGGGTTACCGGCAACAGGTTTGTGTCCAGATGAAGACCTGCCGGGAATTGCAGTTTTGTGCCTCCCGTCCCTGCGGCACTATGAGGAATGGCAGATAAAAAGAACGCTTCAGTCACGAAGCGTTCTTTGCCCGGCTTCCCCGGACCCTGCCAGCTTTTTTCGAACGTTGGCGTTCAGCTGGTCCATTTCTTCAATAAACTGTTCACTGGAAGCGATGATCCGCTCCGATGACTGTTCGGTCGTCTCCAGAGCTTCAAATACATTATCGAAAGATTCCTGAAGCGCTTCGATGCTGATGGCGGGATTTTCCATCATGGAAGTCGCTTCTTTCGTGTTATCCCGTAAGTTCCTCGAGTTTGATAACAGCATCTCTTCCGTCGCTTTATTCACACCATTAACCGTATCGATTACTTCTTTCTGATTATTCAGCGCCAGCTGAATCGTTGCGGAGACGGTAATAATATTTTTAGTGAGCGTTACCGCATTCCGAATGGATTCTTTCAGTTTTTCATTGTTTCTTTTAATGATATCAACCGAGGAAATACTTTGAATGAGTACGCTTTTCATCTGCGTCATATTTCTGGTCCGGGTGATGATTTTCTCTTTCCCCTCTTCAATCAGTGCATCGTCGTGTTCTCCGGTTCCTTCTTTTTCTTTCAGAAGCTGGAACAGTTTCTTTCCGAGATAGATCTGCTTTTCCAGCTCGTATATACGCTCCCGGGCACTTTCCTTAATTAAGCCGAGCTCCACACTGTCCTCTTCCAGCCGGTCCTTGCCGGCAAGTAAACTGCGGACGATCGTTTCAATACGTCCGTCCACGGTTTCGTATTTCTTCATGTAGCGTTCAATCGGTTTTTTGTTGCTCATTTTGTAAAAAAATCTGGTCACTGCATTCCCTTCTGTCTGTTTCGGATCCAGATCGGAAACTACGTTCTTCAATTCATTCAGAGTCCGCGGTATATCATTGTTACTTTTATTCATGAGATCGTTCACCGGTCTTTTGAGAGAATCCATCGTTTCTCCGGCCACCCGCTGTTCTTTCTCACCGAGATCACCGAGCTCCTTTAATACCTCCGAAACCGAGCCGTCTTCGGCCGTGTCGAACTGACCGGCGTAGGATTCGGCTTCCCGGTTCAAACGTTCCATATCTTCCTGTTTAATCAGCGTCTTCGCTTCCTTCAGATCCTGCTCATCCATTTCTGCTTCTATACTTTTATTTTCAAACTCCTTACTCATGTCGCATCTCTCCTTATAAGGTATCGATAAAACCGTATGCCTGGTTGACTCGTACGGCAGAAGCGGACGTCTATCTGTAATACGCAGCGACGAGGACAAGGGTTTCGATTTTCAATGCGGATCTTCGTCTCCGGATGAAAACGCCTCCCGTCCGGAGTCTTTATATTTCGTAGTGATGATACCTTTACTTCTTGCAAAATCCTTTGTATACGTCTCTTCTTCTTTAGCTTCCAGCCTTTCGATGAACTTTCGTAAGTCCTCCATCGTCTCCTTCAGTTCCTCTTTTTTCTTCTGTTTATTTTCAGGCGACAGGATGGAAAAAGAATCCAAAAAAGCAGGAACATCTTTAAGGATCATCGTTTCCAGCGCATGCTGATCCTCTATATCGAGTTTATCGATCCGTTCGAACTGCTTCTGCGTGCGTTTTTTAAAGCTTCTCCAGCCCGCCTGCAGCTCCGGATCACTTTCAGCGAAAGGAAACACCCATCCTTCGAATATCTCCGCCGCCTGTTCGCTCACCTGATTATCAGGAGGGCTTTCTTCACGTGCCCCGGTCACGTTGTGTTCCAGGTAAGAGTCGAGGAACAAGAAAAGTTTTGTCGCAAAATCCCCGAGCGTTTCTCCGAGTCCTTTTTTGCGTGTGAACTCTTCTTTCAATGAAGTAGGGACCAGGGAATCTTCCTCCCGGCCGTTTATTCTCTCCAGCCTGGCAATAAGCAGCCTCGGCGGTTTACCGTACATCTCAACGGTCGCCTGGAACATGGAAGACAGTGGAACCGTTACTGTCATGTAGACTCCTTTCCAGGACAGATCGACGATGTATCTCGTTTTCATTTCAGCTATTTCTTCAATATCAAGGTCAATATACACAGGTCTTTTCCCTTTAGCGACCTGTTTCATATCTCTGAAAGTCTGGAAATCAATGTAATGCTGGTATTCGGAACCGTACGGCATGAACGTTCGTTCAAGTGTTCCGAGTGTAGAAGAGTAGAGGTCTTCCATCGTTCATCATCCCCTTCTTATTCACCCTTCCTAACGGGTGCTATAGTAAAAGAATACCACAAATACCGGGTATAGAATAAGCTGAAGACGTTACCTGAAAAAAACAAGACCGGCTCCCGGCCGATCTTTACGCGTTAAGGGAATCATTCAGTTTTTTCGCCTGGAAATAGAAGTACAGATAGCAGCCAGTCCAGATTAAAACGTATACGATCAGAAAAAGCAGAACCCCGAACAGCAGCCCTGCGAAAGTAAGGGGGAACCAGCCGATACCGATGCCAAGAATAAAATAGAGAGAAGTGACGATAAAGAAGTGTACAATCGTCCGTTTTCTGAGTGTCCAATGTTCAAATGTAAAAATCAGGGCTCCTACACTGAAAAACCAGCCGCAGAAAATAGATGCCGCCGAATTTTTGATAAATAGCGCGGCGTCAAAGGATTCTGCCCCTGCTGCGTAGAATCCGGTATACATCAATACAGCGATAAGTGCTCCAAAACAGATACCGACAAAGCTTTGGAAAATCAATTTCTTTCCCATTTTCTTCATCCTTTCCCTTCGAGTTTATTCCTGATTTCGGACACGTATTTCCGGGATACGTACTCCTTCTCCCCGTTTTTAAAATAAACGCACAGGGTACCATTGAAAGAAGCTTCAAATTTTTGCAGAGCATCGAGATTTGCTATCGCTGATTTCGAAAGTCTTACGAAATGTTCCGGATCCAGTTCTTTTTCAAGCTCGTACAGTCGCTCTTTCATTCGATACCTCCCGTCTTCGGTACGGGCCATCACCGTCTTATTTTCTGTATAGAGGTACAGGATTTCTTCAGGTTTGAATATGTGACGTGTATCGTCATTCACCCCACTGAAGTAAGAGCGTCTTCTCTCTTGTAACCGCTCCATAAGCAGACTCACTTCCTCATTCCATTCTTTCGCCCGGATCAGAACTTCCAATCGTTCCAGCGCCTCATCGATTTCCACGTTGATTTTCATACCCTGGGCCTCCCTTCCTCGCTATCTGTTTCTATTATAATAGAAGCGGCCGGTAATCCGTACCGGATGTTTCCAACCGGACGATAAATAAAGGCGACGTGCAGAAATAATGATCCAACGTGCAACTTATTCCGTAAGCTATGTAAAGGAGGCAAACTCATGCCTAAATATTTTCTCATTCTGATTTTTGTATTATTGAGCGGCTGTATAAATACAAATGACGAAGTAAAGGAAAATGAAGAAAGTCAGGAAACAAACAATACGGAAGTGAAAGCACAAGCGGATAGTACCGGTAACTATGACGAACCGATTATTAAAAATGAAAGAGAAGCCGTGACCCCGGCCAAACTATCCATACCGGCAATTGATGTCGAAGCGGAAGTCGAACAAGCGGGAGTCGATGAGAAAGGGCGCATGGGCGTACCGGACGGGTCGGAGAATGTCGCCTGGTTCGAACCGGGAACGAAGCCCGGGGCTGCGGGTAACTCCGTCATGGCGGGACACGTTGACGATACCGTGAATCCGGCAGTGTTTTATAACCTGCACAAACTTAAAGAAGGCGATGAGGTTTCCGTTCAGAACAAAGATGGGAAAACGTTGACTTTCGAAGTGACAGGTAAAGAAGTGTACGGGTTCAAGGATGCTCCAATGGAAGAAATATTCGGTTATACCCACCGCAGTGCTCTTAACCTGGTTACCTGCTACGGAGATTATGTCGGAGATACTACCCGAAGAGAAGACAGACTCGTAGTATATACACAATTGAAAGGTGAGAGCTCTGATTAATCATCTTACTTCTTCACTTCCCGAAGAAGAAAGCCTGCAGAAAGGAATAAAAGACACAACTATACCGTATGGCAGACGACGGTCCAGTTGTGTCTTTTATTCATAGAACGATTCAGGAAGAAAAAGCGTTATCTGCCTTTCACTATTTATACTTGTGCAGTTATGTCATCCAGCGTATGGAGCAGGGACTGCACTTTTTCATCGTTCTCCGCATCCGGATGAGGGTTTCCGAAGTCACCCTTATCGTTATCGTAATACTTCCCGGAAGCTTCCCGAAACGAATCGGATACAGCAGCCTGATATAAAATCCGGGCTCCGATACTGATGTCGTGCCCATCTGTTCCGAATGCCTCTTTCACCATTTTGCTACCGAGTAAAGACATCGGGTTAACAGCCACTATCACCGGTTCACTCTTTTTTGCCATTCCGAACGTCCACATCGTAAGTGCCAGCTTACTCTGACCATAGGCAGCGTCGTCCCCGATTTCTTTTCGCCTCATCATCTTGTCGAGGTCGACAGGCTGCTGTGCCGCGGAGGACAGGTTGATGATACGCCCTGACCCGTCCATAAGAGGAAGAAGACGCCTTGTGAGTAAGTAAGGAGCGACCGTATTGACTGCAAAACGGATATCCAGGCCGTCTTCCGTAGTTTTCACAGGCGTTTTGTATATTCCGGCATTATTAATGAGCACATCGAGACGATCGTGATGATCCGTAACATCTTCGGCGAATTCCTTTACCTCTTTAAGTACAGAGAGGTCGGCCACGTAAGTTTCACTGTTCTCTTTCCCCAGTTCCTCTTCCACCATTTTCAGTTTTTCTTCATTACGCCCGTGCAGCAGAAGAGTGTGACCCTCTCCCGCCAGCATGCGTGCCGCTGCCAAGCCGATTCCATCCGTAGCTCCTGTAATCAGAATTTTCATCGTACTCCTCCTGTCTGTGACTGACTCGTTCACCATTTACCGACCTGTTCCCTTTTCCTTGCTCTTTTAACATAAAAATTCCAGCCTGCACCGGGAATTATTATATTCTTCAATGTTACAATATAAGAAAAATATAAGGAAAAGGATGATCAGAAATCAATGTCAACGTCCATACTTTAGTAGATGTCATCGGAGACCTGTTCTCTGAAGAGACTTCTCTCGCTTTGTCGGATACGGAGAATTACGTCTATTATCGTCCCAGTAAACGGATTGATTTAAAGATAAGTGCCGGAGACCCGGTTACCAGAGGAACAATTACCTATAAAGCTCTGAGCATGAAGCAGAAAGTCTCGGAATATATAGACCGGGATGTTTTCGGCGTGCCTTATTACGGCATGGCAGTTCCCTACGAAATAGAAAGAGAACTCGCCGGGTGTGTAACCGCCATTTTCCCTACCCTGACCAGTGCCCTGTCCGTGGTCACCGTTAAAGAGAATGACAGGTGGATCCCGTTGAAGTTCGATCAGGTCCTGTACATAGAAGCGAAAGCGAAAAAGACGTTCGTCGTAGGAGAAGGGCACACGGGAGTACATAAATACTCTTTGAATGAATTCGACTTCTTTCTGCCGGGAAGTTCCTTTATCCGCTGTCATCGCTCCTTCATTATAAACGTCAATCATATTCAGGAAATCTATCCGGACACTCATTCCACGTTCCTGCTTAAAATGAGTGATGATTCCATGATCCCGGTCAGTCAGACACATTCCGGTTATTTGAGAAAGCTACTCGGGTTCTGATTTACTCTTTCTCATCATCTGATATTCTTACTCGTAAAGAAAAATGACCATTCCGTCGGAAATCTCCAGTTCTTCCCTTTTTATAAGATAAAATATTCACAACAGTCTTATAAAAAGAGGTGGAACTATATGGGTATAGAAAATAGCCGAATTTTAAATGAAGACCTGAAAGAACGCATTGTTACAGCCGAAACTGCAGCTTCCTGGATCGGGGACGGTATGACGCTTGGATTAAGCGGATTTACAAGAGCCGGAGATTTGAAAGCGATACCAGACGCACTGGTTAAGAGAGCTGAGACAGATCCATTCAAAGTAAATGTATTTACAGGAGCATCACTCGGGTCGGATATAGACAGAATGTTCGCGGAAGCTGATATTATCAATAAGCGCCTTCCCTTCCAGGCCGATCCCAGAATGCGTCAGGGGATAAATGAGGGGTCGTTTCACTTCGTGGACCAGCATCTTTCCCATACTTCCGAAATGTTGCGTCAAGGGGTTTTACCTGAAGTGGATTACGCTATTTTGGAAGCGGTTTCTATCAAAGAAGATGGAACTATCATTCCGACGACTTCCGTCGGGAATTCTCTGGCCTTCGCCATGCATGCAGAACACATTATTGTGGAAATCAACGAAGCCCAGCCCGGGGCCCTCGAGGGTGTCCACGATCTCTATGCTCCTGCTCCCCAGGGACAGCGTGAACCTATTCCTCTCGTCAGCCCGGAAGAAAGGATAGGGACGGAAGGTATTCAGGTGGACCCTGCAAAAATCAAGGGAATCATCTTTACGAATCAGCTGGATTCCCCTTCTACAGTCACACCGCCGGATGCGGAAACGCGTGACATAGCCGGTCACCTGATCGATTTTCTCAAAGAGGAAGTCAGATTAGGAAAACTGCCCGAAAATCTTGTACCTTTGCAATCGGGTATCGGTTCAGTAGCAAATGCTGTATTCCACGGCCTGCTGGATTCTGATTTCGAACATTTGCAAGTCTATTCGGAAGTGCTTCAGGATTCAGTGATAGACCTTCTTGATGCCGGAAAAGTGGACTTTGCATCAGGATGCTCAGTTACGTTGTCCGAAGATAAAATGAAACAGGTATTCTCAAACTTTGAAGACTATCGTGACCGCGTGGTACTGAGACCACAGGAAATCTCGAACCACCCGGAAATCATCCGCCGGCTCGGTCTTATCTCCATTAATACAGCCGTGGAAATGGATATATACGGAAACGTGAACTCCACTCACGTAGGCGGTACTAAAATGATGAACGGAATCGGAGGATCGGGCGACTTTGCCCGAAATTCGAGACTGGGTATTTTCGTTACTAAATCAATAGCCAAGGACGGTGACATCTCAAGTATCGTTCCGTTCGTTCCACACGTCGATCATACCGAACACGATGTAGATGTTATCGTGACGGATCAGGGATATGCAGATCTGCGGGGACTAGCGCCCCGGGAACGTGCCGGGCTGATCATTGAGCGTTGTGCACATCCGAGTTACCGGGAACAGCTTCACGATTACTTTGAAGCGGCTCTGGAGCGGGGCGGCCAGACTCCTCACATGCTGGAAGAAGCACTCGCCTGGCACAGGGAGTTCGAAACAAACGGCTCGATGAAGAAATTGGTCAAATCCTGAAATCGGATATAACGAATATAAAACCCCGGGGAAGAAAGCTTAAGTTCAAAGCTTCCTTCACCCGGGGTTTTAGTTAATATCGGATGGTTTTTCCATTTTACTGCTGGTTCTGTTTTCTGAAATGCAATGTAAGTGCTGTGATCAGCGCAAACATTCCGGCAATAGCAAGCCACATTGTACTGTTCATGCCGGTGTCCTGTGGAGACAATCCGGTTTCCGGCATTTCAGAAGGCATTTCCTGGCTGAATTTATCAGGGAATTGTGCAGAAATAGCTCCGGAAAGTGCTTTACCAGGGTTGAACATATGAGCGTAAGCGTCACGGATATCCGAGTAAGCTTTATCATAGTCTTCCATCGTATAGCTGTCAAAAGCTCCAATTAATTGATTCACGTGTGTTTGAAGTCCTTCTGACATAACGTCTGCATTCACTTTTCCTTCCGTAGCGGTTTCAATAAAGGAAGAGAAGTCAGCACGGTAATCTTCAAGGGCGGATAGTGCTTTCTCTTTTGCTGCTTCATCTTCTGCACCTGTCGCTTCTACATAAGAAACGAAGTTACCGATGTGGTCAGACCACATTTGCTGGAACTGTTCTCCTGCTTCTTCTCCGTATACAGACCCGATAGTATCAGAAAGTTCTTCTGTGTTATTGCTCAGTGCTTCTGCAGATGCTTCGAAGTCTTCACTTCCGTCGATGCCATTCTGCATAGCTGTTACTGCAAGTCCGGCGTGCTCACTTAACAGGTAGCTCAAGTCAGAACGAAGATCTGCTGCAGGTGTAACTGCGGATGTATCATTGAATTTCTCAGGGAATTGGTTGGACATAGCGTCAGACAGGCCTTTACTTACCATGTACATATGACTCATAGCTTCCCGTTCGTACTCGTAGGCCGCTTCATAGTCGCCAGCGACGAAAGCATCAAAAGCTCCGATCAGCTGATTGACGTGCATTTGAAGTCCTTCCGCGAGAGCTCCTGCTTCCAGTCGCTCACCAGTAGCATCTTCAAGGAACTGGGAGAATTCTTCTTTGTATTCCCCGAGGTTATCGAGTGCTTCCTGTTTCGCCTCTTCGTCCCCTGCATCAGTAGCCTTCACGTAATCCACAAAGTAGCCGATGTGCTCGGACCACATGTCATTAAACTGTTTGCCGGCTTCTTCCCCGTATACAGAACCGATGGCTTTGGACAGATCATCCGTGTTCTTGCTCAAAGCTCCTGCAGCCTGCTCAAAATCGGAAGCTCCTTCCGCTCCTTTTCTCATCGTTTCCACTGCAAGGTATACGTGTTCACTTAACAGGTGGTCAAGAGACGAACGCAATTCTACAGCTTCTGTATCCACGGAAGGGGTCGGCATATGATCCTCCGCATAAACGTTCAGTCCTAAACTCGGTACAGCGATAGTGGCAGCAAGTGGGATAGTTACAAGTCCTTTTTTCCAGTTCATTAATGATCCTCTCCTTTTTTTAATTAATTACACCAAGCATACGGAGCGGATATAGAAGTGGATCATTATTTTTCGAAAAAAGTGAACTTTTTTTGAAAGTTTCATACAGAATCCCTCTACGGAAGGGATTCTCTCTTTTTCAGCAACGGCCGATGATTTTTTTCCGATATTTCGACGGGTACACCGAAAAAAGAAGTCATCATATCCGAATCGAGCAGACGGTTCGTCTCTCCGGCCTCATATATCTCCCCTTCCTTCAACAGGAGAGTATGTTCGAAAACAGGAAGAATCTCATCTACATGGTGAGTTACATAAAGGATGGTCGGTCCCTTTTCTTTTTCAGCTATCCGTTCCACCGACTCAAGCATCTGTTCTTTCGCAAGGAAATCAAGACCGTTCGTCGGCTCATCCAGAATAAGGAGCTCCGGCTCTGCCATCAGCGCTCTCGCAATAAGCACCCGCTGTTTCTCCCCGGAAGAAAGAGTTTCGTACAGACGGTTCGCATAATCATAGCAGTCAAGCTCCCTCAGAATTCTGATCGCTTTTTCTCTTATTTCATCCGTAGGGGTGTCATACAGACCTATTGAAGCAAAAGCGCCGCTCAACACAACCTCAAAAGCGTTGTCCCCTTTATGCAGACGGTTCTGTACCGAAGCGGAGACAAACCCGATCTGTTTTCGAAGCTTTTCTGCCAGATACGTCTTTCCGAACTCGAGACCGAGAACGTTCATCGTACCGGAGGAAGGAAACGTATAGGCATTGATCAGGTTCAAAAGAAACGTCTTTCCTGAACCATTCAGTCCAAGAATCGCCCAGTGCTCTCCGTTCTCTACCTGCCAGGTGATGTTATTTAAAATGAAGCGATCCTCTCTCTTTAAAGAGACTTCCTTCATGTCGATGATCATTCCAAAACCCTCCTTAATTATTTGTAAAAAACCGTCCCCCTGTAAAGGAGACGGCTTTCGTGAAGTTTATATCTCGGCTGCCAGTACGATTTCTCCCTGAGGTGTTTCACTGTCAGGCCCCGGTTCTTTCGTGATAGCGAGGGTATCCCAGTTACCGTCCTGAAGCTTATCCATAGGATAGGTTACTGCTCCGGAACCTTCTTCGTTCGTTACGAACGTTCCGGCTCTTACCGGACTTCCTTCCTCAAGAAGCCAAACCTGATATGCCTCATTACCCGAGAGAGGAGCAAGCTGTTCAGCCTGAACCACGAGCTGCGCCTCTCCGTCATTCCCGACCATGGAAGCCTGACCTTTGGCTTCTCCTCCTTCCGGGTTCTGAAGCGCAAGATTCTGCTCAAGGCTATCGATCACAACTTCCTCCTCCGGCTGAGTTGTGGAAGTGCCGGACCACTGGGTCAGGAATGCCGCATTTCCGACGAGGGATGCAGCAAGTGCAGCTGCGAGGCCCCATACGGCCCAGTTTCTTTTTCTTGATCTGGAGGGCGTGGTCTCTCTCTGCTTCTCTTCAATAGAAGTTACATTTTCATAATTCTCTTCTTTTTCCTCTTCCTCAAAAATGGAAGAGAGTACACGGTTCTTCATACCGCTATCCGGTTCAATCGGCTCGGAAAGATAAGGGAGAGACCCGGTAAGCTCACGCAATTCAGCCAGTTCTTCCCGGCACGACTCACACTTTGCCAGGTGATCCTCAAATTGAGCCTCTTCTTCCCCGGACAAATGCCCGTTAAAGTAATCTATCAGGTTATCACATTGTTTATCACTCATGTCGTACCTCTCCCCCCTTCTCTTTCCGTCATCTCAGTCTGTAAATGTTTCAACGCCATTCGGATTCGTCCCTTTACTGTTCCCAGAGGCACATCCAGCTGTTCCGCTATCTCACTATGTGATTTTGCGTCAAAATAAAACAGCCGTATTACCTTCTGTTGGTCTTCTTTCAATACTTTCATCGACTGGCGTACGGCCGTCGCTTCTTCTTTCGATTCGTACATCTCCTCGATCGAGGGCTCATTAGTCTGAAGTGCATCCCTTTCCTCGAGTTCATAAGGAGTGTCTTTCTTTTTCCTCATCAGATCAATGGCCGCATTTCTCACAACCGTGAGCAGCCAGCTCGAAAATTTCCCCTTCGATTCGTCATACGTACCTTTTTGAGTCCATAATTTCATGAATACGTCCTGGACGACTTCTTCCGACAACCCGTGATTGTTCGTCATCTTGTAACTAAAAGAGAAGACGAGTTTCTCATATTTATCGTATAGCTGTTCAAGAGCGTCTTTATCTTTATGCAGCAGACGCCGGTAGAGTTCTTCATCCGGTTTACTCATCTGATTCTCCTTTAATTTTAGTAAACCTATTATAGAAAATAGAATACTGGATTACAACGTTTCTCACTAAGTATACGTAACGGATTATTATTTGGATCTTTAAATCAGTAAAATTATTTCCCGACTATCCACATTGATAAAAAGGTTATTCATAATCTTTTACAATGGATTACTGTCACTTCATACAGTCTGCGAAATAGATGTTTGAACTGTTTTCTGTAAAGGAAATTCCCCTAAAACATCCCTTCGCAAAAACGGTCGGGAGAACAGGAGAAGGGAGTGTGCGGAAATGAGAGGAATAATTCTGGTAGTGCTTGCAGCTGTATTCTGGGGAATTTCCGGCGGAATAGCAGATATACTGATGGATAAAGGGTGGAGCCCTCTCGTGATTTCTTTTTATCGCGGAGCAGTAGGGTTACTGTTATTCGCGGGGTGGTGGCTCGCCGGCCGAAAAAAGAAAGCGGCCTTCACTCCCCGGACGATGATCTTCTCCGTGCTTGCGGGCGCAGGGGTGGCCGGAAATTTCACCTTCTATTTTTTCGCAATTGAAGCGTCCAGTATTGCTGTTGCAGCCACGCTTATGTATACAGCTCCGATTTTCGTTCTGCTCGTTTCTTTTTTACTGAAGATAGAGAACTCGAGCTGGTTTAAGTGGGCATGTATTCTGAGCGTTCTTTTCGGTATCGTTCTGCTCACCGGGGCATATGACACGGCAAACCTTTCGGGCGGTGTCTACGGTACTGCAGCCGGACTGGGTGCAGGTATTTCTTATGCCCTCTTTATATTCGGTTTCAAAAAAGCGACGGCGATCGGCGAACCGAAGACGATTGTAAGTATCGCTTTTCTCACCTTCTGTTTAATCCTATTACCTCTTAATGACACTACAGAGGTAACAAATGCAATAACCTCAGGAGATGCAGGATGGTTTATTCTGCTCGGTCTCATCGGCGCAGGTATATCTTTCATTATTTACGTAATAGGGATGCGTTCGACAGCCCCTTCCACCGCTTCCATGGTCGCCATGGCAGAACCCGTTACGGCTTCTCTTTTTGGAGTTTTACTGCTGGGAGACACCCTCACCATTATTCAGCTTGCAGGTATGGTCGTCATCCTGTTCACCATTACTGTTCTCAGTGTAAAGCAGTCGGACAGTTAAGGAGAGATCGATCAGGAAAAGTAATAATTTTCTACGAGCTCTTCCATCACCCTGTTCGTACGCAGTGCGCTCTTCCCCGTGCTCGGACAGGTTCCTCTTCCAAGCAGTTCGTTAACGATGGATTGGATATGATAATACTGGATATGGGCCGGATGCTCAATATAAAAAGACTCTTCCCCGGAACCCGTCACGAGCTTCACAGACTCATCGCCGAAAGTGGAAAATATTATTTCTCCCCTCGTGCCGACAATACGATTGGTATCCCCGTTTCTATAGGAGGAGAAATTCCATACTCCGGTGCCGACTGCCCCGTTTTCGAATTTCCAGCTTCCGCGCACAGTATCTTCCGCCGGGTAGGCGTCGTCAAAATTGTGGGCAGCTCCTTTTATTTCTGTGAGAGGTCCCAGCAGGAAATCGAACAGGTCAAGAGTGTGAGAACCTACATCGTACAATAACCCGCCCCCGCTTTCCTCCGGAAGGACCCTCCACGGCCATGTGCCGTCTTCCTGTTTCGATACAGGTTTCTTCGTGTGCTGAATCGCTGCGAAACGGACGTCCCCGATTCTTCCCTTTCCGATCAGCTCTTTCACTTTCAGAAATCGTGGCAGAGACCTTCTGTAATAAGCGACGAACAGCGGCACGTCATTTTTATCACAGGCTTCTATCATCGTTCTGCACTCTTCTGCATTTCTTGCCATCGGTTTCTCTACATATACCGGCTTTCCGGCTTCGGCAGCCATCTTCGTATATTTCATATGTGACGAGGGAGGTGTAGCGATATAGACGGCATCGACTTCCTCATCCATAATGAGATCCTCGGCACGATCATACCATCTGGGCACCCCGTGGCGCTCAGCGTAATCTTTCGCTTTCTCCCCGTCCCTTCTCATTACAGCCGTAAGTGAACTCTGCTCCACCTGTTGAAAAGCAGGACCACTTTTATGCTCTGTCACTGTTCCACAGCCTATGATCCCCCATCGAATTGTTTTCATACCCGCACCTCCTGAATGATTTCCTTTACTTTTCTTTCTGGCATCTTTATACGCAGTGTAATACATTTTAACAGCTTTCTTCCAATTGAAGCACAACCTTCATAAAAAAATCACAGCCTGAAGAGGTATGTTCCCGATTTCTCCAGGCTGTGCATATATTCTGATCATTTTTTTTCGAGGTAGGTCTTCAACACGTGAATCCCCTGAACGATGTCATTCAGCCCTGCCCATTCTTCCGGAGTATGGCTGATACCGTCTTTATTTCTTATAAAGAGCATAGCCACCGGGTACCGGTGACCGATCACCAGTGCATCGTGACCGGCACCGCTCGGTATTTCCACCGCTCTTATCCCTTCATCATTCACAGCGTTGTGTAAAAGTTCCTTCGTTTCTGCGGGGACAGGGACGGGAGATACTTCGAAGTTCTGTTGGTACTCCACGTCGACATCATGTTTTTCGGCCAGCGTTTCAGCTTCTTCTATTATACGCTCCGTGAGTACATCTCTGTCTTCTTTACGAATATCACGTATATCCACAATCAGTTCCACTGTCCCGGGGATAACGTTCGCTCCATTCGGACGGACCTCCAGTTTCCCTACTGTGGCCACCGCGGATCCACTGACCTCCCCCGGCATATCCGGGATGGAGCTTACAAAAGCCCCGGCAGCTGCGAGAGGGTCTCTTCTTGCAGTCATAGGGGTGTTACCGGCGTGTCCGGCTTCTCCGGTAAATGTAACGCTGAGCCAGCAAGGTCCTGCAATCCCCGAAACGATTCCTACGGGAAGGTTTTCCTTTTCGAGTATCTTCCCCTGTTCAATATGTATTTCTACATATTCTTTTATATTTTTGTTATGGTTTGCAGCTTCGGCAAACGTCGAATCAGATAAACCGACCTCCTGGATAACTTCCGGAAAAGCAGTACCCTCACTGTCTTTCAAGCCTTTCTGGATGTCCATATCGACTTTACCCGTCATCGCTCTGCTGCCTGTTAAACCGCTCTGAAACCGGGAGCCTTCTTCATCGGAAAAAATAACCACTTCATAATCGAAATCAGGAAGAAAACCGCTCGCGTTCCATGCTTCGACTATCTCAAGTGAAGAGATGACTCCGACAGGGCCGTCAAAATGTCCTCCATTCGGCACACTGTCGAGGTGAGACCCGCTCATCAGAACGGAAGATGGCTCATTTCCGCCTCTCATTCTGCCGAACACATTCCCCGCTTCATCATCGGAGACCGAGAGTCCCGCTTCCCTCATCCAACTTTTCAGAAGTCTTTTTGCTTCCTGCTCTTCTTTGGAGAAACCGAGACGGAAACTTCCCCCGTCCCCGGTTCTGCCTATTTCAGAAAGTTTATGAAGACGGGCAGCTACCCTTTGACCGCTCACTCCATTTCGATCAAACTCGGTTTTGTAACCATTCATCAGTTTCGAATACAATTCGTTCTCCTCCATATGTCTACTTCCTTTCTACCGGATCAGGTTCTTTTGAATCTTTCCATCTTTCATGACCATCACGATTCTCTCACTGTCTTCCAGTTTACGGATTTCAGCCAGAGGATCAACATCCGTCATAATAACGTCTGCCAGTTTTCCTTCTTCAATCGTACCGACTTCCTTTTCCCACCCGAGGCATTCGGCGGCAGTCTTCGTCGTGGCTGTCAGTACTTCCATAGGTGTCATGCCCGCATCGCACAACAAGCCGAGTTCTCTCAGGTTAGTGCCGTGCGCGAAAACTCCTGCATCCGTACCCATAGCGATTTTCACTCCTGCCCGGTGGGCTTTTGCGATGCTTTCTTTATGAACTTCAATCACTTCTTTCGATTTCTCGATAGCATACGAAGCCATGGAATTTTCACCTTCTGCCGATTCAAGCACAGATACCGGGGCAAGAAGTGTCGGCACAAGGAATGTATCATTTTCCCGCATCAGTTCAATCGCCTCATCATCTATATAAATGCCGTGTTCAATCGAATGTATACCTGCACGAACAGCGTTCTTGATCCCTTCGGCCCCTTGAGCGTGGGCCATTACTCTGATGCCTTTGCGATAAGCTGCTTCCTCCACCATCACTTCCAGCTCTTCCTGAGAAAACTGAGTGAATTCAGGGTGATCCGTCGGACTTGATACCCCGCCGGTGGCATGTACTTTTATCACTTCAGCCCCGGCTCTCAGCATTTTCCTGACGGTCTTTCTTACTTCTTCCACTCCATCGCATATGGCATCCGGCATGCCGGTGTATGTCTGCAGAGTAGTGTCGACCCCCGAACGGTTCCAATTATCCCCATGGCCCCCGGTAATGGTAAGAGGATTAATACTCAGCTGCATACGGGGGCCGGCTGTAAGACCGTCTTCCACCGCTTTCTTCATTCCCAGATCGGAAAAACCGGCATCTCTCACTGAAGTGATACCAGCGTTCAGTGTTCTTCTCATGTAATGGATACTTTTGTAGAAACGGTAGGAGAATGGAGTCAAAATGGTTTCTTCCAGGCCGCCCATTTCCATAGCCATATGAACGTGAGTATCTATAAAACCGGGAAGGATATACTTCCCTTCTGCATCAATAATGTCAGCATTCTCCGGTATTACAAGATCCTTTAAAGCTATCACCTGTTTAATTCTATTGTCTTCTATAACTACCGACATTCCTTTTTGCGGTTCTTTACCTTTTCCGTCGATCAACACACCGTTTTTTATCACCGTGATACTCATATTCCTCTCCTCCTTCTTTTATTTAAGAAATTATAAAGTTCCTACTAAAATACTGGCGACGACTATTGAACCTACCGTAACGGAAGTGAATCCTCCAATCAGCATAGGCGCCACGAGTTCATCCATGATCCGCTTCCGTTCTTCTTCGTTTCTTCCGACACTTCTGCTTACCTCCTCGACGATAAGATAATCTCCCGGAAACCCATAAAGTGCTGTCAATACTACCGGAATGGACTTGGTCGGTTTCCAGTTGAATATTTTTCCTCCAATAAGTCCGCCGAGCATCAGCCCCGCCGTTCCGATAATTATAGTTACGATTACAGCCAGTAAGGAAGAGACTACCTGGTCCCACGTAATTCCCACGAGCGAACTGATGACGACGACAATTAAAGCTACCATCGCAAGACCGGTACTGTTGGCTTTATCCAAAGCCCGGTCCGGATAGAATCGGAGCGCTGACCCGGTAACCCCGATGGCAAGAGACCATAAGCTGTAGTTGATCCCCGTCACATCTCCAAGCCACGTAGCAGCCACTCCCCCTATGAACAGCAAAAACAAAATAAAGAAGTCACTTTGCATGATCCGGTCAGGAAAAATCAGTTTTTTCGTTTTAGTACTCATCATCGGATCGGAAGACTCTCCACTTTCTTCCGCACCGTTTTGAGACAGATCATCGCGGATGGTTACAGCGTATTTACTCAGCAGAATCGATGTCAGAGGCATACCGACAAGGTTCTGAAGAGCGAAAACCACTACAGGAATAGCTGCCAGTGTAGTGAATCCGGCCTCCGTCAGTCCTTCAGCGGTAACAATGTATGCTATGATTCCGCCTGTGAGCGGGCCCGCTCCCGCTACTGCTGTATTGTAATCGAAGATCAACGTAATAAGCGTGAGCATGGTAACTACCGAAATAACAAGTCCGATAAGTGTAATGAGTACGGCTTTGTACTGTTTTTTCAGCACAGAAAGGGGAATAAGTGTGCCTAAATGTACAATCAGCACCGGTACGAGTACACTTCCGGCAGCCACAAAGGTGGACGCTTCAATATATGACTCCGGTAATACTCCTGTCTGAAGAAGTATGAAGACTGTACCTATAACTACGAGCAAAGTAGGTATTTTCGCTTTTGAAGTAATAGACAAAATTTCACCGAGGGCAATAATGGCCGTCAGTATTCCCATAATATAAATAGCTTCCATGTATTCACCTCTTTTTTAGTTATTGTCAAAATTATAAGATAATTTTAAATAATAAAAAATATAGGAAACCGACAAAAACAAAACGAAATTTTTGTCGGTTTCCTATAACTTCATTCATTCAAATAGTCATTTATTCGAAAAGCCAGCTGCAATTCAAAGGTTTTTTTTCCTGAAAGACTTTTGATATCGAGAATTTTATAAATTGTTGCCAGGCGATATTTAATAGTATTCACGTGAAGAAACAGCCGTCGTCCACTCTCCGCCATATTCTGATTAGTATCCAGATATATCTTCAGCGTATCCAGAAGCTCCGACCCATATTTTTCGTCATGTTCGATTATCGGAAGAAGAATTTCGCTTCTGTAGTTCCACAATTCATCCCGTTCCATTTTCAAAAAAAGCCGATACGGACCCAGCTGCCGGTAATTCATTATATACCTTTCCTGATAAGTGGACTGCAGGAATTCCACACATCTCTTAGCGTCGTAATAGGAATAGTGTACTTCGTTCAGTTTTGTGACTGTTCTTCCGAGTCCTATGCTTCCGCTTATCCCGGCATATGCAGCAGAATAACCCATTATCTTATTGAATATACGTCCCAGTTTTTCGTATACGGCCGTCTCCGACAGATACCCCGGAACCGTAAACATGACGTTGACTTCCAGATTCCGGTCATATACGAGAGTCCTGTATGGTAGTCTTGAGAATTCTCGGTAAAACATCCTCATTATTTTCTGCTTCTTCTCAGTCATTTTTTCGAAAGACAGCAATGGATCCCTGAAGTACAACTGAGCTATGCAATAATTGTGGTAATCATGCTCCGGGAAATTCATCTCTGTTAAATTCAGCGAGGATAGATCTTCGTATGGATGATGGATGATTCTCTCGAGAATAGAACCGGAATAATTGAAGTGCTCCTCCACGAGTCTTTCCTGACGATCGATTTCCATGGCAAAAACCGTCACCGCCTGTTCTACGGCAAATTGATCCAGTGGATCCACATCCGTACCATTCATTATGGGTACAGCCAGCAATCCGAAAAAACGCGTATCAGCAGCTATCGGGAAAAAATAGACGAGTCGTTCCTCCCCGTTTAATGATACTTGTTCAGAGAGCGTTTCCGTTTCAAAAACAGGACGCTCCGCCCCCTGTATGGTCTCCTCCTTCAACTCGAGGGATATTGAATCCAATTCTTTATCGGACGTTGCTATTATATCCATCATTTCATTATAAACAATCACCGGTTCATCAATAAGTTTCGACAGGGTGGAGGTGATATCTGCCAGTCCTCCTTTCGCCAGTGAAACTTTAGAAAGTTCCTCATGAATTCTTTTGTTTCTTTCATTCTGTGAAAATAATGTTGCATTCTCAATCGCTATAGACGCCTGATTCGCAAATGTTTCCAGCAGTCGAAGATCTTCCTGCTCGAATTGCACATCATCTTCATACACATCGACGGTCAGAACACCGATACACTTTCCGTCAGAAATGAGAGGTACACAAATAGCACTTACCGGATACTCCATCCGCCCGAGCGAATGAGAGTAAATATTTCTGATATCCTCCGAAATGTCGGACATGCCCTCCACCGTGTCTTCTAAAGAAGAAAATATACGACCTTTTTCATCGAGAAATGTTTTTCCACTCATCCCTTCCCCGGGCTTTAGGCGGATCTCCTTCATGTACGTCATGTCAAATCCAACCGCTGTTTTCGCGTAAAGTATGTCTGCCTTATCATCATACAGAAACAGTACGCTCTTGTTCGCTCCTCCAACAACATTCAATACTTCCTGAATCAATTGCTCCAGCACTTCCGGCAAGTCCCGTGTAGAGTTTAATACGTTCACGGAATTGATCAGACTCATCTGTTTCTTCTCATTATCCATTGAGGTTCTCCTTTCTGGACGAATTTCACTGCACTCAATAAAAAAACAGCTCAACAGAGGGACCGTTCCCCCTTTTTTGAGCTGTCCGTATATTTTTAAATTCTCCGGTCTACGAAACGCTTGATCCGTCTCATCGCTTCGTCGAGCTGTTTGAGAGAAGTGGCATAGGAACAGCGCACAAATCCCTCCCCGCTCTCTCCGAAGACGTTTCCGGGTACTACGGCTACCTGTTCTTCCTGAAGTAATTCTTCCGCAAAGTCAGCCGAACTTAGTCCCGTCTCCCTTATGGACGGAAACGCATAGAAAGCACCACCCGGATTCGGGCAGGAAAGCCCCATTTCGTTCAGACTGCTCACGATGAAGTTACGTCTCTGTTCGTAGCTTTTGATCATGTAGTCGACGCTCGATTTCCCGTTCTTCATAGCTTCAAGTGCCGCATGCTGGGCGATGGTCGGTGCACACATCATCGTAAACTGATGGATTTTCACCATAGTCTGGATAATTTCCTCCGGTCCTGTTGCATAACCGAGCCGCCAGCCGGTCATAGCGAAAGCTTTCGAGAAACCGCTGATCAGAACGGTCCGTTCCTTCATGTTTTTAATGGCAGGAAAACTCGTATGCACGTCTTCATACGTAAGCTCTGCATAAATTTCATCTGAAAGTACGAGCAGGTCGTGCTTTTCGACGACTTCCGCCACTTTCACCAGTTCATTTCCCGTTAACGCAGCGCCTGTCGGATTATTCGGATTGCAGAGTATAATCGCTTTCGTTCTCGGGGTGATCGCAGCTTCCAGAAGTTCCGGTGTAAGTTTGAAATCATCCTCCGGTCTTGTCTGAATCGTAACGGGCGTACCCCCGGCGAGACTCACTGTCGGCACGTAGGCAACAAACCCCGGTTCCACGACGAGCACTTCCTCCCCCGGGTTCACTGTAGCTCTCAATGCCAGATCAATAGCTTGACTGGCTCCGACCGTAACGATGATTTCTTTTTCGGCATCGTAATTCACCCCGAAACTTCCGAGCAGATAGTTACTGATTTCTTCGCGCAGATCGAGCATCCCCGCGTTTTCCGTGTAGGAAGTGTATCCCTGTTCGAGAGCGTGGAAGCTGTGCTCGATGAAGCTCCACGGAGTGACGAAATCCGGTTCCCCCACGCCGAGAGAAATGACGTCCTCCATCTGTGCTGCCAGATCGAAGAAACGGCGGATGCCGGACGGTTGCAGACTGTCGGCCTGCTTCGACAAAAAAGACGTTTTCTTCATGGTGTCACCACCATTCTTTTATCGTTATCGTCCTCGTCATCCAAAATGATTCCGTCATGCTTATATCGTTTCAGTACGAAATGTGTCGTCGTCGAAAGAACAGAATCAAGAGCCGAGAGTTTCTCGGAGATAAACCGGCCTATTTCCATCATCGTTTTTCCTTCGACGGAAACAGAAAGGTCGTAAGCTCCGGACATCAGATAAACGGCTTTTACTTCCGGAAAGCGGTAAATCCTTTCTGCGACTTTATCGAAACCGCTGCCTCTCGCCGGCTGCACTTTCACATCCACCATTGCGGTCACTTCTTCTTTCTGGACCACTTTTGCCCAGTCAATCAAAGTCGAATAACCGAGAATCGCTTTTTTCTCCTCGAGACTACGGAGAAGTTCGCGCACTTCTTCTTCCGATACAGCCATCAGCTTCGCAATTTTGGATGGTTCCAGATTGGCATTTTTTTCAATCAATTGTAACAGTTCTACTTCCTGTTCCTGCATACTCTCACCTGCTTTTCAAGATTCCTATTGTGTATTAAAGGTTTGATTTATCCATTATAACTCATTTCTTTCATTTGAGAACGGTTATAATGATAGTTTTTTAAATAATTAAATTTTTTACGGAATTTCAGAACCATAATTGAAAAATGATCCGTCTGACATGGTACCGCAGAAAAAAAGACAGGAGCCCCTGTCTTTTTGCCTGTTTCTTATAACTGCTCATAGATGACGTCTTCATATAGAATAGCCATCTCTTTCATCAGCGACTTCGCCTCCAGCTCCTTTTCCGTTTCTTCAAAATCTGCAAATCGCAGCAGCCGGTCTTCCATTCCGTCAATTCTTTTCTCCATTTCATCAGTGGATTTCTCCCTCAGCATTTTGATGAATAATTTATGGGCTTCATATTTATTTATAAGTCGAAGAAGTTCGAGCGCCAGTATGTTCGCCGTTCCTTCCCACACGGTCAGCACCTGGGCATCGCGCAGCAGTCGTGGCGTGACAAAATCTTCGATGTATCCATTTCCCCCGTGCATTTCTATCGCTTCATGAGCAAACTCAATCGATTTCTCTGCCGTTTCTTTTTTCATGATAGCAATCAAAAGACGATTCAGAGCTTCCTCTTCAAAAGAAGCAGTTCCGTTCGTAACTTTTTCATAGAGCTGCACCATTTCAAAAACTGCTGCCGTTTCTTTTTCGAGTTTCATCCCAAGCTCCGAAAGAGTCTGCTGAATCATCGGAAAATCGGCCAGTCGGCGTCCGAAAGCATTTCTTCCTTTGGCGTACAGAAGGGCTTCCGTATAACTCCGCCTCATGATTCCGAGTGAAGCGACTGCGTTACAGATCCGCGATAGATTAAGAGCTTCCATCATGTAGTAGAAACCGCGGTCCGCTTCCCCGACGAGATAAGCTTTCGTTCCTGTGAATTCCACCTCGGCAGAAGGTACCGCACGAACTCCGAGTTTATCTTTCAGCCGGCGGATCCTTATGTTGTCTCCTTCCCAGGGGACGAGGAACAGGGAGAGCCCCCGCGAACCTTCCTTTGCGTCTTCCATACGGGCCAGAACCATTGCCACCCCGCACATACCTGCATTCGAAGCGAAATACTTTTCCCCGTACAAGTAGTAGTCTTCCCCGACAGACACGGCTTTGACCACGTTCGCCCCCACATCCGAACCACCCTGCCTCTCGGTCAGAAAAGTGGCTCCTTCATACAGCTCCGTATCTCCGGTAGCCAGGACGTGAGGAAGATACGTTTCTTTCAGTTTTTCATCACCAAAATGATCGAGCAGATATGCCGTAGCCATCGTCAGAGTGACCGGGCAATAAAAGCCTGGTTCAGCCTGGGAGAGAAGGTACCCTTGAGCAAAACTGTACGTGTAGGTCCCTTTTTCACCCAGCTCAGGGATATTCTTGTGTACGTAACCGACGATCCCCGTTTCATACGTTTCTTTTACCGTCTGTTTATACCCTTCGTTCACCCATACCCGGGAAACCTCTTCCCCGTACTTGTCGTACCGTTCGAGTCTCGGCCGTCCTTCTCTGTCCGTATGGACGGCACGTTCATCTATTGGTCCTGCCGCCCGTTGCCCGAATTCTCTCAGGTTCTTATCCGCATAGCTGAACATATCGGATGTCATATACTTTTTTAATATTTTCTGCAAAAACTCGTCTTCTTCATAAAAGTTATGCTGTTCGTATTTTTCTGTCAGTACTTTCATGATTCCCCTCCTTTGAGGGCCTGTTTGAGGATTTTACCCGAAGCATTTCTCGGCAGTTCTGTCACTTGTTCATATATTCTTGGTACTTTGTAAGAAGCTATCCGTTTCTCAAGGACGCTTCTCACTTTCTCTTCCTCCGCAGCTCCTGCATAAACGGCTTTCACCGTCTCTCCCCATTCCGGATGAGGGATACCGATAACGGCTGCTTCATTCACGCCTTCGATTTCAAGCATTACATTTTCTATCTCTTTCGGATAAATATTCACTCCCCCTGAGATGATCATGTCTTTTTTACGATCAATTACCCAGTAATACCCGTCCTCATCCTGCATCGCGAGATCTCCGGTCCGGAGCCATTCCCCTGCGAATACTTCTTCCGTCTCGTGAGTCTTACGATAATATTCACGCATATTTCCCTCACCCCGAAGCGCTATTTCTCCTACCTCTCCCTGACTGACGCTACCGCCCGTTTCATCAATGAGACGTATTTCTGTACCCCAGGGAGCGCGATGACCGATGCTCCCGGCTTTTTCTTTATGTTCTTCATCGAATAATAGTGTGCCACTCGGCCCCGCTTCCGTAAGACCGTAAACACAAGTAAGATTACCGGAAGGGAAAGCCTGCTTTATGGCGTGCACTTCTTTCGGTGATAAAGGTGCTCCGCCATAGACCCACCATTCCATCGAAGAAAGATCCCGTTCCCGAGGATCCGCCATCTGCATCGTCGTAAGATAAGCGACCGGGGCACCGAAGAAATGAGTGGCCCTTTCTCTTTCTATCGTATCCAGAAATAGATCAGGGGCGAACGTCGGGGTCAGCACCAGGGCAGAACCCGTCATTAGCCCCGCCATGAAGAACAAGTGCAGAGGTGCCGAGTGACTGAGAGGCATACTGAGAAGAATACGGCTTTCCGGTTTCACTTCCATTTCAATATTGATCATTGTAGCTACGTTCAGAATGCTCCGGTACGTAAAAAGAACTCCTTTCGGTTTCCCGGTGGTGCCCGACGTATATAAAATAGTCGAAAGATCATCTTCCTTCAGGTGACATTCAATAGGAGTGTCTTTCTGCTCCTCCAGCAATTCCCAAAATGAGTCCCACTCCCCCGTTTTTCCTCCGGTCTTCATTTTCAGCACCGGGCTTTCAATATTCCTTACCGACTCGATCACCATTTCATGAGCAATCAGCATTTTAGCTCCGCTGTCCTCAAGAATATAAAGCACTTCTTCGCCGGTCAGTTTTACATTTACGGGAACTACGATGGCTCCGATACGCTGTACAGCCAGGTAGGCTACTGCAAATTCAGGAGTGTTCGGTAAAAACAGGGCCACTTTATCTTCTGCATGGATCCCCTTTTGTCTTAAAGCACTGCCGAATTTATTAACTAATTTATCCAGCAGGGAATAAGTAATCCGATCCCCCTGAAAGGCAACTGCATCCTGTTTTGGATATTTACGGGCATTTCGGGCAAGCAGTTCAGATGTATTCATGATTCTTCCTCCTCCAATTTTTGTTTGAAGTTCACAAGTAAATCTTCCATTTCTTCCTTTAGCAGCTGGAATTCCCGAATGGAACGTTCAATCTCTTCTACCCGTTTTTCTCCGTATTCGATGGAACGCTCCAGTTGTTTTCGTCCTGAACGGTCTTCGTCAAACAGAAGCACCATCTCCCTGATCTGCTCCAGCGAAAATCCATATTTCTTCCCGCGGAGGATCAATTTCAGCTTGGCTGCGTCCTGACTGGAATATACGCGCTGGTTTCCGGAGGAGCGACCGGGTGTAAGCAATCCGAACTCTTCATAATAGCGCAGCGTCCGGGTGGAAACTCCGAATAATGCAGCCGTTTCCTGAATCGATTTCACCACAGCTTCCCTCCTTAGTAACTTCATTTTATCATTGACGTTAACGTTAACTACAATATCATTTTAAATTTTCTGATATTTATCAGTTTAAAATTCCCCGTTTTTTTCGTTATCCTGGATAAAGAAGTAATGGAGCTAAAATAAAAAGAAGACAAAGGACTTTCCCTTCGTCTTCTTTATGTTTCCTTAATTATTCTCGCAGGGTTCCCGCCGACCAGTGTATCAGCGGGTACATCCTTGACCACAACCGCCCCGGAGGCCACCACGGCTCGGTTACCGATACTTACACCAGGGTTGATGACCGCCCTCCCGCCAATCCAGACATCATTACCGATGGTTACCGGTTTACCGTATTCCTTCCCCGTGGCGCGTTCTCTTGCATCGAGCGGGTGAGTTGCTGTGTAAATATGTACACCCGGCGCCACCTGGCAGCGATCACCAAACTGTATTTTTGTGACATCCAGAAACACGCAGTCAAAATTCATGAAAAAGTCTTCACCTACGTGGATATTTTCTCCGTAATCACAGCGGAAATTCGGCTCTATGTGCAGTGATTTTCCGGAACCGAACAGATTATGGACAAGTTCACTACGTTTTTCCTGATTTATCTCTGCATTGATTCGATGTATTTTTTCCCGCGCCGACTTACGCAATTCCACAAGTTCTTCATCAGAAGGATCATAAGCGAGTCCTGCCAGCATTTTTTCTTTTTCAGTCATTTTTTACCTCCCGCCGCCGCTAATTGCCCAACAATTGAAGCACTCGAAGAATCAGTGACAGAATCGGTACTGCAATGAGTACTCCAATCAGAAGTGCTCTGACCGTATCCATTACCGCCTGAAAAGGGGTGACTTCATCTTTTTGTTCTTCCAGCAGACGGTTCTTTTCTTAAGTTCCTTCAAAATCTTGTCTTCTTTAACCATACCACGGTCTCCTTAGACTGTACCCGAAAGAGAAAACAGGGTCATCAGCAACAGGGACAGGACAGCCAAACCATCATAATAGTAGCTGTGGTCCCCGGGCTCCCGTCTTCTGGCTTCTATCACCTGGGAAAGAAAGTACGCTGCCAGCAGCAAAGGGACGACGAAAAACATCCCATCTGCTCCGCCCGTCAGGAACAGGAAGGTAAAACCCGCAATAAGCAGAATTACTTCCAGGGTGACAAAACGTTTGTCCCGCCCGACCCAGGTCATTCCTGTTCTGTTCGGTTCAATTCCCCATTTGCGCTTAAGTACCACTTCGCTGACCGTAATGTGAAAAATAACGACCAGCACGACACCTAGAACCGCTATCACTTATTCTTCCTCCTCGGGTAACTTTTTAATATGGACCCGGCGTATCATACGGCCTTCGATTTCCAGCACCTGAAATTGGAGACGTTCCCGTTCAATCACTTCTCCCAGTTCAGGGAAATCGTTGCATTCCCGCAGAATATACCCGGCCAGAACGTCCTCTTCTTCAGGTATATCCGTATCGAAAATACTGTTCAGACGACTTAGCGTTATTTTCCCGTCACAGATGATTTCATCTTCACCGAGGTGTTCAATGAGCGGATCGCTGTCGTCGTCCCATTCATCTTCAATTTCCATGCCGATCATCGCTTCTATCGCATCTTCATGTGTCAGAATACCTTCTGTACCACCGTACTCATCAAGAACGACAGCCAGGTGTTTTTTATTGATCATCATCTTCTTGAAAGCCGACTCCATCGACTGGAATTCGTATACGAGGAGGGGTTCTGCATCATAATAGGAAGAGAAGCGGTCTTCCGGATGCTCGTACCATGCGAATAAGAACTTGGAGTGGAACACAGCTACGATGTTGTCTATTTCTTCGTCGTACACAGGATAGCGTGTATAGGAATTGTTGACGACCACATCCCGTACTTCTTCGAAAGTCGCGTCTTTATCCAGAGCCACCAGATCCACACGCGGCGTCTTCATGACATCTTTTACGTTTAAATTGTAGAAATCAAGCACGCCCTTGATCCGGTATGATTCCTCTTCGTTAAACTGTCCCTCGGAGTCCGCTACGTCGACCATCGTACGAAGTTCCTCTTTGGATACCTGTACGTCCTGCGGCTGTCCTTTGGAGAGAAGTTTGTTCAAATTGTCCGTGAACCAGTTCAGCACAGTGGTCAGCGGTTTGAACAAAATGACGAAAAACCAGATCACCGGGTACACGATCATCGCGATACGGTCAGGAAACGTGGCGGCCACTGATTTCGGTATGACTTCCGCAAAAAGGATGATGACGACTGTCAGAATCGCAGAGGCCATTCCTACGCTGAATCCGTATTCGATCGCAAGTGTGGTTACCAGAGTCGGCAGCAGGATATTGGCTATATTGTTACCTATCAGTATAGTCGTAATAAATTCGCCCGGTCTGGAAACGAGACGAAGTAGTTTATCAGCCTTTTTGTTTCCTTTATCGACTTGAGACTGCAGGCGCATTTTGTTTGTCGCCGTCAGTGCTGTTTCACTGCCCGAGAAGAACAGGGAAACAAAAATCAGTACGATTATCGCTATTATCAAAACAGCTTCCTCCTTAAAAAACTCCATAAAAAATATAGCTGACCTGATGCCTCTGTTTCTTAAGGCTGCTTATGTTCACATCTGGCCGAAATTACATTTCTTTCACTATACCCTAAATGAAGAGCAGTGAAAAGAAAGAATATCTCCTCACTAATGGAATAATCTCCCTGCCCACATTCCTGCCCAGGCAAGAGCGATTCCGCCTGTATAGCTTATAAATTGATATAGAAGAAACTTCTTTCTTTCGTTCCTTTTATAAAAAGTGATTCCTTCCAGCTGCATAGTAGAGAAGGTGGTCAACGCTCCTGCCAGTCCAGTGCCCGCAAAAAGGAATGGATGTCCGGAAAACCCGGCGCCGATAAGTGCTCCTAAAAAAAAGCTTCCGAACCAGTTGACGGCCAGCGTGCCTGAAGGGAATGATGCGCTGTTCCATTTTTCACTGAAGAAAAAACGCAGCAGGGCGCCGACACTCCCTCCCAGACCGACGAGAATGATAGAGAGAATCGTCACACTCCTCCCTCCTTCCCCGGTCCCGCTTTACTGCCCGCGATAGCCGCCATGGTACCGCCTGCGAAACTAAGAGATATGTATAAAAAGGCGACAGCGTACAACTCTCTCTGCAACAGCGATACTGTTTCCGCGCTCAAAGTGGAAAAAGTGGTGAAAGACCCGAGCACACCGGTGCCGATCGCTTTTTTTAACTGGGCGGATATAGGTAGCGTATGAAACATCAGCCACGAAAGCAGGAAACTGCCCACTAAATTGATAAAGAGTGTCGCAAAAGGAAATATCGTGTCCGGCCTGAATAAAACTTCCCCTGTGATGTAACGGAGCACTGCTCCGACAAACCCTGCAACTGCTATAAATATATATATCATGTCATCTCTCCACCTGCATAGAATTACGTTTCCAGTCGATACTCTCCTCCGCTGTTTCTTCATCACCCATACTATCACAAATCATTCCTGCGTCCTTCAAAGCTTTCCGCTTGACTTTATGAAACATATATCTTGTAACTGTTTCCCCTATCCCTTACTATGGGAATAGCGAATTTTAGACAACGAGGAGCGTATTTATGAAAACATCTATTTACGGACTGACGTTCGAACAGCTGACGGACTGGCTCGTAGACCACGGCGAGAAAAAGTTCCGTTCGAAACAGGTGTGGGAATGGCTCTATCAGAAACGGGTCACGGACTTCGACGATATGAAAAACGTGAACCAGTCCTGCATAGACGTACTTAAGGAAAACTTCACCATCGAAACATTGTCCGAAGAAATCAAACAGGAATCCGAAGACGGAACTGTCAAATATCTGTTTAAACTTCATGACGGAAATATTATTGAAACGGTGCTGATGCGTTTTAACTACGGACTGTCCGTATGTGTAACGACGCAGGTCGGCTGCAATATCGGCTGCTCTTTCTGCGCCAGCGGTGTTCTCAGGAAAAACCGCGACCTTACAGGAGGAGAAATCACCGAACAGATTATGAAAGTCCAGCATGACCTCGACGGAAAACAAAAAGGCGAGCGCGTCAGTCATATCGTAGTGATGGGAATCGGGGAACCGTTCGATAACTACGACAACCTGATCGACTTCCTCAACGTCGTCAATGATAAAAAAGGTCTCTCCATCGGAGCCCGTCACATTACCGTTTCTACAAGCGGAATTGCTCCGAAAATGTATGAGTTTGCAGATGAAGGCATCCAGATCAACCTGGCCCTCTCCATCCATGCTCCGAACAACGAACTGAGAACCCAGATTATGAAGATTAACCGGGCCTATCCTTTAGAGAAACTGATGCCTGCCATCGATTACTATCTGGAAAAGACGAACCGGCGTATCACGTTCGAATACATTCTGTTAAAAGATGTCAATGACCACGTGAAAGAAGCGCATCAGCTGGCGGACCTGCTTATGGATAAGAAACATTTGTCTTACGTCAACCTTATCCCTTACAACCCTGTCGCCGACAACCCTTATGAGCGGAGTGACAAAGAAGCTATATTGAACTTCTACCAGACTCTGATGGACAGGGGAATCAAGTGCGGGGTCCGTACTGAACACGGTACCGATATCGATGCCGCCTGCGGCCAGCTCAGAAGTAAACAGATCGAAAAAGAAAAAGCCCGTAAAAAAGGAAAGAAAGAAAAAGCGGGAGTCTAAGCGGAAGAAATCGTCTCACTCTATACAGGGGAGGCGATTTTTTTATTAAAAAAATAAGCCGGCATACGATTCACGTATGCCGGTGCCTCCGTCAGAAGTATTTAGTATATTCCGGATCCTCCGCCTTACTGACCGCCCCATGCTCGCGATAAAATTCTTCCACAGTCTCTTCGTTATCATAGTGACTGTAGGAATCATTTTTGTTCTTCTTATCGAAAACAGCAGTAAGTGCAATCAGTCCTCCAAGCACCGACATTCCAATGGTAAACCACCACACGGACCCCACCTCCTTCTTACTAATATTGTTCCCTTTTATGAACGGAACTAACCCAAAAAATACAATTGTAACCGGTTTGACACAATTGTCATAAGGGTAAGGTAAAACACCGGCACTGAGCGTTAAACTTTTATATAAATTTGCAAAAATGTCAATTTTTATTTAGTATAAGTAACTGTTCTTACTCCGGGAAGTTTTTATACTAAATTACATAAGGAGCGGTTTTATGAAAAAGGTATCTTCGGTATTCTGGTATGGTATTATCGTATGTTTGATATTCGTGATCTGGGGCGTAATCGGTCCTGAAAATCTGAAAACGGTGACTGCTGAAACCACCTCATTCATCTCGACCAGGTTCGGTTGGTATTACCTGCTTATTGTTATGATAATGCTCGCCTTCTGTGTGTACCTCATTTTTTCACGTTTTTCCCACATAAAACTCGGAAAGCAGGATGAAAAACCGGAATTCGGGCTGGCCTCCTGGTTCGCCATGCTTTTCAGTGCCGGTATGGGGATGGGGCTTGTGTTCTGGACAACGGCCGAGCCGATATCCCACGCTTTCAATAACAGCCCGACCGCAGAACCCGGAAGTGAACAGGCAATCATGGATTCCCTCCGCTTTTCATTTTTCCACTGGGGGCTGCATGCCTGGGCGATTTATGCGCTCGTGGCCCTAGTGCTTGCCTATTTCAAGTTCCACAAAGATTATCCTGGATTAATCAGCGCCACTCTGACACCGATTTTCGGTGAGGACAGGATGAAAGGAACTCTTGGAAAAGTCATCGATACGCTGGCGATTGTTGCTACTGTCACAGGCGTGGCTGCAACTCTCGGTTTCGGTACGGCACAGATAAACCAGGGACTTGCTTTTCTGTTCGACGCTCCCGGTAATTACTGGGTGCAGCTGATCATACTTGTAGTCGCTACAGTACTTTTCATATTTTCTGCCTGGTCCGGCGTGAGTAAAGGTATTAAATACTTGAGTAATATCAATATGATCCTGGGTGTCGCCCTTATGATCCTCCTGTTGATTATAGGTCCGACCCTTTACATCATGAATATGTTCACCGCTTCCATCGGAGGCTACGTAGCCAACTTCTTCGACATGAGTTTCCGCATTGCCCCGATGAATGAAGAAAACAGAACGTGGATCGACAGCTGGACGATTTTCTACTGGGCATGGTGGATCTCCTGGTCCCCATTTGTAGGGATTTTCATTGCCCGGATTTCGCGCGGCCGTACCATTAAAGAATTCATGCTCGGAGTTCTGTTCGTTCCGTCCATCATCTGCTTCGTGTTCTTCACTGTTTTCGGTGTCTCTGCACTCGAAGTGGAACAGAGCGGCCTTGCGACTATTTCGGACTATCCGATGGAAACTGCTACGTTTGCGACGCTTGCCGAGTATCCGCTCGGATTCTTCATGTCGCTTATTACACTGGTCGTTATCGCCATCTTTTTCATTACGTCGGCAGACTCGGCTACCTTCGTTCTCGGCATGCTTTCATCCGAAGGCTCCCTTGAACCCGGCGGACGTGTGAAAATCGTATGGGGTCTCACACTTTCTGCCATGGCTGCGATTATCACCTACTTCGGAGGGACCCAGGGTCTGCAGAACGTTCTCATTATAGCTGCCTTCCCTTTTTCCATCGTTGTACTTATGATGGGATATTCCTTCTATAAAGCTGCCAGCCGGGAAGTTTCCCCAAAAAGAAAGAGAAAGAAAGAAAATAAAGCTGTCTGATAAGGAAAACATGCCTGATCTCCCGCCGCAAAAGCGAAGGTCAGGCATGTTTTATGACGACTGTGATACAATTTTACATAAAACTTGGAGAAAACAGGTGAATCTATGGATATCAGACATCTTACGTACTTTATTGAAGTCACCCGGTTCGAAAGCTTCACACGCGCTGCGGAGCATCTGTACGTGACTCAGCCCACCATCAGTAAAATGATCAAAAACCTTGAAATGGAACTGGGCGTCGAATTGTTTGACCGGTCCCGCAAACAGCTGGTACTTACTGATGCCGGACGGGCCATTTATGACAAAGCAAAAACGATAGTAAAAGCTTCCGAAAACCTGCAGACGGAACTCGATGACCTGATAGGTCTGCAGAAAGGGCATATAAGAATCGGCCTCCCTCCGATTCTTGATGCAGAATTATTCATCGGAATCCTCGGAGAGTTCCATCAGGTGCACCCGCACATCACTTTCGAGCTGATTGAAAATGGCACGAAAAAAATCGAAGAGGATATCCTAAATGAGCACCTCGATGCAGGTATAGCCGTCCTTCCCCCGGAGGAAGAGGAATTCGACACTTTCTCTTTTATCAAAGAAGAGTTGAAAGCGGTTCTTCCCGCTTCCCACCCTCTGGCCGGGAGGAAAAGAATAGACCTGGAGGAACTGAAGGATGACGATTTCATCACTTTCAACAGAGATTTCGCCCTGTATGAGCGTATCCACGAAGCATGCCTGTCAGCAGGGTTTGTTCCGAAAACGATTTCGGAGACGTCCCAATGGGATTTCATCGGTAAAATGATCACTTCGGGTCTCGGTATTTCCATATTGCCCTACAGTGTCGCTAATTTACTGAAGGAAGACCTCCGGCTCGTCAAGATACGCAATCCTTCCCTCGAGTGGAACGTCGGTCTAATATGGAGAAAGAACCACTATTTATCTTACGCTACCAGAGAGTGGCTCCGTTTCACTCAGGAAAGACTTATCGAGAACTCCTCCTGAAACACGGTACATCTGACGGACAGGACAGACATCGAATCGATTTCTCTCCTGTCCGTTTTTTTGTGCTCTAATTCATGGCTCGCATTCCTGACACGCATGGATGAAAACATTTTCATAGACATTATCTATGTAACAGATGATATATTTCTATTTCACTTTCCCCCGGAAACGGGCGTACACTTGGTTTATCAACGAATTGACCAAACAGGAAAGAAGGAATGAATCATATGGAAACGAAACATCCAAAAGAAAGTTTAATCGTAAATACCGATCAGGTGATGATCAATGACCTGAATAACTATAATACACTTTTCGGCGGGACTCTTATGAAAAAATTGGACAATAACGCAACACTCTCCGCCCGCAGATATGCCCGGGCTAAAGAATGTGTCACTGCCTCGACGGATTCCATCGACTTTCTTCACCCGATACATCAGACGGACTCTGTCTGTGTCGAATCATACGTTTCTTATACAGGTAACAAGTCGATGGAAATCTTCTGTAAAGTCATTGCGGAAGATATGATTACCGGAGAGCGTCGCATGGCGGCAACGGCATTCCTTACTTTCGTTGCCCTCGACGACAATAAAAAACCGATAACCGTGCCCCGTCTCGTTCCGGAAACCGAAGAAGAAAAGTTTCTTTATGAATCCGGGAAAGAAAGAGCGGAGCGCCGCCGTATAAGGAAACAGCACAGTAAGGAACTCACTGAAATCATCGGTCTCGAGAAACCATGGGAAAAAGGGGTGCACGTATAATGACACACATGGTGGCAGGATTGAACCAGTTATATAAAGTGAAAAGAGATGTTGACGACCTCCAGCGGGCCTATCCCGATCTTGGTGAACAGCTCGTACACGTAGTCAGCCTGACAAGACAACTGCAGTTGAAATACGGTTATATGGCATCTCTCATAAAGAATGAAGAACTGCCGAAATATGCGCCTAAATTTCTCCGCACTTCCGTACTGAGTCTGTATCAGGAGGAAGTGCAGAAACTGAAGGAGCATCCTGACATCGACGAACTGAAACAGCTGCTGAAAAAATACGAAAACATCAGTGATTCCACTGTCTTCCTAATGATTCTCGGTGCCAAACCCGAACTGCTGCAGGGTTCTGTCATTATGAATTGATCTCCACCTGAAAAGGCCGGTTCTCTCCTTGAGATCCGGCCTTTTCGACATTCATTTTGTTTTATTTTTGGCAGGGACGCCGAAATCGAATTTGATATTGTAATCCTCATCCAGCGTCAGTGCTGTACTGAACGTTTTCTTATTTTTGCTTTTGAACCCTTTCAGCACTTTCGTCTTTTTCTTTTCACACAACGTTTTTATCATGTTTTCCGTAAGCGTTTTTCCGGCAAGACGTTTCGGGAAAGTTACGTTGCATCCATCTTTATAACCGGAACAGGCATAAAACTTATAACGGTCCACGATTGCCCCGGTCTTACAGGACGGGCAGGTGACGATGGGTTCGTTCCATTTCTTCTTCCTTTCCCCGATATCTCTCAGCTGTACTTTTTCAAGGGAGGAAGGTGCTTCTTTCATCAGCTTTCTGATGAACTTCTCCGTATTATCTATGAAGGTCTGTTTCGAACCTTCCCCCTCACCGATTTTCCGTAAGTACGCTTCCCATTTTGCGGTCATGGACGGACTGGATAGAAGCGTCCCTTCGATGGCCTCACACAGCATAATTCCTTTATCAGTAATGGCCACGTTGTTTTTCGTAACGGAAATATAATTCTGTTTCTTAATCGTCTCGATAATACCCGACCTGGTCGCTTCTGTACCCAGTCCTTCCACTTCTTTCAATATTTCCACATCTCCCTCATCCTCCACTGTCTTTCCGGCAGTTTTCATCATCGTGATCAGCTGTCCTTCGGTATACGGTTTTGGCGGCTGAGTCATACTTTCTTTTATATGGACTTCGGCTTCCGGTTCTTCCCCTTCTTTCACCTCCGGCAGCATTTCTTCTTTTCTCTTCTGTTTCGGAAACAGCTCTTTCCAGCCTGCATCCACTTCCCTTTTGCCTGTGGAAAAGAACACGAGCCCATGAACATCTGTATGAATTTTCGTTTCTTCATATACATGATTTCTATGAAACATCCCGAGTGTCACTGCGAGCACTTCGTTGTAGATGTTCCTTTCTTCCCGGCTGAGTCCTTCCAGTTTCTTCGCCGTAGGGGTCGTTCTGGTGGGGATGATTGCGTAGTGTTCTTCTACTTTCGCCCCGTTCACGTACCGTTTATCGGGCTTTAATGTAGCCGGTGTGAAGCTGGTTCCGAGTACCTGCTGATAATCATCCACCTTCTTCACTAAGTAATTGAACTCGCCCATTGTGATGAAATTACAGTCCGTTCTCGGGTAGGACAACAGTTTTTTCTCGTAAAGCTGCTGGGCGATTTTCAGTACTTTGGCAGGAGGGTATTTCCACATACGGTTCGCTACGCTTTGAAGGGTGGATAAAGAATGAAGTTTAGGCGACCTGATACGCTTTTCCTTCTTCTCCACTTTCCGCACTGTACCTCTGTACGTATCTTCTTTAAGATTGTGCTCCTTCATGAGCGCCTGCACTTTCGCTTTGTCTTTTTCTTTTATTTTGGCAAGGCCTTTGTACGACCCTTTTTCCGCCTGGAACAATCCTTCTATCTGGTAGAAAGGTTCGGGGACGAATTGTTCGATTTCTTTATGCCGCTGGTAAATGAGGTAGACGGTCGGAGACTGGACCCGGCCGATGGATAAATGGCTGCCGAACCCTTTCTTCTGAAGATGCAGCGTAAATAGCCGGCTTGCGTTCATTCCGACGAGCCAGTCACTGATTTGTCTCGCTTTCGCTTCTTCAAACATACGTCTGTCTTTCTCATTATTCTGCAACTGACGGAACCCTTCCCTCACTTCGTCTTTCTCGAGGGAGTTGATCCACAGACGTTTCACAGGCTTTTTCACACCTGTCAGTTTGTAGATACTGTAAAAGATATTCGATCCTTCCCGGTCCACATCGGCAGCGTTCACAATGACATCCGCCTGCTTAAACAGCCGTTTCACCGCCTGGAACTGTTCCCACTTTCCTTTCGCCACTTTCTCCTGGAATATTTCCGGTACTATCGGAAGCTCCTCAAGCTTCCATTTCTTCCATTCTTTCCTGTAATCCTGCGGTTCTTTCAGTTCCACAAGATGGCCCACTCCCCACGTAATGGTCGCACCCTCCGGAAAAATGGGATCCGGTTTAAGCTGGATATGTGTTTTCGTTTTAGTTTGAACAGAAAAAGCTTCCGCGTACGCTTTCGCCTGGGAAGGTTTTTCCGCTAAAATGACGACTTTGGTCATCGGCCGGTCACGTCCTTTCTTTTTTAAAGATATCTTCTTTCCGTTAAAAAATCAAGAACGTACGTTTGCAGGAATATTGGTTGGACGGGCCGAAATAAAAAAACTTGCCGGGATGATCCGGCAAGCTCATTATAGTGACCCGCTTCTATATACATCCGCGACCAGATCGGCCTGAGGGTAGTCGTTTTCATAAAGTTTATTCACTGCTTCTTCAACGTCATAAGAAACTTTACGGAGTTCCATACTGTTTTCGCTCACTATCAGATAAGAAGCACGTGGATCGTTATCGAACGGTAAGCCGACACTGCCGGTATTCGCAATCACTTTTCCCTCGAGAGGACGTACATAAGGCAAGTGAATATGGCCATACAGATAAACATCGGCTTCTTTCTTATCGAAATATTCTTCTTTCACCTGCTCTTCGGGAGTATCGGGTTTCACTACATCAAACAGGCTGTCCGGAGTTGCGTGCACACCGTATACCTTCTTCTCACCGATGGTTTCCGTTACACTCTCCGGCAAATTTTTAAGATAGGAGATATCATCTTCCGTAAGCATATCCGCAACCCATTCTCTTTCTTCCCTCATCATTTTAATATTCTTCTCCGGCACTTCTCCGTCCCGCACGCCGCGGGTAATCCAGGCGTCTGCATTACCTTTGATGACCGGAGCATCGAGATTTCGTATATGATCCAGTGACTTCTTCGGTTCCGGGCCCCGGTAACAGAGATCTCCGAGGACTACCACTCGGTCTGCCTCCTGACGCTTTATATCGTCCAGTACCGCCTGCAGTGCTGTAGCATTTCCGTGAATGTCCGCAATGAATGCTGTTTTCATAAGTAACTCCTTTCAAATTAAGTTCTATATAGTTGTTTCCCTGTATTTGAAAGAAAAAATCGTTTTACTCTTAACTGTATTGAGATAATTACACAGCTTATTAAGCGCTGGTGTTCGTCCGCGGAAAACAGTCGGTATTCGCTTACAAGAATTGCACAAAAAAACTTGTAGAGAAAAACGGAGATTCTCTACAAGCTGAGATGCTGAAAATGTTCCTTTTTTAGATTTAAGTTAATAAATCAATTCCGGCATTACGACCTTGTTTTTATAGATTCTGCAAACTTAGACAGGTATACAATCCCTCTATCGTGATGAGAGATTTCCACAACTCATTAGTATTTAACTTCTTCAACCACTAATAGTCGAAACATTTATGGTTTTGATTCGCAGATTTTATGCTCTCTCCCTTTTTGCCCGGGCGTGTTTCTCTCCCCACTCATGCATCGACTCCAGAATCGGTTGCAATTCTATACCATAATCCGTAATCGAATACTCCACTTTCGGCGGAACCTCCGGATAGACTTTCCTGCCCACAATCCCTTCCGCTTCCAATTCTCTCAACTGCTTCGTCAGCATCTTCTGAGTAATCTCGGGGATTTCCCTTTTCAATTCACTGAACCGCTGTGTTCCTTCTTTCATCAGATGAAGCAGAATAATCGGTTTCCATTTACCCACCAATATCCCGATAGCTTCCTGGACCTGACATTGATCCGGTTTAATATGTTCGTTCATCGTTGTCCCCTCCATAGGTATCATCAATGATACTATCTTACTTGAAAGTACGTACTTCTCATTCATTCTGTTATGCCTCATACTAACATTAGAAACATGAAAAGAGAAAGGTGAGTTTTTGATGAAATATGGATTGGACCCTTCGAATGGATTAGAATTCGGACTTTATACCCTTGGCGATCATTTGCCGAACCCATCGACCGGCGAGCGCATCCCGGCGTCTCAGCGACTCAAAGAAATCATTGAATTATCACAGCTTGCCGAACAGGCTGGCATCGACTTTTTCAGTGTCGGAGAGAGTCACCAGGACTATTTCACGACCCAGGCACACTCCGTAGTGCTCGGCGCCATCGCTCAGGCAACGGAAAAAATAAAAATAGCCAGTTCCTCCACGATTATAAGTACCCTCGATCCGGTGCGCGTTTTCGAAGATTTCGCAACAATCGACTTGATCTCAGGTGGACGTACCGAATTGATCGCGGGGAGAGCCTCCCGGACCGGAAACTTCGAGCTCCTCGGCTACAGCCTGAAAGATTACGAAGAACTTTACGAAGAAAAATTCGATCTTCTTCGTCAAATCAATGAACAGGAAGTGCTTAACTGGAGCGGGAATTTCCGTGCCCCACTTAGAGATGCACACATCCTTCCCCGCCCGATGCACGGGGAGCTTCCAATCTGGCGTGCCGTCGGCGGTCACCCTGCAAGTGCGATGAAAGCCGGATACGAAGGCGTGCCGATGTTCTTTGCCGCACTCGGAGGTCCTGTCTCCACTTTCAAAAACACCGTGGACACCTTCCGACAGGCAGCGGCTCAGGGGGGCCACAACTCGGATGAACTTCCGGTCTCTATGGCAGGGTTTTTCTATCCTGGCGAAACGACGCAGGAAGCGCTGCGCGAGTCATACCCATTTTTCAATGAAGGTATGAAGAAAACGAATGGGCACGGTTTTTCGAAGCAGATGTTCGCTCAAGGTGCGGATTCCAGAAGCGTTATGAACGTCGGAAGTCCGCAGCAAATCATCGAAAAAATCCTTTACCAGCACGAAACATTCGGTCATCAGCGTTACATTGCTCAGATGGACTTCGGCGGCGTTCCATTTGAGAAATTGAAGAAAAATATCGACATGATTGGTGAAAAGATTCTGCCGGAAGTGAAGAAGCATACGAAAAAATAAGGAGGGACTCGGATGCGAATTGCAGGTCTCGCCGGCTCCAGGGTCGGCTCCAAAACGAGAACAGCGATGAATTATGTGAAAGAATCAGTGGAACGTCAGTATCCGGAGCATACGTTCACCCTGATTGATCTCGGTGATTACGATGTCGAGTTCAGTGACGGAAGAAACTATCTGGACTATAAAGGAGACACAGGATACGTCGCGCAAACGATTATGGAAGCGGACGCTGTCCTCATCGGCACTCCTATCTTTCAGGCGTCGATTCCGGCCACACTTAAAAACATTTTCGACCTTCTTCCTCAGGACGGACTGGAAGGAAAAATCGTCAGCATATATGCTACCGCAGGATCGGACAAACATTTTCTGATTCCGGAACAGCAGCTGAAGCCGATTCTTGGCTATATGAAAGCGCAGATTGTTCAGACATACGTATTCCTGAACGACGAAGATTTTCTCAATAAGAAAATTATCAATGATGATGTTTTCTTCCGGCTCGACCGGCTTGTCGAAGATACCATGGTGCTGACAGAAACATACCGCCAAATCAGGGAAGCGGAAGATGCAAAATACGATTTTTGAATAGGAAAAACGACCAGACGCTTAGCCTGGTCGTTTTTTATCCTGATTCAGAGGAAAGTTCAATCATTATTCAGAAGAAACGGCTCCTCCTCTAAACTATTCTTCACCTGAACTGTCCGAGCTGTTCTCTCCCTCGGAAGAGCCGTCATTCCCCCCGTTATTCTGATTCTCGGGGTTCTGCTGCCCGGCTCCACCGGAGTTCTGGGAGCTTTGAAGCTTGGACTGTATTTCTTCCATGATACGCCCTGCTTCTTCGTAATTCCCGTCGGACATCTGCTGCTGGTACTGACCGAAAAGGTCCGAGATTTCTTGCAGCGTTTCGTTCGTTTCCAACCCGGAGGACTGACCTTCTCCCTGACTGTCTTCTCCACCCTCTTCCGGCGCTTCGACTTCCGGATCGATGCGGGAGAGGAGGACTTCCAGAGCCTTATCGAAGGTAGGTTCCATAACGATCTGATCCTGGTAAGCGACAATGACCTGCTTCACTTCAGGCAGGGACGTCTCGTTGGAGGATTCGATATATACAGGTTCTGCATAAAGTACTGTATCTTCAATCGGCAGAACCAGCAGGTTCCCCCTGATTACCTCCGAGCCGCCCTGGGACCACAGATTCAGTTGCTGGGAAATGTTACTGTCCTGATTAATCCGGTTCTCGATCTGTTGCGGACCGTATACATTTTCCTGCTTCGGAAACTCATACACGACTTTCTCCCCGTAGTGCTCACCATCATTACGAACGCCCATCCAGGCGATCATATTCTGACGGTTCCTCGGCGTAAACGGAGTCATTAGAACAAATTCCTCTTCTTCCGCCTCAGGCAGACGCATCGTAACGTAATAAGGTTCCATCGTTATATCTTCGTTGAAGTATTTCTCCGTAGGTATTTCCCAGTAATCCTCACGGTTATAAAATACTTCCAGATTCGTCATATGGTACGTCTGATACATTTGTGCCTGGATTTTGAAGAGATCGATCGGATAACGGAAATGGCTTTTCACATCTTCAGGTACCTTTTCAGTGAACAGATCCGGGAAGATCTGCTGGTATGTGCGAAGGAGAGGCTCCTCGGGATTTACCGCATAAAAGTCCACTTCCCCGGTATAGGCATCCACCGTCACCTTGACGGAATTTCTTATATAACTATTATCTTCGGAGTACGGTTCCGAATAAGGATAGTTCTCTTCTGTGACATAGGCGTCGATCATCCAGTCCATCGTTCCATCTTCACGTATGAAAATGTAAGGGTCTTCGTCATAAGTGAGGAACGGAGCAATACGTTCCACCCTGTCCATAATGTTACGGGTCTGGAGTATTTTGGAGTCTCCTGTCACCTGATCGGAGACGAACATCCGGAAGGACCCTTCATTAATCGCAAACAGAGCCCGGTTGATGCCGGAGAGCGGCACTCCGCTGTCCGCTTCAAACGTATTGGACATATTCTCATCCCCTGCAGGGTAGTCGAATTCCTCGACGCCACTGTTGACGATGACGGAATCATAGTCCTCTTCCCCGAAATACACCTGAGGACGTTCCACTTCCGGTTTTCCTTCAGGCGGGAGGTTTTCCACCATATATTCCGGTTGTCCCTGCGGCGTGATTTCATTGACGTTACTCATGGAAATACCGTAACCGTGGGTGTAACGTAAGTTCTGGTTGACCCACGTCTTCGCCTGGGAAGGCAGATCTTCCGTATTCAGCTCCCGGGCTCCGAGGAACACCTGTTCATACTCCCCGTCCACGTTGTACCTGTCTATATCAATATCATTGAACTCGTAATAAGTACGGAACGTCTGAAGCTGATTATATACACTCAATATCGGCCGGGCATCATTGATCCGTACGTTATTTATCGTGTCCTGATTTCTCTCCACCATGGACTGATCCAGAGAATCGGCTCCAGGGTGCTGATCTTCAGTCATATTGTCAAGATCATAAGCCGTTCTCGTCATCGACAGACTCTCTTCCAGATAAGGACTTTCTTTCGAAAACTCGTTTGGTGAAACGACGAAGTTCTGTACGATCATGGAAGCTCCCTGAGCGAGAACTCCTACGGCTATATAAAGGATGATCGGCGCTACCATCGATTTCCATCTTCCCCGGAACAGAGCTACGATGACCCAAATCGTTCCGAGGAGCGCGACTCCCGCCATCACGTAGGACGCAGGATTGTTGACGACATCATCCGTGTAACTCAGTCCGTGCACCACACTCTCCTGAACTACGTTCACCTGGTTGGTGAGAAGGGAACGGAAAGGTTCAAGCACGTGCTGGAAGGCAAGAAGAATACCGATGATCGCCAGCGTGATTCCCATATGCATCTGCGCTTTCCTGTTCATCCGGTACATGTTGTAGACGGAATAGAACCCAATCTCCACGAGGAAGAAAAAGATTGCAAGTCCCAAAACGATAGAAAGAACAAATTCGATGAATGGTAATACGAACATATAGAAAGATACATCCCGGTCAAAATGGGGATCTTTCACTCCGAATGATTCGTAGTTGAGAAACTTCAGCCACGGTTCCCAGCCTACACCCTGTACAAGCACACTTCCGAGCAGACCGACGATAATCGCAATTACAAGCGTCAGAAGGCGGCTCTGCTTTTTATTGTTGATGAAAGGCGGAAGCTGGCCCGCGGTGAAATGTCCGACATAGACGTTACGTATCCAGCTCAACGTCATGTAGGTAAATATAGCAAATAAAATGAAACCGACGACTCCAAGCATCAGCTTACTCGTCAGAATTGTCATGTAGGAATCCTGGTACCCCACGCTCCCCATCCATATGTAATCGGTGATCCAGTTAAAAGATATAAGTACAATAAACGCAAGGATGAACAGGACTGTGAAGATCTTCCCGAGCCATCCACCGGCTTTGTTCAGTTTCTGTTTTTGTGCAGCCGTCAGATTCTTCGTCTTTTTCGGTTTAATATCCAATAATAACTCCTCCTTTCTTCTACTGTATATCTACGCCCTTTACGTACAAAAAGTTTCACGAAAAAGGGCACTTCTGATAAAAATAGTTCGGTGAATCCATTCTGTCTTCAAAACTCTGATGAAAAATGGGGGTTGTCGCAGGCGACACCGGGGGATTCAGCCATGTCCAGTCCCCTGTAACCTGCCGCTCCTGTTTATGTTCATTCCTCTGGAAGACCTGAAACTGCTGGGCCGCCGTATGATGATCAACGAGAGAGACCCCGTCCTGCTGGAAAGAGTACAGTACAGCCTGATTCAACTCCAGAAGCGCCCGGTCCTTCCACAAAGAAGAATTCCGATTTGTATCAAGGCCCATCTTTTCAGCTACGACAGGAAGAAGATTGTAACGGAATTCATCCGCAAAGTTTCTTGCTCCGATCTCCGTTTCCATATACCAGCCGTTAAACGGGGCACATGTGTAATCGACCCCTCCTATCTCAAGCCGCATATCAGAGATTATCGGCACAGCATACCAATGCAGGCCCAGTTCCCGAAACCACTCGTATTCCGGATGCCTGAGCGGTATCTCTAAAATAATGTCTTCAGGTACATCATACCACACAGGCTCGCGGTCATCGATGTGCAGGATGTGGGGTAAAATATCGAAAGAAGTCCCTGCTCCTTTCCACCCCATGTCCAGTGCCTTTTTCGTAAGTGCCACCGAATCCGGATCCCCGATGATGCCGCCGTCCGTTTCGTATCCGGCATAGCGAAGCAGCTGGTGGTTCCAGATTTTCACTTCGCCGCCTGCTACGGTTTTCGGTTTAAAAATACTGATTGTGGACTGAATCCTACCTCCGTTGGTGGCTTCGTGAATATGCTCCCGGAGCGCACCCGCCACTTCTTCTTCGGTATCAAGGTGTCTTTGATCCTTCACTTCGAGACGGTTCCAGAACAGCCGTCCGATACATCGATTGCTGTTGCGCCAGGCCATCTTCGCCCCGTACTCCAATTCTTCATATGTATGAGTGTAAGAGCCGGTATCTTCTATTTCTTTTGTCACTGCTCCGGTCCGTTCCCGTAATTCCGTTTCCGTTTTTCCTAACTCTTTATAGCACTGCTCCAAAAATTGTTCAGCCTGTTTTATCATGATGACCGCCCTCTCTTTCCTGTTGATTTTATCACAGGAGAGGTGCCTAGAGCGGTGACGAAGCTGTGAAGCCTGTATTGTTATATAAAAAACCGGACCCCGGAGGGCTTCCGGAATCCAGGTCTCGCCTTATTTCTTGAGATTTTGTTTTAAGAGAAAAGCTGACTGATGCGGGTGATTGTCGCCTGATCCAGTGTAACATCTGCTGCTTTGTTGTTATGAAGCACCTGATCTTTTCTCTTCGCACCCGGAATTACAGCATCGATTGCTTCCTGATGAATGTAATAAGCGAGCACGAGCTGAGCGGTATCAAGACCGTATGAATCCGCGATCGGTTTCAGTTCGTTGATTTTCCGGACGTTTTCTTTAAACTTCTCCCCCTGAAACTCGGGTTTCTGATGGCGGAGATCCCCTCCGGGGAAAGTCGTGTCCTCTTCATACTTGCCGGCCAGTAGTCCGGAGGCGAATGGGAAGAACGGTACGAAACCGATCCCCTGTTCTTTCACGTAAGGGAAATATGTCTCCTCTGCTTCCCGCTCAAAAAGATTATAGTGTTCCTGTATAACATCGACGTATCCGTCCTGATTCGCTTCTTTCAATTGATCCATCGAAAAGTTGGAAACACCTACAGCCCGTATCTTTCCGGCTTCTTTCAATTCCTGAAGCGCACCGACTGCTTCATACTTCGGTGTATCTTCATCCGGAAAATGAATATAGTAAAGGTCGATATAATCGAGACCCAGACGCTTAAGGCTGTTATCAACCGCCTGTTTCAAAAATTCCGGACGGTTGCTTTTACTGCCGTCATCTGTGTGAGCACCTTTCGTAGCAAGAACGACTTCCTGACGTTTGCCGGATTCCGCAATCGCCTGACCAACGAGTTCCTCGGAACGTCCGTTACCGTAGGCATAGGCCGTATCAAGAAAATCCACGCCTCTATCGATAGCCGCTTTCACCATGTCCACGCCCTGCTGCTCATCAAGATTCGGGTATATGTTGTGTCCTCCGACCGCATTTGTGCCAAGTCCGATCGGGTTGATGGATAAATCTGTTTTGCCGAGAGTTACCTTGCTTACCATAATCATCCCTCCTGCCCCACTATTTCCACATTTCTTTCAGTCTTAACCGTCATATAGCCAGAAGCCAAACAAAAAATGGCCCGAAAAAAGAACCGATGATGGCAGCCAGACTCATTGCCACAGAACTCATTGATACAGTCTCTTCCCCGTACTCCACAGCTTTTGAAGTACCGAGCCCGTGAGCAGCCGTGCCCAGTGCTATCCCCTTTCCTGAGTTACCGAAAGGAATATATTTAAAAAACAAAGGGGAGGTCAATATGGCGGTAAATCCTGCAATCATCGTGAAAGCTACTGCCATCGAAGGAATGCCGCCTATTTCGGAAGCTACCGGCACCGCAATCGGTGTAGTCAGAGACTTCGGAAGAATGGTAAGGAGCAGTTCACGCTCCAGCCCGAGAGCCGTCGCCATCGCATATCCCGAACCGAAAGCCGTAATGACGCCGACGATGACACTAACGACAATCGGGAGGAAGTGTTTCTTCAGGACAGCCCGCTGCCGGTACATCGGGTAAGCCAGCGCCACGACGGCAGGCCCCAGCATGCGGTCAATCCACACTGCCCCCTCCATATATGTCTCGTACGAAACCCCGGTTATAAGAAGTACGGCAACCATCACAGCTACAGTAGTAAGCACCGGAGTGAGCAGGGGTGTGCGGTATTCAGAATAAATTTTGCCCATTAATAAAAAGGTGAGAATCGTAAGCAGAAGCATTATAAAAGCCATTACGCTCCTCCTTTTTTCGACAGTTTTTCACTCGTAAAGCCGGCGATGAACATCGTCAGCCACGTCCCCGTAATCGTCATTATAATCATAACGATACCCGTACCGCTAAGCAGCACGGGGTACTCGATGATTCCCACCGTAACCGGCACAAAGAACAATGGCAGGTACGCCAGCATAAAACCTGCACCGTGATCGACCCAACCGGCCGGGAGCACACCGGTCAGGAGCAGAGTCAGAAGAAGCAGAAGACCGATTATACTTCCGGGCACCGGGAGCCCGCTCCACTCCTGGAGTTTGCTTCCTATGTAGTATAAAACGAATAGTCCTGCCACCTGCAGAATAATCTTTCCTCCGAGTCGCATACACACTCCCCTTTCTTCGTTCCGGTACGATCGTTTCTCCCTATATTATCATATTATTGGTGGATTTTTCCCGTACTTCCATCGTTATGAAGGCTCCTTTGAAAAAACAGGACGGATGAGCAGTTCCATTATTCATGTTACTCTTTAAGTTGGAAGTATGTACTTAAATGAAGGAGGAATTACGTATGGGACAAGACATTAAGGGCAAAGTTGCATACATTACCGGGGCCGGCAGCGGTATCGGTAAAGCGACAGCTATCGAATTCGCCCGGGAAGGCGTTCATGTCGGGCTCATTGCCCGTACCGAGACGAAACTTCAGCAGGTGAAAGAAGAGGTAGAGAAACACGTCGTAAAAGCGGAGTACGCCGCCGTGGACATCTCTGATCTTGAAGAGACGGAGAAGGCAGTTTCCGGTCTGAGAGAGAAACTGGGCAAAGCCGACATTCTTATCAATAACGCAGGGGTCGGCCTGCACGGGAACTTCCTGGACACGGACCCTGACGACTGGAAGCGGACAGTGGAAATCAACCTGTTCGGTATGTATCACATCACCCGTGCTGTACTTCCGGACATGATCGAGAAAAACGGTGGAGATATGATCAACATCTCCTCGAGTAACGGTCTGAAAGGTACTGCGGGTTCCACTTCGTACAGTGCTTCCAAATTTGCTGTTCAGGGAATGACCGAAGCACTGATGCAGGAAGTGCGTCCGCATAATATCCGCGTCTTTACCATGAACCCGAGTCTGGTAGCAACTGAACTCGCATTCGGTGATAATCCTGATAAAAATGATGAACAGAAATTTATGCAGCCGGAGGATCTGGCTGAGTACATGGTGGCGCAGCTGAAGCTTCACCCGCGTATCTTCATTAAACAGTCTCTCCAGTGGGCAACCAATCCTTTCTGATATTTTTACAAAAAAGCCTTTCCCTCCTTAACGGGGAAAGGCTTTATATATAGGTCAGCCATCTGTATCCCTGTCCACGCCTGTTTCCGGACGGGGCACTCGTTCTTCGAGCACCTTTTTCAGGCGTTCTTTATAAGCGGCTTCAACGAGGATGTAGAGGAAATCCCCTTCCTTGATTTCTGTTTCCCCGTACGGCGTGATGACCCGGTTCTCCCGGATGATCGCGCTTATATTGGCCTGGTTGGGAAAAGAGATTTCATGCAGTTTCTTCCCGACGACAGCCGATTCCCTGTTCGTCTGGAACTGTATCATTTCCGCCTGGGCTTTCCCCATTGAAATCAATTCGATGGAGTGGTGCGGTACATCCTTCTTCTTTCCCACCAGTTCGAGCTTGTTTGCGAAATTCGAAATCGTCGACCCCTGGACAAGTGCGGAGGAGAGGACGATAAAGAAGACGATGTTGAAGATATCGCGACTTGCCTCCAGCCCCTCAACAATCGGGAATGTGGCCAGTACGATCGGCACGGCTCCGCGGAGGCCGGCCCAGGAAATGAAGATTTTCTCTTTCACAGTATAGTTCATTTTAATGAGGGAAAGAAATACGGCAATGGGCCGCGCAACGATAATGAGGATAAAGGCGAGAAGGAACCCGTTCCCCATAATCTCTGCGGTAAACAACTGTCCGGGATAGACGAGCAGTCCGAGAATAATAAACATCAGAATCTGCGCCATCCATGCAAACCCTTCATTGAATTGAAAAATCGAATACCGGTAAGTCAGCTCACTGTTTCCGATAACGAGAGCTGCCACATATACTGCAAGAAATCCGCTGCCCCCTGCGAACGCAGTGATACTGTATGTAATCAGAGCAAATGCCACGGAAAGAATCGGATAAAGAGCACTTGAATCGAGCCTTATATTGTTGATTGACAGAGAACCGATTTTTCCGACCGCCAGGCCAAAGAGAAGACCGAGTCCCATCTGCACAAAAAAGGTCGGGATCATAGCCCATATACTGCCATCGTTAGCGGCGATAAGCTCAATAAGGGACAGAGTGAGAAACACTGCCATCGGATCGTTCGTCCCTGATTCAGCTTCAAGCGTCGCTCCCATTTTAGCCTTGATGTTCCTTTCTTTTAAAGCGGCAAAGACAGCGGCCGCATCGGTTGAACCGACGATCGCTCCGAGCAGCATACCTTCAAGAAGCGAAAAGTTGAAAAGGAAATAAGCACTGAACCCGATGAGTAAAGAGGTGATCAGCACACCGAGAGTTGCGAGGGAGAGAGAAGGAAGCGCTACAGACTTAACGGTCGCCCATTTTGTGTGCAGGCCACCCTCAAACAAAATGATGACGAGAGCGAAGACACCGATGATCTGCGCAGTACCTGCATCATGGAAGTAAACCAGCCCCAGCCCGTCACTGCCCGTCACCATCCCGACCATTATAAACAGAATCAGGGAAGGGATGCCCCAGCGACTGGAGAACTTGGCAACAATGATGCCGCTGAATAATAGAAACGCCGCTAATAGTAAGAAACCGTTTGTGCCAAACGAGTTAAGGAACATAGATAGATTGGATTCTCCTTTTGAAAGTTAATATAAATCCCTACTTTAAGATTATAGGAATTTTATATTAAAATCAAAATTTCATTAAAGACTCCCCCACCTCAACTGCTGGCAGAGAAGCGCGATTATCATCCGGTTTTATTTTCAGGTGACCGGAAGAACCCTGAATTCGGAAGCGAGTCTGAAAACTTCTTCCGTTTCACGCGATTCGGTCATCGTTACTATCACCCGATATACTCCCGGTTCAAAATCGGATTCTATTTCATCAAGCACAACAGCAGATTCGAAACTCTCTCCCGGCTTCACTTCTTTGGCCCGTTCCCGAAATGGAATTTCTTCATCGAACGGCAGTTCTTTCCACGTTCCGTCCGTTTCTTTTTCTATTTTATACCCCATATCATAAAAAACGGGGGCCTCACTTGCATTGATGATGTAAAAGTGCACTCCGTTTTCCCCATTATCGACTTCCGATTCCGCTTTAAAGGTAACTTCGTTTTCCGTATGCGGGAGTTGACCATACTCACTCGTCGGATAACCTGATTGACAGCCTGCAAGCAAAACCATACATATCACAATCACCGCTCTATTCAACGCCGCTCCCCCCTGAATCAGTAAAACTTCACCGGTACCTGAGCTTCATTTTCCAGCACATTACATCCCTGCCATAATTATAACAATTCTGACAATTCAAAGGATAGAGGAATATTTTCCAATTATCAACCAATCTTATCGTGCACCCGCTCCCCTCAATTTGCCGCGAGCTGTATTTATTCGGGCGGAGTGGCGAGACCGGAGATGTCATCCCATCCATAGATCAGCTCATTCAGCGTTTTTCCGTCTATCCCGATCTTTATTTTATCAAGCAGTTTTGCGCCAAGCGCTTCGTAAAAATATCTGGATTCATTTTCAGCCAGAACGTATACGAGCATCGAAGACCGTCCGCCTTCCATAAGCTCATTCACGACGGGGGTAAGTAGTTTTCTGCCAATCCCCTTCCCCTGGTCCTCTTCTCTTATATAAATGGCGTACAGCTCCGCTTCATGCGGATGAAGTTGAGGAGATCGGCTCGGACCTCCGCTTGCAAATCCCACAATCTCCTCTTCCTCATTCACCGCCACGTAAACCATACCTTTTTCGATAATCTTCTCCCATTTCTCTCTTCTGTTCTCCGGGGTCATCCGGTTAAGATATCCCTCCGGTACAATCCCCCGGTACGTCGTCTTCCAGGTTTCCACCTGAACTTTCGCAACGCCGGGCGCGTCTTCCGGACATGCACTTCTTATTTCCATACAATTTCTCCTTCCTCGCAGCTGAAACAGTTATATGAACCTTCTGTCGTTCAGCCATCTCCCCACTTTCGAAAACATCAGCCTCTCCTGTTTGTGTGACCGGTCATGAGGACGGCAGAAAGCATGGTAATCCACCTGATCGATGAAAACGGCCAATCTTACCATAGCGAACAGGAAGGAGGCTGTTGAGCCTATGGAGAAGCTGAGCCCGTATCCCTCGTATCCGAGAGGCAAAAACACGAGAGACAGAATCAGGTTCAGACTGAAGAACATGATTGATGTATACATGGCTCCCCGCCGGTCCTCAAAGTAAAGAAGTATAAGAGTAACTATGAGCACCATAGCGTTTGAAAATGCTCCGACTGCCGTAAATCGGAAGATGGAAATGATTTCGTCGTCGAAACTGAGAAAAGCTGTCAGGTAACCGATGAACAAGATGACGAAAAGGGAAAAAACCCCCTGACTACGGAACAGACGCTCCAGCTCCTGTCTCAATACACGCTGCATTTTCTCTTTAGCTTTCCTGATTTCATCGAGTGTTCCGCCTTCGTTGACATTCCCGTAAAAAATCCGGTACCTTTCATAAAAACGTGTTTCCACGGAAACCACGAAAATGATAAGAGCAGGGATGATTGTCAGATAAGAAAGAAAAACGGCCGTATCGTATATTCTATGGTATAGGAAAGTATCAAAAAGGGAGGAGCCCCCTGGCCCGAACCATATTACCCAGTTACACACCCATACCCCTGCGTTATACAGAAAGCCGGTCCAGAATAGAGACGGGTACTTATCAAAATAACTTAAGTAACTGAACTGGCCTTCCACCGTTTTCTCCCCAAAAGTCATAAGCATAGAAAGCAGGAGACCAAACAATGTTACAATCATCCCGCTCGTAAAACCGAGAAGCAGAAAGAAGCTGAGACTGTGCTCTGCGAATGTGAACATTTGCACATTAAACCCCATCCAGACGATAAGGGCGATTGAAATGACGGCACCGCTCAGAAAACTGTAGGCCACGGCCTGGTAAAACTTAGCCGCACTCAGGAATAAAAACATTACCCAAATCAGGTTAATAGTAACAAGCAATGCCAGTATCAGAACATTGAAGTGAAAAGGAAGCTCGGAGAACCAGAGGAACAGCAACCAGGAGACCGATGCGATTGCCAGAGTCAGCTTCGTCATTCCTATGAACGTTGCAAATATTTCTTTCGAACGGTTTTCAAATATCAGGTCTGCAAGATACCGCGTAACGACCAGCTGCTGAATACCGAAAATCACCTGGGAAAAAATGAAGCAGTACGCTACCGACAGCGTGAACAGTTCATTTTCCTGCCGGCTTATATCGATGAATTGAGTGGTGAGCCACTGGATCAGGGTGATGGTAACGATAACGATGAGCCATGGACCTGCCGTCACCAATCCTGCGAAGACATATGCTTTGAAACGGGAAGAAAAGTAATCCTCCTGGAACAGTTTCTGTAATCTAAACCCGATGCCTGCCATAAGCTTCCTCCCTCCTCTGATACAATTCTCTGTACTGTTCAATCAACTGGTTCAATTGATAATACGTCTCCACACGTTTTTTACCGTTCCAGCCGAACTTTGCTGTCTCCTCCGGATGAGCATACATCCACTCACACTTTTCCGCTACCTGCAGCGGTTTCACCGGTGGTACGACAAACCCGGCAGGTCCGTACGGATCACCTTCACCTCCGAGAATCAGCTCGGAACAGGACCCCACGTCTGTAACTACCCACGGGACTCCGGCAGCCATTCCTTCCAGAACTGCGAGCGGCTGGCCCTCGGAAATACTGGTAAGTAAGCACACATCAAACGTCGGCAGATAATCACTTATATTCACTTTGCCTGTCAGGAAGACGGAATTCTCGAGTTCCAGCTGATTGATAAGGCGCCTGCATTCCTCTGCATAATCTTCTTCTTCATCGAGCGGGCCCATTATGTACATTTCAAATGGAATGGACTTCTCGGCCAGCAGCTTAGCGGCCTGGATCATCGTCTTAATATCTTTGATCGGAACTACCCGTACGATAGCGCCAATAATCAACGTATCTTTTCCTTTTTCGGATTTTTGGATAGCACCCAGCCGCTCATAGTCTATTCCGTTAGGTACGACATGTAACTTCCCGGCAGGTGCCCCAAGCGTCTCCTGCAGTTCACTGTTTCTTTCAAACAGCGTAATCACATCATCCGCTTCCATATACGCCTGCAGGGACAAATGATGGAAGAATTTCACCCAGCGCTCTTTATAATAATCGGCGATCCATGCCGCCTGCAGAATTTCTTCCTCACGCTCCCGGGAGTAGATACCGTGCTCTGTCAAAATAAAAGGAATGTCCTGCTGTTGTTTCATGGCGGCTCCTATCAGCCCGGCGTAACCGGTGGAAACGGACTGGACCAGATCCACTTCCGGAAAATCGAACTGCAGCAGTTCAATAACCGGCGAGAACATTCCTTTCCACATAAAAAGATATTCAATAAAAGAAGCCGACTGCTTTTCTTCTTCATAGCTGTTCTGAACAATATGCCAGAACAGCCGGCTCGAGAAGAACTCGGCAGGGTCCCCAAGTCTTCCGCTCAGCATATTCAGCGCCGTATCACTGGTCTTCCGGAACATCATCCATTCAGTCAGTGCTTCCTCCTCTTCTGCAGAAAGCCTTCGCTTCTTCATTTTCTTCTTTTGGTTCATGTTCAAAGGAAGGTTGGTTACGCCGGTTACGTTCTCCGGCAAAGTGTATCGATAGTCTTTTTCCGTCATCAGTTTCGGTGTAATAGCCACAATTTCAAATTCATGTTCCGGCATTCTCTGAATCATCATCTGCACCCAGTTCGCCACTCCCCCGCTGACGTAGGGATAACTCCCTTCCACGATCATACCTATTTTCATTTGCTACGCTCCTTAATAAGGATCTCAGCTTCCGGCTCTTTAACAGTCACCCGGTATAATCCTTCACTTAATTTGTCCACACTGCCATAAGAATATTTTCCTTCATTGAGGAACTTGCCATTCTCCAGCCTGATGAGAAACTCACTCGGTTTCAGGATTTCATCTCCTGTAATAACGATCCGGTCTTCTTCATAGGATACCGTCAGTTCCGATTCCTGATAACTTTTCATTTTTTTCGCAGCATTCGACTGGGTCATAGCTTCCAGGTAAGAGTAGTTCTCTTCAATGTGCTCTCCCATATCCTGTAACCTGGAACGCATCTGGCTCCAGCTTCTGCCTTTCGCCCTGTAGGAATCCAGTACGTCATCCGGGTGGACGAAGTGGGAGAAAACGCCAAAGTTAGCAATAACGTCTGTCTGTAGGAACTGGTCTTCCGGGCTTTCTGCATACCCGCTCGTCATTCGCGGAAAGTAATAAAGGTTGTTCTTAACGTCGCTCGGCCCGAATTCCTGTTCAAGACTCCCTTTGTCTCCCCCGATATACAATGAACTGATTGTCTTTAATTCAGGAAGCGACTGTTCCAGCGCTTTAATTCCGGTCGTGTTGATTACGTTGGAAGGAGGGACGTAGGATTTGATCTCTTCGTCAGGAAAATAGTATTTGAAAACATCTTCCACTTCCTTGATCGCCTCCACCATCTGCCGGTTATTCTTCCACGGTACATATCCGAACGTTTCATCTATCGGTTCGGAAGGGGTGACCAGGGACTGGTGATTATACCCGTGCAGACCGAGTTCTCCGCCTTCGCTCAATAGATCACGTCCGAAGTAGAGCATAGGATAACGGAGAATTTCCCTAAGGTCTTCCCCTTTCAATTCCGTATCATCCCTGTACGTGCCTATTACGTAACCCGTGTACGTGAAGTCAAGGTTCTCTCCGATTTCTTTCATATCCTTCCACCATACGTCCGTATAGAAATCACGTATTGATTTATCATATTCCTGATTTATTTTCTCCGGAGTTTCAAAAGGTATGGGGGACGGGAAATCGTCGATATGAAAAACTTTAATGGAGGCCTGGGCACTGACGAAAGCAGGCGGAAGCATGGAGAGTGATTGAAGCAGCATCCCCCTCGTGGTTTTATCCACAGTGATAGTTGAATTCCAGAACATTACCTTCCCTTCACCCTTTTCATGGAGCCACATAAGCGGCTCTTCTTCGACTGTAAGAGGTACCGCTGCCTCTTCCTTCAGTTCAACATCGGCGATACTGTGGGAAAAAAGGTTAGAGGACGCATCAAGATCCACGTAACCGGGAAACAGTTCCTCTTCGAAAGAAATACCGTGCAGATCGCCTTTGTACCCCTCCACTTTCTTAATACCAAGAAGGTCGTTCCACTCCGAATCGACAAAACGGCCGGCGATCATCACCCGTCCGCCTTCTTCCACAAACTCGGTGATAACGTCCCTCGGCCACTCTTTGGAATGTTCTCCGGCAAGAACTATAATCGAATAAGGGGAAGGAGCAATATTTTTGATCTCCTCCCTCTCTACCTGTTCATATGGCACTTTTGCATACTCGAGGGCCTGTTTCATATTTCCGATGGCTCCCTCGGACAGATCACTCTCATTCTGGTGAAGAAATACCCGAATCTCTTTCTCCCCCTTCTTCGGCTCTTCCGCAGTCATTACGGGGAACTCATTCTCCGGAGAGGAGTTGGGAGGAAACCACTGCTGGAACGTCTCCATCCTGATGAGCTGTAGAACAATCACCATGCCGATCAGCAGTACAGCGAAAGTTATACTCAGTTGAATTGTATTTTTTTTCATAGTTCTTCCCCCAACAAATGTTCAACGATGAAACGTCTGGATTCCGGGATATTGGTCTCCGGAACGTTTTCTTTCAAGGAACTCAGCACGCTGCATATCTGGTTCCAGTCTTTTCTTCCGTAATAATAACGGAGAAGGACCAGGTACCCTTCGGCCTGAAGAGGATGCTTTTCATTCATACTCTCGAGTATTTCTACTCCGGTGGAAGGATCACCCCGATACAGATGAAACTCTCCAAGTCTTTCAAGGAGTAAAGGGCGGTCATTGCCGGAAGCAAGTTCCTCCTCCATGAAACCTTTGTACTCCTTCTCGAGCCTTGAAAGGGACGGTCCTTCCAGCAGCTCACTTTTCAGAAATCGTTCATAGGCTGATAACAGCGTCTTTAACCTGGTCGGATCAGCTGGAATGTATTCCAATTTTGCGAGCTGAATTTCTTTTTCGTGTGTATCTATCAGCAAGTTCCGGGTCGTAGCCGCATAGTGGACCATTTCCGAATTCCGGTTTGTTAATCCGAGATTTACGTAATGTCCTTTCCTGGAGACGTCCGAATTGATCAGCCTCATAATCACATCCTGTTTGGATTTTGTTTCAAAATTTGTAAGTGTCTCGGAGAACGGCTGCATATCGTAGCTTGCTCTTGCTTCATATCTGATCTGCTCCAGCATCGGCGGCTTATAAGTAACGTACTCCTCGTATGATTCCAGAATGTCATTGCTGCCGAAGCGTCTGGCCATATACCAGACCACTCCTCCAAGAACTTCTCCGATTACGGGGAGAAATAAGCTTACAGTAAAAATCCACAGCACTACTCCCTGTTCTTCTTCTTCCGTTCTTTTCTGAAGAAAAAGCAGCAACAGAAAAGCCAGAATACCGTGAATAAAATAAAATGTGAGTATCCATACCGGTTGTGTGAAGTTATTGAACATACTGCACAACCTTCTCATCCATAACTTTCTGTAGACGATCCCTTACGATGCCGGCATTCTCCGGACTGGTTCCCGGAAGCAGGAAATAAAACACTCCGCTGCCTTCCTCAAAACCGACTATGTCCACTTCCCGGAGGTAAGAACGCAAAATGATTTCCATTTCAACTTTCGACACCGCTCCGGCGTTGACGTATGGCACCTCTATCACACTATAATCGACATCGAACTTCTCTTTACGGTCCTGCTGCTCGATGACTTTTTCTTCGAAAGCTTCCTTGAAATAAATACATGTCCCCGGATACATTTTCTTCTCTTCTTCTTTCTGCATAGACGCCCGGGATTTATCAATCCGGTCCGAAAGCCAATCCAGCAGAACGGAAAGAATCTGTATTTCATAATTCGTCAACCGTTCAAAATCGAGATCGTTGATGATCAGCACTTCCTGTACTTTGCCGTTTTGAATAATCGGACCTGCCAGCACCGGAGCGTCTTCATCGTCTTCAACAGAACGGATCGTCACCGTTTTATTCGAAAATAATCTCTGAAGCATCGAATCTTCTCCGGAAACGAAAACGGTTTGCGGAAACGCTTCGGGTCCGCCTCTTTTCACACTGAGCCGCATCGCACTGAATGATGCGTCCACATGATAGATGGCTACTTCCCGGGACTGGAATAAATCCGAAATGATCTCAATCGCTTCGTTCCGTATGAGATAAGGGGTCGGCTGATCAAGCGCTTTTCCTACCTGGTAAATTCTGGTCAGGGTATATTCGCTTTCCAGAACGCGGTTTTGCATCGCTTTCATCGACTCTTCCACGGACTGGATGACCTCTTTCACGTTTTCATTCTCTTCGTAAAGTTCGGAGTTACGGTCGCTGAGAGACTCATATCTTTCCCGGAAACTTGTGCCGTACATCCCTCCGATGACGGCAACCAGGAGCAGTAGCGCGACATTAATAAATCGGTCGAAGCTGTAGAACACAAGGAATATGTCCCCTCCCCCGATCACCATATCCACCAGATAGTAAACCAGCACCAGAAGGAAACTGCTTATACCAATCGTCAAACCGTATCTGAGTGAAAATAAAAGCACCGTTATAAGAAAAGGGTTCAATGTCCATTCTCTCATTTCCAACCCGAATATTTGATCAATCATCCCCAACCCTGCAATGACCAGAATCAGTTCAATGGATTTTCTGACTAAGCTTGACTGCCTGTAAATCATCTCATCACCCCTTTTTGGTTCGTTCGGAATACTTTCGAAATAAGTGTATTTAATTGTCGCAATTGTATATAATAGTAATTACAAAAAAATACTATTTTACAGGAGGAATTTTCTTTGAAAAGAAAAAATCGAGTTCCCGTCTATCTTCTGACTTCCCTGCTGTTCGCTTTCTCCGCTTTTCTGGTCTCGGATCGTCTCAGCGCTTCAAAAGAGTCTCCACTCTCTCACGTAGAAAGTTACAAAATCTATTATGATGCTCCGACCCCTGCGATTATAGACGAGATGAGCGAGTATGATGCAATGGTTATTGAACCTTTCTACTACACCAGTGAACAGATAGAGGAAATCCGTAAGAACGGCACACTCGTGTATGGGTATATCAATACCATGGAAGCCGACCAGTGGAACAAACCACTCTTCCGGAAATTAAAAGAAGAAGATTTCTTCGTTCGCAATAGTAAACGAGTTTACTACGAAGAATGGGACTCCTACCTGACCGACATAACTTCTCCTCACTATCAGCAAGTTATGGCAGACGAGGTCCAGAAGCAGATTATCGATAAAGGACTGGATGGAGCTTTTCTCGATACTGTAGGAAACATCGATAATGAGCATGGCGGTGATCCTCAGGTTCTTCACGAACAGCGGGAAGGATTGACGGACTGGCTGACTCTTCTCAAAGACAGGCACCCGGATCTTTCTCTGATACAGAACTGGGGATTCGATACGCTGGCCACCGCCTCCTCTCCGTACGTAGATGGTATTATGTGGGAAGGTTTCCACTTCAGCGATGTCGTATACGATGAGTGGGCACAGGACCAGATCTATAAATTGCGGAAAGTCCGGGAAACGGATGGGGTTGAAGTACTGACAGTATCACATCAGCAGCCCGGGGAAAGCAAAGGACTGTCTACTGCAAACCGCTTCAAACATTACCATGAACCGACAAATTATAACGAATGGTAGAATAATGCCACCATTCCCGACTCCCTTCAGTTACGGGAAACTGGAACTTTCCGAAAAGAACTCAGTTAAGTTTATGTAGTTCTATATTATCAGATTTCGGTTGTTTTTACTTCTTCATTCATGTAATTTTATGGATAAGAATAGAAAACAGGAGGGCAGTCTATGATTCTTATTACAGGAGGCGCAGGTTTCATAGGAAGTCATATATGCGTGGACCTTTTGAATGAAGGGTACGACGTTGCGGTCATCGACAACCTGTCGAACAGTCGGAAAGAGTCCCTGACGAGAGTCGAGGAAATTACCGGCGGAACGATAACATTCTACGAAAACAACCTGCTGGACCGGAGTGCCCTCGAGGAGATTTTCTCGAAGCACACGATCGAAGCTGTTATACACATGGCAGGCCTTAAATCGGTGAATGATTCGGTCTCCCTTCCTCTCACGTACTACAAAAATAATTTGACGGCCACTTTCGTTCTGCTGGAAGTCATGGCCGAATTCAATGTGAAAACCATCATATTTTCTTCTTCCGCTACGGTCTACGGGAAACCGGCATCCAACCCGATAACGGAGGACTTCCCGGTGTCCGCCATCAATCCTTATGGAAGAACGAAACTGATGATTGAAGAGGTTCTGGCAGATCTTTGGAACGCTGATTCCGAATGGAGCATTTCCATTCTTCGCTATTTCAACCCGATCGGTGCCCACCCGAGCGGAAAAATCGGTGAGTCACCGAATGGAACTCCGAATAATCTCATGCCTTATGTTGCAAAAGTAGCTCTGGGACAATATGAAAAGCTCACCGTTTACGGCGATGATTATCCGACCGTTGACGGAACGGGGGTACGGGACTATATCCACGTAACGGACCTTGCTCTCGGCCATGTGAAAGCATTGAGTAAAGCGATGCAGGGGTCGGGTCACGAGATCTATAATCTCGGCACCGGGGAAGGTTACAGCGTACTTCAGCTCGTCCGGGCTTTCGAATCAGCTTCCGGGCGTTCTGTACCCTATGAAGTGACCGGCCGCCGCGAAGGTGACGTAGCCTCCTGCTATGCAAACCCTTCAAAAGCCGAGGAAAAGCTGGGGTGGAAAGCGGAAAAAACCATCACTGATATGTGTGAGGACACCTGGAGATGGCGCAGCCACAACCCGTACGGATATGCTTCAGGGGAATAATCCCGAAAAAAATTGAACAGCATCAGAACCGCGGGTCAGATTGCTGCAAACGTTTCCAGAAAACGCCTATAGCAATTTGACCTATTACCTTTGCCCGATGTTTACAGAAAAACCTTATATGCATTTACGTATCGAATTTTGTTATGTATAATAAACAGATACAGTCGATACATAATAGAGGATCGTTCAGTGAAGGTGAGAGTTATTCCTCTTTGCGGAACGACTCATCTGCACGCACTTATCACTCGTCCGAGCTTCTTAGACTGTCTTATCCTTCTGCCCAGGTGGAAGGATTTTTTGTTTCTGCATTTATATATCGATCTTAAAACACAAAACCACTCCGGTCACTGCAGCAGTGACCGGAGTGGTTTTGCTATAATAATCGCTGCACACCGCTGACAGGGTCTTCGTTACTTGCGATAGCGGAAATCACGCTTATCCCGGCTCCGGTCTCTCTCACTTTCTGTACGTTACCTTCGTGTATACCTCCTATGGCGACTACCGGCAACCCGGCTCTGTTTTGAATCGCCCGAAGCCCTTCTATTCCTATTACGTCTTTCGCATCCTCCTTCGACGAAGTTTTGAACACGGGCCCCACTCCGAGATAATCTGCCAGCTCGTACCGGCTCTGCTCCAGCTCTTCCGGGGTGGATACGGACAACCCGATTATAAGATCCGGGAAACGATCTCTCACTTTTTCTATTTCCGTATCTTCCTGCCCGATGTGAACACCGTCCGCTTTCCATTCACTTACCAGCTCAATATCATCATTTACGAAAAAAGGGATTCCATGCTCACGGCATTCTTCCCGCAGACGGTGGCCAAGCTTCACTTTTTCGGCACCCGTCAATGATCCTTCTCCCTTTTCCCTGAACTGAAAAGCGGTGATCCCACCCCTGATGGCTCGCCGCAGAGTTTCCACAGGGTCTTTTTTACAGTTTTGGCTTCCCATAATGAAATAGGTGTGAAGATAATCAATCATACATCTTTCCCCAATTCATCAAGAAGAGAAACGGCGAATGATCCCGGACCATGGGAGTTCGCTTCCGCCCTCTCCGCAGCTTTATTATAAAATTCCACTGCAAAAAGTACCGCTTTCTCCTTATCATCCTCAACGGTGAGACAGGCGGCAATCAGCGTCCCGAGAAGACACCCCGATCCTGTAACCTGCTTAAGCAGGGGAGAACCGTAGGAAGATGTTTTATAATTACCGTCTTCCGCTACTATATCTGTTGCTCCTGTCACTACTACGCAGGTGTTCAGTTTCTCCGAAGCTTTCAGGGCGATAGCTGCAGAGTCCCCGCTTTCTTCCGAATCCACACCTTTCACTTTCAACGGTACGTCCGCGAGAGCGGCGATTTCGCCGGCATTCCCTTTCACGACGGCTACGTCCAGCTCTTTTGTTATTTTCCTGACTGCATTTTTCCGGAAGGTACTCGCTCCTGCCCCCACCGGGTCCAGCAGTACAGGGACGCCCTGCTCATTAGCTGCTTTTCCTGCTGCTATCATCGTTTCCACATCACTGCTCCGGAGCGTGCCGATATTCAATACAAGAGCATCGGCCGCCCCTGCTATGTCTGCGACTTCTTCTCTTTCTTTCGCCATAACCGGGCTTCCTCCGAAAGCCAGGAGGCCGTTCGCAGAGAAATTCATCACTACTTCATTCGTAATATGATGAATCAATGGTCTCTTGTCTCTTACACGCTCTGTTATCATTTTATCTCTCCTATTCTTCCGGCCCAGTGATTCGTCGGACCGCTTCCTGAACCGAGGTCGAAAGAATGACGGATAGCTTCGGTAATAAAATGTTTAGATTTCTCTACAGCTGCCGGAAGCGTCCGTCCCCTCGCCAGATTCGCCGCGATAGCCGAAGCATACGTGCAGCCTGTGCCATGGGTATTATCCGTTTTAATCCGCGCTTCCCTGTATGTCCTCATAATTTCTCCGTCATACAGTACATCGACGGCTTCTCCTTCCAGATGCCCGCCTTTAATGAGCGCACCGCGACTGCCGAGTTTTTCTACAAACAGTCCTGCCGCTTCTTCCATATCAGCTTCTGTCTTAATAGACATCCCAAGGAGCGTTTCCGCTTCCGGAATATTCGGAGTGACGACATCAGCATGAGGAAAAAGATATTCGGAAAGCGCCTCCCTCGTCTCCTCCTCCATAAGAGGATGACCGCTCGCAGTTACCATGACGGGGTCACAGACGTATGGTTTCCGCCGGGCCCCGATCCATTCCCCTACTGTACGTGCAGCTTCTTTCGATGAAATCATTCCGGTTTTGATAGCATCCACCGGCAGATCCTCTTCAATACTTTTAAGCTGAGCAGTAAGGAATGGAACAGGTACGTGATGGACCTCCCGGACTCCCATAGTGTTCTGGGCGGTCAATGAAGTCAGTACAGACATCCCGTACACCTGCCATTCTTCCATTGTCTTGATATCCGCCTGGATTCCGGCTCCGCCTCCGGAATCGGAACCTGCGATTGTCAGTGCTGTATATGGTCTCATCTAGCCGCCTCCTTTCCTTCAGGCCACTCTTCCAGTGAATAGGACATTTCCCAGAAAGCGAGTTCCAACTGACAGCTTTTCCGGAAAGCCTCCTTCATTTTCCGCCTGTCTTCCGGTGAGGCCTGTTCCGCTTCCTCATCCAGACGTTTCATCATGTAGCCGGTCGTTTCGGCAATAGAATCATCGGCATAGAACTCGATCCACTCATAGAAAGGATGGTCCGGTTCCGGCGAGTAACGCCGTTTCAATTCTTTCCCGATTTCATCGTAAGTCCACGGGCAGGGAAGCATAGCGGCAATTGTTTTTCCGAGCAGACCTTCTGTGGCCACACTCTTCATGTGAGCACGATAATGATCCGCTGTAGGTGGCATCGGATAACCCTGAAGGTTTTCGTACGGAGTGCCTGCATACTCGCTTAAATTGCGGTGGGGGTGCATCTCATCCCCGAGCACAAAGGCGATCTGATTATGAAAAAATGATATATCCTCCCGACTGTCGGATTGGGAAATGGCCGTGCCATACAGGGTAAGGAACGTATTCAAGTATTCATAGTCCGCTTTTACGTAGTGGGCCACCGCTTCTTTCGGCAGTTCACCTTCCCCAAGCCCCCGTACAAACGGGTGATCGAAAATCGCCTGAAATACATCTTCATTTTCTCTTCTTAATTCTTTCGTAAATGACATAAAAATAGCCTCCTCATTTAGTATACAGGAAGCCTCTATGTACAGAGTGCTTCCCTTCGGCGGCATGACCCGCATCAGGTTCAAAGGGACTAAGGCAAAGCCTTATCTCAGCGGTATCCGCGCCCCCAGCAGTTCAAATAATTAAATTGTCGCGATGGCTGTCTGCTTCAGTCGGGTGGCGACCATCCACCCTATCAGCGCCCCGGTCACGGTACTTACAGCGAATGACGGTACAAAAGCGAAGACTCCAGCGCCTGTACCCATCAATAGATTGGCGATCGGTACGGAAGCAAGAGAGCCGAGCAGGCCTGTGCCGATGATTTCACCGGTCACCGCTCCCCCGACACGCTTCGTATAGTGATAGGTCAATCCCGACACCAAAGCCCCGATCATGCCTCCGGGAAACGCCAGCAGAGTGCCGAGACCCAACAGATTCCGCAGTAAAGCTATCAGGAAAGCTATCGTCACCGCCGGCAGCGGTCCAAGCGTAACGGCAGCAACGACGTTGACGGCATGCTGGACCGGATAAGCTTTTGCTATCCCGGCCGGAAACCACAGCATCTGTGCCCCGAGTGTTCCGAGTGCAGTCAGTACAGCCATTGTCGTAAGAAGTTTTGTGCGATTCATATTTTCTCCCCCCCTTTATCCCAGGCAGAAGAAGAAGCAAAAAACCGGCTCCTGAATTACAGGACCCGGTTCGTCAATGGTATGTTGACTACTTCCCCACGCTGGTATGATCCAGATCAGGTCCAGAGAGTCGGAAAGTCATTCTTTCCTCTCAGTCCGTTCCACGGACACCCCTAGTAGTTGATTACTTATTCACTTGGATGACATCAGTATAACAAAAATCAGAATCTTTTGCACCCCCTGCACAGATTTTTTGAATATACTGGTATAATTTCCATAAGGAAGCATTGACAATCCCGGAGAGAGTAATAGAATTTAGAAAAAGCAGTCTTTTGCTACAGAAAGGGGTGGAAGCAATGATTCGCATCGACAATCTTACCCGGCAGTTTCCGAATGGCAAAGGGATTTTCAACGTCTCTTTTGAAGTACAGGAAGGGGAAGTGTTCGGGTTTCTCGGACCTAACGGGTCTGGCAAATCCACGACTATCCGTCATCTCCTCGGGTATATGAAACCTCAAAAGGGTAGTGCTGTAATTGACGGTTATGATACGTGGAAAGATCAGGCGAAAGCACGGGGAAGAATCGGTTATTTACCGGGGTAGATCGCTTTTCTCGAAGGAATGAAAGGGAGCGACTTCCTCGATATGATGGCTGGGATGCAGGGCGTCACGGACCAGAGCAGACGGAACAGCCTGATTCAGCGTCTGCAGTTTGATCCCGATACTCCTATCCGGAAGATGTCCAAAGGGATGAAGCAGAAGGTGGGAATCGTTGCGACATTTATGCACGACCCCGATGTATATATTCTGGATGAACCCACCTCCGGACTGGACCCCCTTATGCAAAAGCTTTTCGTCGAGATCGTGCTGGAAGAGAAGGAAAAGGGAAAAACCTTTCTGATTTCCTCCCACAGCTTTTCGGAGATCGAACGAACGTGCGATCGTGCAGCTATCATCCGGAACGGAGAGATTGTTACGGTCAAGGACATACACGAACTGCAATCCATGCAGCGTAAAGTCTTCGATGTCACACTGACCCGGCCCGAAGATGTCGAAGCTATGAAGGACTCCAGGCTTTCCATAAAAAAAACGGAGGGGTTATTCGTACGGGTCGAAGTCCAGGGGGATTTTGATGATTTTGTCCACGAATTATCGAAGTACAGCGTCAAAAATATAAGCGCCGGCACCCAGAGTCTGGAGCAGATATTTATGGATTACTATGATGCAGAGGAGGCCGGGTCATGAATTTTCCGCTTTATAAACAAATGATGAAATCGAATATTAAATTATTCCTCGGCTTCGGTCTCGTTTCCGCTATTTATGTAGTTCTTATGACGTCGCTGTTCCCCCTCTTTGCGGACAATCTCGATGAAATGGAAAGCATGATGGAACTGTTCCCTGATTCTCTATTAAGAGCTCTCGGACTGGAAGCTTTCGGCAACTATGGCCAGTTTATTTCAGCGGAATACTACGGATTATTCTACCTGCTTATTTTGGGTGTGTTCAGCGTAATGAGTGCGGTACAGCTACTTGCGAAACTTGTGGACCGGGGCTCCATGGCTTATCTTCTTTCCACCAGAATCTCCAGATTTCAGATCACCTTTACTCAGATGATGGTTCTGCTGAGCGGTCTTATCATTATACATGTCCTGAATTTCGGCGGCGGGCTGGCTGCCGGCGAACTGCTGATAGATGAGCAGAATGCGATAGCTATGAAAGATTTTTTTCAGATCAACTTCGTCGGTTTTTTGTTATTTTTTGCAGTAGGGGGGTATTCTTTCCTCGTGTCTTCTCTGCTGAACGATGAGAGGTCGGCGTTAGCGACAGCAGGCGGGGTGACCTTCCTTTTTTACGGAATGAATATGATCGGAAAGATTGTGACCGATGTCGACTGGTTACGGAACATCACTCCGTTTTCCCTTTATGAACCGGGAAAAATCGCCGGAGGAGATGCGGAAGTATGGACATCTTCTCTCATACTTACGGGTATCGGAATCCTTGCTTATACCCTGGCGATCCTTCTGTTCAGGCATCGGAACCTCCCGTTGTAAACGTCTACCATGAAGAATCGATACCCGGGTTCAAAAGGAATCAGTTCCCGGATATGTTTCTTTCATCCGTTTTCCGGATACACGACAATCCCGTCTTTCTCGATGATAGGCATAGCTCCCCACCGGCCCTGTTCGTGTTTTACCAGGGAAATTCCACCCTTTTCGTCTAAAATATGATAGACGTCCCACCCGTTCGCTTCCAGCCAGTTACTGACAAGTAATCTGTGACAGCGGGACGGGTGTCTTTCCGCACAGAAATACGCAACATCCTTCTCACCGGCCAGTGCTTCGAGCCCGACTATTCCTTCTCTGAACTCTTCCGTCAGTGTATAGTCTGCATAATTGTGAAAGGACTGGTTCTCCCAGGCTCCGTTCACCTCCGGCTGCACGTGGCCTGCTTTATTACGCCGTCCTGCAAGGAAAGGGTGGTGGGAGTATGAAAACCCTCCCCCCGCCAGCCACTTCTTCATGTTCTCCTGATTGAAATGGGGGAACTTACGACTCGCCGGAAATGCCCGTACATCTGCCACCGCATTCACTTTCGCCTCTTTCAGCATAGAAAGAAAGAACTGTTTCGAGTGGGAAGAGTGTCCGATTGTATATATATAAGGTTTCCTCATTACCGGGTTCCCTGCTTTAACCGGCGAACCTCTTCTTCCAGTCTGGTTATTTTTTTTGCGTTGATCTCGGCTACTGCGTAAACAATCCCTATTACAAAGCCGAGGACCGCTCCTCTCCACCCGAGAGTGATCAGTCCGACAAACGCCGCCATCAGTATGTAAAAAAATATCATTATTTTCCTCCTCTTCTGGATTCTCCTGAGTTTCTCTCCACTGAAAATCAGAGAGCACTCCTCATACGTTAAAGGATTTTCGTTATGCTTGCCGATTTATTCCCTATTTCCCGTTTGAAGTCCCGAACGTCCTCTTCCGAAAGATTTTCCTTTTCCACCAGTGCCTCTCTGCGCTTTTTTCCGTATTCAATGACGAGTTCTTCTTCTCTTTCCACAAGTCGTGTCATGTCCCCGAGAAGCACTTCTTTTTTATTGAAAAGCGGGCCGTTGCGTATGAGTACAGCCTGATCATCGACTGTTATATATTCTTTTCCCGGTCTCGTAAAAAAGTAAAAAATGTTTATTACCCCGGAAATAATGATGACTCCTGTCACAATTTGGATGAAACTGACAAGCAGAGGGGAAGGGTCCATCGAGGCCATAGTAAAAATGTTGGCTGCAACAGCAGCCACTGTCTGCCACAGATATTTCAGGCCCTCACGCCTCCACTTCCTGGAATCTTTATAACGATACTCCATGGACACCCTCCAATCAAGATACCGATTATAACAGAGACTGTAGATCGGTGAATGTTTCAATCGTCTGCTCGGCTCTGTCCACCTCACCAAATCCATAGGATGCATAGTAGAATGGAAGACCTGCATTTTGAGCGGCTTCTTTATCTCCCGAGGTGTCCCCTACATAAATCGGGCTGTTAAGATCATTTCTTTTCATCACGAGCTGAATGTTCTCTCCTTTGGAGAGGCCCGTACGTCCGGGATTTTCAAAGTCCTTAAAATATTTCTCCAGCTGATGGGCCTGAAGAAACGCTTCAATATAGCCGTCCTGGCAATTACTTACAATAAACAGAGGATAGTTGTTATAAAGGTGCTGCAGAGTACGTTCCACCCCTTCGTATAATTCTCCGCCCTGTTTTTTGATTACTCCGATCTCCGCTTCAAAACAATTGTGGATAATCTTTTCGCCCTCGTCCTGATCAAGATGCGGGAATAACTTCTCCACTACTCCTTCTGTCTGGAGTCCCATTATGGACTCCATATCCTTCCGGCTCAGTTCTTTTTCTTCGGGACGATGTGCCTGAATTGTCTCATTCCAGGCATCTTTCACCGTGGAAATGGGATCCCATAGAGTCCCGTCTAAATCAAAGATAATACTGTCCATGAATCATCACTCCTTTTCGTGGCCCCTGAACTTACAACCGTTCGGACCTGAACAGCCAGTGAGCCATCTGTTGTCTTCATAATCTTCCCAGCATCCTATATGGACGAAACCCCGTGGAAAGAGAGCGATTCCGCCTCCCTCTGTGCATCTTGTTTGTCAGTCGGCGAACATTAAGTCCCCCTGTCTCAACTGTTTTGAAATCTCCTCCGGGTCGGGACAGACAGTGGGCTGGAAATCAATCAGAATCATCGAACGCTCCCCTTTCCTTTCTTCTTTCCCTTTCGTTACGGGAGCAACATAATGACTGACTATCGGATCGAACACTCCATATGATTCGAGAGGAGAAGTCAGCGTCATCTGCTTCAGCAGTTGTGTCTCATTCACATTTTCCGGTATTTCTCCCGCTGCATGAGGAGTGCCTATAGCATTACCGCCCCCTTCTGCGTTCTGACGGTGCACAAGATGGGCGAACGTGAATGGTTCCCCGTCCTGATGGAGATGGTTCGGAGAAGACACTGCAATCTCCTGTTCATTATCCACTTCCAGTTTCACAAAATGAACCCCGGCATGAATAGGAAGAAGAAGATCTTCCTCTCTCCAGAACGTCTGTCTGTAATCGAACAGAATGATATCATTAAGAAGACGGTTCTCCCGCATTTTTTCGGAAATAGCCGGAAAATCACGGGCGCTGTCCGTATATTCAGGGTTGAAGCTTCCCTGGAAATACTTATACATTTCCCCCTCTTCGGTTCGAACGGAAGGCAGCCACTGGACATGGCCTGTGCCCGGTATAATCACCGCTCGTCCGTATCTTCTGTATCTGTTCAGTTCCCTGGCATACGAGTCTGCCGGCAGCGTAGCGAACTCCTGTTTAATTTCCGTCAGCTCTTCTTCGAGATGACGGGTCTTCAGTATATTTTTCAGATCATAATATTCATACCCGTTACGTTTCAAAAAACTCACTTTTGTCTCCTCCTGTTGCTCAATATAATACTTTGCTTTCCGTGTAAAATACCGCCTGTCAATAATGGCTGATTCAAGTTAAAAACCGGTACGTGCGAATCACGGAATCGTCATTTTCTGTTATTGATAGTGTGAAAAATGATAAACGTGATCAGAAAGAAGAATACGAGACCGGCGCCGATCAGCATATCAATTACAAATTCCAATCCCCTCTCCCTCCTTTCCCGTACAGTAAGGCAGTATCAAACACATACTCTCACATCTGAAGTTATTTTATCATAGAAAAAAAACCTCTGCTTTAAGCAGAGGGGGAGACAGGAGTCATACCGGCAATGGAGCTTTTTCTGAAATGAAGCCTTTCGATATCAGTTCTTTCCAGAAATCTTTTGGAATCTCTTCCTGTAGCAGACGCAAATCTTCCTCAACGTGCTCCGCTTTTGTAGACCCTGGAATAACGGCGGAGACAGCCGGGTGGGCTGAAGAAAACTGGAGACCGGCGGCTTTCAGTGAGACATTGTATTCGTCAGCAATTTGTTTTAGCTGACGAACGTGATTCAAAACGTTTGCATCAGCCGCTTCGTAATCAAAATAACTCCCTCCTAAAAGAGCACCTGAATTATACGGACTCCCCACTACCATCTCCACCTGTTTTTCTTCAGCGAGCGGCATGATTTCCTGGAGGGCATGCTCATGCTGCAGCAGTGTGTATTGTGTCGCAGTCAGGAAAATATCCGGGATGAGCTCTCCCATTTCCAGAGCAAGTTTTATGGGACTGATGGTATTGACTCCCAGCCCCCATCCTTTGATCGTACCTTTCTTTTTCATTTCTTCGAGTACATGAAAGGCTCCACTTCGGGCCTGCTCGAATTTTTCCGTCCACGCGTCTCCGTGGAAGTCAGGAGATACGTCGTGGACAAATACTACATCCAACCGATCTGTCTGAAGACGCTCAAGGCTCTGCTCGATGGATATTCTTGTCGATTCTCCGCTGTAGTCAGTTACTACTTCATTCTGACGTCCGTACTTAAATAACCCTTCCTTCTCTTCGGTCGAATCTTTCATGTATCGGCCGACTTTCGTACTCAGAAAAAAATCGTCCCGCGGTTTATCCGCAAGAGCTTTGCCGAGGCGTATTTCTGCAAGACCTGCCCCGTAATGAGGAGCAGTATCAAAGTACCTGATTCCCATATTCCACGCACTCTGAATGGTTCCAAAAGCCTCTTCTTCGGAGACATCCCTGTACATATTGCCGAGCGGAGCAGTTCCGAGTCCTGCCCCATGTTTTACAGCTTTGTTTAATAGCTTCATATTAATCTCTCCTTTCTTTTGTAATTACCTTACAAAAGAAAAGAAAAACATCCTGGCCTTCATTCAAAATCTTGTCAAAAATTATTCTTTTGTTGCATAGACAAGGATTTCTTTCCCATCTATAATGTGGGTATGCTCTTATACAGAGCATTCATGTGATAAAGATCTCCCAACCTCCGGGAGAAAGACTCATCTGCACATGTTAATTCAGAAACATCGAACAACGCTCCTTCCACCCGCCGGTGGGAGGAGCGCCTTTTTGAGTTTGCCGATCACTCTTCCAGAAGCGTTACGCTTACACTTACGTCGAGGTTCTGGCCTCCTCCGCGATATACCCCCTGAAGCGGACTTACGTCTGCATAGTCCCGCCCTGTTCCGATTCGTATATGATTCTCCAGCGCTTCTACATTGTTCGTCGGATCGAGTCCGGTCCAGCCGACACCAGGCACCATGACTTCCACCCAGGCATGAGTGGCGGCGTCCCCGACGAGAGCTGAATCTTCCCCGATATACAAATATCCGCTGGCGTACCGGGCCGGTATCCCGTTCCCTCTTAACACTGCAATCATAATATGAGCAAAATCCTGACATACTCCTCCCTGCAAAGGCCATGCTTCATATGCTTTCGTATTCACATCCGTCGTGGATGTATTGTAAAACAGCGTATTATGCACGTATTTCATCAGGTCGATAGAAAACTGGATCGGGTCCTCCGGGTCTCCCGCATTTTTAGTGATCATATCGATCTGTTCTTTGTACATGAACGTATAGGGAGTTTCGTTCAGGTAGGAAAGATAGTGATTACGAAAAAGATCGGAATGAAATATCTGTTTCATTTCGTCCGAATAGTAGATCATATCGATAAAAGGGCTTTTCTGGATACTGACTGTTGAAATCGTTTTGACTGTCAGATGCTCATGTTTTTCGGGGATAAAAAATGTTTCCACATGATTCCCCCACACATCGACGTGCTCTTTTATTACAGAGACAGGCGAGATCTCAGAACGGTAGGCCAGCACCCTCTGGCATTCATCGGAACGCGGTTTCAGCCTTATGTGGTTCATGCTTTGATCTACGAATGTTTCGTAGTGGAACTTATTTGTGTGCTCAATTAGGTATTTCATAAAAACGTTTGCTCCTTCTTATGTTGAGGATGTCGGTACAGAAAGATAGTAGGTTTCCATAAACAGACTGCTTAAAGCGATGCACTGCTTCTGAAAATGGTCGAGAAACCTCATAAGTTCTTCCATATTCATGTCTTTAATGACGGTATCGCTTATCTCCGCAAGAATCACATCTGTAAGCTGAAACAGCTCTTCCGAATAGTGATGCACCTGCCCGCCTTCTAAATCCATTATCGCTTCTTTAATGTGCGTCATACAGTAGTTTATCGACCTCGGAAATTTTTCTTCTTTCACAAGAAAATCAAGGACGTATGCAGAGTCCATGGTCGGCGGATGTTCTTTGATGAACGAATCGTATCCGTTCAGGAATCTGAGAGCGGCCAGCCAGTAGTAATAATTGTTCGTTGTGTGCTGAAGCGGTTCCCGTCTTTGTTTCTCACAGACGACGTTCAAAATGCGGGCTGTCTTCTCCGCACGCTCAAGCCACTTGCCAACCTTGATGAACGTATAGGGGACCCCTCTGGTCATTGAAGACTCTATTACCCCTTGTGCAGTCATGGAGGTACGGGTGACTGTTTTCAAATAGTCTTTCGTCCGTGCCAGCGTTCCGATATTTTCTCCGCTGTCCTGATGATCGAGATGAAATTCGTTGAGGATTTCCCATAACTCGCCAGGGATGGTATCGCGCGTGGTCTTAGTATTCTCTCTCGCGACTTTCATACAGTTCTCGATGGAATTGGGATTAACCGGGTTCATTGTCAAATACTCGATCATAGTCCCTCTTTCCATTCTCGAATAATGATTGATATAGTCCCGGTAGGAAGCGCAAATCTCGAGCACTTCTTCCCAGTCCCTGTCCAGCACATGCTGATCAGCCGCTTCGAGCATATTTATAAGCTGAACATTCAGTACCCGGGCGTTGTTTTCGGAACGCTCCAGGTTCCTCGCCATCCAGTATAAAGCGTCTGCCGTCCTACTAAGCATCTGTTTCGCCTCCTCCCGACAAAATCCACGTATCCTTGCCGCCTCCTCCCTGGGAGGAGTTGACGACGAGTGACCCTTCTTTCAAAGCGACCCTCGATAACCCTCCGGGAAGCACATTCATCTTTGTTCCGTTCATGACGAAAACCCGCAAATCCACGTGACACGGGTAAACATTCCCGCCTTGAAAAGCCGGAGCCCGCGACAGTTTGATAGTAGGCTGGGCAATGTACTGATTCGGCTGTTCTATCACTTTTTCGCGAAAAAGCGCTCTTTCTTCTTCCGTGGACTGAGGTCCGATCAGCATGTCGTAGCCCCCGGAAGCTCCGACGTTTTTAATAACCAGTTCGCTCATATTATCCAGGACATATTGGAGCCGTTCCGGATCACTGAGAAAATATGTTTCCACGTTCGGAATAAGGGGTTCTTCTCCGAGATAAAAACGGATCATTTCAGGGACGTATACGTACATCGCTTTATCATCCGCAACACCATTCCCTATTCCGTTAAGGATGGCTACGTTACCTTTCCTATATGCCTCCAGAAGTCCGTTCACTCCGAGAGCCGAATCCGGCCGGAAAGCTTCCGGGTCCAGAAAATCATCATCAATCCGTCGATAAATGATGTCGACGCGTTTCAGACCACGTATCGTTTTCATATAGACGACTCCGTCCTGAACGAGGAGGTCCCTCCCCTCCACGAGCTCGATTCCCATCTGCTGAGCCAGAAACATGTGATCATAATATGCGGAATTGTAACTCCCCGGAGTCAGAAGCACCACGTTCGCCTCTCCTTCACATCCGGACGGTTTGTGGTCGCAGACCGCCTGGTGCAGTTTCGAGAACTCGTGCTCAAGGGTACGGATGGAATGATTGAAAAACAGTTCCGGATACACTTGTCTCATAACGTAGCGGTTTTGAAACACGTAGGACATTCCGGAAGGGTTACGTAAATTATCTTCCAGCACACGATACTGACCATGTTCGTCACGGATAAGATCCACGCCGGAGAGAAAGATATGGTTATCAAGAGGTATATCGACACCCTGTACCTGTTTCCGGTAATAATAAGGATTATTGTCCACAAGTTCCCGCGGTATGACACCTTCTTCAATAATTCTGCGTTCATGATAAATATCTTCCAGAAACTTGTTCAGAGCCGTCATTCTCTGTTTCATGCCTGTTTCGATCATCGTCCATTCCGACTCCGGAATAATGATCGGAATAAAATCGAATGGCATCGTCCTCTCAGTCTGGCCTTCATTATTGTAAACGGTAAACGTTATACCCTGACGAAGAAAACTCAGTTGCGCGGTCTCGTGCTTTTCATCCAGTTCCCGTGCCGAAAAACGTTCCACCAGTTTATAAAACCATTCGTAATGAGGTTTCGGTGTTGCATCACTATTCATCATTTCATCGAAAAAAGTTCCGGTCTGATAATTTTTGAGCATCGGTTCTCCCCCTGACGCAGAATAATTTTACCAATATTCTGAATACTGATTATGTATATACCCTACTGCGGAAGTTATAAGCCGGCATCCGAGAAAAATATTTGGATCGCAGTGATAAGGGAAAACAATGCCACAATAAAAGAAAACAGACTCCAATATTTCCTCCCTTTTTCATAATCATCTATTCCGATAATCGCGAGCACCCCTGAAAGGCCGAGAAGCATCAGGTACTGGTAGCTGAAGTCCCCTGTAACCAGTCCATAAAGAGCAAGTCCGGGAGTAGCGGTGAAAAACACTCCCCGTATCACCTTCTCCAATATTCCGCCTTTCCCCATCTCCATACACCTCCCGACTTTTGGTAAAAAGTTTTTTCATCTTAAAAAAGGTCAACAACGACGAGCGACAGAAAAACGAGAAGTATCACTACTTTCACGGTACCGAGAATCTTTCGTCCCTCGGAAAAATCAAGTACAGCATTCAGCGTGAACAGGATCGGTATCGCAATAACAAGAAACAACGGCGACATCGATACATCGGTAAACATCGATATGAAGAAATACACAAGAAAAATAATACCGACCCCGAGACTGACCAGATTAATGACTTTTAATTTATCCACTTCCGCTCCTCCTCTCCGGGTATACTCTGCCACCCTATTATTCTACAGCATATATCCCAATCGTATCACATCCGTTTTCTTTCCTGCAGTTTCTTATGATTGTCATTTTAGTTATAATGTTTGTAAGCGGTTACTAAAAGGAGGAAATTGTATTGACTACATATGAAGACGTATGGATTCCATCAGAAGAAAAAATGAAGGAAACGCGACTTTATCAATGGATGAAACGGCTGGGATATGAAGACTATGAGCAGTTCCACCAGGCCACTGTTTCGGATATTTCCTGGTTCTGGGACGAAGCGGTAAAGGAAATCGATTTCGAATGGTTCGACAGTTACCAGAAAACATTAGACCTTTCCAGAGGTGCGCCTCATCCCGACTGGTTCCAGGGCGGAACGACCAACGCTACACTGAATGCCCTGGATAAATGGACAAAAGATGAAGATAAGAAAAATGATATTGCCCTGTACTGGGAAGGGGATAATGGCGACCGGGTGAAGTATACGTTCACTGAACTCGACGAAGAGGTGAATGCTGTCGCCGCAGGTCTCAAAAAACTCGGCATCACTGAAGGAGATATCATCACCATTTACCTCCCCATGCTTCCGGAAACGCTTATCAGCATGCTTGCCATCTCTAAAATAGGTGCTATTTTCTCCCCCGCCTTTTCCGGCTATAAAGCGGATGCAGTAAAAACAAGGGTCAACGCATGTGAAGCAAAGGCTATTATCACCGCTGATGGTTTCTTCCGGAGAGGGAAAACTGTCAATATGAAAGAAGAAGCGGATAAAGCTGCGGAAGTTTGCGATTCCCTGGAACACGTTATCGTAGTGGAACGCGCCGGCGTTTCATTTGAAAAGAAACCGAAAGACGTCCTGTTCAACGAAATGAAAGAACCTAATGCTTCTGTGGAAACGATGGAGAAACACGCGGATGATCCATTTATGCTCATTTATACTTCCGGGACGACAGGTACCCCGAAAGGAGCGGTACATACCCATGCCGGTTTCCCTGTAAAATCGGCTTTTGATGCCGGAATGTGTATGGATGTCGGCAAAGACGACACTCTGTTCTGGTTCACGGATATGGGCTGGATGATGGGGCCTTTCCTCGTGTATGGCGGTCTCGTAAACGGAGCATCCATCGTCATGTTCGAAGGTACTCCGGACTACCCTGAGCCGGATCGTCTGTGGGAACTTGTGGAACGTTATAAAGTGACACATCTCGGCATTTCTCCGACGCTTGTAAGGGGAATGATGAAGCACGGAGAATCATGGATCGAGCGCCATGACCTCTCTTCCCTTGAAGTGATCGGCTCTACCGGTGAGCCGTGGAACCCCGAACCTTGGCATTGGCTATATAAGCACGTCGGCAAGAAAAGAGTACCGATCTTCAACTATTCGGGCGGTACGGAGACCTCGGGCGGTATGGTAGGAAACGTGCTCGTAAAACCGATTCAGCCCGTTACGTTCAACGCAGCCCTTCCCGGCATGGATGTGGACGTGCTTGATGACGAGGGGCATCCTGTCGTAAATGACGTAGGGGAACTCGTACTGAAGCAGCCCTGGGTAGGGATGACGAAAAGTTTCTACAAAGACGATGACCGCTACCATCGTACGTACTGGAACCGCTTCAAAGACATTTGGGTACACGGTGACTGGGCGACTGTGGATGAGAGAGGCTACTTTTTAATTTCAGGACGCTCCGACGATGTACTGAACGTAGCCGGAAAGCGCATAGGACCTTCCGAAATAGAGTCTGCACTCGTCGAACATGAAGAAGTGATTGAAGCCGGGGTGATCGGTGCCCCCCACGATATGAAAGGGGAGGAACCCGTGGCGTTCGTCGTTACGAAAGCGGGGGACTCGGAAACCCTTCTCGAAGAACTGCAGCAGCTTCTCACCGACAAGCTCGGAAAAGCTATTGCACCGAAAAAAATATATATCGTCAGTGATCTTCCGAAAACGAGAAATGCCAAAGTGATGAGACGTGCGATAAAATCAGCTTTCTTAAATCGGGATCAGGGAGATCTCAGTGCTCTTGAAAATCCTGAGACCGTGGAAGAAATCAAAAAAATAGGAGCCGCTGTCCATTAATTTCATACTTTTGCTGTGGGAGCATGACGAGAGTAAACAAAGAAAGCTGCCGGTTTTGAAACCGGCAGCTTTCTTATTTATTCGTCGTCTTTCGCTTTTCCGATGTTTTCCTGGACTTTTCCTTTAGCTTTATTCTTCTGCCCTTCCTGTTGAAGTTCAGAATCCTCTTTGGCATTGCCTATCTGATCTTTCGCTTCCCCTTTCACTTTATTGACAGCGCCTTTCACCTTATCACTCATACCTTTTTTATCTGCCATAATGCGCCTCCTGATAATAATTTATTACAATTCTTTTCCCACTAAACTATGAAGTAAAACTGCGACACTTTATTTTCCCATTCCAAAAGTATTTTCGATGTCTTCTTTATACGCATAGGTGAAAAGCAGGGAGACGAGGATACCTCCTCCTATAAGATTACCTATACTCGCAGGTATAAGATTGAAGAAAATATACTCATACCATGTGTACTGATCCATAGAAAGTATTCCCATACTGAAATACCCCATATTGGCCGCGCTGTGCTGGAAATTACCCGCTACGAATAATACGACCGGCAAAGTGGTCCCCAGTATTTTACCGGTTATGTCACGCGCTGACGTCGTCAAAAAGGCGGCCATACCTATCAGCCAGTTGGCCAGTACTCCTGAGACGAGAATTTCAAACCATCCCTTCACTCCGTAATCAAGAAACTTCATTTTCTTATCTACATATACGGCCAGTTCCGAATAGAAAGGGTCGGAAAGTGAACCGGACATCTGTATAAGAAGGCCTACCGCAAAGGCTCCAATCATATTACCGAGATAAGTCGCCAGCCAGAACTTATAAATATTGACTTTCATTAACCCTTTTTTGTTGAAAAGATAGGAGGGCAACAGGACGTTCACTTCTGTAAACAGAACCGCTCCTGAAATGAACACCATCGCATACCCGGCTGCAAATCCCAAGCCGGACATTAAATAGAAAAGCCCCTCCGCCTGGATATCGATCGCCAGCAGAATAGAAAAGACAGCTCCGAACGTCATGAACGACCCGGCCGTCAGAGCAAGCAGAAACTGCGCCCGCGGCTTTTTGTTCAGGTGATCTCTCCCCTTCTCCCCAAACTCATCAACGATTTGAGAAGGTATATAAAATTGCCGTCCCGGGCGGTCAATTTCCTCTTCGGAAGCGTTCGTCTGTCTGTTCTCTTTCTCTTCTTTCTCTTTAATGCTCTCATTCTCTTTCATCTTCCTTCACCCCCCGATGCCCGACTTTTCCCGTTTCCCGCTTTTATTAACCATATATCAAAAATAAAGACGATGGTGGAGCCCCTGACTTCCAATAGAAAAGCCTCCCTCTTTACTGTTATGAGAGGGAGGCTGAATATCTTTTTTCGTTACACGGGGTACACCCCATGTTTTCTTTCTGTGAAGACCGTGTTTTTCGATTCATACATATCGAACCTGGTCATGAGCTCGTTCCGGAGGTTATCCGGCTGCACAATATCATCGATCACCATCTCGGATGCAAGACGGTAAATATCGATATTCTCTTTATATTCTTCATGCTTCTCTTTAGTGAAGGCCGGGCGCTCTTCTTCCGGAAGTTCCGCAATTTTATTAGCATACACTGCATTCACAGCAGCTTCCGGACCCATTACTGCAATTTGTGCACTCGGCAGGGCCAGACACGCATCAGGTTCGAACGCCGGACCGGCCATTGCATACAGGCCGGCGCCGTAAGCTTTACGTACAATGACTGATATTTTAGGAACCGTAGCTTCGCTCATCGCCGCCAGCATTTTCGCTCCGTGACGGATAATACCGGCCTGTTCTACCCGAGTACCGATCATAAATCCCGGTATATCCGCAAGGAACAGGAGCGGAATGTTGAAAGCGTCACAAAGCTGCATAAATTTAGCCGCTTTGTCGGCGGAATCAGGGAAAAGCACGCCCCCTTTGGCCCTCGGCTGATTTGCTATAACGCCGACGGATTTTCCTCCGATGCGGGCCAGTCCCGTGATCAGTTCAGGTGCAAATTTTTTCTTAATTTCGAGGAAAGAGTCTTCATCAATCAGCCTGTCCACCAGCTGGTACATGTCAAACGGAGCATTCTGGTTCTCAGGAATCAGCTCGTTGATCGATTTTTCGAAAGAAGCCGGGTCAACACTATCTTTCACACCTGGTTTCTGTCTGAAATTGGAAGGGAAATAGCTCAAGTATTTCCGTGCGAATCGGATCGCTTCCTCTTCGCTCTCCGCCAGAACGTCTCCACACCCGGAGACGGAACAGTGCATGTTTGCACCACCCATTTCCTCGAGCGTCACTTTCTCTCCGATAACTTTTTCTGCCATCCGCGGAGAACCGAGATACATGGAAGCATTTTTATCCACCATTACTACGATATCGCAAAAGGCGGGTATGTAAGCTCCTCCGGCAGCGGACGGACCGAACAGCAGGCATATTTGCGGCACACGGCCGGACATTTTGATCTGATTATGAAAGATACGTCCCGCTCCTCTTCGATTCGGGAACATTTCCACCTGATCGGTAATTCTCGCCCCTGCGGAGTCCACGAGGTAAAGCATCGGCAGCTCAAGCTTCAGTGCCGTTTCCTGTATCCGGATGATTTTTTCTACGGTTCTCGCTCCCCATGATCCGGCTTTTACTGTGGAATCGTTAGCCATGACGCACACTTTTTCACCGTTAATACGACCGATACCGGTCACGACTCCGTCCGCCGGCAGCCCTTCGTCCTGATTGTTGGCGAAAAATGCGTCTTCCACGTCAATATTGTCATCAAACAGTTGTTCCAGACGTTCCCGTACGAACATTTTCCCTTTCTCTTTGTTCTTTTCGTGATATTTCTCCAGGCCGCCTGAGGCTATTTTTTCTTCCGCTTCTTTTAATCTCTGATCCATGGCCATACAAATTCCTCCTTATTCTCCTCGATACACAGGCTTTCTTTTCTCAGCGAAAGCTGTAAGTCCTTCCAGACGATCTTTCGTAGGAATCGTTTTTCTGTAGCTCTTCTGTTCAATATACAAGCCTGCTTCAAGATTCGTCTCCATTCCCCGGTCGATAGCTTTTTTTGCTTCCCGCACTGCCACCGGGCCGTTCCCCGCGATAGTCCTGGCAAGATCTTCCGCTTCTTCCATAAGGACGTCCGGGTCGTGAATATACTCTGCAATCCCGAGGGCGTAAGCCCGGTCCGCATCTACGGGCCTTGCGGTATATATGAGCGACTTAGCCTGCCCTTTTCCTATCAGACGGGAAAGACGCTGAGTTCCTCCGGCTCCGGGTATAATAGCGAGGGATGTTTCGGTCAGACCGACCCGGGCCGATGAACTGATCATTCGAAGATCACAGGCAAGAGCCATTTCAAGACCGCCGCCGAAAGCTGCCCCATTAAGTACTGCTATGACGGGTACCGGCAGTTCCTCGATCATCCGGACCGTTTCCCCTATCTTCTTGACCGTTCCTGTCACCTCTTCATCGCTCATCCCTTTTCTTTCTTTCAGATCAGCTCCCGCACAAAATGCTTTCGTACCATTTCCCGTCAACAGAACGACGCGAATATTATCATCTCTGTTCACTTTCCGAAGCGCACGCTGCAGTTCATCGAGAAGTTCTCGGGAGAGTGAATTGGCAGCCTCCGGACGATTCAGTGATAGCAGAGCTATATGGTCTTCAATACGCTCTATCGTTACGGTTTTATCCATCATTTCGCCCTCCTTGTCTGTTTCTGATCTGCATCTGATGGCTTGGCAGTTCTTTTGATATTCTGGACTGGATGAACGTCGCCGCCTCTGCCAGTTTCTCCTGATTAACCCCGGTCTCTATCCCCATCTCTTCAAGCATATGGACGAGGTCATCCGTTGCGAGATTTCCGCTGGCTCCATCTGCATAAGGACAGCCGCCAAGGCCTCCCAGTGCTGCGTCGAATTTCGTAATACCCCGTTCGAGCGATATAAGAACGTTGGCTAACGCCATTCCCGACGTATTATGGAAATGCATTGCTACTTTTGAAAAAGGAACATTTTCCTCCATCTGCTTAAGAAATTCATCCACCTGCTTCGGATTGGCGACACCGATTGTATCGCCGAGGGACAACTCATCAATGCCCATTTGAAATAACCGGGTGCTTACCTCAAAAACATGTGAAGGAGCGATCTTTCCTTCATACGGGCAGCCGAACACTGTCGAGACATAGCCCCGTACCGTTTTTCCGGCCGCCTTCGCTTCCGACACTACTTCTTCAAGAACCGGGTACGTTTCTTCGATCGTTTTATTTATGTTCTTTTTATTATGAGTTTCACTGGCAGACATAAACACACTGACCTCATCCACATCCGTATCAATCGCGTTTTCAAGTCCTTTTTTGTTCGGCACGAGAGCTGCATAGGTAATACCGGGAGTGCGGGTAATGCCTTCCGCTACTTCACGGGCATCCTTCAGCTGAGGAATCCATTTTGGATGTACAAATGAGGAAAATTCGATGTAATCAAGTCCTGATTGTGATAAAAGGTTGATCCAGTCAATTTTGTCTTCTGTAGCGATCTTTTCCTCTTCGTTCTGCAGGCCGTCTCTCGGCCCCACTTCCCTGATTGTTACTTTTTCGGGCATTTCAAACATCCAACCCCCCCCTATTCCAGTACCGCCAGCACGTCGCCTTCATTCACGAAGTCACCTTCCGCGACTTTGATTTCTTTCACTTTCCCGCCTTTTTCAGCCGGAATGGGAATTTCCATTTTCATAGATTCAAGGATTGCGACATCGTCTCCTTCGTTAACCTCTGCACCTTCTGCTACGTTCATTTTCCATACGTTTCCTGCCATTGAAGCTTTGATTTCCATGTTATTGTCCTCCTTTATAATATTTTTCAACAAATGCGGTCGTAGTATCTCCGGCTCTGTACCTTTCGTGCCGGACCACTTTTTGAAGCATAGGTATGTTCGTTTTGATTCCTTCGATCCGGAACTCATCCAGAGCGTCCGTCATTCTCTCTATCGCCTGCTCCCGGTCACGGCCTGTCGTGATCAGCTTGGCTATCAGAGGATCATAATAAGGTGTTACTTCCGATGAGCCATGAACGGCCGTCTCCAGGCGGACACCTTCCCCTTTCGGAAAGACGGCCGTAGTAATGGTACCCGGGGATGGGAAAAACCGTTCCGGATCTTCTGCATAAATACGTACTTCTATCGCATGACCGGAAATAGCCAGGTCGTTTTGTGAAACGGCAAGCTTCTCTCCGCTTGCTATCCTCAGCTGCTCTTCCACAAGATCAAGGCCGGTGATCTCTTCTGTAACCGGATGCTCCACCTGCAGACGTGTATTCATTTCAAGAAAGTAGAAATTCTCTTCCTCGTCCACGAGAAATTCGATAGTACCGGCATTTACATACCCGAGAGCCTGTACCGCTTTCAGACCGGCTTCCCCCATCTTCTGTCTGGTTTTTTCCGACAGGACCGGAGAGGGCGCTTCTTCCACCACTTTCTGATGCCGGCGCTGAATTGAGCATTCCCGTTCAAAAAGGTGCACAGCGTTCCCGTGGGCGTCAGCCAGCACCTGTATTTCCACGTGACGCGGTTCTTCGATCAGTTTTTCGATAAACATAGTACCGTTACCGAAAAATGTTGCAGCCCGCTTCTGATTCCCTTCAAAAGCTTTCTCGAGTTCTTCCGGAGAATGAGCAGCCTGCATGCCGATGCCTCCTCCACCTGCGGAAGCTTTCAGCATAACCGGATACCCGTACTCCCCGGCGGTCTTTTTCGCTTCCTCCGTGTCTTCCACAGCTTCTTCCGTGCCGGGGATAACGGGGACGCCCGCTTTCTTCATTTCCTTACGGGCAGCGATTTTATCGCCCATTTTCCCCATGACGTCAGCACCGGGGCCGATAAAGACGAGACCGGCTTCCTTCGTCTTGAGAGCGAAATCGGGATTTTCACTTAAAAGACCGTAGCCGGGGTGGATAGCTTCCGCCCCGCTGCTTTTTGCGACTTCGATAATCTTCTCCATATTCATGTAGGAATCCTTTACGGGAGGCTTGCCGATCTCATAAGCCTCATCTGCCTCTGCGACAAAATTTGCATCAGCATCAGCTTCCGAATAAACGGCCACTGTCGAAATTCCGAGCCGTTTACAGGTTCTTATTACACGCGAGGCGATCTCCCCCCGGTTGGCAACCAGTACTTTTTTGAACATCTCGAATCTCCTTTCTTCCTTAACGTCCGATCATATCGACGGCAGCTTCTCTCAGCTTGAATTTCTGTATTTTACCGCTCGCGGTCATCGGGTATTCGTCGGTGAAGTAGATATACGCCGGGATTTTATGTTTGGAAATTTCCCCTTCAAAGAAAGCCCTTATATCTTTCTCGGACACTTCCGAATCCTCTTTCGGAATAATCCAGGCCATGATTTCTTCGCCGTATGTCGCGTCCGGAATTCCCACAACCTGCACGTCGAGCACATCCGGATGCTGATAAAGGAACTCCTCGATTTCTCTCGGGTAAATATTTTCTCCCCCGCGGATAATCATATCCTTCATGCGTCCGGTGATTTCCACGTACCCGTTTTCATCCATTTCGGCTATGTCACCGGTATGGAGCCAGCCGTCCGGATCGATAGCTGTTTCCGTTGACTCTTCGTCTTTGTAGTAACCTTCCATCACGAGATAGCCTCTTGTACATAGCTCCCCGGGCATCCCGCGCTCCGCTTCTTCTCCGGTGGCAGGTTCGACGACTTTCACTTCCACGTTGGGGTGTGCCCTTCCTACACTTTTCACCCGCAAATCAATCGGATCGTCAGGTCTCGTCTGGGTTATGACCGGGGAAGACTCCGTCTGACCGTATGCAATAGTTATCTCTTCGACGCCCATTTCGTTAATGACACTCTTCATCACTTCCATCGGGCAGGTCGATCCGGCCATAATACCGGTACGCAGTGTATCCGGTTTCAGATTTTCGAACTCCGGATGGTTGAGCTCGGCGATGAACATCGTCGGTACACCGTGAAGAGCTGTGCACGCTTCGTCTTTCACTGCCTGAAGAACGAGTTTCGGTTCAAATTGTTCGATGACTATCATCGTCGCCCCTTTTGCGACAGTGGCCGTCGTCCCCATGACACAGCCAAAGCAGTGGAAAAACGGCACCGGGATACACAAACGGTCTTCGTCCGTCATGTTCATACAGTCTGCTACCTGATTGGCATTATTTACAATATTATAATGACTCAGCATAACCCCTTTCGGAAAACCGGTAGTTCCGGAAGTGTACTGCATATTGATTACATCTTTGTAAGAAAGAGTGGCCTCTCGTTCCCGAAGCTCCTCCTCTTTCACTTCTTCTCCTTTGGCAATGAGGTCCTCCCATGTGTAACAGCCGGGATATTCCTCATCTCCAAGCACAATTACATTCCGAAGAGCCGGAAGTTTCTCACTGTGAAGGTTACCTTTCTCCGAATGATCGAGTTCCGGGCAGATTTCCCTTAGAATGTCGACATAGGAAGTTCCTTTATACGACTCAGCCATGATCAGTGTTTCGGAATCAGACTGCTTCAGCAGGTATTCGAGTTCCTTCGCCTTATAACTCGTGTTCACTGTTACAAGCACGCCGCCCATTTTACCCGAAGCAAATTGGGAAGCCAGCCACTCCGGTTTGTTGTCGGACCATACCGCAAAGTGATCCCCCTTGCCGGTACCGAGAGCCATCAAGCCTTTAGCCACCTGATCGGTCCACTCATCCAGGTCTTTATAGGAACCCCTAAGCCCTCTTTCCGGAAAAACAAACGCTTCTTTTTGCGGCGTTTTGTTCGCTTTTTCTCTCAACAATTCACCCATAGTCACTTGCAGTAAGCTCATCCAATCCCTCCTTCGTTATATTCAGCAACCGAGCTGGCGAGCTATGACCATCCGCTGTATTTCAGAAGTACCTTCACCTATTTCGAGAAGTTTTGCATCACGCAGGAACCGTTCCACTTCAAACTCTCTCATGTAGCCGTATCCTCCGTGGATCTGTATCGCCTGGTTTGCAGAACGGAAGGCTGTCTCCGATGCAAACAGTTTTGCATAAGCGGATTCCTTCGTGAACGGCTTCCCTTCGTCTTTCAGCCACGCCGCTTTCAGTACCATGTTCCGGGCCAGTTCGACTTCCATCGCCATATCAGCCAGCTTGAACTGAATCGCCTGGAATTTTGAAATCGGCTCGCCGAACTGTTTCCTTTCCTTCGCATAAGCAAGCGCTCGATCAAGAGAAGCCTGTGCAATACCGACAGCAAGTGCAGCTATGGAAATACGGCCTCCGTCCAGTGTGTGAAGGAACTGACCAAATCCTTTTTTCGGGTCTCCGAGGATGTTCTCTTTCGGAACTTTTACATCTTCCAGTACAATCTCCGACGTGTTCGAGCCGCGCACGCCCATTTTGTCGTAATCGCTTCGAATCGTCATTCCGGGAGTATCTTTAGGAACGATGAATGCAGAAATAATATTTTTACCGTCTTCTCTTTTACCGGCCTGGGCTGTAATAGTTATGGATCTCGCATATTCAGCGTTCGTAATCCAGGACTTCTCCCCGTTCAGAACGTAGTGATCCCCTTCGAGAACCGCTTTCGTCTGTGTACCGCCCGCATCCGACCCGGCGTTCGGTTCAGTGAGACCGAAAGAAGCGAGCCCCTCACCTTTTGCAAGAGGGACCAGAAATTCCTGTTTCTGCTCTTCCGTACCGAAGTAGTACAGGGGACTGGCACCGAGAGATACAGCTGCCGCATAACTCAGACCGGTAGATCCGCACACACGTCCTATTTCTTCCACCGCCAGCGCATAAGTTACCGTGTCGCCGCCGCTTCCTCCGTATTCTTCGGGGAACGGGATGCCGAGCAGCCCAAGCTCTCCCATCTCTTTGAAGAGGTCCACCGGAAATTCGGAATTTTTATCAATATCTATTGCCCGGGGCGCTATCTTTTCTTCCGCAAAATCACGAACCATTTTCCTCGTCATTTCCTGTTCTTTCGTCAACTCAAAATTCATCAGCTTCCTCCTTTTATCTCCCAAGACCGACTGGTTGGTCTGTATAGGGTGCACCTTTATGAAATCGCTTACTTTTCACCGTAAAAAAAAGGGGGCCTCTGCTCCACCCCGGATACACCTTCGTGACCCGGCAGAAGAAAGTGAAGTACCAGATCCGTGAACACTTCAGCTATCTCTTCAATCGTATGGCTTCCCTCTCTCCGGTACCACTTATTCAGCCAGTTGACCATACCGAGAATAGCCATACCGGTGATTTCCGGAGGGAGTTCGTGACGGAATTCTCCTTCTTCCTGTCCTCTTTTTACAACGGCGATAACCTTATCCTTGAACTGGTCCCGTTTCCTGTTGATTTCGTCTTCAAAGGTTTCATCGACGTAGTTACTTTCCTGGTAGAATACTGTGATATGGGACTGGTATAAGTCAAACACGTGCACAAACGAACGGATAATTTCCTGTATCTGCTCCACAGGGGACTGGTGCGTTTCAGTAGCTGCTTCGGCTTCTTTCAGCACATATGTAATGAACGTGTCGTGAATGACGAACAGCAGCTCATCCTTGGATTGAAAATGGTGGTAGAAGCCGCCTTTGCTTGTTCCCGCCTCTTTTACAATCTGATTGACACTGACGCGGTGGAAGCCTTGAGCATCGAACAACTCAAGAGCTGTCTGAATGATTTCTTCCCTTAACTTCTGCATACACCATCCCCTTCGTAATGAATGTACGTTCATCTTATCATATAATTAGAAAATTACAAAATATGTGTAAAAACCTTTTTCTTTTGTACTTTACAGCCTTCCGCACAAGTAACGGCATCTATTTCATTGTTTCCTTCTACCGAATACAGGGAATGCTGCATTTTTAGAGGAGGAAAAATATGCAGAAACGAACACTTGGAAAGAGCAATGTAGAAGCCACCCGGATTGCCCTGGGTACGTGGGCAATCGGAGGTTCCGGCTGGGGAGGTACGGATGAACAGGAGTCCATCCGGACAATCAGAACAGCTATCGATAAAGGAATAACGATGATTGACACTGCCCCCGCTTATGGTGAAGGCCTTTCTGAAGAACTGGTCGGAAAAGCGGTCAGGGAATCCGGAAAAAGCCGGGAAGACCTCGTTATCGCCACCAAGGCGGGCATCAACTTCGAAGGCGGAGCTTCCCGCGACTCAAGGCCCGGAAACCTTGAGAATGAATTGAACCGAAGTCTTCAACTGCTGCAGACGGATTACATCGACGTTTATCAGATTCACTGGCCGGATACGGATGAACCGATTGAAAATACTGCGAAAAAAATGAAAGAATTTTTCGATGAAGGGAAAATCCGGGCAATCGGAGTCAGCAACTTCAGCCCCGAACAAATGGATGAGTGGCAGAAATATGCTCCTATCCATACGTCGCAGATGCACTTGAACATGTTACAAAGATACCTGATCGACTGGTTCGAGTATTGTAATAAACACGATATCGCAACGCTCTCATGGGGTTCACTTGCTCACGGTATGCTTACCGGCAAGTTTACAAAAGACGCCGAGTTTCCCGAAGGAGACCTGAGAAGCAACATCGAACTGTTCCAGGGAAACCGTTTCCCTGCGTTTCTCGATGCCGTGGAGGAACTGAGGGACTTTGCGGATGAGCGGAATCTTGACCTCATCCAGCTTGCCGTACGCTGGCTGATGGATCATGAACCCGGCGCTGATTTCGTTCTCTGGGGTGCAAGGAAACCTTCCCAGCTTGAAGGTGTACAAAAAGCGGATGAAGCAGAGCTGTCCAGTGAAGATCTGCAGGAGATTGATAACATTCTGTATAACCATGTCAGCGACCTGAACAATGGGAACCTGAATGAGTACGGACCGCCGCTTCGTTCCGAAAAATAATAATCAAATATGCGACAGGCTGTGCGAAATATCCGCACAGCCTGTTTTTTGTTTAACAAGAAAAGCTTCATTTTAAAATGGTTATTGCTTTTTATATCAGCTAATGATATATTTCATTTAACGATATATCATTAGCTGATATGAAAGGAGAAGAATATGGCCAGAAGAAAAAGTCTCAGTGATAGAGAATTAACGGATACCTCTTTTTTTATCCTTCTCTCCCTGACCGAACCGAAACATGGATATTTAATTATGCAGGAAATCGAAAAAATGACAGAAGGTGCTGTCAGTATCGGCCCCGCTTCTCTGTACACCACTATAAGGAAACTTTCGGAAGCAGGTCTGATCAGACCTGCACCCGGTGCCGAAACAAAAAAGAAAACGTATCTCATTACCACAGAAGGGAAAAATCTCCTGAACGAAGATATAGCCAGACGAGAAAGGATTATCCGGACTGCTAAAGATTATTTAAGTGAAAGGGAGGATGCAGAATGAAAAATAAAAAATACATCAGTTCAGGCGGCCTTGCTTTTGAGGAAGAAAAAGATATGCGTAAACTGGAGAAATACGCAGCTGAAGGATGGAAAGTCGAAGGTTTTTATCTGCTCGGTTATAAACTGAAAAAGAGTGAACCCGCCGAAAAAATTTATGCAATAGACTATTGCAACAAACCGGACGAAGAGTATTTTTCATACTTCAGAGAAGGCGGGTGGGAGTACGTCGCCAGTCAGTCCGATTATATTCACTTGTTTACGGCAGCTCACGGAACTACCCCTTTGTACACAGACAAAGCGACGGAAATTGATAAATATGAAGCTGAACAGCGGATGACCGGGAAAGCTGCCCTGCCGATGCTTATTATAGAAATGTTGTTACTGACGGGTGCTTTCGGCGATTTCAGCTTTATAGCCCCGTTTATGAGTAAAGTTTTTCTTGCATTATGTTTCATCCTGTCGGTGCCTCTCGTGTTCACGGGGCTGCCATGGTTCGGCTATACGTACAGATTGTTCAAATTACGGCATTCGAGATAACCGGCAACATTAAACAACCTCCTTCTGCAGCAGTAATTGTGCAGAAGGAGGTTGAGTTTATTCACTTCACTTCCATACCGAGAGCTATTTTAATATGGGCGAAGTGATGCTCTTCGTGCCAGGAAAGTTTTGCAACTTTGGTAGCTACCGTAATTTTACCGGTATCTTCATGTATGAAATAACGTTGCAGCTGATCTTCTGTGAGAGTGTGGCCAAGGGTTACGATCCGCTTATTCATCCCTTCAAGCATTCTTATGGAAGGCTCCACAGGAAGTGAATTGTCCGCAAGTTCCAGCCACTTCTCCTGATCGAATCCCGGTACTGTAGGGGCGTCATCAGTCAGTGCAAGTTTTAATCTCTGGTACATATTCAGCTGGGAATCCGCTATATGATGAACGAGCTGGCGGACGGTGAAACTCCCTTCGCGATACGTTTTCGAAAGTTCCTCCTCACTCAGATTGTCCACTGTGTCTCTCAGTCTGTCCGTATAGGTTTCGATCTCATTCAGCCACGTTCTTACATCTTCAAGTGTCACCTGATCCGGCACCTGCAATTCGCCGATCGGAAATTTTACATTCATGTTCATTCTCCTTTCTTTATACCGAAATCATTGTGTGAAAGCATACTACATCAATGACCGTTCATACACAACTTCCCCGCTTACGAGATTCACCGCATCCACACTCATTGTAAGCACTTCACCCGACTCCTCTTTTTTCGCTCCCCATAATCGTATATCACTGTTGAGATCGTCATCCTGATAAGTTATTTTCACGGTACGAATATCCCCGTCACTGCGCTGCTTCAACTGTATGATACATTCCTTGAAAAACAGCGTTTCTTTCTGTTGCGTGAGTATATAGTCATTAAGCATCTGTTCCAGTTCAGGAAAATCGATACCGTTATTTTGCAATCCTTCATTTTCGAATTCTTTCACATCTGTAAAATGATGCAACATTTTAGCTTCGTTTTCCACGCTACCCCTCCAGTATCTTCGAATTATACTACCTGTTTCCCTTTAAACGCCTCCGGAAAACGACGTTGCTTTTGAAAGTTCCGTCTTTCCTTGTAGTTTGTGCCTTCTCTTCAGGAGGAATATAATAATCAAGGAGGGGTTATCTTTGAACAATTCAATTCCAGAACTTACATTGCGGGATGGTATGACACTGCCGGCGTTGGGGTTCGGCACATACCGCCTGAACGGAAATGACGGAGCTGTCTCCATCCAAAGCGCTATTGACATGGGGTATCGCCTGATTGATACTGCATATAATTACGAGAACGAAGGAACGGTAGGAGAAGCAGTACGCCGGAGCAGCGTTCCAAGAGACGAACTCAGAATTACATCCAAACTTCCGGGGCGTTATCACGAGTACAATAAAGCTGTCGCTTCCATTCAGGAATCTCTTTACCGGGCCGGTCTTGAGTACTACGATCTCTACCTGATCCACTGGCCCAATCCGGAACAGAGAAAATACACGGAAGCATGGCAGGCGCTGATTGACGCTAAGAAGTGGGGGCTCGTGCGCTCCATTGGAGTCTGCAATTTTCTTCCGGATCACCTGGAGCAATTAATGCGGGAGACGGACGTCACTCCGTCCATTAACCAGATAGAACTTCATCCTTTTTTCAATCAGAGGGATCAGCTTGCCTATCATAAAGAAAAAGGTATCCAGACACAGTCCTGGAGCCCGCTCGCCCGTGTGACCAACATTCTGGGAAATGAGACGATACAATCCATTGCATCCCGTCATAAAAAAAGTGTGTCCCAGATTATTCTAAGGTGGCATTATCAGTTGGGGACACTCCCCATACCGAAATCCTCTTCCCCCGAAAGACAGCGTGAAAATATGAACATCTTTGATTTTGCGCTGGAGGAAGCGGAAATAAGAATTATGAATGAACTTACAAGAAGAGATGGCAGACTGAACGGGCAGAACCCTGCTGACTACGAAGAGTTTTTAAACAATTTCGAACCTTCATTTCCCTTGCACAACAGAGTTTCACAGCTCCCGGTACAGGGAAGCTGGATAGCATCAGGCCATCAGACGGAGGGTAACCATGGAAGAATTAACGGTTTCAATTATCATTCCTGCTTTTAACGAAGGAAATAATATAAACAGGATTCACAAAGAACTAAAAAAAGAATTTAGTTCTCTTCGGTATGATTTTGAGATAATATTCGTCGATGACGGCAGTAAAGATGATACACTTGCGAGAGTGCGTACGCTCGCATCGGAGTGTCCGGAGGTGAAATATCTTTCTTTCAGCCGGAACTTCGGTAAAGAGCCTGCTCTTATTGCCGGTCTTCAGCATGCCAAAGGGGGATCGGTCATTATTATGGACGCCGACCTTCAGCACCCCCCTTCCCTTATTCCCGAACTTATGGAAGGATTTGAGGAAGGCTTTCAGCAGGTCGTCGCCAGGCGGAACAGAGTAAAGGAATCCAAAGTACGTTCCTCCCTCAGTTCCCTTTACTATAAACTAGTCAATAAACTGGCCCAGGTGGACCTGGTTGACGGTGAAGGAGATTTTCGTCTTCTCGGCAGACAGGCAGTCGATGCCATTCTCGCTCTAAGTGAAGGGAATCGCTTTTCCAAGGGGTTGTTTTCCTGGATCGGTTTTGATAAAAAGGTAGTTAAATTCGATAACGTACAGCGTGATGAAGGGAATTCCACCTGGTCCCTCGTTGACCTGTTTGAATACGGTATAGAGGGAGTGCTGTCCTTTAACCAGCGGCCTCTCCGTCTCGTGTTTTACGCAGGGTTTTTCATCATGGGCCTGAGCCTTGTTTATATTCTGATCATGTTCGGCCTCATCCTCTCACGGGGGGTGGAAGTCCCCGGATACTTCACCACTATCTCCTCCATCCTGTTTCTCGGAGGGGTACAATTAATAAGTCTTGGGGTAATAGGGGAATATGTCGGAAGAATTTATATGGAAACGAAGAGACGTCCCCATTACCTGATCAAGGAAAGTAACACAGAAAGGGAGACCTATGAAGAAATGGAATAATGAATTCACCCGCTTCGTTCTCGTGGGCGGTCTGAACACAGCAAACTATTATATATTTTATCTGCTATTCTATAACGTACTGGAGCTTTATTATTTAATCTCCCACATACTCGCTTTTTTCATCAGTATGGTAATTTCTTTCTTCCTGAATGTGTATTTTACATACGGAGTAAAGCCGACCATTTCAAAGTTTTTACTGTTCCCTTTCACTCAGTTCGTTAACATGTCGGTTTCGTCACTTCTTGTTTTCGTGTTTGTCGACCTGTTCGGTTGGAATGGCAACATCGCACCTCTGGTTGCTGTGTTCTTTACAGTGCCGATCACATTCGTAGTAACCGGGAAAATTTTAAAAAGGTAGGTCAAAGGTAAGCATGACAAAAAAACAGCTGATCACGTTAGTAACCTTCAGTCTTGTCATTTCGGCACTGGCTCACGGCTTCTTTTTATATCAGTGGAGCGAAGGCCACTACATGGTAGGGCCGAATGACGGCCTGTCACAGATGGTCCCTTTTAAACAGATGCTTTACGAACAGTTCACCGGCGGGGATTTTTTCTACTCCTATCAATTCGGTCTGGGAGGAGATGTATACAGCCAGCTCGCTTATTATTTCAGCGTAAATCTTTTCTTCTATTTGACGGTGTCTGTTGTATTCCTGTTGGAAACATTTTCCGTCATCAGTGAACCGGACGTTTTGTTCTGGGCTCAGAGTGCCGTCTTTTTAAGTGTAATCAGAATGAGTTTCGTGATAATAACCACCACTTTTGTATTTCGTTACTTCACGGGCAAACTGGTTCCTTCTTTCGTGGGAGCTGTTTTTTTTGCCACTGCCGCGAAGTATTTTCAGCACGTCACATACTGGGAATTTTTCGGCGATGCTTTCCTCTGGCTCCCTCTGCTTATACTGGGGGCGGAGAAAGTCATCAGGGAAAACCGGCCCGGCTGGCTGATCACTGCGACAGCTGTATCCTTTTTCGACAATTTCTATTTCGCTTATATCAACGGGTTCTTTATAGTCATCTACATTCTTCTCAGGTGGCTGCTTCCTCTTCGTAAAAAAGAGTTGCCGAAATTCAGCCAGATCAAAGTCTACATAATGGCTGTGTTGCTCGGATTCGGCATAGGCTCTGCAGGTTTCGTTCCGGCAGTGAGGAGTTTTCTTCAAAACGTGCGTCCTCCCTATACCGATGAAATACCGCTGATTGAGAGCACTACGAATATTCTGTATGACAGCCTGTATTTAATGGTGCCTGCGTTATTTGTTCTAATGCTCGTATTAAGGCCCCTTTATAAAAATAAAAATTTCCGGTTCTTTGCGGTATTGGGTCTCATTATAATCGTCCTTCACTACATTCCGTATGCAGCCAGCTTCTTCAACGGTCTTTCTGCTCCGCAGCACCGCTATGAATATCTGGCCGCATTTGCAATCGGCGGGGCGATAGCCAGCGGTCTTCCCGAACTGCGGCGCATCAAAGGAAAGGAACTTCTTACAGGAGGGGCGTTTACAGCTGTATTATACGTGCTCTTTCTCGTAACGGATCACGGGCTTGCCTGGCCGGATGAATGGGCACTTCTTTTCCTGACGTGGGCAGGGTTTACTGTGCTTGCGGCTTTCGCAACGACCCGATATGGAAAAAAAGGATTCTTTTTTCTCATCATCGGGACGATTACATTTCAGCTGCTTTCCATGAATATGTATCAATGGGACAAACTATACACTGGAGGAGAAGTGTACAAGAGTTCAAAAGACTATATTACGAGCGAAGACTACAGAGGGAAAGAACAGCGGGAATTGATTGAACGGACGATGAAAGACGCCGGATTCTCCCGAATAAGCTGGATGGCAGACGGCAGGTACAACACACCGCTTATCCAGGATTTTTACGGGACGAGTGCATATTCAAGCATTTTGAACGGAAATTTATTGAATTACTATTATCATGATTTGGAAATTGATATGAAAAAAGAAAGCGTGAGCCGCTATGCCGGTTTCGGGGACCGGGCGAACCTGCACAGCCTGTGGCAGGGGGACTACTTTATGTACGAAAAAGATAGTGTGAAAAACGTTCCTTATGGTTTCAAGCCTGCTTCCGAGAGCGACAATTACATTATTTACAAAAACACGAACAGCCTTCCATTCGTACAGACTTCCGGAACTATTTACAGTGAAGAAGATCTCGAGGAAAGTCACCCTCTTGCGCGTGAAGCAGCAATGATCGATGGCATGGTAATAGAGGGAGCAAACAGCACTGCCGCCTCCCCTCCTGTCCGGAACAATTATATCGACAGTACGGAAATCACCACTTCAGGAGCCACTTACAACAATGACACACTTCACGTTCAGGAAAAAGAAGGCGGTATCGATTTAACTCTACCGGATTCCGTCATGAATTCCGATGCAGAAGATATTTACGTTTCTTTTTATCTTCTTAACAACGATGAAGAAGCGCCGTGGTTCGCCCTTTATGTGAACGACTTCCGGACGTCTCGCAAATCGGAGGATTCCATCTACAAAACGGACGTGAACGATATCACCATCCGTGTGCCAAAAGAAAAAGAAATATCGATTCGCATGCGCAAGGGAGAATATACTCTCAAAGACCTAGAAGTATACGCTGAAGATTATCAGAAACTGGAAGAAGCCGCAGCAAAAGAGAAGCCGGGGAATGTCGAAATAGACGATAACCATATCACTATAGACTCCCTGGACGTGGACGAAAAAGGCTATCTTTCCATCCCCGTCCCTTACGAGGAAGGGTGGTCCGTAAAAGTGGATGGAGAGAAAAGAGAAACCGTCCAGGCCAATTACGCCATGACCGGGACTGCTCTCAAACCGGGAGATGAGATAGTTGAATTCACTTATCGTCCCCCTTACTTCGATCTGCTGATTATCCTTTCCCTCATTTCTGCAGCAGCAAGCATAGGCTGGTTATTCATAAGAAGGAGAAAGATATAAGAACTCCCCGTTTAGTTTGAGCGGGGAGTTCTTTCGACTCTTTCCTTCCCTTCACAAGCTATTTTTGCTAACGAAGGGCACATTTTCCCCGTAAACGTGACCTTCATCGCAACTTTCCTGTCGTGAAGGTCAGGATAAGAGATTTCACCTTACCTTCAATCTGATCCGGCTTCCCTAAAGGAACGAAAAAAGGATACCGGTCAGAACGGCACACAATTCTTCCTGCTTCCAGCTAAAAATACAAAAAACCGGACTGGTAGGTCCGGTTCTTTCGTGTGCTATATTCTGCTTTTATTCGTTCCCGTTATTATCATTGGTCTCATCTTTCTTTTCTTTCTCCTGCTTTTCTTTCTTCTCGGCCCGTTCCTCCTTGAGCTGAAAATACGCTTCGGCCACGCGGGCACCGATGTGATAGTTCGGGGATACATCTGCCCCGGAATCAAGGTTAGGTACGATGACCGAAAAAGCGATCTCCGGATTCTCGGAGGGAGCGTATCCTACGAATGCTTTGTTCGTAAGCTCTACCCGGCGGGTGCCGTCCCCGGAGGAATTTTCCAGGTATTTGTCTGTCTCCGCGGTACCCGTCTTACCGGAGATGTCGTACTGTCTGTAACGGGCGCTGTTAAAAACGCTCGAAGCGGTACCTCCGGGAGTCTGCGTAACCATTTTGAACCCTTTCTGGACCCTTTCAATGTAGTCGGCATCCATGTGGAGACTGTTTTTGACATTCGGGGAGAAATCTTTGTAGATATCCCCGAGTTCTTTACCGGAACTTGTCGGTTCGTGGATGGAAGTGACGAAACGCGGCTGCATGCGGTATCCTCCATTAGCAATTGTGGAGACATACTGATTCAACTGCATCGCAGTATAACTGCTGTACTGTCCGATCGCTGAACGCATTACATCCGAGCCTGTAGGATCGCTGCCTTCAAGCCCCGTCGCTTCATAAGGAAAATCTATGCCGGTGGGCACACCGAGTCCAAACTGGTGGAAGTTGTATCGGATCAGCCGGTTCGCTTTCTCCTCATCCATCCTTAGCGGCTGGTTCGGCTTATAGTAGTAGTCTCCAAGACGCATAGCGATGTTATACATATAAACGTTGGATGAACGCTGCAGAGCCTGAAGATCATTCACGTTACCGAGTCTGGAATACGAACCCATATCTTCGGAATCAGGGAATTCGAGCGGCCGGTCCCGGATCGTCGTACCCGGGTCGATGACGCCTTCTTCGAGACCTGTGAGCACTGTGGCTCCCTTCACTACTGAACCGGGAAGATAAGCATTATAGACGCCCTGATGGGAAGAATCCGTGAATTTCTCTTCGTCTCCGGAAGGGCTTTTATTAACGGACTGCCCCGAAACCGCTAAAATCTCCCCTGTGTCCGGTTTCGATACTACAGCTACGGCATTTTCCAGATAAGAATTACCTGGTACAGCTTTCGCAAGCTCTTCTTTTACGATTTCATTTACACGCTTCTGGTATTCCATATCGATAGAAAGCACAAGATCTTTTCCGCTCTTTCCTTCGCGGATCACTTCGGTATCTACGACATTATTATTCCGGTCCGTCGTATGTCTTACTTTTTCTTTCACTCCCCGCAGTACTTCTTCATACTGCTGTTCAAGTCCTCTTGTACCTACGCGGTCATTACGGCTGTACCCGAGAGCGAGGAATTTTTCCAGTTTTTCACGAGGGACGCCCTGTTCACGGGTGGAAATGTTTCCAAGATAGCTTTTGAACACTTCTCCGTTCGGGTAACGGCGTTCCCAGTCCGAAGCCACGTTGATACCCGGGAGAGACGGGAGATGCTCTGCCACCCGGGAATATTCTTTTTCTGATATATTTTCATCTTTCACGACATGTGGTGCGAGAGCGTACGCTTTATTCAGTTCTTTATTGATGGCGATCACCTGCAGGGTTTCCCCTTTATAACTCTCCACATCCTCTTCCGTGATGGCTGCCAGCTGAGCCTGGTAGACCTCACCCGAGTCGAGACCCTCCATATCCTTATCCTCTATCCGCTCTTTAACCACGTCCGGGTTTTTCAGGAAAAAATATTCTTTCTTGTCTCTGAGGCGTATCCCTTTAGTATCAAGTTCGATATACTCGCTTAATTTTTTCGCCAGTTTCAGTTTGTCCTTTCCCTGAACCCCTTTTGGAGGAGTATATGTAATCGAATATTTGGAATCGTTCTCGACTACAATTTCCCCGTTTCTGTCGTACATCTCCCCGCGTGGCACCGGGGTATTGGTGGTTACGTTTTCCGTTCGGTCGATCTGATCCTGTGCCGATTCTCCGCTGAGAATCTGTATCACACCGAGCTGCAGGATAAGAACGGCGAACAGTGTAAAAACAACTAGAAATATGATGTTCAGACGGAATGATAAATGCTTTTTCTCTTTTTTACTCACGTATATATTTCCTTCTTTCCATGGGAGACTTTTTCCGTATCTGTATAGTACAGAAGGTCCGGCAGAAGCACTTCCCTGCTTCTGTTACCTGTTGTATCCACAACATATCTATCTGTCCTTCATTTTATCACGGAAGCCGATATTTTTCTTCCCGATTCCCTTTATTTCTTCTGTCCCGGTCACTGTTCAAACAAAAAAACAGGCAGCGGGATGGTCGTTTCCATCCCGCTGCCTGTTAAATAAAGCTACGTTTTCTTGAAGTATACGAATACTATCCCTGCATAAACCAGGAGCATGGCCGTTATAAGACCCATAGCTTCAACTACATCTGTACGATTATAGTGCCCTGACTGATCCAACAGAAAATAGAGTGGCCAGGATATGTAGGCAATCACTCCGATCCACATATAAAACTTCTTTCCTTCCATAACTCTTTCCCTCCTTCATCTACCGTTGCGGGAGTTATCAGCTTTATAAACCTTCCAATAAGTACCGGACACCTTGAATCAGCCATTTCCCTGTCAATACCATCCCCCGGATAAAGACGAGAATCAGCTCCGGAATCGACAATACGAGCTCGGCAAAGAAACGGCCGGAGGCACGAATGAACTTTCTCATCTTCTCAACAAGTCCTTCTGTGTTTGTCATATGAACTCCGCCTTTCCCACTTTAAGAAATACATACGAAGAGTAACTTAAAAAGTTTCAACGCCTGTTTCCGGCTCAACTTATTACTCTTCCTTTCCAGGTGGAGCTGCGAAGGAAAAACGTGCGTATGACCGAGCAGGTAAACAGACTGATGAAAAACAGGAAGTGAATCGGAAAAATCAGAGCATCCCGAAAACGGAAGTTCCCAATATCCCTCCAGAAACGGTACATCCATCCTGTCACAAAAGAATAGCCGATTACAGAAGCAGGTCCTGTTTTTTTCATTCTTGTAAGGAAAGAAACGACAGAAGAAATCCACACAGCGTTCCACAATGTCATCCGTAAAGAAGCGGAAGCTGCCCCTGAAGCGAAGCTTTTGGACCATCCGGCTGCCACTTCTTTCATATCTGCCTGATACATACGCATTGACAGAACCCCTTTTCCACTATAAGCGTGAACCGGAGCTCCCAGTGTTCCGGCTCTCCGTGAAAAAGCAAGATGCTCGGTGACCTCCCCTTTTATTGCCTCATGCCCTCCCAGCTGATGATACATGGCGGCCGGGAGCGCAAGGCAGGGACCGAACCCGCCCTGCACTCCTGTCTTTCTGCGCCCGATTTTTGTAATTCCTGTAGAAGCATAGACTACGGAATGAAAAACGGCCGAGAGTTTCTCGGGGAAGGACTTCATTACGTGATAGGGGTGAACGGTAAGCAACGCCTGCTTCTCTTCCACAAATCCCGTAATTTTCTCCATCCCTCCCTTCTCGAGCCACGTATCAGCATCAAGAAAGATCAGCGTGTCACCTGAAGCTTCCTTTGCACCGTTATGACAGGCCCATGATTTGCCCATCCAGCCTTCAGGGAGTTCAGGAGCGCGTATAACCTTCGCACCCGACTGTTCGGCAATCATTGACGTATTATCCGTCGATCCGTCATCAACTACTATCACTTCTCCCTGATCCGGCAGAGTCGGCAATAATCTTTTCAGGTTATGTTCCTCATCCCGGGCAGGTATTATAGCAGTGAAATTCTTCTTCCCCTGTTTCTGACGTTCAGGAAAAGAGACCCGGTGTCTGAACAGTCCCGCTGTCGTGAGCATTGCTGCAATCATCCAAAACATAAACACCCTCCTGTTCCGATGCAATCTTACCTTTCTCCTTCCCTTTAATTGATGTATATATGCTTACGACTGAAGAAATCAGGGTAAGGTAAAAAGAATACAGACAAAAAAGGCGGGATGAAGATGATGAAGAAAGCCGTAGCCACGACTATGCGACTTTTTCCGAACAAAGAAAGAAAACAGACGATGGTACCCTCTGAAGAAGTCGGTGACCGCAAAGATTTTCTCATCGATACTGAAATAACAGCCTCGGAGATCTCTATCTACTATCCGGCCATACATGAATACGACCCGCTTCCTGTGTACATAAATCTGCACGGTGGCGCATTCATCATGAGCGACAAAGACATGGATGACGCCTATTGCCGTCATATAGCCAACCATTCCCACTGTGCCGTCGTGAACATCAATTACCCGAAAGCTCCGGAATACCCTTTTCCATTACCACTGGAACAAATTTATGAAATCTGGCACTGGCTAAAGAGATACGCCCCTTCCTTATTTCTGGATGCCGATCGATTTGCGGTAGGAGGACAGAGTTCGGGCGGTAACCTCGCGGCAGCTCTATGTCTCTACCTGAAAGAAAAGGAAGAGGAACAACCGGTGCTGCAGATGCTCGCCTATCCGATGCTCGATTTCGTCACGTCCCATGCAGACAAACCGGAACCGGACAAGAACCGCGCCAAATTTCCGCAGGCTGCTCATTTTCTGAACGAATCCTACATTCCGGATCCCGGGGAAATGGGAAATCCTCTCGCATCACCCGTGTACGCCCGTGATCTTGAAGGCCTCCCTCCGGCGCTTATCCTTATTCCTGAATATGATGCTTTCAACCCTGAAGGAAAAAGATACGCCGCCAACTTATCTCAGGCCGGGGTTATGGTGAATCTGCATGAGTTCGAAGATTGCTATCATGCTTTTACGCATCTCGGTCCGGAACAGAAAGCCGAAGAAGCCTGGTCTCTCATTGAAAACAGGCTCGCCCTCGCCTTTTACGGCACCCGCTGACGTTTAATATTCCACGATCCGTGGTATACTGACTGTAATCATATGTAGGAAGGCAGGGGGACATTTGTGCAGAAACAGGATTTACCAATAGAAGAAATAGATAAAGCCGTTCCGGGGGATATTGTCGCATTTGAACGGGGCAATGAAACCTGGAAGGGTAAAGTAATCCCTTCCGGATGTACAAATTCTGTCGTCGTCGACCTCAGTATCATGGAGGAACTACCCGACAGAGATGTGGATTCTCACCTTACTTGTATCAACCACAGGAAATATACAATACTGAGTCGGGAAAGTCAGACCTGACTAAACAAACTCTGCTCCACTTATAACCAAAGTGGAGCAGAGTTTTTACGTGTTGTATTTTTTCATGAATCGGGAATCAATGAAGTGTTTCAGTGTAAAGCACCACTTCCCGTGTATCATCACATTGCCATAGGTCAGCAGACCCTGACGATTTCCAGTAGACAGGATTGCCATGTACTTTTCCGGCGGTTGAAAAGCAAGAAGTTCTTCGCTTCCGGTATGACGCTTGAGGTTCTCCCACAGTACAGGGGCTTCTTTTATCGCAAATACCCCGTTTTTCGGAATTCCTCCTTCTTCTAAAGTAACGCAGTCTCCGGCTCCGTAAATGAAAGGGTATTCGGGATTTCTTAAATATTTATCCACGAAGAGAAACCCTTTCGCGTCCACCTTCAAATTCGATTGTTCAAACAAGGAAGGTGCTTCCGCCCCTGAAAGCCACAACACACCCGAATGATGGACGTGACGTCCGCTGTCCGTCTGGAGAAACTCTCTTCCTATCTCTTCCACGCGCTCCCCTTTAATGATGGAAAGCCCTTTTCTCCGGGCCAGCTTTTCTGTCCGTCTGGAGGTTTTCGAACCGAATTCCTCCAGCAGATTTCCGGAGTCGATAAGCGTGACCCGCTGATGAGGCTGATGATTTTTTCTCCATGCGAGCATGGAGAGTGCGAGTTCCACCCCTGCTGCGCCTCCCCCGACCACTACAGGTGCAGGAGAACCCTTCAGTTCATCAATATTTTCAGTAAACACGTAGTTCGGTTTTACCGAATACACTTTTTCTGTCGGTTCCGGTATCTGTTTTACCCGGGAACCGACGTCGAAAGAAATGAGATCAAATGGATAGCCGCACTCGTCGAGGACGACTTCTTTTTTCACAGGATCCACCTCCGCTACCTCTCCTTTTATAAAGGAAGCACCGGCTTTGATGGATAATTCCTCGAGATTGATTGTGATATCTGACGCCGCATAGATCCCTTCCGTATAACCGGAAAACATTCCCGAGTAATACTGATGCACGGAAGGGGATATCATCGTCACCTCAAAACCGGGGTTTTCTTTTTGAAGTGCCTTTAGAATATATATGTGGGCGTGACCTCCTCCAATAAGCAGCAGCTTCTTCACAGGAACCACTTCAGATACCTGCGGGACAGTACGGGGGCTATGCCCGAAAACAGCTTTAGTCTCCAGTATTGACCGGAAACGGCCTCCAGAGCAGCCGGGTGGTTCGGATACGGATAGACCATGTCAGAGAGCTCTTTTATGTGTCCCCCTCTGTTCATGACGGCGATGACCGGCTGCATCCAGTCTCCAGCTCCCCTGCCAATGGCGTGGGCTCCGATAATTTTCCCCTTCCGATCCGTTATGATTTTTACAAACCCTTCGGTTGCATGCTCCGCTACGAACCGGTCCACTTCATTGAGACGGGTTTCGTACACGTATGCTTCCTCCACTTCTTCCCTGGTTTTACCCAGATGGAAAATTTCCGGGGTCGTGTACGTATTCCAGGGCATCGTTTCGTAGGACATTTTTCTTTTCAAAGAATAAAGAGCGTTCTGCACCACCAGCTTTCCATGTTCACCGGCTACGTGTGTAAAAGGCATATGGCCGGTTACATCACCGATGGCAAACACGTGGGGGTTCCCGGTCCTCATCGTGTCATCCACGTGAACAAACCCCTTATCGTCCAGAAACACTCCTGTTTCCGTCAGATTCATCCCTTCCGTATTCGGCTTTCTGCCTGCAGCGAGGAACAGTTTATCCGTCTCCAGTGACTGTTCTTTTCCATTTTTCGTGTAATAGACTTTCTTTCCGCCGTCGCTCACCTTTTCTACACGGGCTTCCGTAATAAACGTTATTTCCCGGGAAAGAATCTCCATCGCTTTATCTCTTATGGAAGGGTCCTCCTTTTTCAAAATGGTGCTCCCGCCTTCCAGCACAGTAACGTCACAACCGAGACGCGCAAAAGCCTGGGCGATTTCCAGCCCGACGGGACCGGCACCTATGAAAGTAAGGGAACGGGGCAGCTCGGTCTGCTGGAACACTGTTTCATTCGTCCAGTAATCTGCGGTTTCCAGACCCTCTATAGGAGGTTTGTTGACTGAGGAACCTGTAGCAATGACGATTTTTTTCGCTTCCAGGATAGTCCCCCCCACTTCCAGTCGCCTGTCCCCGAGAAATTCGGGTGATCCTTTGTAAACATCCACCCCCATCGTCTCGAACCGTTCTTTGCTGTCCGATTCCTGAACCGTCTCCACAGACCGGTTCACTCTCTCCATTATTTTTCCGAGATCCACCTCTCCGGAAGCCTCAACTCCCGCATAGGAATTATTACGTGCTGCATGAATTTCGTTCGCAGCTTCTATCAGAGCTTTTGAGGGCACACAGCCATAGTGTAGACAGTCCCCGCCGAGGGATTCCCTTTTCTCGATAAGAGCCGTTTTCGCACCAAGAGAGGCCGCCCCTGAGGCTACAGTCAGACCTCCTGCGCCACCGCCGATAATTATAATGTCATACATAGATATCTCATCCTTCCTTTAAATCTTTCTGCTACCGCAATATTCTTTTTGCTTCGAAGAGACGCTGCATTCCAGTAAAAGTCTCCACTGCAAAGTAGAGAAGTGTAATAAATAAAAGCCATTGCGGCAGAAGAATCATAAGGCTGAACAACACGAATCCTTCCGTTCGCTCCGCTACCCCTGCCTGATAATAAAACGACTTCATCCCCTGCTTTTCCGACACAGTCCCGACTGTGAGAAACACAGTCATGGAAAAGATGATGGAAACACTGAGAAGCAGGAGCGGCCACAGCACTTCCGCGTGCACGTAAGCGATGGCCAGAATGATGCCTATTTCAACAATACGGTCGAACGTTACGTCCAGTACCGTTCCAAAAGGGGAAGTCGTGGTCCGGCGCGCCATTGTGCCATCGACGGCATCCAGAAAACCCGAAAGCCATAAAAATAATACTGCCGCCCACGGGGCCCCGGCTATGTACCAGACAGCAGCACCTATACCTGTAAGGAAGGCAAGGACGGTTATTTGATCAGCCGTTCTTCCTTTCTTCAGGAACCAGTCGGCTGAATGCTCAATGAAAGGTTCTGCGTACTTCCTTGCGTGAGTATCAAGCATTTTCGTCCCTCTCTTTCCCGTCGGGCAGTCCTGCCCAGCGCCGTACTTTGTTTCTTAAAAAATAAATAATGATCATCAAAATGAGAGCACTGCCCGCCACTATACCCAGCAGCACGGGATCTCCGTTCAAAAGACTTGCGCCGACTGTAACATACATAAACGTCCCCGGGATGATTCCTATCATTGTTGCACTCAGATAAGAACGAAAACGAATGTTGAACCACCCTGACAGATAACTCAGCATTCCGAACCCTATCAAAGGTACAAGTCTCAGAACAAGCACGAATAAAAACCCCTGTTTTCTGACGATAGCCTGAAGTCGTGCCGTCGATTCAATATGTCTGAGGCTGGCAATTTTCTCACCAAGGACCTTCCCGACAAGATACCCGGCAGCAGCTGCTCCCGTTGCCCCCAGCCAGATAAACAGCACACCCGGCCATATCCCGTAAGTGATCCCCGCACTGAGGGAGAGCACGGAAGCGGGAAAGAAAACGAAGGGAGTCAAAATATAAAGAAGAATGAACAAAAGCGGAGCAGCCCATCCAAAAGAAATAACGAATTCCTTAATCTCCGAAGGTCCTATTTGCCAGCGGCTGTTCACCCACAAAAATAAACAGACGAACACCAGCGCCACTATGGCCGTGCGTAATTTCCGCTTCATCTTTCCTCCCGGTTCTGCTGGAACGTGCGGATATTTGAGGCGTCTGTACTTACATATACATTTTCACCTGTATGGAAATCATCAGGAGCAGGAAGCATGATATGTTCCTTCTCATCATCGAGAAAAATTTCCATGAAACGGTACCCTTTTACAAAGCGTGCACCTTCGATGATCCCTCTCCATTGAACTTTCTCCTCTATTTCTATGCGCTCAATGCTGAGGTTCCGCTTCGGAATGAATCTCGTTTCGTCAATGACCCATGCATCACCGAAGAATCTGGCTACTTCAGAAGTTTGCGGGCTTTCATACACTTTTTCGGGAGAGCCGATCTGTTCGAACGTCCCCTCACGGAATACCCCGATGACGTCCCCCACCTGCATCGCTTCGTCCTGGTCATGTGTGACAAATACGGCTGTAATGTTTTTTTCTTTCAATAACCGTCTCACCCATCGCCTCATTTCTTCCCGCAATTTCCGATCGAGACTCGAAAACGGTTCGTCAAGCAGGAGCAGTTTGGGAGATAGAATGAGACCTCTGGCCAGAGCGACGCGCTGCTTCTGACCTCCGGAGAGCTCACGGGGATATCGATTTTCATATTCAGGAAGTCCCACAATATTAAGAAAATCATCGATGCGCTTACGTTTTTCTTTTTTGCTTATATCCAGAAATTTAAGTCCGTAACCTACGTTTTCCCTTATTGTCATATGAGGAAAAAGAAGAGGCTCCTGAAAAACGAGACTGACCGGCCGTTCGTTCGCTTTCTTATGAGTCATATCGTCTCCGTCAATGGAAATCTCTCCAGCAGAAAAAGTTTCCAGACCCGCGAGACAGCGGAGAAGAGTGGTTTTTCCGCCTCCTGAAGGTCCTACGACACTGAATATCTCTCCTTCGTTCACTGAAAACGAAACGTCTTTCAGAACCTCCCCGGCATCGAAATATTTCGTTGCATCGCGGATCTCTATCATTTTATTCAAAACAGTTCCCTCCTCCCGGATTTTCTAGGGTACGGTAACAATCGGAACGCTGCGCCTGCAGTTATATAAAAAAGAAGGGGGAGGACGGCGAACCAGATAGAAAATGCCGCAATCAGCGTGGTATCGGCAGAATCCAGAAAAGGAAAATAAACCATCGCTAGAGTGACAACAGTACCGCCCCCGATAATAGAAGTAATAACATACTGGCTCAGACTGATGACGAAGGTGAGAAATATTACGCTCTGCACGGAAGGTTTCAGAAGCGGCAATTCAATATCGAAGAATGTTCTTCCGGCAGACGCACCGAGTGTTTCCGCCTGTTCCTGCATCCTTCTTCCGAGACTCACATAGCCATTCCGGAAAATCCTGATGCTGTAGGGAGCCGTCGGGACCAGATGAATGAGTATTACTCCGAGGGCTGTGTCAGCCAGCCCGATCCGTATCATAGCGATGTGAACCCCGAAAGTGATGGCAAGGATCGGTACGAGCAGAGGCATAACGAATAAGGTGTCCACCGCTGTTTTTCCTTGAAATGTATATAACGCCAGTGCCTTACCGGCGCTCATTCCCACTGCGATATTAATTACCGTTACGAAAAAGCCGATTATCAGAGAAGTGCCCGTAGCTTCCAGAAGCCTTGCTGTTTCAAACAGCCCTCTCCAGCCATACAGGGAAAATTCCGTCCAGCTTCCGGGTGATGTGAAACTTTGGAGAATCAGAATCCCTACAGGGGAAATTATAAATAACATAACGATGATCCAGAATAAGATTTTCTTCATACCTTCACAGTCCCTCAGTAATATTTCGGCGCATTTTGTTTATGAAATGAAACAACAGTAAGGAGATCACCCCTATTACTGTCGTCAAAAATACCATCGCTGCGAAAGCGAGCGGCCGCTCACTCCAGTCGCCGGAGTAAAACCAGTCGAAGGTAAGAATAGAAAGCATCTCCGGGAAAGTGGCTCCCACAAGCGCAGGGACTTCATAAGCACCGAACGTGAAAGCGAAAATGATGATTCCCGTTTCAATAAGAACCGGAGTGACAAACGGAAGCTCTGCATCGCGTATTTTAGAAAACCAGGAGCCACCGAGTGTTTCCGTTAAATCGTCATATAAACGATTTCTGGTCAGGTACACAGGCAACAACATCAAAATGACGAACGGAATCTCCTTTCCCATGTACGTAAGAATAATTCCGATACCTTCCGGGTCATTGGCGTATGCACGGTTCCCGGGCAGTAAACCGCTGACGAGGCCCCCTTCCTGAAAAAGAAGAAGAACCAGGTAGGCCCACACGAAATGAGGGAAAACCATCGGGAGCCATACCGTCAGTCTGCCTCCGGTACGTTCAAGCATCGGGACGAATGCTCTCGTGAAGAACCATCCGATAAGCAGGGAAAGGAAGGTCGAAGCTGCCGCTACCCATAAACTGTACAGAAAAGAGAGAAGAAAATCGGAGTGTGAAAACAGACGGACATAAACTTGACCGGTCAGCTTCCCATCCGGATAAACACTCAACCGGAAGGCAGACCATAGTCCGTACAATGGAAGGAGCAGGAACAGAAGAGCGGGGGTCAGCAGCAGCCACGGCTTTATTCTAGCGGACAACTTCATCTTCCCACGTCTCCGTAATCCACTCGACATATTCCGTATCCAGTTCAGGGAGATACGTTCCCTCCAGTTTCTCTGCAGCCGGCACTGTTTCTCCCCGGTCGAGTTCTTCAAATCGCTGTTTCATCTCTCCGGGAAGCTTATCCGTATCGATGGTTGTATTATCTCCCCACGAAGAAGGCTTCATTTTCTGCAGCTGTGCCTCCGGGGAGAGGAGGAAGTTGATAGCCGTTACAGCTCCCGGCACATTGGTACTGTTATAAGGAATAGAGAGGAAGTGTGTGTTGCCGAGCGACCCGGAATCCATCACGTATGTATCGGTGGATTCGGGAAAGACTCCATCATTTATGAGATGTTCACTTCTCGCTTCGTTGTACCCTAACGTCATAGATACTTTCCCTTCACTATACAAACGATCCAGCTCACTTAACGAGGCAGGGTAATATTCTCCCTTCCTGTACAGATCTGGCTCCCATTCTTTCAACTTTTGCCACATTCCATCTGCGGCTCTCTCTGCATCATTGCGGCTGAAAGCTCCTTCCGCTAAATCTTCGGGGTTCCCGGCCCCTGCAAGCATCATCTGCCTCAAAAATGCGTTACCGGTGAAGTCGGAAGGGTGAGGATATGTAAATTCTCCCGGATTTTCTTTCACCCATTTGCTCAGTTCTTTATAGGTTCTCGGCGGATCATCCACTTTCGCCCTATCGTACTGCAGAGCGAATTGGACTCTCCCCCAGGGGGCCTCCATTCCTTCTGTAGCTGTTCCGAAGTCGTGGGAATAATCGTCCCGATCATAGTATTCGTTGAAATTGGGCAGTTTTTCCGTAAATGCTCCGTAAAGCAGCTCGTTATTTTTGGCATTACGGAAATTCTCGCCGTTCAGCCACAGAAGATCCACCGTCCCTTCTTTCTTGCCAGCCTCACGTTCTGTTCTCAGTTTCTGTAAAATATCTGCGGTGGCCATCGGTGTTCTTGTAAGACTGATACCGAACTTCTCCTGAAGACGGGGGGCGACCCATTCATCAATGTAAGTGTTGATGCCGTCATCGCCACCCCACATGAACAGTCGTACCTCCGTACCGTCGGCCGCATCTTTGATTTCTTCAAAATTCCGGTTCGCGATGGTGCTACCTTTCTCCTCCGTATCCGTAGCACCGGCACACCCGGACAGGATGATCATTACGGCAATGATCCCTATTTTCATCTTCTCACCCTTTCCACATTACCTCCATTTTACCCTATCCCCGGTGGAACGAACACTCTGAAAGGTCCTTATGTAAGAAAGCTTACATTTCCCGGGGAGTTGTCTTGAAAGTGTAACCGGAATCCCCCCTCTCAATCATCGACAGATTTCAGAACGGCCCGTACAGGGCTGCCATCCGCTTCCTCGAGTGCCAGGGGAAGAGCGCTTAAATCGTATAGTCCAGATTCCACCTCCCGAAGATCGGCATTCTCCAGAATATGCACTCCGTTTGAAAACAGAGCATGGTGAGCGTCAAGCGTTTCACTGTCCATCGGGTCGACAGATGGAACATCGACCCCGACGAGACGAATGTTTTTTTCTTTAAAGAACTCAGCCACTTCCGGCTTCAGATAAGGAATCTCCTCCGGAAAAATCGTGGAATCAGGAAAGGCATCCGTCTTTATCAATACCCGTCCCACATTTTCGAGATCTGTATCTTCAAAAGCCTCTGCACCGATTGCCTCAAAGCCCCGGCAGTCCACGACTTTCGTTCTGCCAATATAAACGTTGATATCCAGATCATTCACACGTTTCCCTTCATTGTCGAAGTGAAAGGGGGCGTCAATGTGCGTACCCGTATGTACACTCATCGTGATCTCTCCGATGTTTACGGAACCACTCTCCTTTTTAGTCACCGTCCTGCGATACGAATAAGGAGTATCCTCCGGCCACGTGGAGATATGGGCGTTCAATGGTCGTGAAATATCAATCCATCCCATGTCGACACCTCCTAAGCGATAATATCACGTTCATTTTTGAACGCTTTGTACTTCTCTTCTTCCATGATCTCTTTCAATTTAGTCACTGTCTGAAAGCAGTCTTCAAACGTATTATATAGGGCTGTCGGAGCAAGACGGATTCCGTTTGGTTTTCTGAAGTCCGGTATGACACCTTCCGCTTTAAGAGCTTTCGCAATTCTTGCAGCTTCGGGATGTTCAAGATACACATGACCTCCCCTCCTGCTTTCTTCCCTCGGATTAGCGATGACGAAATCCCATGATGACAGCCGCGAGTCGATCTGTTCCATCAGATACCCGGTCAATTTCAGCGATCTGCCACGGAGGGCTTCCATTCCCGCCTCCTCGAACATTTCAAGGGAGCCTAGCAGCGGAGCCGCACTTAAGACATGCGGAGTACCGAGCTGATAGGCTCCGCTGTCTGCCGCTTTGACATACGTATGCTCCATATCGAACTGCCTGTTTTTATCAGAACCGAACCATCCCGTAAGGCCTGGAGTTTTTGAAAAATGCTCCCTGTTAATATATAAACCGCCGACACTTCCCGGTCCTGCATTAACATATTTATAATTGCACCAGAAAGCGAAGTCCACTCCCCACTCCGACAGTCTGTGAGGAAGCGCACCAATGGAATGGCTTAAATCAAAACCGATTGTAATTCCGCGCTCGTGAGCAGCAGCGGTCAGCTTTTCCATGTCCAGCACCTGACCGCTGCGGTATAACACACTCGGCAGAATAACAAGCGAGATATCCCCGATCATCGCCTGGATAATGGTATCCTCATCGACCGTATGCCCGTCCGTACTCTCTGCCAGAACGAGGTGGGACTCATCATACCCTTTCAGCGCAAGCTGACTTTGAAGTGCATAGATGTCCGTCGGAAAAGCTAGTGCATCCGCAAGTATTTTCGTTCGTTCCCCCTCCGGACGGTAGAATGTAGCTGTCAGCTGATGAAGATTGGAGGTCGTCGATCCCGTCACCGTCACTTCTTCGGGAGAGGCGCCGACGAGTGGTGCCAGACGGGTTCCCAGTCTTTCCGAGAGCGTGAACCACGGGTATTCCCCTTCCGTCCATCCGTCAATTCCATGTTTCTTCCAGCTGTCCATTATTTCTTTGACTGCTTTTTCGGCCCGTATGGACATAAGTCCAAGCGAGTTCCCGTCCATGTATATTTTTCCTTCAGGAAAGTAAAACTCGTCGCGAAATGTGATTTCTTCCATTTTTCTTCCCCCCCCTGCTTTTTTCACGTCATAGAAAAAAGAAGATGATGAGTGCAATCAACACAATACTTACATCCATGACTATCCCGAGGATGCCACAAACCATTCCTGTTACGGCGTACCACCGCTTCGGATTATCATAAGAAATGGATTTCAGCGCCGGCCGTGCGTATGCGACAGCAAAAATTCCGAGCAGCCAGCCTATAAGCGGCACAGGCAGAGAAATCAGTCCGAGAACCATTGACGTTACAGCCTTTGATTCATGAATTTCTTTCACTATTACACCTTCTTCTCCAGTACAGTCTCTTTTATTCTCCGCTTCGCAAATCGGGCGGCAGTTCTTACTTTTTTCCCTTAACCGGACGTTTCAGGGCTTCCAGATCTTCTTCAGTCGACATAATCTTCTGGTTCATCATTTCGGATGCATCTGCTACTCCCTGGTTATAGAATGGAACCGCCAATTCTTCGGCAAAAAAGTGGAGCCAGTTCTCTGCAGCGAGCTCCCCGATTTCTTCTCCGTGCTCTTCATATATGTAGTACCGTATCCGTTCCTTCATCTCCTGTTTAAAGCCACGTGGTATTTCCAATCGGTTCCCCCCTAATCAAAATTATGATCACTCTCCGAAAGGCCGGGCCGATAGTTACACGAACCTTCTTTATCTTCTCCCGGCCCATCGCAGATCATAAGAATACCAAACACCCCGGGGTGCCGGTGACATCCGTCCTCAAAAAGCGCAAGTTTTCAGATTATCCGTTCCTTCTGCGGAAAAGAGCCATCGCTCCCTCCCTCTCCAGAGGTAAATGTTTCATTCTGACTTTCCTCATCTCTTCCGGCTTCTGCAACTCTTCATATATTTCGCCGCCTTTGGAAAGTCCAGTCTTTTCCGCTTCTTCTTTTGATTCCGCAAAATAGATATTCTGTATACCGGCATACCTCATCATAGCGTAACACATAGGGCACGGTTCCCCGCTTGCATACATCGTACAGTCAGACAGATCGAGTCTGCCAAGGTTCTCCTCGACCTCTCTGACAGCGATCATTTCGGCATGTCCGCTGGCATCGTTTCGGAGATGAAGCTCATTCACTCCTTCACCAAGCACTTCCCCGTTTCTTTCAATAACGGCTCCGAAGGGCTGTCCTCCTTCCTCTACGTTTTTTCTGGCAAGTTCAACTGCTCTGTCCATGTATTGATTCATGTTCCCACTCTCCCTTTACAGATGTATTACCATTCTTCGTACGTTTCGCCCCCGCCTTTATCCCACCATGTCTCCGGCTGCATATATTTTTCCCGGATCATTTTAAGGACTTCCTCCTTTTCGTTTTCATCCAGTTTCTCGAGGTCCGCTAATATTTTTTCTTTCCTGTCCATTGTTACACCTCCTGTGTGTGTCTGTCTGTTTATCATACCGTTACGGGGGTTATAACCAATATACCCTTTTGCTCTTTCACCTATGCTCCCGTTCATTTCTCAATAAAAAACTCCTTCTGCTATTATCGCAAAAGGAGTCCGATTTTTTAACTTTTTTCAGTCGGTTATCGCCCGTTCTTCCTTAATTTCTTCAATAGACCATGCTTTATTATAAGTCGAATGCTTCTCCAGTCTCGAAACCACGATTTCCGCCTCCGCGTACGTGCTGAATTTCTTCGTATCCGTCCGTCCAGAAGATGTAAGTTCTTTTCTGACTCCGTTCTCTGTGAAAGTAACTTTATACATCAGGCTTTCATCTCCTAACTGCGGTCCTATGCCCGCACTCACAGCATTCGTTTCATCGCCAGCAGAAGAGGGGGTCTGGATATTATTCCCCGCTTTTCCCGCTGCGTCTGCCCCGTCCCCCGGCTCCTCCATTTGATATTAAAGATGTTTCCTTATACAATTAGTCATATCAACTCAACCTTAAGAAGAGTGGGGACTGCATATGGAAAATCAAGAAAAACCTAAAGCACTTATTGTAATCTTCGGAGCTACCGGGGACCTGGCCAAAAGAAAACTTTTCCCTTCTATTTATCGCCTGTATCAGAATGGAAAAATTGGTGAAGATTTCGCTGTAGTTGGAATCGGACGCCGCTCCTGGAGCAACGAGCTGTTCCACACGAACGTACGAAACTCTCTTGGAGACGATGTTTCCGGGAAGGAAGCGGAAGCATTTGTGTCCCATTTCTACTACCATCCATTCGATGTATCGGATTCGTCTTCATATGAAAATCTCGGTACACTGCTTAACAATCTCGAGTCCGAATACCGTACGGAAGGTAATCGTATCTTTTATCTTGCGATGGCCCCTCAGTTCTTCGGCACGATTGCAAATAACCTGAAAAAACATAACCTGAAAAGCGAAACGGGATGGTCACGTCTCGTTATCGAAAAACCGTTCGGTCACGATTTCGAATCGGCAAGACAGCTGAACGATCAGATCACTTCGGCTTTTGACGAAAAACAGATATATCGGATCGATCACTATCTCGGAAAAGAAATGGTCAAAAATATAGAAGTGATCCGCTTCGCCAACGGCATTTTCGAACATTTGTGGAATAATCGTTTCATCGCAAACGTACAGATCACATCCAGTGAATCGCTTGGCGTGGAAGACCGGGCGAATTATTATGACTTGTCCGGAGCTACGAGAGATATGGTCCAGAACCATATGCTTCAGATGGTTACTCTGCTGGCCATGGAACCTCCGATCAATCTGAACCCTGAAGAGATACGGTCGGAAAAGATCAAAATTTTACGTGCCCTGCGTTCCGTGGACGAAAACAATATCGACGACTATTTTGTACGCGGGCAGTACGGTCCTGGCAAAATGCACGGCAGGAAACTTCGTGGCTATCAGGAGGAAGCGGAAGAACTGCAGAATTCCGATACTGAAACGTACGTCGCCGGTAAAATCATGATCGATAATTACAGGTGGGCAGGTGTCCCTTTTTATATAAGAACAGGGAAACGCCTCGCGGAAAAGTGCACGAAGATAGTCGTGGAGTTCGAAGATATCCCTCTCAATCTGTACCAGGAAGAGCAAAGCGAAAAGTCTCCCAATCTGCTGGTGATCAATATCCAGCCGAACGAAGGGGTGACCTTGTACCTCAATGCGAAAAAACCTGGGGTAAGCTCATACTCGGAACCGATAAAACTGTCTTACACGCACGAAGCCGTCAACAGTGTAAACACCCCCGAAGCCTATGAGAAATTACTTCACGACTGTATGATCGGGGACACTACGAACTTCTCGCACTGGGACGAAGTGTCCCTTTCCTGGAAATTCGTGGACCGGATTTTAAACAGGTGGTCCAAAGAAGAACCGGACTTCCCGAACTATGCCGCCGGTTCAATGGGACCGGAAGAAGCGGATAAACTTCTTAAAAACGACGGCTTCCACTGGTGGCCGGTGAATAACGAAGAGGAGTGAGGAATTTGGCTATATACGACGTCTCTATGACCATCCGTGAAGGGATGAAGGTCTACAAAGATAAAGAAGAGAAGCAGCCGAACATTACGACCAGCACGAACGGACACGTTACGGAATCACGGATAGATATGGATCTGCACACAGGAACCCACGTGGATTCCCCTCTCCATATGATCAACGATGGGGAAACGATGGAGACGATAGCTGTGGAGGATCTGGTAGGTACAGTTAAAGTTTTCGACCTTTCAGAGGCTGGAGACAGCATAGATAAATCGGACGTAGAACCACTTGATATAAATAAAGGGGATTTTGTACTGTTCAAAACAAAGAACTCCTACCACGAAGGGGACGACTTTGATTTTGATTTCACCTACGTTACCGGTGAAGCAGCGGAATTCCTGGCAGAAAAAGGTATCAGGGGTGTAGGAGTCGACGGTCTCGGCATTGAGCGCAGCCAGCCGGACCACCCTACCCACCGGACACTGTTCACTCACCGCATTATCATCATTGAAGGTCTTCGGTTAAAAGAAGTGTCTGAAGGGAGCTATTTCATGATGGCAGCTCCTTTAAAAATCGAAGGTACAGACGCCTCTCCTGCCCGTATTCTGCTTATGGATGATTAAATAAAAAAGAGCCGGACCTTCCTGAAAATGGAAGGTCCGGCTCTTTTTATGCTGCCCGCGACAGTTTCCTCTTTTTGCTGCCCCCAAGTACCTGAACGACGATCACTCCGGCCAGCGCCACTGCCCCTCCTATGAGTGACAGACCGCTCGGCCATTCCCCAAGCCATAACCATGCTGTAATTACCGCCACGGCAGGTTCCAGGTACATCATACTCGTCACTTTACTGGCATCCCCGAGGGATAAAGCGGTAGACCATGTGACGTAAGCGATCGCGGCTGGAAAAATCCCTGCATAAACGGCAGAAGCGTTCGCCTCTGCCGTTGCTTGTGTCACCGTGTCCACTACTCCCGGAGAAAATATCAGGAAGGGGATAGTGCCTGCCCAGCTGAAATAAGCTACAAGTTCGACCGGTTTATACTTACGCAGAAAAGGCTTTTGCCCTGCAAAAAAAACAGAAGTAGCTATGACGGATATAAGAACATAAACTGCTCCGACAGATATAGAAAAGCCTTCCGCAGTACCGAGAGTAATGAGTACAATCCCCGTAAAACCGATTCCCATTCCTGTCCAGCCTATACCTCCAAGCTTCTCTTTCAGAAAAAACACGGCTATGATGGCAGTCACGATCGGCGCAGCTCCGATCATCATACCTACAGCTCCGGCGGATACCGTCATCTCTCCGAAAGTGATACCGGCATGATACACGCTTATACCGATAAAGCCAAGCAGTGCAAGCAGAGGAATATCCTTCCTGTCCGGCACCCTGATTTTTTTGCCGGGCAGCAGAGCCACGAACACAAAAGCAAGAGATGCCACACTGTAGCGGACGAGGATCAGGTGTCCCGGCGTGTAACCTCCGAGTAAAGACGCCCGGATAGCTGCGAATGTGGAGCCCCAGAGAAGAATTGTTACGAAAGCCAGTATCCACACTTTTCGGCTCATCCGGATCCCCCCTTTTTTTGCTATAGTCCTTACTATGTTAGAGCATTTCTCCCCAAAGAGCAAAACTTCTCTTCTATTAAACCTGTCCTCTCTGCTCCTCTGAACGGAAGAACAAGTAAATAATAAATTTTTTCATCTGCAGAAAAAAACGAGACCGGGCACAGGGCCCGGTCTCATCTGTACAAGTAAGATTTAAAAGACTCTTACTGTTATTCATCTTTACGATTTTTATCTTTGTTCATCAATTCTTCAAGTGCTTCAAGAATTTCGTTTTTGGAGTATTTATCCTCTTTTCCATCTTCCGAAGTATTATCCTCAGTGTCATTCTTTTCTTCAGATACAGGAAGCTGATCGGCAGTGCGTTCTTCTTTATCTTCTCCTGAATTCAGGAAATGAGCATTTGTGCTTTCTTTTCTTTCCTGATGATCCTCTTCAAGGAAATCACGTTTGTACACGACTCCTCCGTCCGGTGTCATATACTTCTTGTTCATGTCACGCGTAGATTTATCAAAGAACGTATAAATGACCGGGATGACGAACAGAGTGAGCAGAGTACTGCTTACAAGACCGCCGATAATGACGATCCCCATCGGCTGAATCGTCGCTGAACCTTCCCCTATGCCAAGAGCAAGCGGAAAGACCCCGAGGATCGTAGTAATACTGGTAATCAGGATCGGACGTGTCCGGTCTTTTACGCCGGTAACCAGCGATTCTATGACATTCATTCCTCTGGCTCTCTGCTGGTTGACGTAATCAACAAGTACGATTGCGTTATTGACCACAATACCCCCAAGCACCACTACACCTATGAGAGCCATCGCACTGATCGGTTTCTGGGTTACTGTAAGGGAGAGCATAACCCCGATAACGAGCAGCGGTACTGTGAACATAATGATAAATGGATGTTTGAATGATTCGAACTGGGCACTCATCACGAGATAGATGAAGACCAGTCCGAGTACGAAAGCCAGGGTGACATCTGCAATCAGATCGTTCACAAGTTCCTGGTCTCCCCCTACAACGAATTCAGCTTCCTCGGCCAATTCAATATCATCGATGGTGGATTCGACTACTTCTGAGACATCACTCAAATCATTCGACGGGTTGAACCTTACCGTAAAGTCGGCGCTACGTACCTGATCGGCACGATTTATGACGCTTGGAGCCCCGCCTTCCTCAATATTCGCCACATCCGAAAGCTTGACGTAGCCGCCCTGGCCGTCAGCGATCGTAATGTTTTTAAAGTTCTCCCGACTGTTCAATACATCCCCTTTATATTGAACGCTTATTTCATACGTATCCTCAGAGTCCGTCGTTATGGATCCTGCATTTGTGCCACTGGTAGCGGAACGGATGGACTGTGCTACCTGAGCGGGAGCCATACCGTTCTCTCTTGCAGCTTCTTTATCCACCGTAGCCTGCAGTTCCGTCACGGAGTCTTCTTCGGAACTTGTGACTTCTTCGATAATGCTGTCATCTTCCAGTTCATTGATAAGTTCCTTGCTCGTTTCTTTCAAACGGCTTACGTTCGGATCTTCAATAGTAAAGGAATACGTATTCGGTTCTCCTCCAAGACCTGAAGATGCGGCGTTGGTCATCTTAATATCTGCGGAGTCATCAGTCTCTTCTGCTGTTCCTTCGAATTCACTGATGAACTCTGCAGTGGACATATCCCGTTTCTCCTGCCCTTTCAAAGAGACGAATATTTCGGCTATATTACTTTCCGAGCCACCACCCATGCTCGCGCCCTGAGCGGTTGCTCCAATCGTGCTCATATAGTTAGCCACTATTTCTTCATTGGCCAGTTCATCTTCGATCTTCTTAACCGTCTCTTCTGTACGGCTGAGACTCGTTCCCTCTTCATGCTCCACTTTTATCATAGCCATGCCTTCATCGTTCGTAGGAAGGAATTCTACTCCTGTGGTTGTAAGACCAAGTGCTCCGGCGATAAGAGTGGCAGCAGTGATAAGCAGAACTAGAGCTCTTCGTTTCAAGGACCAGCGGGAGGCTTTTTCTATTCCTCTCATAAAGCGGGAATTCTTCCGCTTGTCTTCTTCTATGACTCTCGGAGCTTTCAGAATACGACTTGCAATCATCGGTACTACCGTCAGTGCAACGAACAGGGAAGCGAACAGACTGAACGAAACAGCTATGGAAAGCGGAGCAAACAAGTCACCGGCTATTCCTGAAATGAACACTACCGGCAGGAATATGGAGACGGTGGTCAATGTCGAAGCGGTAATAGCCCCGGCTACTTCCCGCGTCCCTTCAGACGCTGCTTCCCTCGGCGTTTTACCCATCGCCAGATGACGATAAATATTTTCCACGACGACGATGGCATTATCGACCAGCATACCTATGCCGAGAGCAAGACCCCCGAGCGTCATCATGTTAAGACTGATGTTCGTAAAGAAAAACAGTGCAAACGTCACTATAATGGAAAATGGTATGGCGATACCTATGATCAGTGGCGTTTTCAAGTTACGGAGAAAAGCGAACAGTACGAGCATAGCGAGAATACCACCACTTACAAGTGCGGTGATTACACTATTGATCGAAGCCTGAACGAACTCTCCCTCGTCATAAATACTGACAACCTGAAGATCGGAGTATTCATCTTCTTTCAAAAGCTTATCAATTTCATCATTGACGGCAGTAGAAAGCTGAGCCGTGTTGGCATCGGATTCCTGTGTAACTTCGAACTGAATCGCAGGTTTCTCATCGACCCGTGTGATGACGTTCTGTTCTTCCGGACTCAAGGATACGTCCGCGACGTCATCAAGTACTACGTTTCCACCGTCCCCTGTCTGTCCTACGGTTATCTGTCGCAGTTCATCGGTGGAAGTCAGTTCACTCAGTACTCTTGTAGAGATAGTTTCCTGCTTGTCTTCATTTACAATGACGCCCCCTGGCACCGTAGCCTGTTGAGAACGTATAGCCTGCACGACAGCATCCTGATTCAGCGTGTTATCCTGTAACGCCTGCTGATCCAATCTTACCTGAAACTGCTCAGTTACCGTACCTGTTTCAGAAACATCAGCGACACCATCCACTCTTGAAAGTTCCTGATTCAGATCGGCTGCCGAATCCTGGAAATCGATAACTTCGTCTCCGCCCGAAGATACGGCGAGTTGCATACTCGGAAGTGCGGACGGATCGAATTTAAGAAATGTAGGAGATCCGGCTTCCTCAGGGAGATCCGCCTGGTTCATGGTGGATACGATTTCCGTTTCTATATCGTCAAGATTCGTCCCTGACGAAAATTCCATAATAAGTATGGCAGCCCCTTCTATGGACTGGGACGTTAAACTTTCAAGCCCTGAGGTGTCCGAAAGTTCCCCTTCAAGTTCTTTCGTTACATCACTCAGCACTTCCTCAGGTCCTGCTCCGGGGTAACTTGCTGTAACCGCCGCCGCAGGGGCCTCCACGTCAGGGAAAAGCTTGATCGGCAGTCGTGACAGGGAGACCGCCCCAAGTATCAGTAGTACGAGCATAATGACGATTGTAAATTTCGGTCGCCTTATTGATAAGTTCCAAAGTTTCATATTGCACGTGCTCCTCTCTATCTTCTCATTTATAAACAGAAAAATTGTCGAATTAAGGATGATTTGTCCCTCGGTTTTATGACTGTACAGTCATACAATATAAATGACTCTCTGGTCATTTTCAAGGAATAACTCTTATTTCACGAAACGTTCACACAAAAGAAAATCATATTTACAGTTCAGATTTTTTCAGTTAAAGATGACACTTCAAACTTCCTTAAACGTTTCAATCCCCGTAAAACATTTCAATAATAACAATTTGACCAACCAGTCATAAAAAAATCACAATCGACTGGAACGTCAATTGCGATTTTTATTGCTTTCTTTTTTTTCTTCGGCTTCCTGCTTTTTCTCCTCAGCGGCTTTCTGTTCTTTCTCCTGACTCTCTTTTTTCGCCTCTGCGGCTTCTTTCTTCGCTTCTGCTGCTTCCTTCGTTCCATCCTGTGAACTTCTGTCATCTTCCGATCGGCTTTCTTTTTTCTCTTGGGCCGCCTCTTTCTTCTCTTCCTGTGCTTCTTTCTTCTCTTCTTTCGCTTCTTTCTTCTCTTCCTGCGCACTTTTCAGCTGATTATAGCGCTGCCGCTGCCGATACCCGTAAGCTGCTGAAAGAACGACCTCTTCGTTTTCCAGAGCAGAACCGAGAGCGCCGATGATCGTAGCAATACTGGTAGCCGTCCATGCAATATAGAAATAATTAATATACCCCACGTCGGGTGAGACCTGTGACTCCAGCATACCCATTGGTATCAAAACGATAACTGCGATAGAAAACAGTACGAACAGCAGGCCATAGTACATGAGCACTGTCAAAAACAGAGTCGAAATCGTAGCCAGGTTGTACAGCTTTCTTAAATAGTCCTTCGTCCCTTTACGTTTAGCCTCCCACAACTGGTGGGCAAGCGTTATCCAAAGCACCATGGCCGTAATGGCTACGACGGACACCATAACCATCCGCCATATACCGTAATGATTGCTCAACATCCATAATGTAGGAAAAACAAGGGCGTACGCACCGGTAGCAAAAGCTACGACAATTAACTTCATAAAAGAAGGAAACATCGCCCAGGGCCGGTTCGCCCGGATCATTCCTGCCAGTATTCTCAATGCTCCGACCCATTTCGATCTGACTGTGAACCGGACATCTATGTTCGACTCTTCTTCATCCGGAGTTTCCCTCTGGATGGGGGAAAGGCGGTCAAGGAATCGTTTTCCGACAAGCTTCTTGGAGTCTTTGTTCTTAAGTTCGTGATGTTCTCCGTAATCTTCCTGATCTTTCTGCTGAATACGTTTTTCGGCTTGCTCTCTATCCTCATCGGACGTACCGTAGTACATTTCGTTGATAAGCTGCACCGTCGATTCACGTATACGCTTAATGAGGGGAGTGACCCCGAGAGCCGGTATACTTAACAGAGCAGTATTCTGTTCCACATACGCTTCCGCTACGATCGCTTTCTTTCTTTTGAATAATGGTAAATCCGTAAGGGATATAACGTAATCCCATTCATGTTCTTTCTTTTTATCGAAAGTAGCTCCGAGAATCTCCGAGGAATTTTCGGTGGCCCCTGTGAGGGCATCAGTTTCATATTCCACTTCCCATTCGACGCGGTCGTCCACGTAGTAACTGAGCAAATCAGGAAGGGCGTGGCTCAAACCTTCACTGATACGTTTAGCGTATCCCGGCGCTGTGATCAGCCCGACTCTGAATTTTTTATTACTCACGAATTCTTCCCCCCCTTCTCATTTATGATGACAATATTATTAAATATAACCGAATATCTTCTCTTTAAACCGTGAATTTTGCTCCTATGGTAACTCACTCCCTATTTTTAGAGAAAAGCAGCCTGCAGAATGCGTAAGTTTAAGTAAAATGATTGCACTGTCCTGTTCCCGGGTTCTCTTATCATTAGTCGCGTTCACTGATGTAATCGATAAGCGTTTCTAACAGTACGGGCATTTCTTGAAAAGCATTTTTCTTATGCAGTCGTTCCGTGCGTTTATGGGCGTCTTTTCCGTAAGGCCCCAGATTCATTACCGGCGCTTTCAGCTTCTCCATATCTTCAAACGGAATGGTATAACGCTCTCCCCACACAGGTGAGTTACGTTCAAATGCTTTCCATCCTTCCGTCTCCCCGTTGTAGTTCACATAGCTCAAGTCGGAGATGCCGTTAAAATAGTGTACTTGAGTAACAGTAAGGTCAAAGGCCTCTTTTGCTTTCTGCTGAATTACGTCCACTGCTCCCATCACCACCGGGTCCTCTGACGAATTGACAGCAGGATAATAAGGAGTAGCGAAAAGCAGAATAATGACCGGCCCCAGTTCCTGGCAGTGCAGAATAAGCTTATCCACAATACGTACGGCCACTTCCCGGTCATCCTCTTCTTCTTTCTCCATCACTTCTTTAATATATATCCGGATGATGTCTTTTCCGAGTTTTCTTTCGGCATAATGCAGAAGCTCCCGGTACTCCATCACTTGCACATCTCCGAGCGGCTGTACGTCTTCCCGCCGGCACACTTCTCCGTATGAGCTGTTGCAGGCTTCCGCTGCTTCTTCGGCAGTTTTCCGGAATAGTTCAAAAATATCCTTCGCCGAACGTTTAAACAGGAATGCATTAAACAGTACCTGAGCACGATACGGTGTCTGAGTCGAGTATCCCGTGCCCATCAGATCTTTCTGACGTAAAGATATCGGTAACGGAGTGCTCTCCCCCATTTCAGTTTCACGAAATTCGGGATTCCACTCCATTTTCTGCGTTAAAAACGTCGCCATATAATTAGCAGTCAGACCGCTCATCGGATTCCCGACGTGCGTTTCTTTTCCATATAATAATGCAGCAGGCATGATTTTTCCGATAGAACCCGAATACATATAAAAATGATCGTCTCCAAGTTCCTGAAAAGTAGGCTCGCTGTTCAGAAACAGAGTTATATCGAGGTCATACCGTTGCTGTGTATCGCGGATGGCAGGCACTGCTTCTCTCATACCTGCAGAGTCCACTTCCTCATCCGGTACCGTCACAAGCATAATATTCACCGGCCATTTTTCCTCGCTTGCTCTGGCAATAATACTCATATGCAGAGCGAGTCCCATCTTCATGTCCATCACTCCGCGACCAAACAGATACTCTCCGGATTCAAGATCCTTCCTCGCTTCTCCAGGAAGTTCCTCTTTATAATCATGAAGAATCTCCGTAAGCCGTTGAGGGTGGAAAGCCAGATTCTCCAGGTGACCGTAATCCTCCGTATTCACCGTATCAAAGTGGCTGAGGAGAACGATAGTACGGCGGGACCTCCCTGATAAATACAAGGCATTGACCCCTTCACGTCCGTCCGGCGTTTTGAAGAACGTCAAATTTCGGCTGTTTTCCCGAAAGTAAGGAACGTTTGTCAATTTATTCATCAGATGATGGGGGAATATCCTTTCCCCTTCCGTCCAGGAGCGACTCTGCCAGCTTACCAGTTCCGTAAGAAGCTGTTCGAGTTCTTCCGGTGTCTGCCATTGGGCCATACTGCAATTCCTCCTCTTTTTTCCAATATGTATCGTCTAATGTAGTGTAAATTAGAGAGAAAGGTTTGTAAACGAAGTCTTTCAACATGAGAAAGCGATAATCCTCCGTTAACATTTGAATACATATAAGATATGATTGACCATGGAGGAGGTGTTCGCCGTGGAACGGAACATACGTGATTTATTAATACTTATCGCCGGCAGTTTTATACTTTCTATCGGCATCAACTATTTCGTCATACCGAACCAGCTTTCCGAAGGTGGGGTATTCGGTATAACCATCGTTACTTATTATCTGTTCGAATGGTCACCCGGTATCGTGAACTTCGTCCTGAATACTACTCTCGTCGCTATAGGGTACCGATACTTCACGAAAAGAACTATCATTTATACGATTATCGCAATTATACTGAACTCCATGTTCCTTATTATCACTGAAGGATGGGGAGAGGCGATGGATGACCGCCTCCTCGCGGCTCTGTTTGCAGGGCTGGCCGTGGGTCTCGGTATCGGCATGATTTTCCGGGCCGGCGGAACAACCGGAGGCACAACGATTCTTGCAAATATGATGAATAAGCTGCTCGGCACAAGTGTAGGGTCGGCCATGCTCGGTCTTGATATTCTTGTTATTGCGGGAAGCGCATTCGTCATCGGTCGGGAAAGAGCTATGTATACTCTTATTTCCGTATATATCGGTGCTAAAATCATCGATATGCTTATCGAAGGTGCGGAGGAAAGAAGTGCCGTTATGATTATCTCCGAGAAAAACATAGAACTGCTGAACGCAATCCTCGTCCAGATGTCCCGGGGTGTAACCGTAATGGAAGCAGAAGGAGGGTATACCCGGGAGAACCGTGACATCCTTTACCTCGTCATAAACAAGAGGGAAATCGTCCAGCTGAGAAAGCTCGTGGAGGACATCGATGCTGATGCCTACGTAACGGTACACCGGGTACAGGAAGTATTCAGAAGTGGATATAAAGGCAGAAAAGCCTGAGTAAACGTACATTTAAAAAAGTCCGGAGATATTCAAACATCTCCGGACTTACCTCTATATTATTAAGCTTTTACCCATTCAGGAACCATTTCTACGTCAGCCGCTTCCAGTGTAGTAAATACAGGGCAGCGACGATCCACTTTCTTCTGGAGCTCCCGTACCCGTTCCTCTGTTTCGCTCGTGCGTACTTTAGCATGCACGGTGACTTTTTTGAAATAAGGACGGACTCCTTCTTCTCCCATCATGCCGCGTGGGTCCATTTCTCCGTCGATTTCGAAATCTATCCCCTGAAGATCGAATTCCATTTCTTTTGCGACAAAATTGGCGATGGCGTTTTCACACCCTGCAAGCGAAGCGAGCAGTGTACCAAGCGGGTTGGCACCTTCGTCCGTACCTCCCATGTTCGCCGGTTCATCGATAACTACGTTATGCCCTTCCGACTCCGCTTTCGTATTCATACCTTTTGAGATTGCTGTAACCAATTCATGTTTCTCGGCCATGAAAAATCATCCTCCTGTTTTAGTAGTCATACCAGGTGCGCCGGTATAAAACAGACTTTATCACAGCATTTATCCGATAAACAAAAGACTGGTTCGGAGATGTAAGCCAGCTTACATTTCCCCCATTCCATTAAGCCCAAGTTCTTCATCAATCTTACGGATCATGAACTCCGTCGATTTTTTTGACGTTTCCAGCCAGGAAATCCTTTCTTCGTTCTCTTCTTTGATTTCCTTCAGCAGTTCAAGGCTTTCCGTCAAATCTGTTTTTACGTCTTCCTCCATATCTTCTTCTGTCCATTCCCTCAATCTTTCTATCTGTATATCTCTCAATTTCTGTCCTCTCCGATATTCTTTTCTGAGCGTTTGTAATTCTCTGGTCGTATCATCGAGATCCCTTCTCAATGTACGCTTCCAGTCTTCCAGATACTCTTTTGTTTCCATTACGGGCTTCCTCCTCCGGTGTTCTGCTGTAAGTTACTCAAATTCTCCAGTATATACTTATTTTATCATTAACAAGAACCCCTCTGCCTGCACAGGGGGTTCTTGTCGCACTATGACGGTCAGGTACTACCGGACAGTTCTCAGAAGTTCATAAGCTTCTTTATCCGATTCGGCTTTCAACAGCTGCTCCCGGTAGCTTTCATCCATCAGTTTTCTGGATAGCATCTGCAGTATTTTCAAGTGATCTTCTCCCTCCCGACCTTTCGGCACGGCGATCATAAAAATAAGTTTTGCTTCTTCTCCATCGGCACTGTTCCAGTCGACACCGTTGCTCTGCCTTCCAAACACTACGGCCGGCTCATTTACTGCTTCTGATTTTCCGTGAGGGATGGCGATTCCCATACCGAGACCGGTACTGCTCTGTTCTTCCCTCGCTATAATAGCTTCCCGGAATTCCGCCTTTGAACTCAACAACCCGGCTTTATCAAGCATATCGATCATTTCATCAACGACTGATTCCTTCTTATCTCCTTCGAGAGAAATAGTTGCGAGCCCGGGAGTCATAATATCCTCCAGCTGATGGATCGGTTTGTTTTCATTCCGGCTGGTCGCTGTTTTCTGATCTCCGCTCCCTGCATCAGCCTCTGTAATATCCGAGGATTCTTCTTCCGGGATATCTGTTTCAACAGCCACGTCTTTCTTCAGGAAGTTTATCAGCAGGGCTGTCACTATCGTACCTGCGATAATAGCTACAAAGAACATCAGCACGTTATTGACGGCTCCCAGTATGGCTACGATCGGCCCGCCATGAGCCACACGGTCTCCGACTCCGGAGAGCATAGCTATCACGGACCCTGTCATCGACCCTGCGACAATACTCGGAATGACGCGGAGCGGATCCTGGGCTGCGAAAGGTATAGCTCCTTCGGTAATACCGAAGAAACCCATGGTAAAGGACGCTTTTCCGGTTTCCCGTTCGGCCTGATGATATTTTTTCTTATTCATAAATGTCGCCAGTCCCATACCGAGCGGCGGGATGGCAATAGCTGCGGCGATAGGGCCCATTATTTCATAGTTCCCTTCACTGATCATTGCAGCTCCGAAAAGAAACGCGACTTTGTTGAAAGGTCCACCCATATCTACGGCAATCATGGCACCCAAAATCAGAGCGAGTACTATGGAACTTGCTCCCTGCATTCCTTCTAGCCACTGAGTCAGCCCTTCGAAAATACCTGCTACCGGCGCCCCGATGACAAGAATGAAAAGGACTCCGACAATCAGTGATGCAAGAATCGGGATGAAAATAATAGGCATGACAGGCTGTACAGATTTAGGAACTTTAATCTTTTTAATACCGAGTGCTACATACCCTGCAAGGAAACCGGCAAGAATACCTCCGAGAAATCCTGCTCCCGCCTCACTTCCATAAAAACTTCCGTTCGCTGCAATGTACCCTCCGATCATACCGGGGGCAAGGCCGGGACGATCTGCAATACTTACAGCTATAAATCCGGCGAGTATAGGTACCATAAAGCTGAATGAAGCCGCTCCGATATTTTCAATCTGTTTCCAGAAAGAATCCTCGGGCACCTGCAGTCCTCCCGGAGTCTGATCGCCTCCGAAGGCTAGAGCGATGGCGATCAGCAGCCCACCCACCACGATAAACGGAATCATGTACGATACGCCGTTCATCAGATGTTTGTAGACCGGGTTCTCTTTATCTTTCTTTTTCGCTTTCACTGTTTCCGCATCAGGCATCGCGCCTTTATACACAGGTACGTCACCTTTCATAACGCGTTCGATAAGACTCTTCGGCTCACGTATTCCCTTTTGTACACCGACCACTAATAGCGGCTTGCCTCCAAACCGTTCCTTCGATACTTCTTTATCACTGGCGATGATGATACCGTCTGCTTCAGCTATATCTTTCTTCGTCAATTCGTTTTCCACTCCGATGGAGCCCTGTGTTTCCACTTTAATATCTATGCCGAGTTCTTCTCCGGCTTTCTGGAGATTTTCGGCTGCCATATACGTATGCGCTATCCCGACAGGGCATGCTGTTACCGCAAGTACTTTCATATCTTTTCCTCCTCTGATCGAGTTCTGTCTTTATTATAAATGCGCAATACTAAAAAATAATCACCCCTTTTACCGGTACTGCGGTAAAGAGAGCGATTATTTTAATACATCTTCTACCATTTCGAATGTTGTTGCGTTTTTCAGCTGTTCCAGCAGATGCGTTTCTGCTCCCAGCCTGGAGATCATGTTCATAAGCGGTTTCATACTTTCCCGGTCTTTTTTGGAAATAGCCAGAAGAAAAACGACAGATACCTTCTCTTTTCTCCATAACACCGGTTCTTTGAAGATTGCAAGAGAAACTGAAGATTGATAAACTTCTTCAGGCGGGGCGTGGGGGATGGCTATGCCATTCCCTATCTCTGTCGCAGACATCTTCTCCCTCATCACCGCTTTCGCAGGAAACTGTGCCGATACCTTTCCTTTTTGAACCAGTTTTCTTCCCAGTTCTTCTATTAACTCGTAGCGGTGAACCGGTTCAATTCTCAATTCTATCTCCCCTTCTTCGAGCCAGGCGTTTATGGAAGGCGAATCTATCGCTCCTGTTTCCTCCACGTGAAGGAACCGGTCTATTTTTCTGCGATCCTCCGCCTTCAATAAAGGGGATATCACTACTACCGGAAGACGGGGCTCTTCAAGTTCCCTCGTAGATATAATGAAATCAACGTGATGATCAGTAATGATCCTCTCCAGTTCCCCCATTCCAATACTTCCGACGACCTCCATACCCTGATAGGATTGTTCAAGTTTCGCTTGCAAAAGATGAGACATTCCGATACCAAGTTCGCAAACGATCACCACTTTTTTTCTCGAATCCCGCTTTTTGTTCAGTCTTTCCAACGAAGCCTGGAAATGCAGCACGAGATAGGCAGCTTCATCTTCCGGAATAGAAAGGGAGTGACGTTTATTCACTTCTTCCAGCCCCATGACAACCATACTGAACATATAAGGATACATATTTTTGATTTCCTCAAGCATCGGATTCCTTATGGTCAGACCATTGGCGACACGGTGTACAGCAGAAGGGAGATGTACATGAAGCCCTTCCTCCAGAATGTCGTCCTGGCCGAAAGGTACCATAGTCATAATCTGCAGCTGATTTGTCAACTGTGCTCCAAGTTCATGTACCAGGCTGTCGATGTGCTCATCTTTTTTAAGTGAATCTCCTGCAGAATAGCTGAGTAGATGGAGAGTAAAGTACACTTTCTCCGATACCGGAAGAGCCACCTTCAGTTGGTCATTGATTCTTTCGGCCAGCTCTTCTGTCATGGTATACTCCCGGGTCCCTCTCACCCGGCCCACTTCATCATTTTTCATCAGGATTGCAGAGGACTGCCTCACCCTTTTTAATATGATCAGAAGGTGAATTAAAAGGTTCTCCTGTTTATCCGAAGAAATTTTCCAATTCCAATTATCCATAAGGTCAGAAATCTTCTTATTGACGTATGTCACTTCGTGATCCGGAAATAACATCAGAAGCGAGCGGGGCGTGCCCGATTGACGGGAGCTCAGTTCATATAAATGGGCAAGAGCATTTCTCCTGCTGAGTTCCTCCCCTGTGACAGTCACTCCGCGTCGCTGCCTGGATATCAGTTCAATATTATAAGAGATAAGCCAGTCGGAAATGATAGACAAGTCTTTTTTGATTTCTTTCACGGAAACGAAGAATTCTCTGGTCAACCTGCTGACAGTGAGCGGATTCTTTTCCACTAACAAACGGTACCCAATCTCCTGACGACGTTTTGTGTCTTTGTCGGAACCGGTGTGCAACAGCTTAAAAATACGTTCTCTTTCTTCTCCCCCGACTGACACCTGGACACCGGCCCCCGGCTTCCTGATCAATTGTGCGCGGGAATGTGTTTCAAGAAACAGACCGACTTCTTTCAAATCATTGCGAATCGTCTTCCCCGAACAGCCAAGTTCACCTGCCAGAGTCTTTATATATGTAAAATTACCCGATTGAAGTAACAGTTTGCGTAATAGATTTATTTGCCTGTCGTTCATCTCGCATCAGCCTCCACTACTGACAGGGGTCTCTTCCATTCTATCCGAAACGAAAGGGGTGTCAACTTTCGATACATAATAAAAAACTCCCCGGATATTGTTCCGGAGAGCCTTTCATACAAAATCCTAACAGAATGTATCTTTCGGTTTCGGCACCGAAAGACCGAAGAACGGGCGCAGGAATAACGCGACGAATGTACCGGCGAGTGCCAGTATCCCCCATATATATCCGTGCAGACTGAAGGACGCAATACCGCCGAAATAAGCTCCGATATTACACCCGAATGCAAGACGTGCCCCGTACCCGAGCATAAGACCACCGATGACTGATGCCATGAAATTCCGCAGCGTAATTCGCGTGAACCGGAACAGACCTCCTGCAGCGGAAGCAAGGAACGCCCCGAGGATAACTCCCAGATTCAACACTGTAGTAGAATCTGCAAATATAGAGGACTGGAGCACTTCGGCGTTGGCCCCCTGCCAGTATCCCCAACTGCTTACATCAATACCGAAGAACATGGCCACTTTTGACCCCCATAAGGCGAAAGCACTGGTTACGCCCCAAGGAGATCCGCGCGTCATAAGTGTAAGAGCGTTAAGAACCGCAAGTATAATTGCAGCGGCGAACAACGGCCACGACCCTCTGAGGATACGCTTCCATCCTCTGACTGAAGGTACAGGGGCCTGTTTAGGCGGACGTTTTTTCTTCTCCACCCAGAGAGTAATCAGTGCTACTAACCCGAATATCGCAAGAGACAGCACCCATGCTCCTCCGTAACCGAGCCCGGTCGAAGTCGCCAGGGTGACCGGTTCAAATGAAGGCATCTCTTCGGTCCAGAAAGGAAGATGATAAGCTCCGACGGTGGAACCTATGATGAAGAACAGAAGGGTGACAAACATAATCGATCTGCCGCCACCGACAGCGTAAAGCGTGCCCGAAGCACAGCCGCCCCCCAGCTGCATTCCTATTCCAAACATAAAAGCCCCTACGAACAGACTCACTCCGACAGGAGAAACATAACCTGACACTTCTCCTCCGAAAAAAGATACTCCAAAAGCGAGTATAGGAGCGAATAGTGTAACGGCGACCGCAAGCATTACCATGTGAGACCTGAGCGCTTCCCCGTTTCCGACAGCCATTAGTTTACGGAAAGCGGAAGTGAAACCGAACCTTGCGTGGAACAGTGTGTAGCCGAGCCCCAACCCGATAAGCAGAAGAATCGGCTGGGAAATCGCCTGAGTAGCAAAGAGATAAATGAGTAAAGCTGTCCCCACTGCTGCACCCCCGGCTATAAGCTTTTTTTGAGGGCTGTCCAGTGCTCTTTTTTCCTTTTCCACAGGTTCTTTAACTTCTTCGACAGGCTGTACTTTTACGTTCATTTATAAAACATCCTTTACTGATTAATTTACTTGGTTTTATCACTATAAATTATAACCGCTTATAAATCAAGGGATTGCCCCATCGCTTTCTAATCTTCAGTGCTTCCTTTATCTGTTCCTGCATCATTCATGATAAAATAATGTATTATCTATTGATGACAAAGAGAGTCTGTTATGAATAAATTACGTTTACTGTCGGAAATCAGCCTTTTCGAAGAAATGCCGGATCATAAATTAAAAGAAATAGACATGATCACACAAATGACCACGGTGAAAAAAGGTACATTAATCTACACGCCGGACACCCCTGTGGAAGTGCTGTATTTCCTGAAACAGGGACAAGTTCGTCTTTACCGGGTGAATGAGGAAGGTAAACAGTTCACTATAGATGTGCTCGTTGATGGAAATCTCTTCGGAGAGACTTCTTCTCTCAGTCTTTCGGACGACTCCACTTATGCGGAAGCAATGACAGATTCCTATATATGCATCGTAAAGCAGGAAAATATGGGAGCGTTTCTTGAAGACAACCCTGCTACCGCCCTTCGACTTATCAGTCTGTTAACCGAACGATTGAAAGAACTCCAGAATTTCTCTGAAAAAATGGCTCTTTCCGACGTGAAGCACAGACCCCTCTACCTTCTTCTTATCTTAAGCGAGAAGACCGGGCATCGTCAGGGCGAATGGCAGTCAGTGGAAGCGGAGCTCACCCATAAAGATCTGGCCCACATGGTGGGGTCGACAAGAGAAACCATCAGTTCAACTATAAGTACATTAAAAAAAGAAGGATATCTTCACGGGAAGACGCCCTTCTCTGTGCATGCAGCGAAAGCCGAAGCTTTTCTGGCTCACAAAACTTTATAAATCTTAGCCTATTTCCACTCGAGGAGCCCTTTCAGGTTGTCGTACTCCACCTCAGGCTGGATATCGAATTCTTCTCTCTGAAGTCCTTTCCGGTTTATCCAGGCGGTATGGAACCCGTAGCTTGAAGCGCCCGTAATGTCCCAGGGGTTGGAAGACATAAAGAGAATATCCTCCTTCTCGAGCCCGAGTTCCTGCTGAGCATAATAATAAGCTGCAGGAACCGGTTTATACTGCTTAACGCCGTCCGCGCTCAATACCTCATCGATGTGTCCACTGATATCCGAACGACCCACAAGCGGGTCTATCATGCCGGGCGAGCCATTTGAAAAGACGACAAGCCTTTTGTCGTTCAGCTGTGACAGAACTTCTTCCACTTCTTCGAAAAGCTCCAGATTCAGATATGCTTCCATTAAAGCTTGTTCCGATTCTTCTGTGAGCTGCGCTCCGTTCGCTTTGCAGGCGTATCTGAGAGATTCCCGCGTTATCTGGTCGAAAGGCTCATACCGTTCCATCAACTGTCTTAAGAAAAAGTAATTCAGCTGTTTCTCTCTCTACGTTGTACTGATTGCGTCCCCTTTTTCCGGGAACCATTTATTACACTCCTCTTTGACCGAATACACGTCAAAGAGAGTACCATACGCGTCGAACACAAATACTTTTACCATAATCGTTGCCTCCTTGAACAATTTCTTGCCGTACTTCCCTCCGGCAACGAAAAGAAAACATAAGAAAACACGACTACTATTCACTAATCTGTTATGTTACAATAACCAAAATAGATATCCGGGAGGGGTTTTCAGTGGCAGTAAGAAGGAAAGCATTTCCCCAGCAAGAAGGTGACGCAGGTGTCGAACTTCCTAAAAACCTGGTGGAAAAAGCAGGATTCTCTGAAGAAGACGTTCTGGATATAGGCATTGAGAATGGAAAAATCGTTCTGAAACCGAAGGAAAAAGAGCGCTAAGTACCGGAAAACAATGCAGGTCCCATCGTAATAAAGACGCTGATTTGCTTGAGAATCATTCACAAGTACGCTATACTGGAAACAGATTATATTATGAGGGGAAGGAAGAGTTGTACCTCTTCCTTCCGGTTAGGTTTATGAAGACTTTCGCTTGTCCGAGCGGAGGTCTTCTTCTTTTTTTGACCTTTTTCTGGATCGAACTCTTTTCCTGAAGTCGACGAGTGCCGTTAACAGGTTAATGATCGCAGCGGCCAAAAACACCCATTCCGTCATAACCCTCACCCCCTTTCTGAAAGGGGCTGTTTATATCATAACACAGCAGAGTGTATATGAGAACACATGTTCTCATTATTAAGAAAATCCATTCTGAATTCATTACTCTTTTTGCAATTGTCTGTTCCTGTTATTAAAAACATAAGTTCCGCCCATTAAATTCTGCGTCTGGAAATACGGTCGCCCTGCGTTGTAACAATAACACCCGCGATGACTGTAAGTGCTCCGCCGACCTGAGTGAAAGTCACATCCTCACCGAGCCACACAGCCGCTCCGGCCATCGTAAATACCGGCAGCAGATTCAGAAATATAGAAGATTTGGAAGCTCCCACTTTATCAACGGCCGAATTGTACATAGAGATCGCAAGGAACGACGGAAACACACCCAGATAGAGAATTCCAGCCATATTACCTGCATCGAACACAGGAACACCGAGGATAATCCACTCCAAAATTACGACAGGCAGCAGTACTAATACTGAAAGACCGCTCATCACGAGAAGAGCTCCGTAATTCGGAAAAAGCGGCATATACTGTTTTACAAAAATAGAATAAATCGCCCACGTGGCGATAGCTCCTATCATGATCGCATCCCCAATATTCCACTCTATGGCGGCTAACTGAAAGATGTTTCCATCCATTACTACCCACATTGCCCCCAAAAGCGAAACGAATACTCCGAGCCACTGGATTTTGTATATTTTTTCTTTTAATATGTAAGCACTCAGAATAACTGTTACGACAGGTATAATCGTTTCAAGAACCGAGACGTTGGTTGAGGTCGTAAACTGGAGCGATGCATATATAAAGGTATTAAAAAAAGTAATACCTGTGAGAGTCATAATAAGAAAAGGCTTTTTGTACTTAAAAAAAGTTTCTTTATACTGACGGGCCGAGCGCAGACCGATAGGTAACAGAACGATAAAAGCGACGACAAGACGCAGGAAGGCTATAGTATAGGGAGGTAGATCATTAATGGCCTTACCGATTATAATATTCCCCGAAAACATGATTACGACGAGAATCAACAAAAAATAAGGCATCAGTGAATCTCCTTCACACGTCCCACCTGGCCATCTTCAAGACGTACTTTGATACCGTGCGGATGCTCGGGAGACTTTGTAAGAATATCTTTCACCACTCCCTCCGTAAGGGCTCCGGAGCGCTGATCTTTTTTCAACACGATAGATACTTTCTGACCTGCTTTTATATCTTTTCTCATTTTTCCTGCCATATATATCACCCCTTTTCTATTACACTTTAACACATTTCAGCTGCCTTGAATTCAAGAGTTTGGTATACTTTAAATCAGAGGTGAAAGAAATGAATTTAGCATCCATTCGCGACAAGCTTACAGAGCACACCCCTCACTATATCGGACGGGCCAGGCCCGTCAACTTCTCGGTCCTCCTCCCTCTCGTAGAGAAAGAAGGAGAACTTCACGTCGTATTCGAAGTCCGGTCTTTTCATATGCGGCGTCAGCCGGGAGAGGTGTGTTTCCCCGGAGGGATGGCAGATGAGGAGGACGACCACCTCAAAGATACTGCTATAAGAGAAACGTGTGAAGAACTCGGCACCCGGCCGGAAGAAGTTACAGATATATGGAAAATCGGTACTTTATTCTCTCCATTCGGTCCAAAAATTCACGCTTACGCAGGGTTTCTCAAGAGAGAAGAAAAGTTCACCGAGAACCCGGCCGAAGTTCATGAATCGTTTACTGTCCCTCTATCTTACTTCCTGAAGAATGACCCGGTCGTACATTATATAGATATAGAGGTACATCCAAGAGAGGGCTTTCCCTACGAAGATATTGCGAATGGGAAAACCTATGAGTGGCAGACAGTTCCTTATGAAGAGAACTTTTACTATTTCGAAGATAAAGTGATCTGGGGGCTTACCGCTCAGATTCTGAAAGATTTCGTTTCCATCATTAAAGAAAAACATGATAATTCTCTTTAAGAAAGATAAAGGAACCTTACCGTCTTATTGGCGGGAAGGTTCCTTTATGTCTTTTATTTAGGCTCTACAATATTTGTTGGGGTATCAGAAAAATTCAGCATAAAAAAAACACACAAGCTCCTTTATCTTTTACACTTGAATTGACGAGACCCAAGAAAAAGATAGGAGTTGTGTGTATATATGCATT
>NZ_NSGH01000039.1 GCF_002295105.1 Salimicrobium humidisoli | reverse complement strand
AGTTTTAGATTGAAACATCCAATCACCTTTCGTTGATAAGTTACAGCTATTATAACAAATTAACGCGGTGATCTATTTAAAAAACAGAAAAAAATAAAAGCTGCCGAGACTTTCTCGACAGCCTGAGCACCGCTTTTTATAGCGGTGCTTTTGTCGTTTCCAGACTTTTCTGTATGCGGAGATATTTATAAAGCATAGCTATCCGCCAGGATACGATCATTCCGAAAGCTAGAACGAAAAACATCCCGCTCGTCTCCCCGAAAGAAATCGTCTGTCCGATGATCAGCTTAAATACCACCCGGAATGCCAGCAGACCGAACAGAACTCCTATGAAAAGTCTGGACGGTTTAAGATAGATTTCCCCTCCACGTGTTTCAAAACGGGAGGTAAGTATGAGAAAAACCGAAAATACCACTCCGACGCTGAGAGCCTCCAGCACCTGGGACAGACTGATCCGAAAGACCGGAAACAGAAACATCAGCGCCCCCGAACTCATGAACAAAGGAGGGAGCACGATTTTTTTGATGCTTGCAGGTCTTTCCGCGACTTTCTTCCGTACGAATATCATCGTTACTGCCATAAAAGCACCGACTATCGTAGAAGCTATTAATAAAAACGTATTCATCGAATAACCCCTTACTCCGAGAGTTCTTCTTTATGATCCTCGGCGATCGACAAGATGATGGTCATCGTAATCCCGATAACAGTGAGATAAACCCCGAGATCAAACAGCAGTGCCGTAGCTAACTCGGTACGTCCGAGCACGGGAAGCTGAAAGTAGGCGAATGTCTGACTGAGAAAAGGTTCATTGAATAAAAACGACCCCATGCCTGTCGCAAGAGCGATCAGCAGTCCCAGTTTAAACAGAAATCGGAAGTTGATCGGCAGGGAACTCTTCATCCCCTCCTGTCCGTAAGCCATATTCATCAGAACGATGGCTGCGGACGTCATCAGACCGCCGATAAACCCTCCCCCGGGAGCATTGTGCCCGGCAAAAAATAAATATATCGAAAATCCTAGCAGAATAAAAGCGATGATGGAAGTCATCGTTTTCAATATCAAATCATTACTGTTAATTTTCATAGCAAAAAATCCCCCTGTGACCTTTCAATTACATAGCTGAGTACATTCTATCAAAAATAATCATAAAAGACGAACGACATCTATTAGCAATTGTTTTATTATTATTTCGGAGTTGCTACTAAGTTCTAAGTTATAACACTACCGCTTCGTGTCTTTGATCACCTTTTCCCTGTTTTTGAGATACCTGTACTGTTCGCTTGGCGTTTTACCACGTAAGTTCTCATCATTGGACGCTTCCGCGATCAGCTCACTGCAAATCATCTGGTTCGGATCGTTCCATGGTTTGCCGTATTTAATGCCGTACCAGAAAAACAGTCTGAGATCGTAGCGTTTTTCAATGTGTTTCAGGGCTTTACGCGGGTTTCCTTCCACTTCGAGTATTTCGTAATCTTTCAAATCAAAGTGCCTTATCCGGACTCCTCCCGGAAAACGGGAATCGATAATATGGTAATCCCCGACTTTAATGGCGTTATGACTCCACTTTCCTTTCGTGAAATACTGAATCAGCCGGGACAAAGGAGATGTGCTGCGCGAGAAATAGAGTTCCATCCGGATTCCTCCTTTACGTAGTTTCCGAACACGTCAACAATGCCGTTGGATAGTCAGGCATCATCCCGCTTCAGTTTGAAGCTTTACAGGTGTATCATACCATATCCGTTATTTGAAAAGCAGAGATACCTTCTTCATTTTTTATCACTATCCTCCAGTTTAACGGAGACCATAAAACAGGCAGGCCCCCGGCCGGGGCCCTGCCTGTTTTATCCACCGGGCATTTAGACGAATGCTTTTATTTCTGCTGAAAATTTATCAGGCACCTCCTGAGGAACCCAAGGAGCGGCGTCATCTAACCTGATAAGTTTGCAGTCGGGAAGATCTCTTTCAAGCTGTTCCCCGGTCTCCACAGGCTGCCACGGGTCCTCCGTTCCCCAGAGCAGGAGCACAGGGGGTTCAATCTTTGGAAGTTTATAAGTGAGGGCTGTAGTATGGTTCGTATTTAATGCAGCTGCATTGCGTACGAGGCTCAGTTTGCCCTGCTCCTGCACGTAAGGAGAAATGATCCCCTGAAGGAATGTATCAGTAAGCTGTTCTTCGTTAGAAAACATATCTTCGTACGCTTTCGTAAAAAATCCTTCGATTTCTTTTAAGGATTAAATGTAATTTATATTACGTGTTAACGTATTCCCGTAAAACACAAAAAACCTGCCCGCCATACCGTATAGCCGGCAGGACGGGCAGGGGAAGATGGAGTGACGCTTACTTGTCCATCTGGTTATTCATCTGTTTCATCATCTGATTGATTTTCTTCTGTGAAGGTTTCTGACCCATTTGCATCATCAGTGTCCGCAGCATCTGTTCATTGATTGGAGGGTTTTTCTTCAAATAATTCATCATATATTTTCTGGCGATGAAAAAGCCTAAAGCCGCTCCTGCTATTAACGCGACTAATGCAATCAGAATAATCCATATAATTCCTAATTCCATAATAAGTTTCCCCTTTCATAATATATCCCATAACAGTATAGTAAATTGAAACGGGGATTACAATAGACGGGTGAACAGATGCACACAATATTTATGATTCAATAGCTTCGATCATAACTTCCGGCACCCGCCGGTCACGTTTGAAAAATCTCAAAACTGTACCCGGGACCCGTTACCGGACTGCTGTTCCCCGACGTTTATGTACCTGTATTATACCATATCGTTCCTCCGGGCTTAAAACTCAAGACCTCGGACATCGGCTATGTCTTCCGCCCTTAAAACTGCGGAAGTGAAGAGCCTTATGTAATAAACAGGAACTCCGGATAATTTTCCGAAGTCCCCGATTCTTGTCTTACTTTACATAGCTTTCTACGTGCTTCACAACATTTTCGACAGTAAAACCGAAGTTTTCAATAACGGTCGCTCCAGGCGCCGAAGCTCCGAAGCGGTCAATACCCACTACTTTACCGTCGAGACCGACGAAACGCTCCCAGCCGAAGGAAGAAGCCATTTCAATAGCTACACGATTTCGTACGCTGTTCGGCAATACTTCTTCTTTATAGGCATCATTCTGAGCTTCGAAACGATCGAAGGAAGCCATGCTGACAACGCGGGCATCCACGCCTTTGCTCTTAAGCTCTTCTTTGGCTGCCATAGCCAGCTGTACTTCCGATCCGGAAGCCAGAAGAATGGTATCCGGCGTGTCTTTGTCGGAGTCACTGAGCACGTAAGCTCCTTTTTTCACACCTTCATAGGCTTTCTCTTTCGTCCCTTCCAATGTCGGCAGTCCCTGTCTGGTCAATACGAGAGCTGTCGGGTTGGACGTGGATTCCAGTGCCAGTCTCCACGCCGCACTGGATTCGTTCCCGTCTGCCGGGCGAATGACCGAGAGGTTCGGAATGGCCCGAAGTGCTGCCAGATGTTCTACAGGTTCGTGAGTCGGACCGTCTTCCCCTACAGCAATAGAGTCATGCGTAAACACATAATTTACCGGAAGATTCTGAATAGCCGACAAACGGAGAGACGGGCGCAGGTAGTCACTGAAGACGAAGAACGTGCCTCCGTATACTTTAAGGCCGCCGTGCAAAGCCATTCCGTTCAGAGCCGCTGCCATAGCGTGTTCGCGGACACCGAACCAGATGTTTCTTCCTGCATAATTATTTCTAGAAAAGTCTTCCTGTGCCTTGACCGTCGTCTTATTGGAGCCTGCAAGGTCGGCACTTCCGCCGAAGAAATAAGGGATTTTATCGGAAAGAGCGTTGATCGCTTCCCCGGACGTTGCACGGGTGGCTGCTTTGTCACTGGACGTGTCGTAAGCAGGGAGGACCTGTTCCCAATCTTCCGGAAGTTCCCCTCTGATGGCTTTCTCAAGCTCTTCGGCCAGCTCAGGATTAGCTTTCCTGTATTCTTCGAACTGCTTATTCCACTCTTCTTCTTTCTTTTCCCCGCGCTTTTGGATCTTTTCCCGGAAGTCTTCATAAACTTCATCAGGCACATAGAACGGTTCTTCATATTCCCAGCCATAGTAGTCTTTCGTCTGCTGCACTTCCTCTTCTCCAAGAGGTGCTCCGTGCGCATCCGCTTTACCCGATTTATTCGGTGCACCGTAGCCGATGACGGTTTTCACTTCGATCATCGTCGGCTGTTCAGTGTTTTTCTTCGCTTTATCGAGTGCGTCGGTGATAGCTTTCGTATCATTTCCGTCTTCTACACGCAGCACCTGCCAGCCGTAGGCTTCGTATCTCTTCTCTACGCTTTCACTGAACGCACGGTTCAACTCCCCGTCAAGAGAGATGTCATTGGAATCATATAGTACTATGAGTTTTCCGAGACCAAGGTGACCCGCAAGAGACGCGGATTCCTGAGATACACCTTCCATAAGGTCTCCATCACTGCAGATGACATACGTATTATGATCGATGATCGAATGTTTATCTGTATTGTAGTTGGCCGAAAGATGGGCTTCCGCCATCGCCATTCCGGTAGCCATGGCAATACCCTGGCCGAGCGGTCCGGTCGTAGCTTCCACGCCATGTGTATGCCCCACTTCCGGATGTCCGGGCGTTTTGGAGTCCCACTGGCGGAAATTTTTGATATCATCCATCGTTACGTTATATCCGGAAAGATGAAGCAGACTGTACTGCAACATGGATCCGTGGCCTGCCGAAAGTACAAACCGATCACGGTTGAACCAGTCGGAGTTCTTCGGGTTGTGATCCATATACTCCGTCCAGAGTTTGTAAGCCATAGGCGCCGTGCCCATCGGCATACCAGGATGTCCCGAGCTCGCTTTTTCCACTGCATCGATCGTCAGTGTACGAATAGTATTAATAGACTTCTGTTCAATATCTTTAGTCAATGCCATTCCCCTTTCTGATGCGGAATATGTAACAAGTATAATCCTATAATGAAATAGGGTTCGTAGCAAGTCAGTAAACCGCTTTCACACAAAAAACCTGCGATTCCCGCAGGTTTTTAATGTTTTTTCTCATTCTGCTGCATGCGTTTCACTTTCTCCGGAGTAACGTCCTGTCCTTCCGGATCGATGACTGTCATTCCTTTCAAATGGTTCTTGAAAGATTTTCTCACGTTCTGTAAATATTCCTGACGTAATTCATGCTGTTCGTTCTGCTCTTCAGAAGAAAGTCCCTGCTCTTTTTTCTTATTAGCTAAAGCGTTTATACGATCAAGCTTGTGTTGTGCCAACATGTTTTGTCACCTCTTTACTTACCCTGTATATACTGAAGGGTATTATCTTTAATCATGATAACGCGACGTATTTTCATTTTCAAATGTTTGGCTTTCTTTATATCTGCGATGCACTGTCGCCTTGGAGACATCATACCCCATACCGCGGAGAGTAGCCGCAATTTCCTGAAACGTGAGCTTCTTTTCCCGGAGACGTGCCACTTCCTCTACAGGGAAATCAATACGTTCCCGCCCCCTGGCCTGGTCGATATTCTTCAAATTTTTGGAAGGGTCATAGCCATCTTCCACCGCTTTTTTCATCCCACGTCGGATTTTCATGTTATGAAGATAGCGCTGATACTCTTCCACCACTCCGACGATCTGCAGAACCATGGAATCAGACTCAGAAATCTCCATCTCTCCGCTTCCCGTCACCGTATAGATCGTTACATCAAGCTTTTCGAGCTGGTGTAAAAGGGCGATTTTCGTGTTTCCCCTGCCGAGTCTCGTCTCATCCTGAATCAGGAGTGCTTCCGCTTTTTTCGAGGAGAAAATATCAAGGGCACGAAGTATACCCTCCCTTTCGATGGAGTATCCGCTGGCTTTTTCTTCGATAACTTCCACAATATCCATACTATGATTCTCCGCAAGTTCCTTAAGTTCTTCCTTCTGTCTCTGTATAGACGTAACCTGGGTCTCTTTTTCCGTACTTACTCTGCAATACAAGACCGCTTTCATCCTTACCACCTCTCCCACAGAAAAATGATACAGGATTTAAACACTGGAAACCATTGAGATGTATAGGAAAACCAGACTCAGAATGAACAGAATGATATGAGTAAGATCCTGCTTGGATAATTTATGAAACATGGAATACCTCCCGATAGAACTATTGTTCCTTAGAACTTATGTTCGTGTAGTTATCATTATATACGAACTATTGTTCCTGTCAACACAAAAGTTCGAACGCGTGTTTGTATTCCGGCACCCTACGTGCTACAATATATGTAATAAATTTTCTATACAGGATGTGACATTATGACTAACCTATCCAAACGACAGCAGGAAATATTGAATTTCATAAAACAGGAAGTAATCGACAAAGGGTATCCCCCGTCCGTCAGGGAAATCGGGAAGTACGTAGGACTTGCTTCCAGTTCTACCGTACATGGACACCTCGCGAGACTGGAAAAGAAAGGTTTCATCCGGAGAGACCCGACGAAACCCCGGGCGATCGAAGTGATAGATCTGGAGGAAGGTACTAAAATCCCTAAAGGGGAAGCGACGTTCGCCCCCGTAATCGGTAAAGTAACCGCCGGTGTTCCTATAACTGCAGTAGAGAATATCGAAGAATACCTTCCGGTGCCGGATACGATAAGCAGCACGGAAGAAGATACTTTCATACTCGTCATCCAGGGGGAGAGTATGATAGAAGCCGGCGTTCTGGACGGAGACAAAGTAATCGTCCGTAAGCAGAACACCGCGCAGAACGGAGATATCGTTGTCGGTATGACGGACGAGGGTGAAGCTACAGTGAAGCGATTCTTCAAAGAAGCGGATCACGTACGCCTTCAGCCGGAAAACTCCTCCATGGAGCCTATCCTTCTCGATGACGTCACCATCCTCGGAAAAGTGGTCGGCTTATTCAGGAACGTACACTGAACCGCTTCCCCTGTATACACTTAAAAATCCTCCATTACCGGCCGGTAAGGTAGTGAACCCCGGAAGTTAGAGTAAAAAATCTAACTTCCGGGGTGTTTTTATGTCCAAGTATAGTGAAGAATTTAAGGTAAAGGTGGTAAGGGAATATCTTGAGGGCTCTCTGGGGTACACTTCA
>NZ_NSGH01000038.1 GCF_002295105.1 Salimicrobium humidisoli | reverse complement strand
AGTCCTCCTTCGGTACTTAATTCGAGGTCATGCATGACACTCTCTATCGTACCAAGGGGGCTTCTTTTATGCATCTGGCTTCTACTCCAATTTATCCTCGCATTTTTCCCTTACAGGAATGCTCCTTTTATGGATACATCATATCAAAGTCGTTATAAACGCACTCGACATTTTTAATCTAAAATTGTCGGATTGTTAATCTTTATTATTCAAAAAATGTAATTAAAATATATTAATGTTTTCTGCTGTTCAAGAATCGGGCGTTTAACTGGAATAAGATGGGCGTCTTAATTTTACCAAGATCATTGAACTGGATTACTTATATTGAAATAAATTGGTATTAAGCAGTAGGGCAGGATAGTGAAAAAAGCAATAAGAGAAAAATTTATAAAATGGCTTTGATAATGCCGTCATCGAATCCTTTTATTCCACGCTAAAGTCGGAAGAATTCTACATCTTGGATAAGGGTTCGTATCCCTCTCTTTTGTTTACTATACAGAAAGGCGGTAAAACAATGAATCAAAGTAATATTTATGACTTTCTGAACGTTGACCAAGACCCTTTGTATCAAAACCTCCAATCATTACAAACAGGAGAAAGTTATGATCTTAATGACCACACAGAAATTCACTGTAACGCTCATGGGCTGTATGAAGTTATAGCAGAAGAAACGGAACAAGCATTTTCTTCTCTTGAAGATTGTTATTCTTATATTTCTGCCTTTGGCTTTGAAATAAAGGCTGATCATGTATAAAGACGTTTGATATAATGGCATTGTCTGGATGGATGGTGACAATGCCACAAACGGGCCATATTCTGGAATAACTTTTTCAAATAAATAAATAAAAAGTTGAAGAAGAATTAGGGTACATACCCCGATTCTTCTTTTTATTTTTCATTCAAATATTCACTTGACTAATAAGCTTAAAATAGTTTACGCTTTATTCAAGTAAAAACTTGAATGATGATGGGGTGGTAATATGAGTAAGAAAGATACGTGTGAAATTTTTTGTTATGACGAAGAAAAGGTTAATCGAATACAAGGGGATTTAGAAACAGTTGATATTTCTGGTGTTACCCAAATGTTAAAGGCAATTGCTGATGAAAACAGAGCAAAAATCACCTACGCTTTGTGTCAGGATGAAGAGTTATGTGTTTGTGATATAGCAAATATTTTAGGTGTTACGGTAGCAAATGCTTCTCATCATTTACGAACGCTTTATAAGCAAGGTGTTGTCAACTTAAGAAAAGAAGGAAAACTCGCTTTCTATTCGTTAGATGATGAACATATTAGGCAGATAATGATGATTGCCTTAACACATAAGAAAGAAGTGAAGGTCAATGTCTGAACAAAAGATAGAACCAATGGAAGAAGAAATGAACGTCTATCGGGTCCAGGGATTTTCATGTGCAAATTGTGCAGGTAAATTTGAAAGAAATGTTAAGGATATTCCAGGAGTAGAGGATGCAAAAGTCAATTTTGGTGCTTCCAAAATCTCTGTTTATGGTGAAACGACTGTAGAGGAATTAGAAAAAGCAGGTGCTTTTGAGAATCTTAAAGTGGTACCTGAGAAATCCTCAGAAGAACCGGGTGAGGAAAAAAAAGAACAGGAAGACAAAGTACCATTTTATAAAAAGCACAGTACGCTGCTTTATTCGGTATTATTTATAGCTTTCGGTTTTCTTTCCATGTCCGTTAATGGGAATGATAATATTGTTACTGCACTGCTATTTATTACATCAATGATTGTTGGTGGGCTATCACTCTTTAAAACAGGATTGCAAAATTTAGTTCGGTTAGAGTTTGATATGCGGACCCTTATGACAATTGCCGTTATCGGCGGCGTTATTATAGGGGAATGGGCAGAAGTTGCGATTGTTGTCATTCTCTTTGCCCTTAGTGAAGCCTTAGAACGGTTCTCGATGGATCGAGCAAGACAATCAATTAGTTCATTGATGGATATTGCCCCCAAAGATGCACTTGTGAGACGAAATGGACAGGAAATAAAGGTTCATGTCAATGATATCGAGATTGGCGATATTATGCTTGTTAAGCCAGGGCAAAAGATTGCGATGGATGGCATTATTGTTAATGGCTACTCTGCCATTAACCAAGCAGCAATAACAGGTGAGTCGGTTCCTGTTGAAAAAACTGTCGAAGATGAAGTCTTTGCAGGTACGCTTAATGAAGAAGGATTGCTTGAAGTAAAAATCACAAAATTGGTTGAAGATACAACGATTTCTAAAATTATTCATCTTGTTGAGGAAGCGCAAGGCGAGCGTGCGCCAGCCCAAGCTTTTGTTGATAAGTTTGCAAAATATTATACTCCTATCATTATGATTATTGCAGCGCTAGTTGCTGTGGCCCCCCCTCTCTTTTTTGATGGAAGTTGGGAAACATGGATTTATCAAGGTTTAGCTGTTCTTGTCGTTGGTTGCCCTTGTGCGTTGGTTATTTCTACTCCAATATCCATTGTCTCTGCAATAGGAAATGCTGCGAAAAAAGGTATCCTTGTAAAAGGTGGCGTTTACCTAGAAGAAATCGGTGGATTGAAGGCTATCGCTTTTGATAAGACAGGTACCCTCACCAAAGGTGTTCCTGTTGTAACAGATTATAGCGTAATCGAAGATCAAACAGATGAACAAGGACTGCTGTCAATCATAACTGCATTAGAATATCGTTCCGGGCACCCATTAGCGTCAGCGATTATGAATAAAGCTGACAGTGATAATATTTCTTATTCTGACATACTCGTAGAAGACTTTTCTTCAATTACGGGCAAAGGGATAATGGGTAAGATAAATGGGAAGATGTATTATATTGGAAATCCGAAATTATTTAAAGAGTTATCGGTATCTAATTTTAGTAAGGCAATAGAACAGGATGTTGCAACACTTCAGAAGCAAGGAAAAACAGTTATGGTCGCAGGGACAGAGGATAAGATTGAAGCTATTATTGCTGTTGCAGATGAAGTGCGGCAATCAAGCAAGGAAGTTATTCAAAAGTTACATCAAGCAGGAATTCAAAAAACGGTTATGCTTACAGGTGACAATCATAGCACTGCAAATGCGATAGGTGAACATGTCGGCGTAACGGATGTTCAATCAGAGTTATTACCACAGGATAAATTGGATGTAATTAAACAATTAAAATCGGAGCATAACCATGTTGCTATGGTGGGGGATGGTGTCAATGATGCTCCGGCCTTAGCAGCTTCTACAGTTGGGATAGCCATGGGTGGAGCTGGTACTGATACAGCACTTGAAACGGCAGATGTTGCTTTAATGGGTGATGATTTAAGGAAACTTCCCTTTACTGTTAAACTGAGCCGAAAAACGTTAAATATTATCAAGGGGAACATAGCTTTTGCCATTGCTATTAAATTCATTGCCTTACTTCTAGTCATTCCGGGCTGGTTAACACTTTGGATTGCTATTCTCTCGGATATGGGTGCAACTCTTTTAGTAGCGTTAAATGGTTTACGACTGATGAGAGTGAAGGATAAATAGGTACTATATGTGTGAAATTTACGGAAGGGCTTTTCAATTTGAAGAAAAGCCCTTATCCCTAAACATTGGAGTTGGAAAAATGATTACAACAATACTTACAGCTGCTGCGGTTTATGTAGCAACAGGGATTGATTACCTTGTTATATTAATACTTTTGTTTTCGCAAATAAAAAAAGGACAGGCGAAACATATTTGGATAGGGCAATATATCGGAACTGCAATTATTATAACAGCAAGTTTGTTAGTTTCTCTTGGAGTTGCGAACTTAATCCCTCAGCAATGGGTAATAGGATTACTTGGGCTTTTACCACTTTACTTGGGTATTAAAGTCTGGATTAAGGGAGAAGAGGATGAAGATGAAAGCAATATTTTATCTCTTTTTTCCTCCAATCGATTTAATCAATTATTTTTGACGGTTACTTTCATTGTATTGGCTTCCAGTGCAGATGATTTTTCAATTTACATACCATATTTTACGGCGTTAAATGCATTTGAAATCCTGACTGCAATTATTGTTTTTTTCATTATGGTTGCAGTATTATGTTATGTCAGTTATCGCTTTGCTTCTATAAGCTATATATCGGAGAAAATTGAGAATTATGAACGCTGGATTGTTCCAATTGTTTTTATAGGGCTAGGAATTTACATTATGTTTGAAAATGGGACATTCAACGTTTTATTCTCATTTCTGTTTTAATAAGGGATTGGTACGATGTTCCATAAAAGGGCGCGATTGCTGAATAAAACCATTTGCCTTAAGGCTTAGGGGGTTGCCATGAAGGCAACCTTTTTTATTAGGATAGGAACAGATTACCAAGCAGAAACTCCCTGTAACGCTCACGGTCTGTAGGAAGTTATAGCAGAAGAAACGGAACAAGCATTTTCTTCTCTTGAAGATGGTTATTCCTATATTTCTACCTGTGGCTTTGAAATAAAGGCTGATCATGTATAAAGACGTTTGATATAATGGCATTGTCTGGATGGATGGTGACAATGCCACAAACGGGCCATATTGTGGAAGAAATTTACCCCGAATGACCTTTATTTTCTAAGCAGAAAGAGGGATTCAAATGACCGTCAATCAATATAAATTACCCGTGCAAGGCATGACTTGCACGGGTTGTGAAGAACATGTAACCGAAGCGTTGGAACAAGCCGGTGCCAAAAATGTGTCAGCTAATTTTCGGCGCGGCGAGGCGATTTTTCAATTAAGCGAGGACTGGATCGACCAAGCAAAGCAAAACATTGAGGAGACTGGCTATCACCCCGATGAAGAAGAAATTCAAACTACTGGCAGCTTTGTGGCATTCGATCGAGATGGCGATTATGACCTTCTGATTGTCGGGTCAGGTGGTGCGGCCTTTTCAGCCGCAATCAAAGCGAGCGAAAACGGCGCCAAAGTGGCCATGGTGGAACGTGGCACGGTTGGGGGGACCTGCGTCAACATCGGTTGTGTCCCATCAAAAACCATGCTTCGTGCCGGTGACATCAATGGATTGGCACAGAACCATCCATTTAACGGATTACAAACAGGTGCTGGTGGTGTTAACCTTGCGAAATTGACCGAGCAAAAAGATGAATTGGTCAGTCAAATGCGTCAGGAAAAATATATCAATCTGATCGACGAATATGGATTTGATTTGATTCGTGGTGAAGCCTCGTTTGTTGATGAAAAAACGATTCAAGTGAATGGAGAGCACATCACAGCCAAAAGCTTTTTAATTGCAACGGGGGCAAATCCGGCCGTTCCAGATATTCCGGGATTGAAGGACGTCGATTATTTAACGAGCACGACAGCCCTTGAATTGAAAGAAGTACCAAAACGCCTTGCCGTGATCGGTTCCGGGTACATCGCCGCGGAATTGGGCCAAATGTTTCACAATTTCGGAACAGACGTGACGCTCATGCAGCGAAGTGAGCGTTTGTTTAAAACGTACGAGCCGGAGGTTTCCGACGCCATCGATGAAGCTTTAAGGGAGCAGGGGATCAACCTGATCACTGGGGTTACCTATCAAAAAGTCGAGCAAAACGGTGATACCAAAAGCGTGACGATTGAAGTGAATGGCGAAAAACAAGTTATTGAAGCCGATCAGATATTGGTGGCAACAGGCAGAAAGCCAAACACAGAGAGCCTAAATCTGGAAGCAGCCAGTGTGAAAACAGGCAAAAAAGGGGAAGTGCTTACCAACGAATTTTTGCAAACGACTAATGACCGCATTTATGCCGCAGGGGATGTGACACTCGGTTCACAATTCGTGTATGTTGCGGCGTATGAAGGGGGTATTGTCGCGGACAATGCACTCGGTGTGACCAAACGGAAAATCGATCTTCGATTTGTGCCCGGGGTGACTTTCACGAACCCGTCGATCGCGACGGTTGGCCTGACCGAGCAACAAGCCAAAGCAAAAGGTTACGACGTGAAAACGTCGGTTCTGCCGTTGGACGCTGTGCCGAGGGCATTGGTTAATCAGGAAACAACCGGTGTCTATAAACTTATCGTGGATGGTCAAACTCGGAAATTAATCGGTGCCCATATCGTCAGTGAAAATGCCGGGGATGTTATTTATACAGCGACGTTGGCGGTGCAATTCGGATTGACCATTGATGACCTTACGAATAGCTTTGCGCCTTATTTAACCATGGCTGAAGGTTTGAAACTCGCAGCCTTGACTTTTGATAAGGACGTTTCTAAATTATCTTGTTGTGCAGGTTAATTGAGCTTCCTCAAACGGGCGCGATTGCTGAATAAAACCATTTGCCTTAAGGCTTAGGGGGTTGCCATGAAGGCAACCTTTTTTATTAGGATAGGAACAGATTACCAAGCAGAAACTCCCTGTAACGCTCACGGTCTATAGGAAGTTATAGCAGATGAAACCGAACAAGCATTTTCTTCTCTTGAAGATTGTTATTCTTATATTTCTGCCTTTGGCTTTGAAATAAAGGCTGATCATGTATAAAGACGTTTGATATAATGGCATTGTCTGGATGGATGGTGACAATGCCACAAACGGGCCATATTGCTTAATAGTGACCTTTGATATAAAATAAGCGAGGTGTTGCAAAAAGTGTTGGTTATCAATGCTCTCTTAAGAGGAGGGATACCCTTTATCATTATGGTCGGTATCGCCTTACTACTTAATTTCCAAGGAAAATATTCAGATGCCAAAAGCACATTTTTTGCGAGTTTAATCGCTCTTTTTGTTGGTGCGGCAACCGTAATTTATAACATAGATCATTGGAGTTTAACTAAGCAAAGCGCCATTCATTTTTTAATCATGCTAATAACTGTTTATCCCATATTATTATTGAGTGGATGGTTTACAATTGTTTCCGTATTTGATGCGTTAAAAATATTTCTCTTTTTTGTTTTGGTTGGTGCAATTTTATGGCTTGTTCTATTTACATTGGCCAAAGTTTTTTCATGGTGATAAATAAGTATTATATTAACGGGCGCTTTCGCGGAATAAGAAAGGGAGTGTAAAAGCATTGGATGAAAATAAAAGCTATAGAAGATTCAAGTTAATATTTCACTCATTTATATTCATCTTTGCCATAGGGGTAATTATTGCTTCTATTGCTGGTTGGAATGAGATGAATCGAGCATTGCTTTACTTAATCTTAGGGATTATTTTTGCAACCGAAAGCATATTTGGATTTTATAAGAATTTTAGACAAAGATTGGCACAATAAAGTATTCCATCATCGGGCGCGATTGCTGAATAAAACCATTTGCCTTAAGGTTTAGGGGTTGCCATGAAGGCAACCTTTTTTTACATTGAATGTTCAAATAGGGTATAATCTAATTGAACAAAATAGATTACCGCCAGTTAGGGTGTTTAGAGTGTTCAATCCATGTTCAATCTTGAATGTTGATGAACACTCTCCTAAAGCATTGAGACTGTAGAGGGAAACGAACAACCTTTATTTTAAAGTTACACTACATATGACTTATGATATCTATAAGGGAAAGGGAACACTGGTCATTCGTAAACAAATGACGAACGTTCTGCTACAAATAATTCGGTGATTTGAGATCTACCCTAGGATGCCTTTTTTTGTGTTATTGAATTATTGTAGTATTGAGTTAATGTGCAATTGAATCATTGTGCTACCGTATTACTAATAACTTAATTTAATGAACAAAGAAGTAGATAACCAGAAGGGGAGGAAATCATTCTTTCAAAACGGTAAAGGAGCATTCCTGTAAGGGAAAAATGCGAGGATAAATTGGAGTAGAAGCCAGATGCATAAAAGAAGCCCCCTTGGTACGATAGAGAGTGTCATGCATGACCTCGAATTAAGTACCGAAGGAGGACT
>NZ_NSGH01000037.1 GCF_002295105.1 Salimicrobium humidisoli | reverse complement strand
GAGACCCCGGAGTGTGGGTTTTCACGAGGGAGGCTCGGGCGTTCGTCCGCGGAAAGCGAGTGGTATTCGCCCGCACGAACTGCACAAAAAAAGCTTGCAGAAAAACACGGGGTTTCTCTACAAGCTGAGCGGACTATCCGTCCGCTTTTTTTCTTTCTTCTGGCAACGATGATATAGTAAAGAGTAAAAGGAGGGAAAGATAATGTCCGAGTCCATGTTTAAAGAAGTAGAGACTCTCTATGAAAAAATGGTGGAAACACGCAGGTACCTTCATCAGTATCCTGAACTTTCTTTTCAGGAGACGGAAACGGCTGCATATATAGCCGATACATACGAATCACTCGGTATCCCTTTCCAGAAAAATGTAGGGGGCAACGGAGTGATAGCCACGATACAGGGAGGGCGGCCCGGAAGAACTGTGGCACTGCGGGCCGATTTTGACGCTCTACCGATCCAGGAAGAGAACACCCACCTGCCTTACCGCTCCAGAAACGACGGAGTGATGCATGCGTGCGGACATGATGGTCACACGGCTGAGCTGCTCGGTCTCGCAGAAGCGGTGTGGAAATATAAGGAGGAACTTCCCGGCACTATGGTTCTCGTACATCAGCCCGCTGAAGAGATTACTCCAGGGGGAGCGAAACCTTTGCTTGAAACAGGCGCACTCGACCACGTGGACGCCGTTTTCGGCACTCATCTCTGGACAAATACGGAATACGGGACAATCGAAACGGCCCGTGGTCCCTTCATGGCAGGCGCCGATGCTTTCGAAATTACAGTTAAAGGGAAGGGCGGCCACGGAGCCCAGCCTCACCAGACGAAAGATGCCATCGTCATCGCCTCCGATATTGTAGCTTCTCTCCAGCAGGTAGTCGCCAGGAGAATCGATCCTTTAAAGACCGCCGTAGTTACCGTAGGGACCATTCAAGCCGGCAAAGCCTTCAATATAATCGCCGATCAGGCCGAACTTTCCGGCACCGTACGAACGTTTGAATCCGAGGTACAGGAAACCATCAGGGAAGAGATGGAACGTATTACCAGAGGGATATGTGAGGCGGCAGGCGCCGACTACCATTTCTCCTACAATATCGGCTACCCTCCCGTTATCAATCATGAAGATGAGGCTGACCTGGTTCTTAAAGAAGCGCCGCATGCGGGTTCCTCCCTCTCAACCCGTGAAGTGGACCCCTCCATGGCCGGTGAGGATTTCTCCTATTATTTACAGAAGAAACCCGGAGCCTTCTATTTCACAGGAGCCAAACTGCCCGAACACGACTTCCCGCACCATCATCCGAAATTCGACTTTGATGAACGGGCTATGCTTCATGGGGCCAAAACCCTTCTTCAGGTATTTCTCAGTTACCAGCATAAATATAGCAGCTGAATCGTAAAGTTCTCACATAGACCTGCTCCCCCGGCCGCTCCGGCCCGGGGAATTTTTCTGTTTTATTTGCCCGCCCTTCTTCTTTTTCTGAACAGCATAATTTCAAGAGCAGCTATGGAGACGAGCAGCCAGGCCGTTCCGACAGCTATTCCCGCCAGAACGTCGGTGAAATAATGGACCCCTATAAAGATGCGGCTGAGAGCCACCGTAGTCCCGAATAATGCAAGCAGTATATTCACGGTCCACTTCACTTTAGAAGTGAACCTGCTTACTGTAACGAGATAAATCATAAATCCGTAGAAAGCGAAGGCGCCTGTAGAGTGGCCGCTCGGGAAACTGTATCCGACCCCGTCATATGCCTCGATCACTTCCGGACGCTGGCGCTCAAACAATAACTTCAAACCTTTCGTAAGAGCGCTTATTCCTATCATATTGACCGCAAAAAAAAGTGCCACCCATTTACTTTTATTCGAAATAAACAGAAGATAACTTATTACGAGGACCGACAGTACTGACAAAACCCATACGGATCCGGCTTCGGTTATGTATCCCATCGTTTCTGTGAGCCACGGTGGATTGATAGTATCCACAAAATTATTCACTATTCGATCCAATGCGAACTTTTCCCCTTCAAGAACATCTTCACCGAGGGAAACGAAAGAGAAGAAACCTCCTCCTATGAGGATAAACCCTGCTATTATTAAAATAATGGATGTTCTGGTGGGATTTTTGAAATGTGTGCCTCTAAATAACAATTTCTCATCCTCCTACTTCTTACTTCTCCACTATCTTTCCCCACACCGCTTCCAGACAAACTACAAGCCCCGGCAGTAAATCTCCCTGCCAGGGCTTTTCTTAAGCTTTCGTCCGGTAGGCCAGATTTGCTTCATTCAGGCTTTCCTCATCTCCGAACAGAAAATGTTTATGCATGTCGGGTGAATAAATGGAGTGTACCGTCTCCACACCGGCCGCTTCCGCAACGGCCCGGAGCATAGCAGGAGAACTCCCGCAGCATAGACCGATGTAATTAACTCCGTCATTCTTCGCTTTTTTCGCCCACGCCGCAAGTTCATACCGGTTGTGATAGAGCGGGTCGAGCGAAGTCGGAAAAGTCGTTTCCGTCGGGAGAGTGCAACTGCATCCGCCGTCCGGAAGATTGAAAAACGTAGGGTGTTCCTCCGTCGTACGGTACGGAATCGGCAGTGCCCCTACATACCCCTTCACTTTTCGCCTTATTTTCTCTACGTAAGGCTGCATGGTATCAGGGCCGCGGAAACAGTTCATACCTACGACAAGCGCTCCGTTCTCTTCAAGACAGGCGCAGGATTCTTCCACCGTGTAGCCGTCACGCAGTATGTTTTCGCCCATAAGACCGAGGGTTATGACAGCCGGAAGTTCAGCCCGTCTGATTTCCTCCAGAGCAATAAGAGCTTCTTCGTGATAGTAAAATGTTTCCCCGTTCACGAAATCCACCCCTTCTTCTTTACACCAACCGACCATTTCCCGGAACATTTCACGAACTTGAGTTTTACTTTTCTCATCTTCCGGGTCAAAGATATTCGTGTTGGAAACGTTACCGGCCACGAGCGCTTCTTCCTCCGGATGTTCGCACGCAACTTCTTTAGCCAGACGGATCGCGTTCCGGTTCAGCGGTTCAAGCAGGTCCTCTTTCCCTATGATTCTCATCTTCTCCCGGTGGGCATTGTAGGTAAAAGCTAACACTACGTCGGACCCTGCAAGCATATAATCCCGGTACGTCTGTTTCAAAGCTTCCGGATTCTCGAGGGCTACTTCCGGCACGAAAGAACCCGCCTGAAGATACCCTCTCCTCTCCAATTCAAACAGGTAACCTTCCCCGGCAATCACCGGACCTGCTTTCAGCCGCTGCTCAAGACTTCTTTTAGTCATATACCTCGCTCCTTTTTTATAATGTTTTTGGTGTCAGGGCGGTTACGTACTTTTCCGCACAGACTGCAAAAGCGCTGCGCCCAGGTCATCCACCAGGTCATTCTTATCTTCAATACCTACGGAGAAACGGAGAAGACAACCATCCACTCCATATTCCACCCTCGTCTCCTCCGGAATATCCGCATGTGTCTGCGTTGCAGGATAAGTAATGAAACTTTCCACCCCTCCGAGACTTTCAGCAAACGTAATGATATTCAAAGCTTCCAGAAAAGACGGTACCTGTTCTTCCCCTGTTAAACGGAAAGAAAGCATCCCGCCCCGTCCCGGATAAAGAACTTCCCGGACCTCATCCCGGCCCTCCAGGAACTCAGCTATCGTTTCCGCATTCTCCTCATGCTGCTTCATACGTAAGTGAAGGGTTTTCATCCCTCGCAGTAAAAGCCAGGAATCCATCGCCGACAGTGTTGCGCCAATCCCGTTGTGAAGATGCCGGACAATCCGCGTGAGTTCCTCTCCTTTCGTTATAATCGCTCCCGCCAGGACGTCATTATGGCCTCCAAGATATTTCGTACCGCTGTGAATTACAATATCTGCCCCTTCTTCCAGGGGATTCTGAAGGAGAGGTGTATAAAACGTATTGTCCACTATCAGCCTTATTCCGTGTTTTTTGCAGACAGCAGCACATTTCGAAATGTTCACCTCCTTCATCAAAGGATTGGCCGGAGTTTCGAAAAACACGGCTTTTGTTCTTTCACTCATTTCACTCTCCAGTGCCGCCGCATCCGTCAGGTCTGCATAACGGAAAGTTATCCCGTACCGGGTAAGAACCTCTTCGAACAGCCGGTACGTCCCGCCGTACAAATCACGTGAAACGATCACCTCCTCCCCCGAGCGGAACAGACCGAAAACTGTGTGGATAGCTGCCATCCCGGAGCTGCAGGCGAAAGCCCCGTCTCCCTTTTCGAGTTCCCGAAGGGTTTCTTCCAGAACAGAGCGCGTGGGGTTAGCCGTCCTCGTATAATCGAAACCGGTGGATTCCCCGAGCCCGGGGTGGGCATAACTTGTGGAAAAATAAACCGGAGTGCTCACTGCACCGGTACCGGGGTCCGTCCTGTTCCCGGCCTGCGTCAGTATTGTCGCTCTCTCGTGTACCATCGTGGCATCCCTCCCATAAAAAAATCGACCTCCTGAAAAGAGGCCGATTTCTACACACTTGTATATTATCGTCCTCTCATCTTTTCAAAGCACGGGCTTTGCTGGAATTGGCACCAGTTCGCTGTTAAACGATGGTTGCCGAGGTTTCAAAGGGCCAGTCCCTCCACCTCTCTGGATAAGAGTCCATGGATATTCATTTGATTTTTACCAATTATATAGGAGAGCGAGGCATCCGTCAATATTTTTTGAATTATTTTTTAATTCAAACGTTTCCTTACAAAGGTTTCCGTAAATAACCGACTGAACAAAAGACCTCCGAACGCCATCAAAAGGGTTCCTGCCCACATCATCTGCACAGCAAATACCACGACGAAAATGAGTGTCTGGAAGAAAAGAAGCTGTCTCAGGAAGCGTATCAATTCTTCTTTTCTCTGTTCAAAGGAGACCGGATAAATATCCAGCCAGGCGATAGTCCGATGGTGCTGCCATAACGTCATCATCTGGAATCCGCTCAAATAAAGGAACAGAAGACCGAAGATTACGCTTACCCACATATTAGGAATAAACCAGACAGCAAGGGCCCCTATAGCCACCAGTCGAATATACATGCCGCTGTAATCGCCGGATCTTGCAAAAGTAATACGGTACAGGTAAGTGTACGTCGTATTTCCGGAAAAAGGGATGCGGGCGGTCAAAAGTTTTACGATAAGACGCCTTCTCTTTACCCGGCTTTTCAGATGCGGGACGTCTGTGAACATATTAGCCAGCCTGTAGAACACCCTCATCCGTCCCTGGTCTTTTTCCAGCAGAAGGTCCCAGGCAAGCCCGGCTTTCTGCTTCGACATTCTAAAGGCGTATACAATAAGCCCGGCCAGGAGCACAAGACCCGGAATGACAAACAGGAGGGCGTCGACGGCCGCAGAGTAAAACACGACGGCTGAAACTGTCCACACCGCCGCCTGATAGCCGATACGTACAGAAGGCTGACGTTCCTGCAGCATCCACCAGTTGGACTGCATTACTCCCGCCTTCACGACAAGCATAAGCAGAATGATGGCGAGGTAGTGATCCGTACCCAGTTCAGGATACACGGTAAAATACAAAGGTCCGAGCGCAGCCCCCGCAAGAAAAATTACGTAAAGCTGCACCACATAGCTGTAGTAAAGACTGAAACGGAAATAATCCTTCAGCTCGAACTCCGCCGGCAGAAGAAAAACCAGGTCCGGTTCTTTGATCATTGTGCGTATCGGACTGTAGGTTGTAATACTGGCGAAAACAAGGGCTACAATCAGTCCGGCGGGGAAATCTTCCGGAACGGTCTGCAGCCACTGCTGATAAAAGTATGCACCGGCCGAAAGAAGAAAAAACATCACTACCGCAATATGACCGTTAAAAATATAGCGTGTATACCGGCTCAGTTCTTTCGTGTGTTCCCTCATCCGCTCTTTCCAGAAACGTCTGGCGTCAATCATAGGAATCGTCCTTCGTCAATCGTACATATATATCATCGAGAGAAGCACGCGGCATGGAAAAGAATGTGCGAAGTTCATCCAGCGTCCCGTCTGCCCTTATTTCTCCTTCATGAAGAATGACAAAGCGGTCACAGTATTTCTCTGCAGTGGCGAGTATATGAGTCGACATAAGAACCCCGGCCCCGTTTTTTTTCATTTCTTCCATCCATTCAAGATAAGACTGGATGCCGAGCGGGTCGAGCCCTACAAACGGCTCATCCACGATATATAAAGCGGGTTCAATCAGAAAAGCACACATAATCATGACTTTCTGACGCATCCCCTTGGAGAAGTGAACGGGGAACCAGTGAAGCCTTTTTTCCATATGGAATTCTTTTAAGAGAGGGGGGACTCTGCTGTTAAAAGTCTGTTCATCAATGTGATACGCACGGGCAGTCAGGCGCAGATGCTCTTCCAGCGTAAGTTCATCGTACAGAATAGGCATCTCGGGGATATAGGCAAGCTGTTGACGATAGCCTTCGGGGTTCTCCCTGAAAGATGTACCGTTTATGGAAACGCTCCCTTTTTTCGCCTCCATCATTCCGATAACGTGCTTGATGGTCGTACTTTTCCCGGCGCCGTTCAATCCGATAAGACCAACTATTTCACCGGAGTTCACCTGGAGAGAAATGCCGTGCAGAACGTTTTTCCGGGTGTAACCCCCAAATAAATTTTCGATATGTAATAGTGATTCCAATCTGACTCCCTCTTTTCGTGTGTAGTGGTCCCTTCCTTTAAAAAATAGTACCATAGTTGGCTTTCCTATTACAGTTCTTGCGTTCTGCTATGGTACAATACCCATCAAGGAGGGAATTTTTATGACAGATTGTATTTTCTGCAAAATTATCAACGGAGAAATTCCATCAGCCAAAGTATATGAAGATGAAGAAGTTTATGCCTTTTTAGACATTAGTCAGGTCACCAAAGGTCATACGCTCGTCATTCCAAAACAGCATACTAAAAACATCTACGAAACCCACCCGCAAGTAGCCTCTAATGTGTTTGCACGAATACCGAAAATCGCCACGGCCGTTAAATCCGCTTTTGATGCGGATGGGGTGAACATCGTAAACAATAACGACGAAGCAGCCTATCAGTCTGTCTTCCACTTACACATACACGTTCTTCCGAGGTACGAAAACGGAGACGGTTTCGGAGTGAAATGGACGGACAACAGTCAATCCTACACGACGGAACAGCTCCAGGAACTGTCGCAGGTAATCGCTGAAAAGATTTCTTAGAAACTGTACGGGACTTTTGTTATACTTATAACACATTCGCAATCGACCACGAGGGTACGGTTGGAGTGAAATCAGAAAAGCTTAGAAGAGGAGAGATCAGATGAATACTCGTGTACTTGTGTTGCTGTCGTTGTTTATAGGAATAGGGGCTGTACTGCATGCAGTCATGCCGCCGATATTTTTCGGAATGAGGCCGGATATGCTGCTTGCCATGATGTTTTTGGGGATTATCATGTTCCCCAAAGTATCTTACGTTCTTGTACTTTCCACAGCTACAGGAATCGTCTCTGCATTAACCACCACCGCGCCGGGCGGACAGATCGCAAACCTTATTGAAAAACCCGTCACAGGTATGATCGTATTTGTGCTCGTTCTCGCCATGCGTAACTTTAAACAGGAGCGCATCAAAGCAGCTGTTCTTACGGCTGTCGGAACGATTGTCAGCGGCTCCATTTTCCTGGGGTTGATTCTGTTCGTCATCGGTTTAATGGATGCAGGCTTTATAGCCATGTTCCTCACTGTAGTGCTCCCGACAGCGCTTTTAAACACTGTGCTGATGATGGTATTGCACCCGGTTTCTCTCAGAATTATGAGAAGCTCTCCGTCACAGACACTTCGCGCTTCCTGACTTTACAGGAGCGGCTGTTCAGTCCGGCCGCTCTCCTGCTTTCAGGAGGAAAAGGTTTAAATGTATACATATCAGGAGAAACAGTAATCAGGTACAGGTTAGTGAGTAAAGGAGGAAACAGAATGGTCCGAGTTAAACCGTTTGTTATGGGGATTGTTTCCGGAAGTGCTGCCGGAGCCCTTTACGTTCTTTTCAGCACTCCCTCATCCGGCCAGGAATTCCGCTCGAACGCTGTCAGTAAAAGTAAAGAATTGAACAATCTTTTACGCAGGTCCGGTCAGGATGGTAAACAATTCAAAAATCAGGTTACTGAAACATCCAAAGAAACACTTTCACTCATCCGTCATCTCAGCGAAGATATCAGCTCTTCTGTCGAGGGCTGGAAGCAGACGATCGCTCCCCATCAGAAAGAAATCCAAAAATACTTAGAACAGATTGAAGAGAACCTTGCAGATCTTGAAGAGAAAGCAAAACAGCACCGCACCTCCGGAAACGAAGAAACGCCCCGCAACTGATGAAAGAGTCTGGGACAAAACCAGTAAATATTAGTAAAAAAGGGCGTCCCTTCCAATGACTTTCATTGCAAGGGACGCCCTTTCTCTATGGATGTTTCTGTACGTTTATACACAAAAAGAGATCCCTCTGCT
>NZ_NSGH01000036.1 GCF_002295105.1 Salimicrobium humidisoli | reverse complement strand
GGCTTTCGCCGGCACGACCGGTTGCGGGCCCGCATTCTGATGCATCACCAATTCAAGAACGTAGGCAAGCACCTAGGATAAAGGGGCGGAGGAAAAGATCCTCCACCCCAACATTTGAAATAGAACCTTTTTAATGGCACAGGGGATGATTTCGGCGGAAAAGTGTTTAAAGCCCGCGACGGTGCGGTATAGAAAAAGAAAACAGTTAAACAGGAGGTTTTGATCATGCCCTGGGATACACAGGATTATCCGGACTCTTTGAAGAATCTGGACACGGCAGTTCGAAAAAAAGCGATAACAATTGCGAACGGAATGCTTCATGAAGGTTATGAGGAAGGGAGAGCTATACCTATCGCCACTGAACAGGCAAAGGAATGGTATAGTAATGCTTCAGAAGAAGACATCAATAAAGTGAAACAGATGACGGATAAGGAACTGCGGACGAGAGACGAGGAAAATCCGCAGAACAGCCGCCCGGAGCTTATGGAAAAAGGAGAACATGTCATTGCTCATGAAGATGGCTGGGCAGTACAGGCGGAGGATGCCAAGCAGCCTTCGGAAGTTTTCGAAAAGAAAGAGGAAGCAGTGAGCCGGGCGAAGGAAATAGCCGAAAATAAAGGCACAGCTGCCATTATTCATAAGCAGGACGGTTCGATACAAGAGAATATTTCCTATAATAAGTAAAAAAAGTTCATTGTTGGAAGTTATGGGTATACTAAAAAGCGTACATGATTTTCAATAAGGAGGAACCACACATGACAAGCAATAACCAGGGAAGAAGCGGTGAAAACCGTACGGAAGAACAGAATAAAGAATACGGACGCCAGGGACAATATGCAAAAGGAAATCAGCAGTCCGGCAATAGCAACAACAGCGGAAACTCCGGAAACTCCGGTAACAACACCCCGGACCTCTCTGCAAAAGGAGAACATGTCATCGCTCATGAAGACGGCTGGGCCGTACAGGGAGAGAGTGCCTCCCAACCTACGAAAGTGTTTGATAATAAAGACGAAGCAGTAACAAGGGCAAAAGAAATTGCGCAAAATAAAGGTGGCAGTGCCATCATCCACAAGCAGGATGGCACAATCCAGGAAAATATTTCTTACGATAGTTAAAAATGAACCGGAAAAGATTCGATAAAACATAAAAAAGGAAGCTCTCTGCAGAGGGCTTCCTTTTTTGTGAGATAGAGATAAATTATGAGTGTAAGGTTTTGAAATCTTCATAAGGGATTTCTACAGTGAAAAATACACCATCCTCGTCTTCGGTCGCAGCGATTACTACGTGAGAATCACCGAACACCGTCCGGAAAATTTCATCACCGTTATCAAACGGAGCGTCCAGGTTGAAACCGGTAGATAGAATGGAATTACGGTTTTCCTCCGTAAGTCCTTCTGTTTCTTCAAGCGTGATCATCGGGCGTACCAGGTTGCCTTCGGAGGCAGCCGTGTACTCATAGGAGATGTATGTATTCACGAGGGAGGCCACTTCTCCAAGCATTTCGGCCGTGATTTCCTGAATTTCTCCGGCATCAATCAGATAACGCACTTCCACGGGATCAAACCTTTTTAAATAATGGCTCACCGGCTTTCTCTCCTTTAGTCGGAAATTTTGAAGGGGCAATAGAAAATGCAGCTGTATAATGAGTAAGCAGAGTTATGTAAAAGAAAATCCTTTCCCTCTATCTCACGGATAAAGGAAAAGGGAAGAAGTCGTGAAGGCTTTGGCAAAAATGTTGTAGGGGGAAGTCATTTTCCAAATTAGCGCCTTCCGTACTACCTTACCCGTTACGTACATTTGAAAACGTGTTTCAGCTTTATTTATCGATAATTTTTTTGATTTTTCTTTTTCCCTGCCTGAATAGGGGGAGCGAAGTAAGAAAATCGATTGCGACAGAAATGATCAGACCGTGCAGAATCACTCCCAGAATCGTGAAAATAACGACGATCACCTGTCCCGGGAGAGTATCCGGTTCAAAGGTGGTTCTGCCAAAGAATGTAATAGAAAGAAGTGCACTGAGGAATGCGTCGGAGTAGGTCTCCAGTTCGTCCTCTATCCACGTAAGAGGGATGATAAGTAAAAAAATCAGGATGCTGCTAGCTCCTGCCACAAAACCGAGATGCTGGCGTTTCAGGAAGCGGAGGAACGGCTTCGTGTAGTATTTGGTGATAGATTTCAACCGGAGCAGATGAAGGATTCTGGCAAAACGCGCAAGCTGGAAGACAGCATCCAGTGGAATGGCGGCAATGACTATAAAAGGGTGTTTTTTGACAAAATCCAGTTTACTTTCACTTTTAAAGAAACGATAGAGAAAGTCGAGAAAGAATATAGCCCAAGTTCCCCACACAATAAGACTGTCGTACTGCATTTCCTGCCATATAGTGGCTACAGATAAACTGGCGAGAAGGACCATAAATACTTCATATGCTGTTTTTCCGGGTCTTCTTTTCCAGCGATTCATCCTGCAGCCCTCCTTTGGGACTTCCATTATAGCATGGAAAATTTCTGAAGGGCAGACGTGCGCATATGAGCCGTAAAAAAGAAGAAGCTGCCCTTAAGAAGAGCAGCTTCCGGATTACAAATCCATTCCATCATGGGGTTTTATTATTCCGTAAATCGTTTCAATATAGGGGAGGGTGAGGTTCTTTTCCGCTGCCAGACGCATCGCTCCCCCGTGGAGATGCTCCAGTTCAAGCGGCAGTCCTTTCCGTCGATCCTGATGCATGGAAGAAGTCATGTCGTCCCCGAGATTTTCGAGCTGTTTAAAAGCGTGATCGACTTCATCCTGTCCTATTTTCACTCCTCTGGCGACGCTCAGTCTCTGCATATCCTCAAGCATCCGCCTGGCGATAGTAAAGGTTTGGGGATAGGCACGGATATCTCCGATAGGGGTATTCATTGCGGTGGTGATACCGGAGAAAGCTGTGATGAACATGTACTTTTTCCAGATTTCCTTCAGAATGTCCGAGCTCCACCGGCTGTTCATCACTGCCTGCTCCCCGGCAAGGGAAAGTTCTTCACATATCGACTCCTGGGAAGGGTGAAGAGGGCCGAATACAATATTGTGGAAGTCACTCGTATGTTCCACGTGTCCTTTCTCATTAAGGGTAGCTATAATAAAGGCAAGACCTCCGAGGACCGTCTCCTCTCCCAGTTCCTTTTCCAAAATAGCGTAATGTTCCACACCATTCAGAAGGGGCAGAACTTTTGCACCTTTTTTCACGAGAGACTTCAGCCAGGGCATCGTCCCCTCCAGATGGTATCCTTTAACGGCGAGAACTACGAGGTCCGGATCTTCTATCTCGGAAGGATCTTCTGCGATGTCCGGATTTTCCCATACCGTATCTTCCACCTTACTGTGGATTTTCATTCCGTGTGTCCTTAACTGTTCCGCTCTTCCTTCACGAACGAGATTGATAACGGTGTGACCGGCATCATGCCACCTCGTCCCGAAGTAAGCTCCGAGAGCCCCGGCTCCCATAATGACTATCTTCACTTCAATTCCTCCCTCTCACATATTTACGAAACGATTATTTTTTAACCGTGGATTTCCCTGCATCAATGATGAGAATGATTGCAGTGATGGTATGCAGGATCCAGCCTACTACAGGTATGATTCCGAGGGCGTTCGCCACCATACCCGCGACGCTTCCTGAGCTGAATTCGTTTTGCTTAACGGAAACGATAAGTACGATTACGTGGAAAACGAACATAAATAGTAGCGGCTGCCAGCCGCCGCTCAGTATAAAAGTCCCGCCTATGACCGGGATAGCCAGAAAAGCCTCACACATACCGGTGATCCATTTCAATAAAGTTGTTGCACTCATAATGCTCCCTCCCTTTCTGCTTGCGGTAAGGCCGCTTTGTATTCAAATATTTTCGGGAAAAGTTGTAATTCCTCCGGAAAGATGCTGATTCTGTTTCCGATAAACAACAATCGTCCCTTATTCCTTTCCTGTTATAGCCTGTTATTAAACGCTTTTACCTGCAGGGGATAAGTGGAAAAGTCCTCCATGCAAAAAGAAAACACCGGTGCGGCGGTGCTTTCTTTCAAATCATTTATTGGCTTTCTGTAATTTTTTTATCATTTTCAACGAACGGCCCGTTCCGACTGCCACAGATTCCAGAGGGTTCGGGGCCATATGTACAGGAACGACGATCTCATTCGACAGCCAGTCCTGCAGACCGTTTAAAAGGGAACCTCCGCCCGTAAGTATAATACCCCGATCCACTATATCTCCGCTCAGCTCAGGAGGGCAGCTTTCGAGAGTCGTGCGGATCGTTTCAAGAATTTGTGCAAGGATCTCCTTCAAGGCGCCCTGTATTTCCGTGGAAGTGAGCTCGATCGGTTTAGGTAACCCGGTCACCATATCCCGCCCCCGCACTTCCATTGTTCTTTCTTCATGCTCGACCGGAGCCTGCCCGACTTCCATTTTAATCAGTTCGGCGGTCCGGATACCGATAAGCATATTGTACTGTTTGCGCACGTAATTCATGATCTCTTCATCCATCACATCTCCGCCGGAGCGGATGGAGTTGCTGGAGACGACGCCTCCGAATGAAATGATAGCCACTTCACTCGTTCCGCCGCCGATGTCCACTATGACATTCGCAAGCGGTTCATCCACGGGCAGATCCGCGCCTATAGCCGCTGCTATCGGTTCCTCAATGAGGTGCACCTGTTTGGCTCCGTAGTTTTTTACAGCGTTTTCAATGGCCCGTCGTTCTACGGAGGTGGAACCGGACGGGGTGCATACTACTACCGTAGGTTTTCTGATAGACATACCGGAGGATTTTCCGGCTTTCTTCAAAAATTCTTTCAGCATCTGGGAGGTCACGTCGAAATCTGCGATCACTCCGTCTCTGAGCGGTCTTACGGGTATGACGTTCTTTGGTGTCTTCCCGACCATCTTTTTGGCTTCTTCCCCTACGGCGATTACTGATTTGGTGTCCGTGTTGTAGGCGACGACGGAAGGTTCGTTCAATAACATTCCCTTGGATTTGGAATAGATAAGTATGTTTGCGGTACCAAGATCAATTCCTATTTCTTCGTTAGATAGCATTGATTTCACTCCAGTGATGATAGATTTTTCTGAATGGATAACTCTATTATAATGTATTTGGGAAAACAGTGATAGAAATAAATGAGAGATTGTTTTATAATCGGGGGAAAGTAAAGACAGGAGGACGCTGCAGTGGGCGGTTATTTGACTTATGAAGACATACGGAAAAAAAGTGACGTCCTGAATGAATCGTATGAACTGGATGTTTCCATCTTTGAAGAAGTCGTGGACGAACTTCTGGAAAGTGAAAAAGATACGGAGAGCATCATTCTCGAAGGTTTCGAGAAATTGCTCCGTTCGGTGGATGAAACGATGACGGATATAGATTCTTTCATGGAAATGAAACCGAACTGTTTCATGGGCTGTGCTTTCTGCTGTTATTTCCCGATAAGGGTCAGTAAAATGGAAGCGAAGCTCTTCTTCCGCTCCATTGAACATATGGAGCCGGACAGAAAAGAAGATATTTACAGGCACTGGGAAAAATACTATGAAAAATTCCCCCGGAAGCTGGAGGAGGCTCTGGCTATTGAGGAAGACGATCCCGAGATGAAATGGAAATACAAACAGCTGAATTTACCGTGTCCGATGCTGGATGAGGAGAAGCAGTTGTGCAAGGCATATGAAATCAGACCGGTTCCGTGCCGTACGTATGTGAACTATTCCGACCCGACAGTCTGTGCCACGGAACACATGCCGAAAGAGACGACCAGTTACGACTTTCTTTATAATTTTTACTTCCAGGGTATAAATGAACTTGTGCAGGCTCTGTATGAAAACGGGGAAGAACTTCCTGTCGATTACCCGATGGACGCCTGGAGCTATGATTACCTTCCGGGATGGATCAGACAGTATCGGCAGGGAGAGATGCACGTATAGGGGGTAAGGATATGGATCTTGCTCACATCGTTGAAGAGAAAATTAAAAAGGCGGTTGATCAGGGAGAGCTCGATGATTTGCCGGGAAAGGGCAGACCTTTGCCGGAAGATGAGTTCGCCCACGTGCCGGATGACCTCAGGAACAGTTACCGCGTATTGAAAAACGCCGGCATGCTACCTGAAGAGATGCAGATTAAGAAAGAAGTGGTGGAACTTGAGGAACTGCTGGAACAGATTACGGATCCCGAAGAGAAAGAACGCACGGAAAGGAAATTGACGGAGAAACGTCTCCGTTTTCGAATGCTTATGGAAAAAAGGAAAATGGCCCAGTCCGGAACTTTCGCCCAATATGAGAGTTCCATTAGGAAGCGGCTTTAAAGCATATACATTCCGAGCGACAGCCGGGACATACAGACCTGATAGGAAAGCCTCCCCCGCACAGGCAAGTGAGGGAGAGGCTTCATTTTTTCTTATAAGAATAGAAATTGTTGTTAACCAGCGGAACGTTTCTCTTCTTTGGCGACTTTCAGGAACCGCTTCGTCTCCGAGGCTACGACTCCGGAAAGCAGGAGAAGTCCGATAAGGTTAGGGAAAGCCATAAGGCCGTTCATGACATCGGCGAAAGTCCAGACTGTACTGAGTTCGATTACCGCACCGATGAATACGAAGGCGACGAAAAGAATTTTGTAAAGCCCGAGTCCCCGGTCGTTAGTCAGATAACCGAAGCATTTCTCTCCGTAATAGGACCAGCCTACAATGGTGGAGAAAGCGAAGAAAATCAGTCCGAGCGTGACAATGTATCCTCCTACGTCGCCGAGGAAAGCACTGAACGATGCGGTGGTCAGGGCAGCGCCATCCTCACTTCCTTCTCCCTTATATTCTCCGGCCATAACGATGGTCAGTCCGGTCATTGTACAGATGATAATCGTATCAATAAGTACCTGGGTCATGGACACGAGAGCCTGACGCCCGGGATAGTCCGTACGTGCAGCAGCGGCAGCGATCGGGGCCGAGCCGAGTCCAGCTTCGTTCGAAAAGACTCCACGGGCTACCCCGTAACGGATAACAGTACCGAGAATGCCTCCTCCGACTGCATTAGCGCTGAAAGCATCCGTGAAAATCGTATTGAAGGCAGGGCCTACGAGTTCAAAATTAGTAATAATGATTATTAATGCACCAAGAACGTAAAAAGCTGCCATAATAGGAACGAAAAACGCCGTTACACGGCCGATGCTTTTAATTCCGCCGAGAAGAACGAGACCGGCAAACACGAGAAGAATCAGGCCTGTAATCCAGGTCGGAACGTTGAATGTCTGGACTACAGCATCGGAGACGGAGTTGGCCTGGACCATGTTCCCTATGCCGAACGCGGCGATAGCTCCGAAGAATGCGAAAAGCACTCCCAGCCATTTTTGACCGAGTCCGCGGTCAAGGTAGTACATAGGCCCGCCGGACATTTCACCTTTGTTGTTTTCGACCCGGTATTTTACGGCAAGTATTGCTTCTGCATACTTAGTGGCCATGCCGAATACGGCGGTGATCCACATCCAGAATACTGCTCCGGGCCCGCCCAGCACGACCGCTGTAGCCACTCCTGCGATGTTACCCGTACCGATTGTGGCGGCAAGCGCAGTAGTCAGAGCCTGATAATGGGAGATGTCCCCTTTCTCTCCCTTCTGCTGGGCACTTGGTTTAAATGCAAGTTTCAAAGCGTAAGGCAGAGTCCGGAACTGTAAAAATCCCAGCCGAAGCGTTAAGTAAACCCCTGTACCTACAAGCAGTACAAGGAGAGGCCAGCCCCATACGAGGCCGCTTATGTTCCCGAGTATTTCGTTTAATCTGTCCATCTGAATCCCCCTTGTAAGATAATGCTTACATACTAAATATTCCGAAAATTCAACTAAAAGTCAAGGTTTTTATAGGAAAAAGTGAGGAAAGCAGAAAAATCATTTATAATAAGAAGATTGAAGGAGGTTACTATTATGATTCGTGTATTATTCATTTGTCTCGGTAATATTTGCAGATCACCGATGGCCGAAGCTATTTTTCGCAGTAAGGTTGAGCAGGAAGGGTTACAGGATAAAATAGATGCAGACTCTGCCGGCGTGGGGCACTGGCACGAGGGATCCCCCCCTCATGAAGGCACCCGGGCTGTCCTTCGGGAAAATCGCATACGTATGACAGATACGAAAGCCAGGCAGATTACGGAACAGGACTGGGAAGATTTTCACTACCTGATCGTTATGGATGATAATAACCTGAGAGATGTAGAAGCAATCAATGATAAAGAGGGTGTCATAATACAGAAACTGATGGATTACGCCGAAAATGTTCCGGAAAGTGAAGTGCCCGACCCTTACTTTACAGGTGATTTCAAAGGGACGTTTGAGCTCGTGAACAGCGGTTGTGAAGGGCTTCTGGATTCTATCAGAAGAGATCACTCATTATAGGGAAGAGTCTGGGACATAACTAACTCGGACTCGTAGTAAAAAAACTCCGATCATCGTAAAAAGATGATCGGAGCTTTTTCGATATCGGTCTTTCCAGTCTCCAGAGGCAGAATTTGCGATGGTGGCGTTGTAT
>NZ_NSGH01000035.1 GCF_002295105.1 Salimicrobium humidisoli | reverse complement strand
AGTCCTCCTTCGGTACTTAATTCGAGGTCATGCATGACACTCTCTATCGTACCAAGGGGGCTTCTTTTATGCATCTGGCTTCTACTCCAATTTATCCTCGCATTTTTCCCTTACAGGAATGCTCCTTAATTAAATATAATATTCACTTTAAGAAAACACAGATTGATTTACTTAATTTTAAACGTTTATAGTATTCTAATCACCTGTATAAGTCGATTTTACACAAAAAGCTTTGAAGCTCTTAAAAAAGAAACTAGTTGGTAAGTAATTCACACCCTTGAGTGATTATATATTACATTGTATCAATCGAACCATTTTTTGTCAGAATATTTGTTATTCAATTTTCGATCTTTAACGGGTCAGTCCAAAACTTTGAAGTTTTGATACCGATATGCAACAATACTTTCCATCTACTTTTTTCCAAAATAACGATAAATCGTGGTGCGGGACACTCCCCACTTCTCCGCCACATCTTTGATGGGAGTCCCATTGGTAATCAAAGAGCGCATCATTTCTATATTATTTTCCAAACTTCTCCGGGCGTCCCCCAAGACGTGCTCTTGCTCTTGCAGCTGTTCGTCCTGCAGCCGAGCGTTCTTCAATCAAATTCCGTTCAAATATATCCTTTCGCTTCATTACGACCCCCTCTCGTTTTTTTCTACGTAGACACCTATCAGAATTCTCGCCAATACATATATGGATAAAGTGATGGCGGCCACGATAAAAACGTTATAATCACCTTCTAATATTACTGTTATAAAAAATAAAGCTACGACAAAATAAATAACTGCAAATCTTTCTTGGTATCTTCTCTTTTTAGATAACTGGCCTGAATTTTTCAATTATTTCACTCCAAACTTGAAAGCTCTAATGAATAAAAGTTTTTCCTGCCGTGTAGTTTAATAGTTATTTGGATAATCTGAGTAACATTTTGAAACTAAACCATTATCTTTAGTGCCACGTTATATCTAAAAACCGGTTTTTAACTGCTTTTTCCCTAGTGATGCCGTATTGTTGTAATACCCTGGACTTAATAATTATGTATATTAATTTATGTTCGGAGTAACTACTTAGTAATAAATTAAAATGCTTTATTTCAATATATAGCATTTGCACACATTGCAGTCTGTCTTTTCTCCGCTTCCGATCATTTATTTATTTTTTATTAACGAAGGACCTAAAAACAACGCAATATAAAAAGTAACCATTAGATACAAAAGAATGTAATCAGCTTTCACAGTGTTCATTCCTAATAAATAACTGTTAATGGTCAAAATTACAGTTAATACTGTAGTGGACACCAAAAAGACAAGTAATGAAAACTTATAAATTTTCCCGTTTACTTCTCCATGCTCCTCCGTATTGTCGGATTTCTTTCCGCTTCTTCTTAATGATTCTAAAATAACAAAAGCCGACACACCGAAAATAAAACCCGACACCTCTACTCTTCCGGAAATTAAACCTGTAACACCTGTAAATAGAATTATACTTACCAGTATTCCATAAAAATACTTAACGATAACCCGGCCCTCCCTTCAAAACATTAAAATTCTTAACAACAAAACCAGTGTCCAGCCTCCTGCCAGTCTTGAATTTAAGCTTCAACCCTTCTTTTTGTCAGCTCTTCTCTTATTAATCCTGGGTATAATAAAATACCAGGAAACAAATCCACCTATAGCCAAGCCTATAACGTTATTCCATCTTATCTCTCCTTCAGCAAAGTAACTAAAGGACATAGAAATAACTGCAAAAACCAAAGCGGAGAGAAGACCGTTTTTAAGTCTTGCACTCATCGAAAGCCTCCCTTTCACTGTATAAACTGCAAAAACAATCCACTTCTTCAGAAAAATAGTCCGTCTTTCATCAATCCCTGCACTGAAAATATGGCAGATACAACTTGACGTTACGGCAGACTCAGTTTAGTTGTTCGTCCTCCATCGACTTGGTAGACCTGCCCTGTAATAAAACCGGCCTCGTCAGCTGCCAAAAAAGCCACAAGAGACGCCACTTCTTCAGGCGTACCCGTACGGGCCAAAGGGTGGATGTTTCCTATATCCCGCTGGAATGCTTCAGGATCTGCTGCGCTTTTGATAAAATCAAGATTCAATTCGGTATCAATCCAGCCGGGTGCTACTGCATTACAGCGGATCCCTTCATGTCCGTGATCTACAGCTACTGCACGTGTCAATCCATGTATGGCAGCCTTTGAGGCACTGTATGCCGCGTGTCCGGGGTTCGCTGCCAGCCCTTCCACCGAACCGGTATTGACAATAGTACCTTTTGTCCTTCGCAGATACGGCAAGGCAGCACGGATCATCAAAAACGGACCTGTCAGATTCACGTTAAGATTCCTCTCCCAATCCTCCAGACTCATTTCTTCAATAGAACTCTCCTGCATCATTCCCGCATTGTTAATCAGCACATCCAGTCGACCGGTGCGGGCGATGACTTCTTCCATAATTTTCTCCGGTGCTTCCGGATCGGAGAAATCTGCGGTAACAGAAGCAAATTCTTCATCCTCTCCGCGTTGTGCAGTTATGACCGTTGCCCCTTCCTCACTCAGGCGTCTGGCTATGGCGCGGCCGATTCCTTTTCGTCCGCCTGTCACCAGTGCTACTTTGTTTTCAAAACGTCTCATTATAAAAACCTCCTTATCAGACAATCCAGTGGTTTATTCTTCGAAACAGTCACTTCTGATTATACAAGCAGGTACAGCAATATTAAACGGAACCTAAAAAAAGACTGGTAGTCCCCATCAATCAACTAATTAATGAACGTTCATAAATTAGTTAGCGGGCTTTCCTTGATTTGGGTTAAGATAATTTGTAATTTAAGTAATGAAAGTTTGCGAACGTTTGTGTTATGATATGAATGAATAATAAATAAGAAAAGCGGGGCTGTACGATGGAACACAGAAAATACGGATACATATATACTGACAATAATGAACGAAAAAACAGTAAACAGATTACTGATCTAAAGGAAAAAAACATTCAGGATCGGGATATTTTTACAGATGTGAACACTGAAGAAAGTGTTCGAAAAGATAATTATGAACTTCTTAAACGGATTCTTTACCCGGGCGATGTTCTCTATCTCCACTCCCTTGACCATCTGGGGCACAGTAAAGAAGAGATTATGCAGGAATGGCACACGGTTACGAAAGAGCTTGAAGTAGATATTGTCGTCCTGGACATGCCTCTTCTGGACACAACCAAGTATAAAGACAGCATGGGGACATTCATAGCCGATCTCGTTTCACAGATGCTTACATGGATGGCGAAAAACGAAAGTGATGAGAGCGAGATACAAAAGGAAGAAGAAAGCGATATGAAGAATACCCACAAATCTTTGGGTCGTCCGAGAGCGGAAATTACAGATACTTTTCTGGATGCCTATGACGAATGGAAATCAGGGAACATTACAGCAACACAGGCGATGAAACAGGCGGAAGTGAAAAAAACGACCTTTTACAAACTCGTCCGACAAGTAGAAAATGATAGGTAAAGGAGTCCGGCTGTAATGAAAGAAAGATTCCCCTACATTATTTATTGGTTTCTCTTCCTCCTGGGTCTTCACTCTTATTGGTATTTTTTCTTTGTGGATTACGGAGTGGTTTATACAGTTTTTTTTACCTTTATAAGCGGTCTGTTCGGAGGAATGGTAGCACTGGTATTACGGAACTATAAATTAGTTATGTTAAGTTTCCTGCTTTTAATCAGTCCCTATATTATCATTCTCAGTATGCACTACGTATAATCAGAAGAAGGAAGCTGAAAAAATCAGCTTCCTTCTCTATATAAGATGTTTCCGGTTGTTTAACCGGTATTAATTTTTATTTCGGAGTTACTACTAAGTTTAAAGTAGAACTAGATTAAAATTTAATACCCACTTTACCCAAGTTTTTGGATTCTTTAATGTACGTGAAGGCTTCCTGACAATCCTCTGCTGAAAACATTTTATCTACAACAGGATGAATGTCGTGCTTCTCTATGAACTGAAGCATGTCCGCCCATTCCTCCATACTCCCCATCGTCGAACCGAGAAGATTATACTGGCCATAAAAGAAACTTCTGATATCCAGTTCGAAAGTGTCCTTCGTTGTAGCACCGAACGTTACGATAGTGCCCCCTCTTCTTACGGCATCGATGGACTTCTGGAACGTGTCCCCGCCGATACTCTCGACTACTACATCAATCGTCTCGTCATGAAGAACTTCATTCCAGTCATCATAGGTGAAAACGGCCCGGTCTGCTCCCATATCAAGAGCTTCCTTCATCTTATCCTCCGAACGGGAGGTTACGATGACCCGGGCACCGACTGCTTTTGCGAATTTCAGGGCATACGTCAGTACACCGCTCCCGATACCAGGCAGAAGAATCGTATCTTCCTCCGTTATATTTCCACGGGTGAACATCACCCGGTAAGCGGTCAATGCCGCAAGAGACAGCACTCCCGCTTCCTCAAGCGTCAGGTGATCAGGTTTTTTACGCACGTTCTCCGCTGGCATGACGATATACTCGGCGAATGTCCCATTTTCGGGGAACCCTACGATTTCATAACCTTCCGGCGGAGCATCACTTTTCTCTTTCCAGCCGAGACCGGGGTAAATAATTACTTCCTCCCCGTTTTGAAAATCTTTGACGTCCGCTCCTGTCTCTTCAATCGTAGCAGAAGCATCGGACCCCGGAATGAAAGGGCCTGACTCCGGATCATGTTTGTTTTCGACGACCGCCACATCCCTGCGGTTCAGTCCACCCACGTTCACTTTCAGAAGCACTTCTTCGGCCCCGGGTCTCCTTACGTCCATCTCCCTGTATGTAAGTCCGGAGATTCCCTGCTTGTGTTCATGTACAATCGCTTTCATATTATTTATCCCCTTTCTTTTAAGACTACCTTCAGCTTACCAATAATCTGTGGAAAATAAAATAAGAGTCCACCCTTTTAAGGATGAACTCTCGTTTTAAAAATATATTAGTCAAGTACTTTGACAGTTACGGATTGACGTCCGAAGTCAAGGGCGTCGTCCTGGCTAGGCATGAATAGATCGATGCGGTTGCCGTTGATAGCTCCACCGGTATCACCAGCGATAGCTGTTCCGTATCCTTCGACCCATACTTTGGAACCGAGCGGGATAACATCAGGATCGACTGCAATGACTTTCTGACCAGGGTTGGCTTTCAGATCCTGACCTGTAGCTGTAACACCGCTGCATCCTGCACAATAAGCTGTATATGCTGTAGCTTCAGCTGTGAACTGCTTCTGTACATCTCCCTGGGAGCTGCTTTCAGAAGAGCTGGCACTGCTGCTTTCAGATGCTGTGCTGCTGCTTTGTTTCTGCTCGGATGCAGAGCTGCTGCTTGCACTGGAAGCCGCTTTCTCTTCCTGTTTGGAGTCAGAAGCTGATTTAACTGCCGCTTTACTTCCTACCGCCAATTCATCTCCAGGGTGGATCAGGTTACTGGATAGATTGTTCCAGCTTTTCACCTGAGACACGCTGATGCCATGGCTGCTGGAGATTTTGTGAAGTGTATCTCCGGATTTTACGGTATAGACGTTGGAATTTGTTGTTGTTTTTTCTGCCGCTTTACCGTCCACGCTCAACGACTGTCCAGGGTAAATGATGTTGGAGTTAAGGCCGTTGACGGATTTCAGCTGGCTTACCGACACATTATATTGTTTGGAGATGCCCCAAAGTGTATCTCCACTGTTTACGTTGTGATCCTCAGCACTTACTGTAGTAGCGAATGCTCCTGTAAGGGCTGCTGTAGTTGCTAGTGTAACGATCTGTTTTTTCATTTGTTAATTCCTCCTTGATGGTTATCTCTCATCTGCACAATATCCATAATAACAGGTGTACAGAATAATTTAAGAACAAGGAGCTAACAGTTTGTTTGCAATATTAACATTCACATTGCACAGACATTACAAAGCTTAGATTTGTTGAGCTTCCGCCTGAGCTTTAGGGTCATCGAGATACTCATCATATCTCATTTCTTTATCCACTATTCCATTAGGAGTGATTTCGATGATACGATTCGCCACCGTCTGTATAAACTCGTGGTCGTGCGAGGCGAAAATGACCGAACCTTTGAAATTGGCCACTCCTTTGTTCAGGGACGTGATCGACTCCAGATCCAGGTGGTTGGTCGGCTGGTCCAGAAGCAATACGTTGGCTCCGGAGAGCATCATTTTCGAAAGCATGCAGCGGACTCTTTCGCCCCCGGACAGAACATTCGGGCTCTTCAGTGCTTCTTCCCCGGAGAAAAGCATACGACCGAGGAAACTGCGCAGGAATGTCTCCGTCTCGTCTTCCGGTGAATACTGTCTCAACCATTCGACTAGCGTTTTCTCGTTCCCTTCAAAGTATTCCGTGTTATCTTTCGGGAAGTAGCTCTGGGATGTCGTGACCCCCCATTTATACGTACCTTCATCCGGTTCCATCTCCCCGGCGAGTATTTCGAGAAGGGCCGTTTTGGACGTCTCGGAAGAACCGACAAGAGCGACTTTGTCGTCTTTATTGAGTGTAAAGCTTACATTGTCCAGCACTTTTTCTCCATCTATCGTCTTGGAAAGATTCTGCACCGTCAACAAGTCGTTACCGATTTCCCTTTCCGCCTGAAAAGCTATATAAGGATATTTCCTGGACGATGGCTGGATGTCATCCAGCGTAATTTTATCAAGCATTTTCTTCCTGGACGTAGCCTGTTTCGATTTGGAAGCGTTGGCGCTGAAACGGGCGACGAATTCCTTCAGCTGTTTGACTTTCTCTTCTTTTTTCTTGTTCTGTTCTTCTGCCATCTTTCTGGCAAGCTGGCTGGATTCGTACCAGAAATCGTAGTTCCCTACATATACCTGGATTTTCTGGAAGTCCAGATCCGCAATGTGGGTACATACGTTATTAAGGAAGTGACGGTCGTGGGAAACGACTACCACTGTATTCTCGAATTCGATGAGGAACTCTTCCAGCCAGCGGATGGCGTGGATGTCAAGGTGGTTGGTCGGCTCATCGAGAAGCAGTACATCAGGATTACCGAACAGTGCCTGGGCGAGAAGCACCTTGACTTTGTCGTTTGCCGGAAGTTCCCTCATTTTTTTATCGTGCTGAGCATCATCTACACCGAGACCCGTAAGAAGTCGTGCAGCTTCGGATTCCGCTTCCCATCCGTTCATCTCGGCGAATTCACCTTCGAGTTCCGCAGCACGCATACCGTCCGCTTCCGTGAAGTCACCTTTCGCATAGATCGCATTTTTCTCTTCCATTACTTCATACAGTCGTTCGTATCCCATTATGACTGTTTCAAGAACATTGTATTCATCATAAGCGAAGTGATCCTGTTTCAAAACGGCGAGACGCTGCCCTTTGCCGAGAGCGACCTCTCCGCTTTGTGCATCCAGTTCGCCGCTTAATATTTTAAGAAATGTCGATTTACCGGAACCATTGGCCCCGATCAATCCGTAACAGTGCCCTTCCGTAAACTTGATATTCACATCTTCAAACAGTTTTCTATCCCCGAAACGCAGACTTACGTTTTGTACTTGCAGCATAGTAACTAATCCTCCATTCAAAAATTCTCATTTATTATATCAGGAAATCACAAAATAAAAAACGCGGGCATCCGCGTTTCTACTGATTATAGTATAAGCTTTTATTCTCAACGACCTGAATCGTTCTTGTAGCGCGTTTCATTTCGCTGTCACAGACGGGGCATGTATGAACTTGTTTATCTTTAAAGTTGTCCCTCATCCAGCAGTTACAACCTTCCGCGGTACATTCCCAAACGGATGTTTCTTCCTCTGGTGCTTTCTCCTGATTCTGTCTTCCGAATGCCATACTATCTCACCTCTTATTCTAGAGAATAAACAATTGTTTTAATTTTACTACTTTTTTCCGGTTAAGTCAAAATTATATGGCACAAATGTGTAAATCGCGCCGGAGGTTTTACACCGCCATACCTGTGTGCTACACTCCAATTAACGTTTTTACGAAAAGGAGCTTTTCAATGAAAAAAGTATTATTACTCGTTCTGGTTGCAGCAGTCACTCTTCTGGCAGCATGTTCTTCCGGAGATGACGGAAAAAGCAGCAGCGGGGACTCCAAAGAAAACAAAAACAACTCAGGCGAAGCAGCAGCAGTCGTAAACGGAGAGGAAATCTCCCAGAAGGAATTCGAATCCAATGTAGAAAACGTCAAGCAGCAGTACAAACAATTCGGCATGGACGCTTCCAAGCAGGAAGATCAGATCAATAAAACCGCCATCAATCAGCTGATCGGCACAGAGCTTGTGATGCAGAAGGCGGAAGAAATGGATATTAAAGTATCGGATAAAGAAATAAACAAGCAGTTCGAGGAAATGAAAAAACAGTACAAAGAAAACGATCAGTGGGAAAAATTCCTTGAAAAAAACGATATGTCTCAGGAAGAAATTAAACAGGAAATGAAGAAAAGTCAAAAAGCACAGAAATACGTGGACAAAAACGTAGACGTCCCGGAAGTTACGGATAAAGAAGCGAAAGAACAGTATGAGAAAATGAAGGAACAGATGAAAGCACAGCAGGATGCACAGAAAGAAGAAGGCAACAAAGACGGTCAGAAAGCACAGCAGCAGCAACTCGGCTCTTTCAAAGAGATGAAAGACCAGATTAAACAGCAGCTCGCTTCCCAGAAACAGAGCGAAGCCGTCAACAAACACATTGAATCCCTTCGTGAGAAAGCCGACGTTAAAGTCAATGTATAAAAGAAACCCCCGGAAATGGTAGTGACCCCTAAAAGTTAGAGTTTTTATTAGGAAGCTGATTGGCTGGTTTGAGTCCGGTATTGAATGGGACTCAAACCAGCTAATTTTGCTTTTATGCGATCATGGTTGTAGTAGTTGATGTAT
>NZ_NSGH01000034.1 GCF_002295105.1 Salimicrobium humidisoli | reverse complement strand
GAAGCAAGCCCTGAACTGCACACCATGTTCGAAGAACGGTATGGGTCTCAAACTGAGACAGAGGAGAAAAGCTAATCCCTCCTCCGAGGATCACCCTACTGTTTTACACAAACTTATTGACGGTACCAAAGGCGGGGTAAGTTGTCATATATAAAAGTTAGTATAGCTCTATTTTTATTAAGTCTGGGTTTGTTTCTTCTCGGCTTTATTCCAGAGGAAATTGAATATGGTCTTATTATTGCAGGGATGATTTTCAATTATATAGGGATAGCTATGTTGCTTACTGGTGCAATAAAGAGATAAAAAGTGCTGGTTAAAGTTCTTCTCCAAGCGAGCGCTATAATCTAGTAACTTTGCGCCTGAAATGGGCCAGATTGTAACAAACAAATGCTTCCCAAAATTGTGTTGTAAATAACCGATTTGTAAAAAAGAAGGTGATTTAAGTGACATTAACAATTATACAACTGACTATCTTTCAGTTTATTTTACCTGCCTTTTTTATTTTCACGCTGTTGAAAGGTAAATTTAAAGGGAAAATGGACTGGGCCCTGCAGGCTTTAACATTTACCACCTATATTTCCTGGGTGTTTTTCTTCGGAAGATGGGACTGGACGATTTACTATGTACGTTTCCTGTGGCCGTTGTTATTGATTATAGTTTTATACATAAGTTGGCGGAAGGTAAGATTGCAGCATCCGCCAAAATCGTACGCTTGGAAAGATAAAACGGGATTTACTTTTTATATACTTCTGACAGCTATTTTTGTCTTTTATCATATTCAGATTTTTTCCGGCTATTCTACTAATGAGGAAGCCATAGAACTTGCATTCCCCCTGGATAACGGTACTTACTATGTTGGACAGGGTGGAGCTTCCACGCAGATTAACCAGCATCATGCAAACCTTGAGCAGCAGTATGCGCTTGATATTGTTCAATTGAACCCATTGGGCGTGAGGAGCACCGGAATATACCCTGCTGAATTGGACCGCTATAAAATTTATGGTGCTGAGCTGGTCAGCCCTTGTTCCGGCAAGATTGTGGGGGCAAGAACAGACATGACCGATTTAAATCCGCCGGAAGCGAATCCGGAACAGCCCAGAGGAAATTATGTTCAAATTAAGTGTGAACGTAATGAAGCCAACGTGTTAATCGCCCATATGCAGGAAGACAGCGCAACTGTCAAAGCTGGCGATAAGGTGAAGACGGGAGAACCAATCGGCCTTGTGGGCAATTCGGGGAATACATCGGAACCACATCTGCACATTCATGCCGAAGAAAGCGGGGAAGGCGTTCCCATTGAATTCAATGGACGCTTTCTAGTTCGAAACAGCCTTATATGGGAGTAGAATTGATTAAGGAGGGTTGTGTGCCAACAGTTAAAGGAGACAATCTGTATAATCATATTCAGCTAGTATAAAACAATTGGGTCAGTTTATTGTCCGGCAAGTAGGTCTTACAACATTGCGGTACTTTCTGTTTAAGTAAAGCAGTTCTAAAAAAAGTTTTTTAGGAGGTTGGATTTTGTGAACAATTCTTCAAATGAAATGGAACTTATTATTCCAAAGGGATGTGACAACGCCCCCAGGAAACAGATACTTATTGACTTTACAGTAGCTATAATAAAACAGCAAGATGACATCATTAAGGAATTTGCGGATGAATCTATCATTTGGTACCAGTTAAAAGATAATAAAAAAATAACGGGTCGAAATTCATTTATTACTTTTTTGCAAGAGAAAAATAAAGAGATCGTTGACTGTCTGGAAATTTATCAAGTGATAACTCACGGAAAGGATGCTTCAATAAACGGTGTGATTTCATTAGAAAATGGAACAAAAATTGATTTTTGCGATGTATATCAGTTTAGTAACGCTGCAAAGTCTGGGAAAGTAAAGGAAATAAAATCATATAGACTATAATACTTAGACTAAAATTCCGATATTCAACAGACGGGGCATATTGTTCAGTAAGGAGTTAAAAAAATTGATATTAAATATTTTATATATAATCTTGATAGTCGCATTTATAATCGTGATACCTATTATAATTAAAAAACGAAAAAAAGCTGGTGCCTCAGGTATAAAAAGTGCGTTAACTTCAATTTGTTTTTTGCTTATGGTTTTAATAAATATTTTAGCGTATTGGTTTAACTTTATAGGCCTGTTAACGTGGTCTGTCAGCTTTTTATTATTTATTTTAGCTGCTTATTTCACAAAATACTTACCCGTCTCTGAAAATAAAAGTTAAAAAATCAGGCGCGATCGCTGAAGTAAACCATCTGCCTAAAGGCTTAGGGGTTGCCATGAAGGCGACCTCTTTTTATTAGGACAGGACAGATGAAACAAAGGAACTGGGTACCAAGCATAAGAAACGGAACAGGCATTTTCTTCTCTTGAAGATGATTATTTTTATATTTCTACCTGTGGCTTTGAAATAAAGTCTGATCGTTTATAAAAACGTTTAATATCACGGCATTGTCTGGTTGTACCGTGTAAAACGCAACAAAGAGCTCATTACGTTGAAAAATTGATTTCGAGCTAAACAAGGAACTTATTTATGTAAAACACGCTTTTCTTATCTATCACAATTCATCTCTTCTGGAATAAGTTGAAAGTAGGTATTGGTGAAACATATTTTCTCCTCATACGTAAGTTTTATTGATAGGATGTACAGACTGTTTATTTGTAATAATCAATCGTACATAGATTTGAGGTGACATAAGTTGTTAGTTGTGAACATTGAACAGGCGGGTTATCCAGGGGATACAGCGATACTTGAAGATATCCACTTCTCGGTTAAACCGGGAGAACTGGTCGGGTTGATTGGACCTAATGGAGCAGGGAAAAGTACAGCGGTCAAATCAATCCTGGGAATTCTTAATAACTTCAAAGGAAATGTTGAGGTAAGCAACTATTCGTATGTTCCCGAACGACCTATTTTTTATGAGAGGGCTACGTTGTGGGAGCATATTGACTTTCTGCAAGCCATTCTACAAGTCCATGAAAAAGAGTTTATGAAAAGAGCTGAAGAGCTTCTCGAAATTTTCCAATTGACCGATGTAATCCATCATTATCCAGACAGCTTTTCAAAAGGGATGCAGCAGAAAGTAATGCTGATTCTCGCTTTTTTAAGGAAGCCTGATTTGTACATAATTGATGAACCATTCATGGGTCTCGATCCGAGGGCAACCAAGATTCTGTTGAATTTGCTGGAGGAAGAAAAGAAAAATGGTGCGGGGGTTCTCATGTCCACACATGTACTTGATACGGCAGAGAAACGGTGTGACCGGTTCGTCTTGCTATCCAACGGCAGACTAATCGTTAAAGGTAGCCTTTCGGATATTCAGGATAAATCCGGCTTATCGGGAGGAACTTTGTTTGATTGTTTTGATAAGCTGATGGAGGGTGAATCGTAATGCCGGACATTCAATTTTTTTTGAAAAGACTCGTCCAGGATGTTCAAGAACAGATGACACCCATTCGCTCTATACTGGACTGGAGTGTCCTCTTATATATAGTTATTCCTTTGATGATTGTATTTCCTTTTTTCTATAGGGATGCATGGGAGAACGTCCATTTATACTGGGGGAGTGATGTGCCGTTCATTTTTCTATGTGGACTGGTTCTGCTAGCGGTCAGTGGGGGACATATCAGAACCTATTTATGGGAGGCAGACTTGATTTACCTCTTGCAGGAAAAACGTCTATTGTCACACTTGAAGGGTTACGGCTTAATTTATTCGCTCTTAATGGCAATTGTGCGCATTCTGTTAATTGTTTTCATCGCCTTACCCGTTCTGACACTTATCTACGGCATGGAGTATCTCGATATCCTGAATTTTATAATCATCGTTGGAGCTTACCACGTCACGATCCTCACCGTTAAAAAAACCATCAGTAAAAAAATCTGGAAGTGGATGTTTACTGCAGTTGTATTCATTACTTACATATCCATAATCGAATTCCTTCACTCATCTGTTTACGGGCTCATCGGTCTCATTTCGCTTGTTGCCCTTATTCTTGTACATTTGAACCTTGATAAAACCAATCGATTGTTATTAAATGAGATTCGTGTTGAGCATGAAGAAAGGTCAAAATACGCCCGACTCATCTTAAAACATTCGATGGAAGTGGAGAAAACATCACATAACTACAGTAAAAAACCAGGAGTTCTATTTAGGCATTCAGGTAGATTATTCAAGAACAGGAGTCGGGAAAACGGGGTCCTGGAACTACAGTTGAAAGCCTTCCTCAGAGACAGGAATTACATCATTTCGTATGCGCAGCTTGTGGGTTTCACATGTTTTGCCATCATCATTGCCCCTTTTTGGGTGAAAATAATCATATATGGAAGTTTCATTTTTTTCATTCGATATTGGTCGGGGATGATTTCTCGAAAGATGCTGACGAATCGTTTTTTTCAAGTGGCTCCATTAGAGAAGACGAAGCTGGTTACTGTAGAGGCAGAATTCAAAAAATGGATTTCCTACCCATCGATCATCGTCACAAGCGTAATCATTTTGCATATTTATTTCATAGTTTAGAGGGTTTCTGCTTAGCTTCATATTCGTTTTCAAATCAAAGCTCTAAATAGTTAAGGTGATTGCTCAGTGCTTATAGATTATCTTGGAGCCAAGTTTTGATTACCGGGAGCGATTATCATAAGCAGAGTTAGAAAATAATCAACCTTTTTTATAGAAATCGTTCCTCACTCCATAAAAGAAGAATTAAACTTTAAAGGGGTGGTATAAATTCGTGAAAATTATTCCGAATGTTTACATAATACTTATTACCCTATACGTGTCAGTTTTTATATTAGATAAATTAATATTCAAAAATACGCTTCTAGAGTGGGCTGGCGGGAAGAGTTTTAATAATATGCAGGAGAGAGAATGGTACCGACTACTTACAGGGTCATTTTTTCACCAAAACATATTACATTTGTTAGGGAATGCTTACGCCATATATTTTGTCGGAGTCATTCTTGAAGGTAGAATTGGAAGTTGGAGCTTTTTAGCGATTTATTTAATCGGAAATATAGCAGCATACACTGCTTACTCTACCTTCTCGAACTATACGAATGGCACAGGAGCCTCTCCAGGAATATATGCGCTCATAGCTTGTGTAATTATCTTACACCTATACGATCCATCATTTCTTAATTTGGAATTTGGGGATTGGCCTGTGAATTACACATTTGCTTATTTAATTTTAGGGAATCTTTATGGAATAGGCGCATTTATCGTACATATTCTGGGTTTCGGTTTTGGTTCGATTATCACGTTACTACTTTTGCTTTTTAAAATTATAATTTAAAGCAAAACTCGTTAACAAAGTATGATAATTGGCGCATTTCAGCGATAAATATTGTGCTTGAACCGATACAAAAGTTCGGCACAATATAATAGATAAGTCGGGGATCTTCGTTCGATAAACGGGGAAAAAAACTCTCGCATAAAGGTGAGGTCACGATTAGATAAAACAAAATGGAAGATTTATGCATGAGGGAGGATAAAATATTAAATTAAACCGAAAACAAAAATACAAATACCTGCTTTTCTATCCTCTTGCAAGTGGGATTCTGGCTTATCTGTTCCAATCATTACTGGAGTGGAAATTCGTTGGGATAAGCCATGTTATAGGATTAACTATAGGTTTTTTCGTTTCCTGGTGGGTGTGGGCATTAGTCTCCCCGCAAACACTCCCGGATAATCAGAAGAAACAGGAAGACCAATCGGATAAAAATCAGGTCGTACGGAGCACCATTTATTATGTAATCATATTGGTCGTAATAATTGTTATAGCTATTTGGTTGGGAGATCGTTAATAGGATCCCATTTGTTGTCAGAAACGGATGCGATACAACCATTTACAAGTAACTAACGCTCGTTTTCAAATGGCTAGGAAATTTTTTGGGTTTTTCTCTAACTATCATCCGTATGAGTTATGGTATTACTAGACAGTAGCGAAGGTTGCCTTTATGCGATTTGGGTAAAGTGATAGATAGTTATTTTTTATAAATGATAAAAATGAAAAGAGCAGCCTTCCCTTCCGAGAGACTGACGGATAACTCTCCTGGAATAGCCCATTCTTCAGCTATTTCATTAAAAATGAGGTCTTATTTCGACCTTATCTTCAATAAACACCCTTAACAACGTGAGACTTAATATTGAATTGTATTAATTAAGAAAGATGACGTATCAACAGGGCCCCAGACCCAGATTCCCAAAAGTATAATAGTATTACCATAATAAAAAACCAAATATAAGCCATTTTATATGTCCGTTGTTTTTTCTGAACGTAGTAAAATGCTCCCCACAAAATAAAAGGGAGAATTAGAAGTAGCCAGTCACTCCATAATATTGCCCCTTCTCCAATGGAATATGCTATGAATACAAAGGAATTAAAGACAATTAAAATGATTAACACTAAGTAATTCAGAGATTTAAAGATAAATTGATTCAAGAGAACACCTCATTCATTTTACAAATAATTGCTTTTTTGCGAGCTGTCCCATTTCCCCAACTTTTGTAAGTATATGTAATTATTGTACCACTTTTTTGAGAACGAAACTGAAAGTACTTTTAAACAAAAGGGACGATTGTTTGATAAGAGTGATCGTCATTTCTTTGTCTCCGAACAGTTTTAAACTTAGTTTCAAGGCAATAGAGTAAGTGAACAGTAAGTAGAGGCTTCAAGAGGGTAGGGTGTTATAACTTGAAAACTGTATTTAAAATTATAGGAATACCCATTTATATCGTCGCTTTGAGTTTATTGATTTATCCTTTATTCAATATCGATTTAAGTTTATTCGGGCATATGGTAATTGTTATACCTGTGATCCTGACAGCTTATTGGCAAGTTTTTTTCTTCAAAAAGAATGAAAAATAGTTTGATATAATGGAATTATTTAGCTTAATGATAGTAATGCAACAAACGGGCCAGGTTGTTGAATATGAATTCATGATAAAATAATTATAATAATTCTTATAAGTAGGGGGTGCGATCTTGAAAGCAAAGAAAGTATTACTTGATATTTTAGGCTATATTAGTCTTTGGGGGCCGTATCCAGATGTAGATACAGAGAATATTAGTAATAATATAAAAGTTTTGAAGAGAACCCCGTGGTTCCAAGCATTAATGAATGATGAAAAATATCGCGAGCTTATTGTTTATGATAAAGACGTACGTTACAAAATTGGTTATCCAAATACTGAAAGACTAAAAAGAAATGCCCATAAAAAGCGTTACAAAAAGAAGATACAAAAGGTTTTAGAGAAAAAGCATAAGCACTTATCGAAGATTTAAAATTGAAGTATTTTACAGTGAGTAGATATCTGCAATCGGAGCGCGATTCCTTAATAAAGAGTAGCACCCATATTGCGTATAAGGACCATTTAACGGCACATTGAAAGGTGGTATAAAAGCATATGACAACTAATAACTCTTCAGAAAAAAGTCCTTGGTATTTAAAAAAAGGCTGGGTATATGCAATGTGCTTAATAACACCGCCAATTGGTTTAATGAATGTTTTATTGAATCGGAATCATTGGAAGCGTGATGAAAAACTATCCTATTTAGGCATAGCTATAATTATGGGTATTTTTTGGCTTCTAAAATTTTTTCCGTTCTGGGTTTCAGTCGTATGTGCTATTGCAGGATATTTAGTTATCCATATATGGCCTGAGGAACCTGAACAAGAAACATAGTCAAGTTTTAACAAACGGGCGCAGTTGTTGAATAAGGCTGCGCCTCAAACGGCCCAGATTGTCGAATTGATTGTACTAATAATAAGTTTCACCTTCTGCAATTGTAGACCACATTAATAATTTTGAAAGAGCAACGCTGAATCTGCGTTGCTCTGCATTAGTCCTCATTACAATGATTACTATTGATTATTTCTTTCGCACGGGAAGCCAAACTTCACTATAAGCGTAATCTTTTTTATGCTTATCCATTTTAGTAAGAGAAAAAGTAGGAGCATTGATTACTTCGTAATCAGAAGAAGGAAGCCATTCTGAATAAGTTTTTGCCATTGTATCCTGCAACGTAGATGGAAATGGTCCTTCACTTGGAAATACTGCCCAAGTATAAGCTTCAACAGGCACAACGTCTAAAAAATTGCTGGCTTGGTTTTTAGTCGTTAATACACCTACCAAGTGGGTTAAATCCCCTTCTTCTTTCAGGAAATTTTCGTCAGCGTCGTAAGAAGCATTAACAATTTCATGAGGCTCTATATTTTGAAGAGAATGCATTTCTTTTTTTTGCTCTTCTGTTATGCTTTCTGCAAGCTTTACTATTTCGTTGTTCACACCTTCAAATTGCATAGGAACACGTTTACTAACACCAACTAGATTAAACGCTGGTTTGTCTTCGATTCTAAATTCCATAGATATTCCTCCCCTTACAGTAATTATGAACGAAAGTTTGGGAAATGATTTGCTTATCCTTTTTTTTATTACATCTGAGGGCAATACACCACACCATTTTTTAAAAGCCCTGGTAAAACCGTCCATTGATTGATAACCATATTTAAAAGCAACATCTGTTACCTTTTCTCCACTCAATAAATCCTTGTTTGCTTCCGATAGTTTTCTGTTTTTTACATATTCATTTAGTGTCATGCCTGAAAGATGAAAAAATACCGTTCTCAAGTGATAATCGGAAACCCCAGCATAATTGGAAATACTATCAAGAGAGAGGTCATCGGTTAAATGAACCTCAATATAGTCAATCACATGGTTCAATTCTTTTAACATCAGATCCCTCCCTCTTTAAATTAACGTTTTCTTAGAATTTCTTCGTTTTTCGTCCATTTTCTTTAGAACTATAGAAGTTTATGGTTGCGGTCGAAACCTTTATATGAAAATAAAGGGGATATTTGGAATATGGG
>NZ_NSGH01000033.1 GCF_002295105.1 Salimicrobium humidisoli | reverse complement strand
GAAGCAAGCCCTGAACTGCACACCATGTTCGAAGAACGGTATGGGTCTCAAACTGAGACAGAGGAGAAAAGCTAATCCCTCCTCCGAGGATCACCCTACTGTTTTACACAAACTTATTGACGGTACCAATTGATTATCAGCAAGTTAACTTTCAAATATTATCTGACGTTCATCTTTGGATAAATTCACTAAAATTCAATATAGTTTAAGGGATAATATAAAGTAATACAATTTTTCGTTCAAAAAAGTCTTTTATTAAAGTTTTTTATTCGCTCTTTTCAACGTGCTCATACTTATCCCTGTCATTTGTTCCACTTCTCGGTACGAGGCTTCTTCTAACAACTGAAGCGCATGCTCAATCTGCTTCTTACTATATTTTTTCGGCCGGCCTTCGCGGAAGTCCGGTCGTTTTTTTGCTAGAGCTTTCCCATCCTGGGTTCGTTCGACAATCATGTCACGCTCGAATTGCGCGAAGGAGGTCATAATGTTGAAAATCAATCGTCCGGTGGGCGTATTTTCGACTATCCCCATGTTTAAGACGTGCACCCGTACCCCTCTCTCAAACAAATCCTCAATAATACTAGTTGCATCATTTGCAGAACGGGCAAACCGGTCCAGTTTGGTAACAATCAGTGTATCTCCTTCATCTATTCGATTGATTAGTTCATTGAACTCTTTGCGTTTTTCCCGTTTCGTCCCTGTTACGAATTCCTGGTAAATTTCTTCGCATCCTTCTTTTTTTAATGCCTGAAGCTGTCCTTCCAAATCCTGACCTCTCGTCGACACTCTCGCATATCCAAATTTCATAAAAAATCGCCCTCACTTTTGAACCTAAGTTATGACACCGTTTTATCTACTGATTTAATCACATCAGCTTATTGGTGTCAAAACTTCAAAATTCAGATCTATCTCAAAGTGCTATATATGTGTTGTTGTGTCATTGAATTATTGTGGTATTGAGTTACTGTGTTATCGTTCGTAGATAAACATGGAAGTGGTAACTAGAAGATGAGGAAACTAGGGGTGTATGAGACCATAGCAAACCCTCCCTTTATGTAATGTGGAGGAAGTCATAGACGTAGATTCTTTGTAAACGATAAAAATAAAAGATCAGGGTAGCCCTTCTCTCTTATTATTTCTCTTACCCTCCGAGACTGACAGAAAAAGTTCTCCTCTGTCTCCTATAAATGTTCATTCTCCAACCATGTTCCAGCCCCATTGCTATCTCTCATATATTCAATGCTTTAAAACAATGGTCTTTCATTAACAGGTGGACGTTGAACACTCCCTATATCAAAGCCCGGCACCCTTTATAACATAAGGGGCCGGGTTTTGGTTGTTCTATTCTATAATTCTCTACCAACGTACCTCGTACGATAGTAGAGGACAGAGGGGGGGGATGAAACCAACTTATGATACCAAAATAACCGTTTATGCAAAGGAAACAATTCGATCCCCTTGTTTTGTGAGAACGGTACATTTGTTTAGTGTTGTTAAGACGTTAGGAATGGAAATCTTTTGATCCTTTTCTTTTAACAAACGGTGCACCAAACTAATAGCACCAGTTATTTGCGGTACGGCCATGGACGTACCTGTTAATTGCGCGTATTCCCCGTTAGGAATCGTGGAAAAAATATTAGTACCCGGGGCCACGTAATCGATGTTTTTATTCGTGTTGGAATAATGGGCCACTTGATCGTTCCGAGTCATCGCTCCTATTTGTAGGACCTCTTTGTAAAAACCGGGATAAAAGATTTCGCTGGTACTCCTTCGCCCATCCCCGTCATTGCCTGATGCAGCTACACTTACCATACCGTTCTGATAAGCCTTTCGGATAGCACGATGAAGGTCGGCATCATTTTTCTGACCTCCTAAGGAAAGGTTCAACGTTGCGACTTTTTCGTTATTAGGCCCTCGCCATCTAATCGCATAATCAATAGCCTCTACTAATGATTGATAATTTCCGGAGTTACGGCCTTCCCCCAGGACCTTTAAGATGAGTAATTTTGATTTAGGAGCTATTCCTACCATGCCCTTCCTGTCGTCTTTGGCAGCCACAATACCGGAAACGTGCGTCCCATGGATATCACTATCTTGAACATCGGACTTGGTACCTGTATCAGTGAAATTACGTACATCGATAATATTCTCCCTGAGATCAGGATGAGTGATATCACACCCTGAATCGATAATAGCGTTCACTACACCCTCGCCTTGATGGGCATCTTTCCATATCGCCGGAGCATGCATTCTTGTCACCCCGTAAGGCTTTTTGTGAAATTTCTCTTCTACCTTTATTTGTGGCGTATTTATTTTTGTAGTCATTCCCTATCCCCCCTTCTTTTCGATTCCCGGCGTGTCTCCGGTCACGGAAGCATTTTCACGTATTGGTCGTTTGCCGTGATATATAATCCGCTTTTTAGTTGGTACATTTGGTGCGAATCTACCAGTAACTCATCTTTTAATGTAAAAACCTCTCCCGCAGTCACTGTAGTGTATCTAGCGTCCCAGTCGGGACGATCGTACACCCAAAGAGTATGGGCTTCAATAACAATTCTTTGGCCAGCAATCGATTCTGCACCCTCTTCCGATCGTAATTCTTTTTTAAATGCCTCCCAGTCATTCAGCAAACGAGCCGGACAATTTTTCCCCGTCCATCTGTGATGCGTAACTACATTCGCATAAGGAATAGAGAGACTTGCTTTTAAGGACTGTATAAGCTCCATGGCTTTTTGTTTTGTTTTAGAAAAAGAACCGTCTTCATTCACGCAAAGTTCTATGCCGATGGATGCAGCGTTCCCCTCGCTTCCGGCATGCCATCCTATTTCATTAGTAGGAAGATGTTGAATAATCTGCTTATCGTCTACGGTATAGTGCCAGGAAACCTGGCGGTTTTGAGCTTCTTCTCCCTTCACGTACCTAGCATGCATCTCCGCATCGGCACCTGTGTTTGTATTAGCTGTCTCGTGAATAGTGATATGCGTGGCATTTAGCTGATCTCCCGGACGATTTGTATTCGTGGTAGGAATTACATCTTGTTTGATTTCCATCTATACCCCTCCTATTTTTTCTTTTCAAGGACGTTCTCCAGAATGCGTATAGCTGTCGTTAGGCTATCTAGTCTTTTTTCGAATCTAGTTAATAGATATATAGCTACCAACGTAGGAAAGCCATAATTACCTAGCAATACTGCCCAGTCTGGTATATTCTCCATATCTACTCCTCCTTTGCTTACCTCAGAAAGATGAAAAAGCCTGAATGAATCAACCAGTAGGCATATAAATTTTCAAAATTATGGTGTAAAATAAAAAAACAAGAACGTATGTTCGTGTTTTGGTTGATGTTTGTTCTGTTTTTCTTCTTTATATAGTAATTGCATAATAAGGAGGGTTTTATAGTGAATAAAAAACAAGGGAACAATCTTCCGTATTCTTATAGAGAAAACGACTACTTTTTTGCAGATCCTTTGATTCAGTCATTCATGAGCGAAGGGAATAATGAAGAATTGTTTAGAGAAGCTACGAACGAAAATAATCTTGAAGCGTCCAACTGTCTGGATCAGCGCTTTCGGGAATTCTATTTAAGGGTTCGATTGATTCATTACGCCGATAAATTGGCTCGTTTATACGTGAAATCTTACGGAGAAAAAAAGAGGAAACACTATGCGGAACTAACGTTGGACACATCTGTCCAAAACGGAAGTGAAGGGGAAACATCCTTAAAGGATCTGTATCCTCATCCTCAACCGCCCCTTGTCGAGGAGACGGCAATCTCTATCGAAGATATTCTACCCACGAAAAAAATGATTCAGATCTACCAATCATTTAGTAAGCAAAAACAAATCATTCTTCATTTATGGGTTTATGTTCAGTTATCTATCAGAGAAATTGCAGAAGTCCTTTCCTGTTCTCCTCAGAATGTTTCCAAATTGAAAGCGAAAGCGTTGAGTCAATTACGAGAAGGGAGGGATAGGCGATGAATAAGAATAAAATTATCATGGAAGTCGTAGAAAGAATGAACGCGAGGATTGAAACAGGCGCCAAAGGCACGGGTTTTCAGGATAGAGAGGATGTAAAACAAGATATCCATATGCGTCTTGTGAAGGTGGCTCACGACATGGACGTTATATCTTTTTGGACTTTTAAACAGAACTTTGAAAAAAATACGGAGAATGGTTGAAAAACTACGGTTTCTTCTTCTTTTATAGATAGACCAACAAAAAAGGAGAGATTTTACATGAATATTGATAACCAATCCATTAATTCAAACGCAGCTCCAAGGTGGATCGAGATGGTTCAGAAACAACTCATTCGTGAAAACCCAAGTGCGCTACCCGGATACGGGGTGGACGGATCTTATGGACCTGAAACGGTAGAATGGGTAGAAAAATTCCAAAGCCGTAAAGGGCTTGCCGTTGATGGCAATGCCGGGCCGAACACGTTAGCAACGTTGCGTTCCGCTATCGATTTACTTCCTGGGATGGATGGAAGAGGCATCGAACTTCTTCAAAAGGATTTGCTGTATTTTGATATTCAACAAAGCACCGTCGATGGAAGCTATGGGCCGAAGACCGAACAAGGGGTGAAGGATTTCCAATTCTTAAATAACCTGGAGGTAGACGGATTTGCGGGACCTAATACGCTCAAAACGATGGATAAGTACATCACTGATCTAATAATTCAACGGGGAGCTAACGGAAGTCACGTACGACGTATTCAAAATCAACTGAATGAACAGAGCGAAGTTGCTATTTCTATTGCCGTAGATGGGAGCTATGGACCTGGTACCAAAGATGCGGTGGAAACCTTTCAATCAGCAGTAAATCTGAATCCAGACGGAATAGTGACACCTCGGACTATGAATCTTTTAGATTTAGAAGCAATGCACCCATATACAGATGAAGAGAAGCAGGAAAGACTTGAAAGCGCAGGAATATCTTCAGAAACGGTATCTCAAACTACGAAGGATAAATATATCCAACTGGTAGAAGACTCTGCAGTATTTGCAGCCTCCTTTTCTTCAGTATCATTACCAAAAATAAGCAATGATGTCAGTGTAGTTCGAGTAAATGCGGATACAACTCTAACCGATAAAATTATTACGGTTTCAGGTCAGGTAGAGAATAACCCTAACTTGAACTTCTATACTCACATCGATGAACACATGGATAACATCATCACACATAATGTGTTTGATATTAATGGAACTAGATATTCAGATCTGGTTAAGATTACCTCATATGATGTCATGAATGAAGAGGTTGAGAGCACAGAGACTTCGTGGGTAGAGATTGATAACTCTTTACTTGAGACTAGCCTAAAATACAAAAGGCTAGAGCAAGAAAGTGTACAAACAGCTTTCTCGAGAGGTTATGAGCAGTGGGCGATTTGTGAAGGAATTGGTCAAATATCTTGTGCAATTTTGTTAGCTGGAGTAGCAACGGCGGGGGCTGGCATTGCTTGTTCAGCAGCTTGGGCATTCACCACTGTTGTTTTAAGCCCAGATACATGTGAAAATATATACTACCTTTTTGATTAAAAGAGAGTAATAAGGGAGCTACTTTATAGTAGCTCCCTGGTGTTGTTTTGGTTAAAAAGGGAAAATATAAATGCAAAAGTGATTTTAAGCCTGATTGACCAATTTGTTTTTTAAAAGGAGGAGCAATTATGAAAGGTAAGGAAAGAATTATTATAGCTATTGCAATTGGAATAGCTTTATTTTTAGGAGTTCAATTAGGGATGACTTTATCAGATAATGTTTTCGTAGTATTGGGAATGGCACTGCTGATTGGACTAATCGTACGGATTTCTTCTCAAATTATAATCAAAAAAATGAAGTGAAACAAAATGGTTGAGGTGTTAAATGAAGTTGTTTCTCAGTACATAACTGTTTGTTTAAGTTACATTAATTTATAGAGTCTATGAAATTAATAATTAAAATGGAGTGGTTCCTATGAGCTTTATGACTGTAATAATTATTCTATTAGTTATAGGAGGATGGACAGCTATTATTTTAAAGGATCTCCCGACCCGAGGTGAAAGTAAAGGAAGATGGGTCCACGGCGTTGCAGCTATAGTATTTGGTTTATTAATCATTTGGATAGTAACAAGCTTTTGAAAAATTATGGCTGGAGTATTTGAAATAAACCTACTATTATGAATATAGATAAAAGCTTGGGTTTAAGGATTATTTTTTGAATATCTTCCCTTACCCTTGTTTTTCTTTGTTTTGCTCATTTCCTTTTTATAGTTTTTCAACATTTTTAAAGTTTTTAGAAAATTCAAAATAAATATAAAATAAGAGGTGGATATCATGTCTAAAAAAACGGAATAATTTTTATTAGCGCACTAATTGTTTTCGGGGGTTTATATATGAGCCAATATATATTTGGTTTTGAGTTCGACTGGCTACATTTATTTGACGGAAGACGGCACAATTGAGGGAGGCAGAAAATGGGGGTAAGCCTATAACCAGAATCATAGAAATTCATTACAACAACCTGATAGTTTATCAATCGTAGGTAACAATTATTGTCTTTGTTCCAAAACTCGTCCTTTTCTGTACACATAGTCATTGCATACGAAAAGGATTTTTTTATGTATTTCATGTACAAAAACCCTGTTCATTATTCAATGTTCATTAACCTCTGTTCTTTTATCTTATGGTACAATGAAAATATGGGAAAAGAGAAATGAGGGATAGAATGTTTATAGGATATGCACGTGTTTCTACAGGATTACAAAATTTGGATTTACAATTACATGCGTTAACCGATTATGGATGTGAGAAAACGTTCCACGATAAAATGAGTGGAACGAAAAAACAACGCCCAGGTTTAGAGGAGGCTATTCATTATGCACGTGAAGGAGATACGATTGTCGTTTGGCGTTTAGATCGTTTAGGAAGAAATATGCAGGATTTAATTCAACTGGTAAATGAATTAAATGAGCGAGGCGTAGCTTTCCATAGTTTACAGGAAAATCTGACGATGGATAAAAGTAATGCGACCGGTCAATTAATGTTTCACTTGTTTGCGGCCTTTGCCGAATTTGAACGGAATTTGATTGAGGAACGCTCGGCTGCAGGACGAACAGCTGCAAGAGCAAGAGGACGTCTCGGAGGACGTCCGGAGAAGTTTGGGAAAAAAGACATTGAAATGATGCGCTCTTTGATTACCAATGGGACTCCTATTAAAGATGTTGCGGAGAAGTGGGGCGTGTCCAGAACCACAATTTATCGTTATTTGGAAAAAAAGTAGATGGAAAGCATTGTTACGTATCGGTATCAAAACTTCAAAGTTATGAACCCGCATCGTTAGGAGATAAAGCTTTAACAGCTTTCCTGGATCCCATCAAACTTAAGACCTTCTGAAAACAATAAAATATACGGTCGACTACCTCCCTTAACGGGGCCTTCCGTTTCGGGGATTTTTTGGCATACGCCTGCTCCGGCACAAGGGTTACCTAATAAAAAAAGCCGTCCTGCTAAAGGACGACTGCTCTTTCTGTGGCTGTTTCATTTCATTGGAGATGATAACTCGCAAAAAGGGTAGCAATTTCCCGGTAATCCCGCTCGGAGAGGACGCCACGGGAACGTAACGTCTGATTATCGTACCGCTTATACCGGTCGTATTGAATATGGGACCCTTCATCCAGGTTGGCGTGACGCCAATCCTGCACCCTGTACCGATACGGGTGATTATGTGTAGGACCTGAATGCGTAACCTTTAATCCCAGAGCATTGTGCTGCTCTGTATTTACGGTCAAAATGAAAACAGGGCGACGATTGCCACCCTGTTTTTCTTCATACGGAAACAAAAGTTCATATAGATGACCGACCTGCATCAGTCTTCATCCTTTGCCCAATACGCGTAATCTGGGTGATCCGGGGCTATATCCACCCGTCCGAATGTATCTACGGGGAGTGTCTCTTGGTCCGGTAATTTATTCATATCGATTGTCGAGGCAATCGCGTCCAATTTCTTCTGGTGCAGTTCCTGGCGCTCTACGCGAAGGGACTTTTTCACTCTTGCTCTTTTCATCGATGTCTGAGGATTAGCAATGTGAGGCATATTCGTCTCCTCCTTTTTCCACGTACGCACAGGTATCGCCACATCTCTTGTTATGGTGAACGGTCTATGCGACTTTTAAAAAAGTATCAGTGGTTGTATCTTTATCATATCCCCGGGAAAGGGGTGCCGTCAATCATTATCGCCTTCTGGGCCTGGAGCAGGTCATCAAGACTTAAGGAGGGAATTCTGCTGAATTTTCTTGTGAATAAGTGTCGCGAGATTTTGGTTTGCCGGTAATTGTAACGCGGCGGAAAAAGGGGGGACACGCTACCCCTTTAGAATGCGGTTTAACGGCCACCCCGCGCCGGACACCGTCGCAATGGATGTCAGACTTCGACGTGTATGCTGACTTTTGCTTTGATTTTGGATTCGGGGTTAGTCGCGTTTTCCTCTTATAATAAAAGAATGCAGTTTTCCGTTAATCCACAAAGGTTCCTTTATGTTTGTTAAATACGATGACACCAAAACGCCTCCTTATCACGATTATAAGATAAGGAGGCGTTGTTTTATGTATATCTATCAGCGAATCAGTTACGACGGAAGCAGCTGGCGCAGCAAGAGTATCGATACGGAGAGCTTGTTTGACGAGGATCCGTACCGCAACCAGACATTACCCGGCAAAGAAGTACGGTTCACTCATGAACCGATAGACGGGGACTACGACAGGTTGTGCTAAGCGTTGTCCGGTAAGGTAGTTACCATTTAGGAGAATCCCAGGACGCATTTTCGGGAAAGGATACATATATGAATATAGTTGGAAGGAGACGATTCGATGAAGGATTTAACTCGTACAGATGATATCGTCAAAGAACTTCCGGAGACCGAGGAATTCTTTTACGGAATCGGCGCGGTATTGGGACGCGCTGTCTTTTCCGCCCGTATGGAGGCGTCGCTCACGCAAAAAGAGCTTGCCGACAAAGCCGATGTTGATCTTACAACCGTCACACGAGCCGAGGGCGGTTCAGGTGGTCTTGAGGTCCATATGTATGACAAGCTGTTTCGAGCGCTCGGTATATCGCCGCGGGAGTACGCGGCTCTCTTTGGCCATTCGTAAGTAGATACGTAAGCATATAAAGGCATATACATGAGTCAAGTCCTTAATCTTGTGTAAAAATATTTTACAATGATTACCACTACGTGATTATAAAAGGTGAGAAGGGGTCAGCCTTCTCTCCTTTTCTGTAGAAATCTACGATTTTCCTTTTCCATCGTTT
>NZ_NSGH01000032.1 GCF_002295105.1 Salimicrobium humidisoli | reverse complement strand
AGTCCTCCTTCGGTACTTAATTCGAGGTCATGCATGACACTCTCTATCGTACCAAGGGGGCTTCTTTTATGCATCTGGCTTCTACTCCAATTTATCCTCGCATTTTTCCCTTACAGGAATGCTCCTTTTCCCATCATCAATCGTTATAAATTGTTGTGTGCACTGCTTTGGGTTTTCCTTTTCTGGATTTTTTAAAACTCTTTTCCGTTCTGCGATGATGTGGCAGGGGAATTAGTGAGTTACTAGAAGATAATAAATATAGCCCTTTATGCAACTTGGGAGAAATGATAGAGATTTATCACTTTGAAAACAGTAAAGGCAGCGTAAGGGGGAGCGCACTCCCTTCTCTTTTGTTTACTACAGGGAAAGGCGGTAGATCTATGAGCCAAAGTAATATTTATGATTTTCTGACCGTTGACCAGGACCCTTTGTACCAAAAGCTTCGATCGTTACAAACGGGGGATCATTACCATTTGGATGACCAAACAGAAATTCACTATAACGCTCACGGTCTGTATGAAGTTATAGCAGAAGAAACGGAACGAGCATTTTCTTCTCTCGAAGATTGCTATTCCTATATTTCCACCTATGGTTTTGAAGTAAAGTCCGATCGTTTATAAAAACGTTTGATATAATGGCGTTGCCTGGCTGAATGGTGATAATGCAACGAACGACCTGTTTAGTTGAGAAAGGGGAACAAGATGAGTGTAATAAATATGATCGGCATATTTTTAGCAATAGCTCTGCTGGCATTGAGCTTGTTCAATGTTTCTTTAAGTAAAATAATTATAGTGTTATTTATTAGTTCTCTTGGATTATTTGTTGTAAGAGTGACTATTGAGCATAAGGATTTTTTCAATGCCTTTATAAATTCGTTTGGATTAATGACAATGATTTCATTTGTCGTGGTTATCATCAATTTTTATAAAAAGCGTTCGCTTGAAAATAGCGAAAAGCAATAATGGAATTTCAGCAATAGGACCCGAGTGCTGGATAAAACCATTCACCTTAAGGCTTAGGGGTTTCCATGAAGGTAACTTTTTTTTACCTTAAATATTCAATCAAATAGGGTGTTTTGAGCGTTCAGTCAATGTTGAGTGTTGATTGATAATATCCTGACACTAAAGAAAAGAACCGTTTTTTGTGAACGTGTTTGTTCTAGATCACTAGAGGGAAACGAACAACCTTTCTTTTAAACTACACTACAAATGATTCGATAATATGAGATCTATCACAGAATGCCTTCTTTTTGTGTTATTGAATTATTGTAGTATTGAGTTAATGTGCCATTGTGTTACCAATGACTTAATGAACAAAGAAGTAGATAACCAGAAGATGAGTAGATTATTCTTTGAAAACGGTAAAGGTGGCGTAGGAAGAATGCATGCCCTTCTTTTTTTGTTTACTATACAGAAAGTACTGTAACAATCATCTTATCCATATGAAGTTATAGCAGAAAAAACGGGCCAGGCATCTTTTTCTCTCGAACATTGCTATTCTTATGTTTCTACCTGTGACTTTGAAACAAAGGCCGATCATTTATAAAAACGTTTGGTATAGTGACATTATTTAGCCGAACAATGCTAATGCAACAAACGGACCATTTAATTGAGTGACTAAACGTTACCAGGGGGGATTATATAATGCTCGGATTACCTAAAGGCGAGGTTTTTTTAGTACCTTGGACAGAAGATTGGTCAAAGGAATTCTTATCGGAGAAAGAGAGAATACAAAATAAAATAAGTAGGTTTATTGAAGATATCCACCACATCGGCAGCACAGCTGTGAAGGGGCTGAGTGCCAAGCCGATTATTGACATTGCGATAGAGATTAAGGATTTTAACGATGGGAAACATTGTGTCATTCCCCTGGAAAGTTTAGGTTACTCTTATAAAGGAATAAACATTCTTCCGGACAGACATTATTTCAGCAAGGGTGAACCAAGGACACATCAAATTCATATGTACCAAACTGGAAGTAACTTTTTAGTTGAGCAGCTAAAATTTAGAGATTACTTGCGTAGTAATGGCGATGCAAGAATGGAATATCAAGAACTGAAAATTCAATTGTTAAAGGCAAATAAACATAACAAACACAAATACGCGGATGAAAAAACTAACTTTGTTAACGCTGTCTTAGCAAAAATATGACTACCGCAAACTGGCAAGATTGTTAAATAAAATCGTTTACTTAAAAGTTTGGGGGTGGCCATGAAGGCAACCTCTTTTTTATTAGGAGAGGAACAGATAAAACAAAGAAACTGATTACTAAGAAGAAACGGAACAAGCATTTGATTGGTTTCTACCTATGGCTTTGGGATGAAGTCCGATCATTTATGAAAACGTTTGATATAATGGCATTACCTAGCTGAATAGTGATAATGCAACAAACGGGTCATTTAATGGAATAACTCAGAGGGGAATTGAAGGGGGATTTATCATCATAAAGGCGGTTGTATTTGATTTGGATGGCACTTTATTAAATCGAGATGAGTCGTTGAAAATATTTATTAAAAAACAGTATGAGCGATTAAACGAGTGGTTATTTCATATACCCAAAGATAAATACATAAAAAGGTTTATTGAACTTGATAATCGTGGATATGTTTGGAAGGACAAGGTGTATCAGCGGCTAATTAACGAGTATGGCATTGTAGAGATTACTTGGGAAGAGTTACTTCAAGATTACCTCATTTACTTTAAAGAAAGTTGTATGCCTTTCCCAAATCTCATTAGTATGTTGGAAAAAATAAAGGGAAATGGTGGTTCGATAGGGATAATTACGAATGGAAAAGGACAGTTTCAAATGGATAATATTCAGGCGTTGGGTATTGATAAATACACTGATGCCATTCTTATATCCGAATGGGAAGGTGTAAAAAAGCCTGATTCCAAAATCTTTAAAGCTGCTCTAAAAAGGCTTGATGTCCCTGCTAAGGAAAGTATTTTTGTAGGGGATCACCCTGAAAAAGATGTAGAAGCTGCTCAATGTCTTGGGATGAAAACCATTTGGAAAAAGGATGAGCAATGGGGGAACAACGTTAAAGCTGATTTTATTATTAATGATTTAGGTGAAATACCCCAAATCGTCAACCAATTAAATTCAGGTTCTTATTCCTGAATCGGAGCGCCTATCTGGAATCGATATCGGCGTCTGATTCCGCCGCAACGGGCCATTTCATCGTATGAAAAAACAGATTGTAGAGAGGTCATTATGAAGATAATCGAAACAGAACGATTATACCTTAGAGATTCTAAAGTAGGAGATCAAACCGAACTATCAAAAGTACTTACTGATCCAGAGTCTATGCAATTTTACCCGAACTCGGATTCCACATTATCAGAGAGTATTTAGAAGTAGATAGGAGTAAGAAACGAGAGCAACAATATCTTAAGCGATCCATATGCTTGATATAATGTATTACATGAAATGTATGCCTTCGCTTAATAAACAAGTCGTGTAGTAATTCATAGAGGAGAGTTTTCCAATGTTTTCGGTCCCTGAAGTTAAATTTCTTGATGGAACACCAGATTATTTTGTTATAGAAGATATTGGAAAAGTATCTTCTATAAATGATTTTAGAAATCTTCTATATGAAATGAAGACGTATGCAAAAAAGAAAAACATTCCTTCCGTAAAAATCATTTTAGGAAGAGATGAGGTTTCAAACACTGACTTCGTTGGTTTACTTGAGGAGTACGGATTAGAGCGATATGATGTCATTCATTATTACAAGCGCGACCTCACTTCTTTGGAAACACCGAAGGATTCAGAGGCAATAACATTGAAACCGGTTGATCAGACAAACATGGAACTATTTAAAGAACTATGGGAAAACATTGTATCTGCATCCTTGAACACTACTTCAAGCCTTTCCATTGAAAAAGAATTTCAAGGTATGAAATCCGAATTAGGTCCTGGTTATATCAAAAGTTGTATTATTGCTTATGATAATAAGACGCCCATAGGCATCACCATACCGCATATTGAACCACGAACGGTCGATGAAGGAAGGTTATTTTATTTCGGAGTAGTTCCTGAATATCATAGTAAAAGAATGGGAACCCAACTTCACAAACTTTCTTTAGAGTTTCTTAAAGATGGAATGGGAGCTACCTACTATATAGGGGCCACGGGGCACAGAAACATTCCAATGCAACGAATCTTCCAAATCAATGGTTGTGAGAAGTTTGAAGAAAAAATAGTTTATAAACTGTAAGACGTTCGTGAGTTTGAAAAAAGCTTTTTCTTCATTCAATAAGACAATAGGTGTGATTTTCTTATGACTAATAGCTGGCCAAATTGTTCAACTGAGATAAAAGAATTGATTTTTACCCTTTTATCTGATGTCAAGAAAATAATAAAAGAAGGTTTTGTCGGTTTTTACATTCATGGTTCTTTAGCGATGGGGGGCTTTCATCCTGACAATAGTGATATTGATATTTTGATTGTTACACAAAATTCAATAGCTGTGGAGACCAAAAAGAAATTAGCACAGTTATTTCTGTATCATTCCAATAACCCTTTTCCTATTGAAGTAAGTTCAATGAATGAACAGCAATTAAAAAATTGGAGCCACCCCTCTGTGTATGATTTCCATTATAGTGAGTATTGGAGAAAATGTTTTGAAAAACGTTTGGCAACTGGTACATATCGATATTTAAATAATCAAATTAAACCGGATCCCGATTTATCTGCCCATATAAAGATAACTACGAATAGAGGAGTTTGCATAGAAGGAAGGCCTATTAGTGAGGTATTTCCTTACGTTCCACATTCTTATTATATTTCCTCCATTATAGGAGATTTTGAAGAATGTCTGGAAAATATTGAAAAGGATCCTATCTACTGTACATTGAACTTGATAAGGGTGCTTTGGTATCTGGAAGAAGGTGTTATTGCATCGAAGGAAGAGGCTGGTAAATGGGGTATCATTTCTTTGCCAAAAGAAATGAAATCTACCATCCAAAAAGTGAGTTATAATTATTCAAATACCGATAAAACCTATTATTTGGAGAAGAGTGAACTTCGTTTGGTAAAAAATTATATTGCAGGAAATGTCCAAGCACTACTAAATTAACGGGTGCTAATGATTACGCATTAAACAAATAGAAATAGATAAGAGTAAGAACCAGCGATGTCAGTACTAAAAAACGATATAAAAGCTTGATATCTTGTACTGGGCGGGTTAAATTTCTTCCTTCCACAAACGGACCGTTTTGCGGAGGAAGACTGCCAGAAAAAGAGAGGATAATTTGTAGTGAGGAAAGTTGAGGTAACGTCGTATAACAAAGATTGGCCTTTTCTTTATGAAGAGGAAGCAAATAGATTACGCAGGATTTTCGGGTCCGAAATAATTGAAATGGACCATATTGGCAGTACGTCCGTAGAGGGTTTGATAGCAAAGCCTGTCATTGACATAATGCCTGTGGTGAAGGATATTGAACGAATTGATGATTTTAATACTGCAATGATTGATATTGGTTACGAACCAAAAGGAGAAAACGGGCTTCCTGGTCGTCGATATTTCCAAAAGGGCGGCGACCAACGGACCCACCATATCCATTTTTATAAGATGGGTGATTCTGAAGTCGAACGTCACTTGGCATTTCGCAATTACTTGCGGTCGCACCCTGAGGCTGTAAAAGAGTACGGTGACTTGAAAAAAGAATTAGCCCAAAACTTCCCCTATGACATTGAAGCATACATAAACGGGAAAGAGCAGTTAGTTTCGAAGATTGACAAAAAGGCAATAGCCTGGCACCAAGGTTCAAGTGAGCACTAAGGCTGCTGTAGAAATAGGGTGGCTATCTGGAGTGAAATTTAGCGCGCGTACCCATACATAAGGGTCATTTTATTGAGTAACTCATTTAAAAATAAATAGTTATTTATTTTTAAATATAGAGGAGAGTATAAAGAAGGTACTTAAATTAACGAGCGCGAATGCCGAAAAACCATTTGCTTAAAGGCTCAGAGGTTGCCATGAAGGCAACCTCTTTTTGTTGGGATAGGAACAAGCAAAAAAAGGAATGGGCTGCTCTCTCAAAAGTTCTATGGCTTTTTATAAGTACAATTTGTTGGTGATAAAATATATATAAGTATCTACTTGAAACGAGTGTTTATATTTATAGACAATCCAGGTTACAGTTTCACACGAGGTATAAACTTGGAAGAAGGGGGGATGGAGATGAGAATTTTTGATGCACACTTTCATATTATTGATTTTGACTTTCCGATTAAAGAAAACCAGGGATATACACCACCAAGCTATGTTACGTCAGATTATCAAAAGGACACCATCAATTTGAATGTGCAGGGTGGAGCGATTGTATCTGGTTCTTTCCAAGGATTTGACCAAGATTATTTATTGAAGGCACTTAATCAAATGGGTTCAACATTTTGCGGTGTTACTCAACTGCCGTTTACTGTGACCGACGAAGAAATCCTGAACTTACATAATAAAGGAGTAAGGGCATTACGATTTAATATCAGACGAGGTGGTTCAGAAGATTTGTCAAAACTCGACTACTTTGCTAGGAGGGTCTATGATTTGGTCGGGTGGCATAGTGAACTTTACATGGATGCAAAGGAATTACCAGGCATTGCGTCAACGATCGAAAACCTGCCTGCTATATCGATTGACCACTTGGGACTATCTGAAGAAGGTTTGCCACATTTGTTAAAACTAGTAGATAAAGGTATTAGAGTTAAAGCTACTGGTTTCGGACGTGTAAAATTAAACGTCCCAAATGCCTTGAAATCGATTTATGAAGCCAACCCGGATGCCCTGATGTTTGGAACAGATCTACCGTCTACAAGAGCGACAAGACCTTTTGAGTATGGAGATGTTGCATTGATTCAGCAACTATTTGATGAACAAGCTACCGATAAAATTCTGTACACGAATGCTTATCAATGGTATTTTAAATAATGTTTACTTATACAATAATCGGGCGCCGTTCGACAAGTCCTGTTATGAGTGCTAATACATAAAATCTGATGAATTTTCGTAATGGAAGTGGTGGAACAGCCCCAAATCCAGCGGACGGAACGTTTATTCTTCAAACGTCCATCGCACCGATCGGGTAAGCAGGTATGTTTAAAAGGGTGGTTACTTTACTGTGGGAGGGAGAAAAATAATAGATTTATCAAAACATAATTTCAAATGAGCGCCTGCCTGCAAAGGACTGGATAATGATAGTGCGACAAACGAGCTGGATCACTAAAATAAAATATAGAGGAGAAGGGAATATGATTAGTATTCTGAAAGGTGAGAGAGTCAAGTTAAGGGAGATGAAAGAAAAGGATTGGGTAGACGTTCACGAATATGCTTCGCAAGAAAAGGTTTGTCAATATCAGCCTTGGGGGCCGAACTCAGAGCAGGAAACCAGGAACTTTGTAAAACAGGTTATATGCGATGCCAAAAAGGTAAACAGAAGCAGATTCGTTTTTGCCATAATCGTAAAGGAAAGCGGAGAGATGATTGGCGCTGGCGAAGTTAATATCCGGGACTATACCAACAGAATTGGTGAGATAGCATACATAATTAACCCTAAATATTGGGGATTGGGTTACGCAACAGAAGCAGCAAAACCTTTGATTACTTTTGGTTTTAATCAATTAAATTTACATCGGATTTTTGCTACTTGTGATCCAAGAAACATTGGTTCATCAAAAGTTTTAGAAAAGACGGGAATGACTAAAGAAGGCAGAATACGTGAGGATTTATTGATTAAAGATGGCTGGCGTGATTCTCTACTATATAGTGTTTTAGAAAAAGAATGGCAGCGAAAATAACTGACTTATTTCAACAATAGGGTGCGATTGCTGAATAAAACCATGTGTCTTAAGGCTTTGGGGTTGCCATGAAGGCGACCTTTTTTTGTTAGGATAGGCACAGATAAAACAAAGAAATTGGTTACTAAGTAGAAACGGAACAAGCATTTAATTGGTTTCTACCTATAGCTTTGGAATGAAGTCCGATCATTTATGAAAACGTTTGATACAATGGCATTTCCTAGTCGGATAGTGACAATGCAACAAACGGGCCAGATTATTAAATAAATAGGTTGTTAGTTTAGTTTGTTAGGGGGAAGTTAAAATGTTTATTGTAAATGTTGAAGGCGCAATAAGAAAAAATAATAAATGGCTTATTATAAAAAGAAGCGTGGAAGAAGAACACGCAGGTGGTCTGCTTTCCCTAGTTGGAGGTAAGGTAGAACAAGAAGGAGATTCATCAGATATATTAGAGAGAGCAGTAAAACGAGAGATATTCGAAGAAGTCGGTGTAACTATAAAAGACGAATTAAATTATGTGTACAGTACATCGTTTGTAGCGGAAAGCAATGTTAATGTTGTAGATATTGTTTTTCTTTGTGAATATGAATCCGGCGAGGCGTTTCCTAAGAGTCCCGATGAGGTTGAAGAAGTTTTATGGTTAACAACTGACGAAATATTAAACCATCTAGAAGCACCCACATACTTGAAGGAGAGCATCAGACGGGCGAATTTATATATTCAAATTCAGTCGTTATAATGCATTTGTTTGGAGTGATTATATTGAAAAAAATGTACATAGTTAGGCACTGTGAAGCGAAAGGTCAGGCATCTAATTCACCACTCACCGAGAAAGGCTTTAAACAAGCAGAAGAATTAAATACATTTTTTAATAATGTTCCAGTTGAACGAATCATTTCAAGCCCGTACGTACGCGCTATCGAAACCATACAACCGTTGGCAGAGCGATTAAATGTTGAAATTGAAATGAATAGCCAATTGGAAGAACGGGTGTTGAGTACCAAATCGTTATCAGATTGGCCTGAAAAATTAAAAAGAACATTCGAGAATCCTTGCTTAAAATTCGAAGGCGGAGAATCTAGTGAAGAGGCTGCAAACCGAATTTTAGAGGTGGTAGAAGGTGCTTTTAAAAGTAAATTTGAACATACGGTTATCGTGACACACGGTAATTTAATGGCTTTGCTTTTAAATAATTACAACAAACAATTCGGATTCAATGACTGGGCGAATCTCAGTAATCCAGACGTATATCTTTTAAATTCTAACAGCAACGGGATAAATTTTGAAAGGCTATGGAATAAAGTGAGAGGCTAAAAGCAGGATTGCTGTGTACCGCAATCGGGCGTGATTGCTGAATAAAACCATTTATCTTAAGGCTTTGGGTTTGCCATGAAGGTAACCTTTTTTATTAGGATAGGGAGAGATAAAACAAAGGAACTGGTTATCAAGCAGAAGAAACGGAACAAGCATGTTCTTCTCTTGAAGATTATTATTCTTATATTTCTACCTAAGGCTTTGAAATAAAACCTGATCATTTATGAAAGCGTTTGATACAATAGCATTACCTAGCTGGATGGGCATAGGTATCTCGTTATTTGCGGGGATAAGTGTCATATTTAGAAAAAAAAGATAAAAATAAAAATAGGATAGTTAAGCAATCGGGTGCGTTAATTTAACAGGGCATCCTTGCAGGATGTATTCTTGATAAAGATTAGAAAGGAGCGAAAAAAGTGTCAAAAGATATTAAAGTCGAATTCGAAATAAAAGCCTTCGGAGAAGAAAAAAAGGATGATTATAATGATTCATTCAAGGGATATGAAGTTGCAAGAAATAAGATGTTATCAAAAGGAATACATTGGGGGAACTTGAAAATTACATATCAACCATCTTTGAAGAGGTAAAGGGTGATTATGGACAACAACCTGAACAATTAACTGCTAAAATCACTATTAGAGCAAAAGAAAAAGAAGGTGAAATTACTTATCTCGATTGAGGCTTATCTATTCTTCAATCGGGTGCAATCGTTGAATAGGCAATGTTTCTGAATGTGCGATTTTTCTTGGAAAAAGAAATGAAAAAAGGTTTAATTAAGGTTATCTCTGTATATCTGTAGCTATTATTTTAATTAGCCAATGTTTCTTACATTGCAAGTAAAAAAGAAATTGTTTGGAAAGGCGGGATGACGTACAATAGTTTGTGTAAAGCTCTTGAAGACAAAAAAAGAGGTAGGGTATCCTCATAGTTAACGACCAAATCAACTCATGAAAGGGGATCCCCTACCTATGTCTACAAGTATAGGACAAAA
>NZ_NSGH01000031.1 GCF_002295105.1 Salimicrobium humidisoli | reverse complement strand
GGCTTTCGCCGGCACGACCGGTTGCGGGCCCGCATTCTGATGCATCACCAATTCAAGAACGTAGGCAAGCACCTAGGATAAAGGGGCGGAGGAAAAGATCCTCCACCCCAACATTTGAAATAGAACCTTTTTTGTAACAGCAAAATCGACGGGGGCGCTCCAGCGGTTAAAGTTCAAACAGGAACAGATAATTAAAATATATTCCGTGAAAGCCTTTTCATTTCGCCTGTTCATTTGGTACAATGGTAAAAAGTTTATAAAACGGTGAAGAGGCCGCGACGGGTGCAGAATTCTGTGCCTGTGGCGGTCTTTTTATTTTTACTCCGTTGGACAGATCAGTCTTTCTTACATGGAGAGGGGAAAAAACAGTGAAATTATCCTGTACATTACGAGGAGAAGTTTATCGGTTTCATTCTGTAAAAGAGGTGCTGGCCAAAGCAGGTGAAGAGAAATCCGGGGACTTAATGGCCGGCATCGGGGCCGGTTCATCCCTCGAAAGGATGGCAGCCAAGTATACACTCAGCGAACTTACGCTGAAAGACATTTATGAAAATCCGGTGATTTCTGTGGAAGATGAAGTGACGAGAATCATTTATGAAGATATGAGCCGGACGATTTATCAAGAAATCAGCGGCTGGACGGTGGGAGAACTGCGTGAGTATATATTGAGCCACGATACCGGTGCGGATGATCTGAAAAGAATAAGCCGCGGACTGACGAGTGAAATGATTTCAGGAGTGGCTAAGCTCATGTCGAGTATCGATCTCGTCCTCGGAGCGCAGAAAATGCGGCATGAAGCGCACTGTAATACAACAATCGGCGAACCGGGACGACTTGCTTTCCGCTGCCAGCCCAATCACCCTGTCGATAACCCGGAAGGTATTCTCGCTTCTATAAAAGAAGGATTATCCTACGGTTCGGGAGATGCGGTCATCGGTATCAATCCTAATAATGAAGCAGTGGAATCGGTAGCGAAAATTCTGCATATGAGTCATGATTTTATACAAAAATGGGAGATTCCGACCCAGAACTGCGTACTCGCCCATATTACCACTCAGATGGAAGCGCTGAGACAGGGGGCCCCGGTGGCGCTGATGTTTCAGAGCCTTGCAGGGACGAACGCTGCCAACGACGAGTTCGGGGTGAACGCCGCAATACTTGATGAAGGGTACGAGCTTATGAAATCAAAGGGTACATCCGCCGGGCCGAACTTCTTCTATTTTGAAACAGGGCAGGGCTCGGAGGTTTCCCTCGACGGTCACGAAGGCGTGGATATGCAGACACTGGAAGCGAGAACGTACGGGTATGCAAGGCGCTGGAAGCCTTTTATGGTGAATAACGTTTCCGGTTTTATAGGGCCCGAAACCCTTTTTAACGGGAAACAGATGATCCGCGCAGATCTTGAAGATCTGTTCATGGGGAAGCTTCATAACCTGCCGATGGGCATTGCTCCCACCTACACGAACCACATGCAGGCCGATCAGAATGACCAGGAAATTGCGGGCATGCTGACAGCAGTCGGCGGTGCTAATTTCTACATGGGAGTCCCGGGCGGGGATGACGTAATGCTCAGTTATCAGGATACGAGTTATCACGATGATGCCAGCTTACGTGAGATGCTTGGACTCCGGCCGTTGAAAGAATTCGAGAAATGGTTACAAAAAATGGGTATTATGGAAAAAGGTCGACTGACGGACCGGGCCGGGGATTTATCTATTTTCGACTGAGCACACGGGGAGGAAGGATGTAAAAATGAATATTGAGAAAATCGTTGAGGAAGTGCTTTCCGAAATGGGACGGTCAGAAGAATCCCAGGAAAAACATCTACAATATGAACAGAAGAAAGAGGTGACGGTAGCTGACCCAGTAAGTAAAGAGAATATTGAGTATGTTCAGCGGCTGACACCTGCGCGGATCGGTATCGGAAGAGCTGGAACCCGTATGAGAACGAAAAACTATCTTGATTTCCGGGTGGACCATGCTGCTGCACAGGATGCAGTTTTCAAGGATGTGGAAGATAAGGTCATCGAAAAAATGGGTCTGTCCTTATTAAAATCGAGAGCCGTTTCCATGCAGGAATATCTTATGAACCTGGACGCGGGCAGAAAACTGGATGATGCTTCCGCGGACTGGCTTAAAAACCACGCGGAAAAAGGGGAACAGGTGCAGATCATTGTTTCTGACGGCCTGAGTTCAACCGGAGTGGAGGAGACGGTGCCGGATCTTTATCTTTCTTTGATCCAGGGCCTCGAATCAAAAAATATTACTGTCGGAACGCCCGTGTTCATCAGAAAGAGCAGAGTCTGGATACAGGACGAGGTGGCGGCGCTGACGGATTGTGAACTCGTTATTTCCCTGATCGGAGAACGTCCCGGTCTCGCCACTTCCAAAAGCATCAGTGCTTATATCATCTACAAGCCGGGAGAAGAGAGCGTGGAAGCGGACAGAACCGTATTTTCGAATATCCATGAAGGTGGGGTTCCGCCTGTCGAGGCAGGTGCTTACCTCGCTGACGTCATAGAACGGATGCTCCAGAACCAGGCGAGCGGTGTTGCATTTGCCCGGATAAAATAAAATTTTCGGAATATTGACAAATATTAAATTGATTTATATAATTTACATCACCCGGAGGGGAGAATTTCAGAGGTGAGGGACATACTGGTCATGATTGAAGACGAAGAGATTAAGACTTTATGCAAAGAGCATACGCTGTTATCCGACGATGATATAGAAAAAATTATAGAAGTCAGCAGAACGATGCAGCTTCATGCCGACTTATCAAAAGCGAACGTATTTATAGACTGTGCTCATGCGAAAGAAAACCACGCTGTAGTAGTAGCAGAAGCATCACCACGTACAGCCCCCTCCATTTACGAAAAACGGGTCGTCGGTAATATGGCCTATCAGACCTTCGAACCGGCGGTCATCTACTGTCTGAAGACGGGGAACACTATGACTTCCAACCGGGCTATAACGCAGGAACAGAAGAAAGTGGAACAGAGTGTCGTACCCATCCGGAACGGGCAGGAATCCGTCATCGGGGTTTTGATTATGGAAAAGGACATCAGTGACCGGGAGAACGTACAGCAGGAATTGGAAGCGTTATCAAGAACTACGGAGAAACTGAGTGGTCTGCTTCTTGGCGATGAAGAGAATTACCCGCTCGTGCCTGATCTCATGGAAGAGGCGCTGTTTTTCCTCGGCAAGGAAGGGGAGATCACGTATTCGAACCCCGCTGCCGTAAATCTGCTCCATGAACTGACGGGGGAACACTGCGAATACGGAGCCAGGCTGACTGGTTACCTTCCGGAAATCGAATCCATCGTGAATGCTGATGAAGAACTGCTCGTGAAGGAGCTGGAGACGAAGGGGAAAATATTCAAAGCGAAGAAAATCCGTCTTCCTCACCAGCAGAAATACAACGGTATGTTTCTTATATTGAGAGACCTCACTGATTTGCGGGAGAAGGAGAAAGAGCTGGTCATACAATCTGTGGCGATTCAGGAGATCCACCATCGTGTGAAGAACAATTTGCAGACAGTCGCAAGTCTCCTCAGATTGCAGATGAGACGTGGTATTCCCGAAGAGAGTAAAGTTCATTTCGTGGAAAGTCTCAACCGGATTCTCAGTATAGCCTCCGTCTATGAAGTGATACTTTCAAATAGCAGCATAGATGAAGTGGACATTTATGACTTAAGCAAGCGTATCGGGGATATGCTTGTGTACACATCCGGACATAAAGTGAATATCAGTTATGACGGGGAGAGCATGACTGTAGAATCGGGGCAGGCGGTGTCTGTGGCACTGATAATAAATGAACTGGTCCAGAACTGTTTGAATTACGCCTTCGAAGGGAGGAATCATGGAAAAATATCCATTTCTTTTGAGCAGAATGGGCATGAAAGAGAAGTAGTCGTTCAGGATAATGGAATCGGTTATAAAGAGACAGACAAACCGTCTCTTGGACTTGAGATTGTGAGACGTATGGCTGAACACGACTTATCAGGTTCGTTCACTATCAAAGGGGATCAGGAAGGCACGCGTGCGAGGCTTTCTTTTCCCGGAGAGAGGGGAGAAACATGAGCAAAAGAATACTACTGGTGGAAGATGAATCGATTGTGCGCATGGATATTTCGTTCATACTGCAGGATGCCGGTTTCGACATTGTCGGAGAAGCCGGTGACGGGGAGAAAGCGGTGGAACTGGCTCACGAACAGCAGCCGGATCTGATAATAATGGACATCAAAATGCCGAAAATGGACGGTCTGAAAGCCAGTACCATCATATCGAAACAGTTCAACATTCCTATTCTCCTGCTTACCGCTTACAGCCAGCCCGAATATATCCAAAGAGCGAAAGAGGCCAACATTGTAGGGTATCTCGTAAAACCGATTTCCGAAGACAGGCTTCTTCCTGCGGTGGAGATCGCTCTTCATCAGGGCGAAGTATCGAAGAAGTATAAAGCGGAGATAGAGGAAGTTGAAAATCGGATGGAAACGCGCAAACTGGTGGAAAAGGCCAAAGGTCTCCTGATGGAGCATCTGCACTACACGGAAGAAAAGTCATTCAGGAAAATGCAGGAGATCAGCATGAACAAGCAAGTACCTATGGAAAAGGTAGCGAGAACAGTGATTAAAAAGTACAAAAAGAATTCTGTTTCGGCCTGAGAAATCGATAAAAGTGAATAGCTTACAGCAAAGGTGCTGAAAAAACAGGGTAGGGAACCTTGTTCTTTCAGCATCTTTTTTTTATGGCCGTGTACCCGTGATACGGCTCACTAATATTAGAATGAGGGAGATGGTTTGATGGTTCTTGTCGGGGATATTGTCATTTACATTATCATGATTTGTGCGGTCATAGGGGCCGTAGCTGCTATTAAAAACAGTGAGACAGGGGTCGGAGGTCAGTTCATGGAGGGGCTGCACACTGTAGGGCACATATTCGTACCGGCCGCCGGAATCATGGCTTCCATTCCGTATTTGTCCTGGTTTATCGATACTGTAGTAGGCCCTTTCTTTGAAAGAATAGGAGCAGACCCGGGAATTGCCGCTACAGCGATTATCGCATCCGACATGGGAGGATACCCACTTGCGGGGGCGCTGCAGGAATCATATGAAGGGTGGGCTATGGCACTTGTGGTAGGTTTTACTGCCGGCGCGACAATAGTTTTCTCCATACCTATGGGTCTTGCGATGCTTGATAAGCGTGATCACAAATACATGGCCCTCGGCGTGATGTCTGGGCTCCTTACGATACCGGTAGGCGTTTTTATTTCGAGTGTCATCATGACTATGACGAATACTAAAATCCGGACCGAGCTTTCGACGAATACCGAATCAGCTTATGAATTCGCTCTCAGTTACGGAAAGATTTTTCTTAACCTGACACCGCTTCTGATTTTCGTGGCGGTACTGGCTGCCGGCCTTTATTTCTTCGCAGACCGGATGATTGTAGGGTTTATGTGGTTCGGAAGGATTATGGATGCCGGTATTAAACTGGTACTCGTATTTTCCATCGTGGAAATCTTCACCGGTTTTTTCTCAACGGTATTCGGCGGATGGGGATTCGACCCGATCATGGCTGATTCAGAAGATCAATTCCGGGCTCTTGAGACAGCCGGATATATCGGAATCATGCTGGCCGGTGCTTTTCCGATGGTATATCTGTTGCAAAAGTATGCCTCCCGTCCTCTCGAAGCAATGGGACGGAGTATCGGACTCAGTAAAATCGGAAGTGCCGGAATTATCGCTACAATCGCCAATATACTGGCAATGTTCAAGCTGGTCAGAGAGATGCCTCCGAAAGATAAAGTGCTGAATATCGCTTTCGGTGTCTGTGCTGCGTTTCTTCTCGGGGACCACTTATCATTTACGGCCAACTTTCAGCCGACTATGATTTTTCCGGTCATCGTCGGTAAATTCACAGCAGGTGTCCTTGCCATCGGAGTCGCTTACTATTTATCCGTACCGAAAGCCCGGGAACTGGAACGGATCGATCGTGAGACGGGCGTTATAGGGAAAGATGAGTATCTGCAGGGAGAAGCTCAGGAAGAGAAAGTGGCAGCTTCCGGACAGAATCCGAAAACGGAAGCTAAATAAGCGGGAGGTGAAGGAAGTGGATGAAGAAAAAAAGAGATTTATTCAGGAATTCGTGCCCGGAAAGCAGGTGACACTGAGTCATCTGATAGCAAATCCGGATGTCGATATGTTTGAAAAACTTGGTATCGAAGAGTCGGGAGCGCTTGGTATTCTAACCCTTACGCCGAGTGAAACAGTGATCATTGCCGGAGACTACGCGACAAAAGCGGCTCACGTAAGTATAGGTTTTCTCGATCGCTTCACAGGCAGTCTCGTTTTGACAGGAAGTGTTTCGGAAGTGGAGACATCGATGAAAGAAGTGAATCGTTTTCTGGAGGAGAACCTTGGATACACTCCGTCCAGGCTGACGAAATCGTAACCCGGGAGGCTTATGAATGAGAAACCGAGGGATGCTGGTAGGAGCTATCGGAGCGGGAAAATCAACGCTTTCGAAAGCCCTGCTCGGCTACGAAGCGAAAGCTATGAAAACACAGAGCCTCACTTACGAGGACTGGCTGGTGGATACGCCGGGAGAATATACGGAGAACCCGATGCACTATAAGAGCATTATGGCGACGGCCATGGAAGTGACGCACGTCCTCTACGTGCAGGATGCTACGAACCGGAAGATGATTTTTCCACCCGGATTCAGTACCGGCACAGGCAAACTGCCGATAGGGATAGTTACAAAAACGGACGCTGAAGAAGCCGATGTGGAGAGAGCGGTGAAACTGCTGCGGAAAGTCATACCGAAAGGCCCGGTCGTGCTGGCCTCTGCCTATAAAAAAGAAGGACTGGAAGAGATTAAAGCGCTTGTGTCCTGTTCGACTATCCAGGAGATGAGAGATTACACAGAAAAGTCTGAAAAGAAGAACGTTCTTTTTCATGAAAGCCTTTACAAATAAACAGATTTCTATTATTATAACCTTAATAAGTGAATCTATCGGAGGCGAAGGCGCCTTATATACCTGTCGGAAGTGCGGCAGGTGTGTAAGGCGTCTTTTTTTGTCTTTCCGGAAAGAGGGGGTGCAGGTTTGGCCGGTACAGAGGTGATTTTAAGCGCAGGGATCGACATTGGTACAAGTACGACGAAGATTGTGATCAGCCGTCTTTCCCTCCGTAACACTGCAGGGCAGACTCATATGCCCCGGATTGAAATAACCGATACGGAAGTCATTTACGAAAGTCCGATCTTCCGTACTCCCCTCAAAGGGGACACCTCCATAGATATGGCGCAGGTGGAGGATCTCATTTCCCGTGAATACAAAAACGCCGGTGTGGAACCGGGAGACATTCAAACAGGGGCCGTCATAATAACCGGGGAGACTGCGACAAAGTCCAACGCCAGGGAAATGATAGACCGTCTTTCCACGCACGCCGGAGAATTTCTTGTAGCGACTGCCGGACCGGACCTTGAAGGTATTATAGCTGCGAAAGGATCCGGAGCTTACGCTTTATCCAGAAAAACGAATAAAACTGTCGCTAATATCGATATCGGCGGAGGTACCGCAAATACAGCGGTATATAAACACGGCAATCTTCTCGGCACCTGTACTCTGCATGTCGGGGGGAAGCTGGTGGAGTTCGAAAATGGAACCGTTTCTTATACGGCTCCTGCAGTGGATCAGCTGGCAAAAGAACATAACTGGACCTTTGAACAGGGAGAAAGTATTTCCCGGGAAATATTAAATGAACTTGCCGGTTGCATGAAAGAAGCTGTCATCGGAATGTTGAAAGGAACAATGAAAGAGAGCCCGCTTTTGATCGGTCAGCCCCCGGAGTGGAAGGAAGATATCGACATCATCATGTTCTCCGGAGGAGTAGCGGAATGTATTTATAACGAGGAGAGCTGTAAAGAGAAGGGCATATATGACGACATAGGCCCAACGCTTGCCGAAGTCCTGAGAAACAGCTCTGAACTTGGTGAATTCGAGTGGCGGGTCCCTGATGAGACCGTCCGGGCGACGGTCCTCGGGGCCGGCACTCAGACAACGGAAATAAGCGGTTCGACAATCCAGGTGGATGAGGGGACGCTTCCGCTCAGAAACATACCGGTAGCCGAATTCCGATTCAGCGGGGAATGGAAAGAAGACATAGATCGGCTGGACTATTTCCTGGAGCAGGCTCTGACTTTATATGATCCGGAGAGAGAAGGGAATGCGTTCGCCGTCTATTTCGACGATATCCCTCTCCTCGGGTTCAAAACGATCCAGGAACTGGGAGACCGGCTGGCGGAATTATACAGTAAATATCATATAAACACGCCGCTCATTATCGTAATGGAGAGGGATTTAGCCAAGTCACTGGGACAATCCCTGCATATAAGGCACAAAGAGATGGAGATCGTTTGCATCGATCAGATCAGGGTGGAAAACGGAGATTATATAGATGTCAGCACACCGCTCAATTCTGAAGTTGTGCCGGTGGTCATAAAGACACTCACGTTCCATGGAGGGGAGGAGGAATAGGTTTTGAATCTGAAGACGACACATTTGAACGAAACATATCAGTTCGGTTCTTTAAAAGAACTGTTCGCCAAAGCCAATGAAGAAAAATCCGGAGACCGGCTGGCAGGAGTAGCCGCTGAATCGGTCCAGGAAAGAATTGCTGCAAAAACCGTGCTCAGCGATATTCTGTTGAAGGATATAAGGGAAAACCCGCTGCTTTCCCCGGAAGAAGACGAAGTATCCCGCGTCATCGAGGGAGAGATGAACGAATCCGTATATGAAGCTGTGAAGCAGTGGAGCGTGGCGGAACTGAGAGAACACATACTGTCCACCGATACTAGCGGAGAAGATATTAAAAGAATCTCCCGCGGCCTTAACAGTGAAATGATCGCAGCAGTCGCAAAGCTGATGTCCAACCTTGATCTTGTACACGCAGCGAACAAACTGGAGATCTTGACGAAATGTAATATCACTATCGGTCAAAAAGGTACCCTCGCTTCCCGACTGCAGCCGAATCATCCGACTGACAGTGTCGAGGGGATGCTCGCTTCATTGAGGGAAGGTCTCTCCTATGGAAGTGGAGATGCGGTGATCGGAATCAATCCGGTCGAAGAGTCGGTCGAGAGTGTGAAAAGGATGCTTCATGCAACGAAGGATTTTATGAATGAGTGGGAGATACCATCGCAAAATTGCGTTCTTGCCCACGTCAACGCCCAGATGAAAGCTATGGAGCAGGGAGCGCCGGCAGATATGATCTTCCAGAGTATCGCTGGTACGGAACGCGCCAATAAATCTTTCGGTATAAATGCAGAACTGTTGCGAGAAGCGAATGCTCTGGCGAAAACGATGGGGACGGGGACCGGTCCGCAAAGGCTCTATTTCGAAACCGGTCAGGGGTCGGAATTATCTGCCGAGGCACATGAAGGTATAGATCAGCTGACTCTGGAGTCCCGGAATTACGGGTTCGCACGACACTATGACCCATTCATCGTTAACACAGTGGTCGGATTCATCGGTCCGGAATATTTGTACAATACAAAACAGGTGATACGCGCAGGTCTCGAAGATCATTTCATGGGTAAAATGCATCTTCTTCCTATGGGAGTGGATATCTGCTATACGAACCACATGAAAGCCGATCAGAACGATATGGAAGACCTGGGCGTACTCCTCAGCACGGCCGGCGTAAACTTCGTCATTGCTACCCCTATGGGGGATGACTGCATGCTGAACTACCAGTCGATGAGTTTCCACGACATAGCTACACTGAGAGAAACGTTCGGTCACCGCCCTTCGCCGGAGTATGAAACCTGGCTTGAAAAGATGGGAATCATGGAAAATGGCCGACTTACAGCAGCGGCGGGAGACCCGACTATATTCCTGAAGTAGGAGGTGAGTATGATGGATAGACAACTGGTGGAAGAAGTAACGCGGATGGTCGTGGAGCGGATGGGTGAGAAGAAGCCCGAAGCCCGGGCAAGGTTATGGAGTCATAATGACAAAGCCCCTTCGTATGAAGCGGTAGGTCAGGAAAGGGAAGAAGAGGAAGTCGGCGGAAAAGCAAAACTTTCTTCATTTCCAAAGGCAGAAAAATCTCCTCCTTCCCGTACGGAAGAAACAGAGAACGATTCCGGCGATCTTAAGGAGCTTATAAAGAAAACACCTGCCCGCATAGGGGTGGGCAGAGCGGGAGTAAGACCTAAAACGAAGACGTGGTTAAAGTTCCGTTACGATCATGCTGCAGCTGTCGACGCTGTTTTCGGACAGGTGGACAGCAGTCTGCTGGAAACCCTGGACCTGTTTACGGTACGTACGAAAGTGACGGATCAGGACACCTATATACGGCGCCCGGACTATGGGCGACGCTTATCGGAGGAGGGGGAGAAAAAGATTCTGGACTCATGCCGGAAACGTCCTTCGGTGCAGATTATCGTGTCGGACGGACTGAGTTCGAAAGCGGTGGACGAAAATCTCGAAGACGTCTACCTTTCCCTGAATCAGTCGCTTGAAGCACTGGGCATCGAAACCGGAACTCCGTTCTATATCGATAAAGGAAGAGTGGCCGTCATGGACCACGTGGGAGAAATACTCGAGCCTGACGTCGTCTGCCTGCTTGTCGGGGAAAGACCCGGACTTGTAAGTGCCGAATCGATGAGTGCCTATCTTTGCTACAGGCCAAGAATAGGGACGATTGAATCAGAACGTCAGGTGGTCTCCAATATTCATCGCGGAGGCACACCCCCTGTCGAAGCAGGAGCGTATCTCGGAAGCGTAATCGAAAAGATTCTTGACTACGGAGCGAGTGGTGTCGAGCTCGTGAAGAAGGAAGGGTAAAAGATGATACGACCGGTATATGCAGAGATGCTTGCAACGCGCATTATTCCGAATGTAGATAAGCAGCTGGCCCGGCAATTCGGGCTCGGGCCGAGTCATCGGAGTCTCGGAATGTTCACCGTCACACTGGATGATGTGGGGGTCACCGCGCTGGATGAGGCTACCAAACGTGCAGATGTAGACGGGGTGTATGCCGCTTCCTTTTACGGGGGCTCGGATTATCCTTCGGGGCCGCTGTCGGGGGAGTTTCTCGGAGTTCTTGCCGGCCCGGATCCCGAGGAAGTAAGAAGCGGTATGGATGCCGTGAAACAGATGGTGGAGAGCGGAGCGCACTTTGAAGCGCTGGACGAATCAGAAGCCCATCTTCTCTACGCTCACGTTGTCTCAAGAAGTGGTACTTTTCTTTCGAAAGAAGCAGGAGTGAAAGAAGGCGAAGCAATCGCCTACCTGATAGCCCCGCCGCTGGAATCGATATATGGCGTCGATGCAGCTCTGAAAGCCGCGGAAGTCAGTATGGCCGTTCACTACGGTCCGCCGACAGAGACGAATTTTGGAGGAGCGCTTCTGACAGGTTCGCAGTCTGCCTGTCAGGCTGCGGCAGATGCGTTCCGGGATGCGGTCCGGAGTATTGCGGATTCACCATTAAGTAAGTGACAGGAAAGGAGTGAAGCAGCCGTGGAACTTGATAAAGACCTGCGATCAGTGCAGGAAATGAGAACGGCAGTCAAACTGGCAAATAAAGCACAGAAAGAGTTCGAATCCTTCAGCCAGGCCGAGGTCGACCACATCGTGAAAAGTGTGGCTGATGCCGCCTTCAAAGAGTCGGGACGACTGGCTCAGATGGCTGTACAGGAAACAGGGATGGGCGTCGCCGAGCATAAGAAGATTAAAAATGAAGTAGGTTCGAGGGACGTCTATGAATCAATCAAAGATGAGAAGACAGTCGGAGTCATCTCGGAAGATACGGTAAATAAAGTTACAGAATTCGCCTATCCGTTCGGGGTAGTCGCAGGAATCATTCCAACGACCAACCCGACTTCCACCGCCTTTTTCAAAACCCTGATTTCGTTGAAAGGCCGTAACGGTATCGTGGTAAGTCCACACCCGTCCGCTGTGAAATGTACGGTGGAGGCGCTGCGGGTCTGCCGGGAAGCTGCAGAAAAAGCCGGCGCACCTGAAGGACTGGTCGGCTGGATTTCGGAACCTTCCATGCCGGCAACGAAAGAGCTGATGTCGCACCGGGACATTGACGTAATACTGGCAACCGGAGGGGGAGGGCTGGTGAGAGCCGCCTACAGTTCCGGTAAACCGGCATATGGTGTGGGGCCCGGCAACGTCCCTGTATATCTGGAGAAGAGCTGTAATGTTCAGAAAGCAGTGAAACAGGTAGTGGACAGTAAAACGTTCGATAACGGCACGATCTGTGCCACGGAACAGGCGATTGTCGTCGACAAAAATATCAAAGACATGGTCGTCCGTGAACTGAAGAACAACAATGTTTACTTCCTCGAGGGGGAAGAAAAACGGAAAGTCGAAGATGTCATTTCTCCGGTGCGCGGCAAGCTGAATCCGAAAATCGTCGGGAAAGCTGCCACTGTCATCGCCGAAATGGCCGGAGTGCAGGTCCCTTCGGATACGAGGTTACTGATCGCCGAAGAAGATCAGGTGGACAAACAGGTACCGTTCTCCATTGAAAAACTGTCGCCGATTTTTCCGTTGTATACGTCAAGGGACAAAGAAGAAGCGAAAGAAAGATGTATCGAACTTCTGGATTTGGGAGGACGCGGCCATTCTCTCGCGATACACACGAATGATGACAAAGTAGCAAGAGAGTTCGGCGAAACGATGCCGGTATCGCGGATGATGGTGAATACGCTCGCGAGTATCGGGGCTGTGGGAGCCACCACCGGGCTGAAAGCTTCGATGACGCTGGGCTGTGGGTCGTACGGAGGTAATATTACATCGGATAATATTACCGCAAAACATCTGATTAACATTAAAAGGATGGCGTACGGTATCAAAGAAGTGAGTATTCCGGAAGCGGGAACAGTTTCTGAAAGCTCCTATACAAAAGAAGAGCCGGACATTGAACAGGTGGTGTCGGAAGTTCTCGGCAAAGTTGATCACAGCAAGGTCGATAAGGCGACTGTAGCACAGATAGTGGATAAAGTTTTACAAAAATATTAATCCTTAGGAGGAATTTACAATGGCACTAAACGGAGCGCTTGGAATGATTGAAACTAAAGGTCTGGTAGCATCAGTGGAAGCAGCGGACGCAATGGTGAAAGCGGCAAACGTCAATCTTGTAGGAAAAGTACACGTCGGTGGCGGTATCGTCACGATTCTCGTAAGTGGTGACGTAGGTGCGGTTAAAGCGGCTACGGAATCAGGAAGCGCAGCAGCTCAACGCGTAGGGGAACTGAAATCCGTTCATGTTATCCCACGTCCGCACAACGAGCTTGAAAGTATCCTGCCAAAGATGGATATTAACCAATAATCCGCACTCCTCTGTCTGTCCGGACAGGAGAACGTGACGAGGAGGATACAGTTTTATGGAAAAAACAGATATGGAAACCATTGTAGAGGAAGTTATGGCAAAACTGGAAAGACGATCGTCTGGAGGGGTCCCCATCGGGATCTCGGCCAGGCATTGTCATTTAGACCGGTCGAGCCTTCATACGTTATTCGGTGAAGGTTTCGAATTGAGTAAGAAGGCTGATTTATCCCAGCCCGGGCAGTTCGCCGCAAACGAAACTGTGACCATAGCGGGGCCGAAAGGAACGATTCCGAACGTACGGATCCTCGGTCCTCTGAGGCCTGTATCCCAGGTGGAAGTTAGCCGTACGGATGCATTCAAGCTGGGAGGTAACCCTCCTGTGAGACTCTCCGGCGACATCGGAGGTTCTGCCCCCGTCACCCTGATTGGACCGAAAGGCAGTATATATTTAAAAGAAGGACTGATCATCGCTAAAGCTCACATACACATGCATCCGGATGACGCGACTTTCTATAACGTGACAAATGGTGAAGAAGTGGATGTAAAAGTTCGTGGAGAAGGAAGAACGTTGACTTTCTCGGAAGTAGTCATCCGCGTATCGGATAAGTATCGGCTGGATATGCACGTCGATACGGACGAAGCGAATGCCGCAGCTTTGCAAAAGAATGCTGAAGGTTCTCTTATAAAGGCGGATAAAGATGGCTGACCGGGGTATGATTGAAGAAATCGTCAGGAAAGTGCTTAATTCAATGAATGTCCCTGTCCGTCCGGATCTTTATGTAATTCAAAGGAGCGAACCTGCCCGGGAGTTACTCGAAAGACTCGAGAAGGACTGGGTGGTCAAGTGGGTGAATCCTCTTCATTCCGACTATCCGGACGAGGCCGGTGCTGTCTATTTTCCGGCCATGGATCAGGACTTTCTGGTGAAAAGTTCGCTCGGAATTGCGGATACGGCGGAAACCTGGTGGTTCGCACGGCTGATGAAAAATAAGACGACTGTATACGTAACGCTTGAGGGGGAGACGGCCGGCTTGTTGAATGATACTTCTCCTTACGCCACCATGGTGAGTGAATACGTTTCGAAACTGGAAACTTTTTCAGTGAAAGTGACGGATAAAGGTTCGGAAGTACTGCCCGAGAAGCAGGAAGAACCATCTCCGAACGTTTACCCCGATAAGCTGCTTACAGCCACAGAGATAGAGAAGTGGAGATATAAAGAGATATATGTGCGGAAGGGGACGATTATCACTCCTTTGGCAAAGGACGCTGCACGGGATAGAGAAATTGGAATTCTCTACACGTAAGGAGAGGACATTATGATTATAGGAGAAGTGATTGGAAACATATGGGCTACGAGAAAAGAAGAAGGCCTGACCGGGATGAAATTTCTTGTCATCCAGCCGGTGAAAAAAGAAGAAAACTCTTTTGTAGCCGTAGATAGAATAGGAGCGGGGGTCGGGGACAAAGTGCTTGTAACCCGGGGGAGCGCGAGTACTCTTGGTCCAGACCCCGTTAACGGTCCGATTGACGCGATAATAATCGGGATCATTGATTCCGTAGAAGTGGAAAGGGGTGGAATGAATGGCTAAAGCCTTAGGCATGATTGAAACGAGAGGTCTTGTCGGTTCTATAGAAGCAGCGGACGCAATGGTGAAGTCTGCAAACGTAACGTTAGTGAAACAGGAAAAAATCGATGCAGCACTGGTGACTGTCCTTGTAGAAGGGGATGTGAGCGCCGTACAGGCGGCTGTTGATGCTGGGAAAGAGGCGGCATCACGAGTCGGGGAACTGATCGGTCATCACGTTATCCCGCATCCGGATGACGAAACGAAAACCGTTTTGGAAAAAGACGGGAAAGAAAGCGTGAACACGGATACGATCGCTAAGCCTTCCCCTGCGACGCCGGCGTCCCCGAAGAAGAAACAAAGCTCAAGCCAGTCCAAACAGAAAACTGCTGAGAACGGAAGCGGAAAGGAAGCGTAACTGATGGCTCACTTCAAACGCAGAAAAATTGCTGTAATAGGTGCCGGGTTCACCGGAACGACTACAGCTCTCATGATTGCTCAAAAAGAACTGGGAGATGTGGTGCTTGTAGATATTCCTTCCATGGAAAAGCCTGCCCGGGGCAAGGCCCTGGATATGCTTGAAGCCGGGCCTGTACAAAGATTCGATGCCGTTATTACCGGGACCTCCGACTATAAAGACATTGAAGATGCAGATATGGTCATTATCACCGCAGGGATCCCCAGGAAACCGGGGATGAGTCGTGATGAACTCGTGGAAACCAATGCCGGAATCATGAAAGATGTGTCTGCTCAGGTGAAAAAGTATGCACCTGAGAGCTATATTCTTATATTGAGTAATCCTGTCGACGCAATGACCTACACTTGTTTCAAAGAAACCGGATTCCCGAAAAATAGAGTGATCGGTCAATCGGGTATTCTCGATACGGCCAGATTCAATACGTTCGTGGCGCAGGAGCTCGGCGTGTCCGTGGAAGACGTCACAGGTTTTGTGCTCGGAGGTCACGGCGACAGCATGGTGCCTCTCGTACGCTACTCCAATGCCGGAGGAATCCCCCTCGATAAACTGATCGACGAAGAACGTATGGAAGCTATCGTCGAAAGGACGAGAAAAGGGGGCGGAGAAATTGTCGGGCTGCTTGGAGAAGGAAGCGCCTACTACGCTCCTGCAGCTTCTCTCGTGCAGATGGTTGAAGCTATCATCAAAGATAAAAAACGCATTCTTCCTTCTATTGCATATCTCGAAGGAGAATATGGATACAAAGACATTTATCTCGGCGTGCCGACTATTCTGGGGGGCAACGGAATTGAAAGTGTAATCGAACTGCCGCTTCGAAAAGAAGAGAAAGATGCGCTCGATAAGTCCGCGGCAGCAGTTGAGAAAGTGATTACATCTTTGAAAAAACAGTTATGAACGACTATCTGCAATAAACCTCTGTTCAGCCCTTTGTGACGGGCGTCCGGAGGTTTGTTTTTCGTCATTACAGTAAAAGATTTTCGGAACGAAAAGAGTCTGGGACATAACTAACTCGGACTCGTAGTAAAAAAACTCCGATCATCGTAAAAAGATGATCGGAGCTTTTTCGATATCGGTCTTTCCAGTCTCCAGAGGCAGAATTTGCGATGGTGGCGTTGTAT
>NZ_NSGH01000030.1 GCF_002295105.1 Salimicrobium humidisoli | reverse complement strand
AATGCATATATACACACAACTCCTATCTTTTTCTTGGGTCTCGTCAATTCAAGTGTAAAAGATAAAGGAGCTTGTGTGTTTTTTTTATGCTGAATTTTTCTGATACCCCAACAAATATTGTAGAGCCCCTTTTCACCGGCATAAAAAAAGAGACTTTCCCCTTTTAAGAAAAAGTCTCTGTCCTGTTACCGGAAAGTTTAACGCCCGAGGGCTTGCTTCGTAGGTGGTCCGCATATGCAGACGCTCTCCAGAGTTGCGTCCCGTGAAAGTCTTTTGTGCCTGAGAGATTCGCTCGTAGCTTGCTCCTTCGGCGCTGCAGTTACTAATGATCCGTACTTGCAGTCTCTCCCTCCACGGTCATCCGCGCTGATTATGTAATTTAACTTTTGTGAATAGTGAAGCATTTTCATTATATCATACCAGGATATAACATTTCACTTAATTGAAAATTTTCTAAAATAAAGAAGCGCGGGTCGGCCAAAAAAGAGGAATATCTCCTTCGGGGTCGAATATATATTACTATAAACATAAGAAGAGGTGATTAATGAGTTGAACGCCAAAGAATTAAGCAGAAAAATTATTGATGAAGCTCTGGACCGGAAAGCTTCAGATATTCATTTTATTCCGGAGGATGAAAACGTCCACGTTTACTTCCGCGTACAGGGATTGCGGGTTTTTTCCCGCTCTCTCCCTCTCCCCCTTTACAACAAACTTCTCACATTTCTGAAGTTCTCCTCGGAAATGGATATAGGAGAAATGAAACTCCCTCAAAACGGCAAATTCTCTTACCTTTCCCGCGGTCTTTCTACAGACCTCAGGTTGTCGACATTACCCCTCACTTCTACGGAAAGTCTTGCCATCCGACTGTTTGCCGTAACCGAAAACCTTTCTATCGGTGAACTTTTCCTCTTTCCTGAGCAAATGAAAAGGGTTATGAAATGGATCGGTTACACTTCGGGTCTTGTTCTTTTTACGGGGCCGACCGGGTGCGGCAAATCAACGACTCTGTATGCCCTAATGGAAATACTTGCGCAAAAAGGGCACCTTCAGCTTATTACCCTGGAGGATCCGGTGGAAAGAAACGTCCACGGCGTCATTCAGGTACAGGTGAATGAAAAAAATGCTTTCGATTACAACGAAGGACTGAAAGCCGCTTTACGACATGATCCGGATATTATTATCGTGGGAGAGCTCCGGGATGAAGCCACGGCACATTTTGCGGTACGAGCGGCTCTCAGCGGCCACCTGGTTTTCAGTACCCTTCATGCCAAAAACGCTCTCGGTACAATCAGAAGGCTCCAGGAAATGAATATACCGAAAGTTGATTTGGAGCAGACTTTAAGGGCAGTCGCCAGTCAGAAACTGCTTCTTTCTTCCGCTATTAAGCGCAGAGCGGCCATTCTGGAAATACTGGAAGATGCTGCTCTTTCCACCGCCTTGAAAGGTTCCCCACCAGTTACTTCTCATACCTTCCCTCACCTGAAAAAGAAAGCATGGGCCTATGGATTTATTTAATCGGAAAACTCTCGCCGTCCCACTGCAGATTCATTTCTTCAAAAGAATGTACCCATTGCTGAACAAAGGATACTCCCTCCCCCGGGCGTTAAACATTACAGGCTGGGACCAGGACCTGAAACCTCTGACTTCACAGCTTTTATATCATTTCGAAAAAGGCGAACCTATGGAAAAGGCGTTTGCCGAAGCCCGCTTTTCTTCCCTCGTCATATCTTTCCTCTACTTCGGAAAGATGAGAAAAGATTTCCCCTCTTTATTCCATCAGTGTTTTCAATTATTAACCATCACTTATGAAACAAAAAAGAAACTTGCACACACGTTAAGGTATCCGGTCATTTTAATGTTATTTCTGTTATTGACTTTTTACTTCATGAAAAAGTCCGTAATTCCGAGTTTTCAAAACCTTTATGAACATGAAGAGAATAAACCGTGGTCGCTTTACATCTTTCAGACCATAGATTATTCCATAACTTTCTTTGTTCTTCTTTCGATTATTGCCGGCACCGCTTTTTTCGTATACAAACTGGCTGCTCCCAAACTGAAATTCGAGACAAAAATGAATCTTTACAGAAGAATTCCGTTTGTTTTAAGTATAAAAACTTACATTGTCAGCTATCAGTTTGCAATCCATGCGAGTTCCATGCTTAAAGCGGGTTTCTCCCTCAATCAGGTGCTTGATATTCTCATTTCACAGAGAAACCAGCAGGAACTCTCCTTCAGCGCCCGGACTATTCTCGAATCTTTATCCGAAGGGAACACTCTGGGCATGGCAGCTAACGAAACAGTGCTGATGCGGAAAGAGATGGTGTCAATCTTCCACGAAGCTAATGACAACCAGGCACTGGCTGATGAACTATCGCTGCTTGCGGGGATGTTTTTGGAACAGGTTCAGATGAAAACAGAGAAGACGATTCAGCTTATACAGCCGATATTTCTGATCATAACTGCAGTAGTAATCATTTCCATCTATCTTTCTATAATGCTTCCTTTATATAGCTGGATAGAAACATATTAAAAATGAGGTGGATCATAATGAAAAATAATGCCGGTTTTACATTAATAGAAATGCTCGTAGTCTTACTTATAATTACCGTGTTGCTTATCGTAGCACTTCCGAACATCACTGAAAATAACAACACTATCAGAACAAAAGGGTGTGAAGCTTTCACTCTGACAGCAGAGGCACAGATAGAATCTTATTTTATGAAAACCGGAGCTTTCCCTTTAAGTCTGGAAACTCTGGAAGACGAAGGATACCTGAAACAAAGCACATGTCCTAACGGAGAGACCCCTAATTACGACAGTTCAACCGGAGAAATAACTTCGAGTGTTTTACAACCATAAAGGTTTCACGATGGTAGAAGTGATAGTGGTTCTTTGTTTCATTACCGTTTCGCTTGCTATTTTAGCTCCCGGCCAGCACTTAAGTTATTCTCATCTTACAGAGAAGCGGACCATTCAACAATTTGCCGACGACATACATTTTGCTCAGCAGATGAGTGTTCAGAAGGGAATAGAACATACGCTCTACATTGATAAGGTCAACAACGTTTATCGCATTTATGAAAGCTGGGGCTCTTCCCCTATAATACAGGAAGAGTTCCCTCCCGAATGGGAGATACAGCTTGCAACTTTGAAATCCTATACGACTTTTCACGTGAACGGTACAATCAGCACTCCGGGTACAATGTGGTTCCATACTGGAGATAAACAGCATAAAGTCACCTTTCCTTTCAGCAGAAACGGGGTCGTTATTGATGAACAATAAAGGATTTGTACTACTGGAAGCTGTCGGAACACTTGCTCTTATCACTGTTTTTACCGCTCTGATTTTCCCTTCTTTTATTACCGTCCATACATCATTGAATCATTTGAAAGACGAGCGTGAAATTCTGATGCTGTTGCACAATTACACTATACTTGATTCACACGCGGGCGAAATCGAATATAAGTATCCGGTCACTGTACTGAAAGAATCCCATAGATACTGCGCACGTTGGGAGAACGGACAGCAACAGGAGCTTTGTCTGTATGATTAAAGATACGAAAGGTTTCACGTTAATGGAAGTGCTGTTATCCCTTTCGATCCTTTTGACAGCACTCGTCGTGTTAGTCCCCCTGATGAATTATTTGAGACCTTTGGAGTGGAACGGGGACTGGCAAACACACCAATATATTCAGCTGCTGCAGGAAGAACTGAACACGGCCTCTTCAGTGAATGTTCAAAAGAATAATCTCCATTACACTAATATAGAGGGAAGTATCGTCTCTATAGAACAATATCGTAACTTAGTAAGAAGAAGAGTGAGCGGTAAGGGACATGAAACGTTACTATTCGACATAAGGGATATGACTTTCTTTTTTAAGTCGGACGTATTGCATGTAAAAATTGAATACGAAGGTGGAGAACGGTTTGAAAAAACGCTATACGTTCCCGGTAAATGAAAAGGGATTCTACTACCCCTGGGTTTCGGCTTTACTATTTATGTTTTTGCTGGTATTCGGTTATATGATCCATACCTATTATCAAAACATGGAACTGAATCAGGCAATTAAGAAAAGCTATCAGACCCAGCGATACTACCAGTCCGTTTATGATAAATGGACCCCGTTCATTATCTCTTCCACAAGCTTTCCACTAACTATCCGCCGTCCCCTGACGGATGGAGAGGCATCTGTCACCTGCAACGATGAAGAAGCCCGAATCTTGTGCACATACACGGTAATCTACAAAGATTTACACAAAAATTACAAACAAACTTACAAATTGGATTAGATTCCCTCTTACGTTTCATTTACATCCTGATTATTCTCGTATATAATGTGAATGATAGTTTAATATGAAGGAGGGGAAGAAGTATGGATCGTATGTTTCGTACGCTGGCCTTTTGGACAGGTATATTTGCTGTCATGTTTTACGCTGGTGACATGATGGAAGCTACATTGATATCCCTGGCTCAAACTGCCTTTTTCCTTGCGATTGGCTTTCTCAAGCTGTCTGAACGTATGTATATCTACATATTTTTCTCTTATTTGACAGTCTTTATGATTGGTTTTACTTATTATACCTCGTTTATTTTACAACCAGGTTTTGGTCACTAAAAAAAACGTTCCATCAGTGCTCTGCACTAATGGAACGTTTTTTTAGGTAAGAAAAGGATTCGATTTTCTTTCATCTCCAACGGTCGTGGGATCTCCGTGCCCGGGATAGATTCTCATATCGTCACGAAGGGTGAACAGTTCACTTAATATCGCATCCAGCAGCTGTTCATGATCCCCACCGGGCAAATCAGTCCGACCTATCCCTCCCTGAAACAATGTATCTCCGGCGATAGTGAACCTTTCATTCCGGAACACTAAAGCTACGCTGCCGGGAGAATGACCCGGGACGTGTCGGACTTCAAAGGAAAACGCTCCGATCTTCTGCTTTCCTTCCTCCAATATAAAATCAGGGTCCGCAGCAATGACAGGATCCATCCCAAACCATTCCGAACCGTTTTTTGCAGGGTCACTCAGCCACCCGGCTTCGTCCAGATGGAGAAAAACGGGAGCGTCATAGTGCGTCCTCGTTTCTTCAAGTGCCCCTATATGATCAAAATGAGCGTGAGTCAAAATTATCGCTTCCACGTTCAGTTCTTTCTCGTCCATAAATTTTCTCAACTTATCAAAATCACCACCCGGATCAATAACGAGAGCCCTGCCATTTTCATAAAGTACATAGCCGTTCGTCCCCAGAGGTCCGAGTGGTATTCTTGCAATCCGTAACATAATGTCCCTCCATTATCAGCTTTACATTTTTATTCCTCGACAAAATAGAAAAAATCCTATAAAATAAGTGAAGAATGAATATCTTACATAAGTATAACATCTCGTACAACAGTACAGATAGAATTAACTGGGAGGTGCGGATATGGTAACAGCTATCCTGTTTTTGCTCGTAGCTATTCTTTGCGTCGTAGCAATTTTCCGGGAAATTAAAACTAAAAACTTTCTTGCCGTAGCTTTTTCTTTAATTTCTGCAGCAGTATTCGGATGGTTTTCTGTAATGACCATCTATGCTAATTTATTCGGCTAAAAAGACGCTGAGATTCTCAGCGTCTTTTTTATTTTTCCTGATTGGAAGCATAAGCGAGCATCGCTTCTTCCGATTCAAGCAATTGCTTGTTTTCTGTAAAAAAGTGTCTGTACATAATAAGCGTGACAAACATGGCACTTAAAGATACGGATGAAAATATACTGAGGGAAATTACCAGCTGGTATTTGATAGCCATAATCGGCTCCACCCCTCCGAGAATCAGCCCCGTCATCATTCCCGGAAGCTGGACGAGTCCTATGGTCTTGATTCTGTCCACGTTCGGAATAAGTGCTGCATTCAAAGTTCGCTGAACAATCAGAGTGGAAGCCTGTTTCGGTTCCGCCCCTAACGAAAGAGCAGCAAGAAGCCTTCCCCGATTTTCGGAGAACTCACTTTTCATCCTTTCGAGCGCAAGTCCCATCGCTACCATACTGTTCCCGATCACCATGCCGCTCATCGGTATAACTTCGGAGGGAATGAATTCCACCATGCCGAAAAGAAGCCACATGGCCAGTACACTGACCTCCACGAGCACGAGCCCACCAAAAATCACAGGAAGAACATACGGCAATTCTTTCCCTTTCTTTCTCGCATGGAAACTTGCGACTACCAGCATGACTGTTACCATTAGAGGAATACCTATATAAGCATTTAAATCGAATAAGTAAGTAAGGATATAACCGATCGCAAAAAGCTGCACAGTACCCCTGAGAGAAGCGACTATGACATTGCGGCTCAACCCCAGTTGATAAAAATAAGATACGGATAGCGGTATAACTACGAAAATAATTAAAAACCATAAAGACTGATTCGAAATTTCAGGTGACATAACTTCCCCCCTATCCCTGCAAGTATTCCTTCAATGCTTTACTTTGTGGCTGCTCAAGCATTTCCGGTATTTTTCCATGTTCTTCAATAGTTCCTTCATTCATGAACAAGCCATTTGTCCCCAATCTTCTCGCCTGGGCCATCTGGTGGGTCACCATTACCATCGTAAGCCCCTGCTGTTCAATAAGCTCCTTCAGCACCGTTTCGATATCTTCTCCAGTTTTATCATCAAGAGCGCTTGTCGGCTCATCCAGTAAAAGCACCTCCGGTTCATTTGCAAGAGTCCTCGCCAGAGACACCCGCTGCTGCTGACCTCCCGACAGATGATCGACGTCACGGTCTTTCATCTCCGGAGACAGCTGGACATACTCAAGCAGCTCCTTCTCTCTGCCCGGTCGCCACGAATTAGTGAGAGAAGGGCCATATTTCAAATTATCGAGGACAGTGCCCGGAAATAGATTCGGAGATTGAAGAAGCAGACCGAATTTTTGACGCAGTTCGATAATTGGTACATCTGTCAAAGGTTTTCCGTTGTAAAAAATTTCCCCCTCCTCCGGATCTTTCAGCCGATTAAAAAGAAAAAGAAGCGTACTTTTTCCGGTTCCTGAAGGTCCGAAAAGAATAGCCCGCTCCTGTTTTTGAAGCGTAAAAGAAATATCTCTGAGCGGCCCGTGGCTCACATTTCTGAATTCGATCACATTTATTTACCCCCTATGCGTTCTCCCGATAAAGGAAAGACCGTCCTGTGCTAAAAAGGACGGTCCCATGGCTAATCTTTGAAATCATAAAACCTGAATAAATCTCCATAAATGATGTTGTCCGAATACTCGAGTTCTTTCGATACTTTTTCTTTAAAAGGTTCACAAGGCGATTCCTCTTCCGGAGGCAATTCGACAGGCTCACCGGTTTCCTTATCATAACAGACAGATTTCGAATAAATATAATCTTTCGTTATAAAGCTGCCATCGCGCATAGCTATAAAATCCTTCCTATGTTCTGCCAGCATATTCTCACCGAAATTAATATCTCTTTTCTCCTCGATTCCCAATAAGTGCAGTATCGTGGGCTTCATATCTATTTGTCCGGCGATTTTTTCATAGATTTTCCCTTCCCCCGAACCAGGTATATGAATCATTAAAGGGACACGTTGAAGCTGGATATGTTCGTATCCGTTAATATCCCGGCCGAGATAATCACTCATGGCACCTTTATGGAATTCACTTATTCCATAGTGATCTCCCATGAATATAAACATCGTATCTTCATACATACCTTTTTCTTTCATCCGGTTCATAAATTCCTTCAGCGACTCGTCCGTGTACCTCGCTGTCTGTACGTATTGATTCAGTGTAGTGGAATTTGTATCCAGTTTATCGATCGATGCTTTATCTTCCGGGAGGTCAAAAGGAAAGTGATGGGTAAGTGTTATAAACTTGCTGTAAAACGGCTGCTCCTGTTCTTTCAAATATGGAATGGACTGTTCGAAAAATGCTTTGTCTTCCAGACCCCAACCGAAAGAATTCTCTTCCTTGATTTCAAAATCTTCTTTCGAATAAAAATGATCATACCCGATATTATCGTACATGACGTCCCGGTTCCAGAAACTTTCATTGTTAGCGTGGAACACGGAAGTAGTATACCCCTTTTCATTCAACAATTCGGGCAACGCATTGTAATCGTTCTGGGCATGTGTAAAATAAACAGCCCCCCGGTCGAGAGGGTACAAAGAGTTTTCTACGAGGAACTCTGAGTCCGACGTTTTCCCCTGTGCTGTCTGATGATAGAAGTTCTTGAACCATAAAGTATCTTTATTTTCTTTCAGATCGTTCATAAAAGGGGTTATCTCCTCCCCATTCACTTCTTTATCCAAAACAAAGTTCTGCATCGACTCCATACTTACCAAAACTACGTTTTTGTCTTCGGCTATACCGAAAAGTTCTGTCTTCGACGATTCTTCTCCCTTTTGATCGGCTATATAATTACGGATTTTTTCTATTTCACTTCCGTCTGCAAACACTCTCTGGGCCTGTGTTCTCGTCTGCATCGTCAAGTCATATATGTGATAGTTGAACAGTCCGATATTCTTCACCAGATACTCCCTGTCAAACGTTCTTGTAAAAAGCATGGGCCTCTCCACTTCAGCTAAAGTGACGTTCATCGCAAGCAGCAGAAACATAACTGCCGTAGCCGCTACTTTCTGCGGTTTTTCAGAAATGGCGGGCCATCCGGGATTTCTACTGAGAATCCAGATCAAAATCACATCCAGAAACAGCAACAGATCCGTGAAGTGGATCAGAGTAAAAATACTTGAAGTCAGATCTGCCGCATTGTTTCCCTGAAAAAGGACGGGAAGTGTAATGAAATCCGTGAAATTACGATAAAACAGCAAATTCACATATAGTACAAGAGTTGCTAATAGCGATGAATATTTCAGGTATCTTCCTTGTTTATTCGTTTTCAGCCAAATGCTTATAACAAAAATCACATAGGCACTGACAAGCGGATTCAGAATTAATATAAGTTCCTGCAACGCACTATCGATAGAAATGCCGAACATGAATCTGTAGACCAAATAAGTTTTTAAACCGAACAAAATGGCTGCAAGAACAAATAAGGGAGTTCTCCTTATTAATTCTTTCATTAAATTTCCTCCTCGTTCCGCTTCACAACAAAACACTTTACATACCATCTCCTGCCTCGCAGAAGATAACACCTTTCTTTATTATAACGTTCGACTGCTTTCATAAGTTTCAAGTAAATGAAAATAACGAAGTCGATCGCAAGGGAGCGATTATCTTTCCTGAGCCCCGGTCTGTTTGTTCTCCGTCTTTGTCTTAACCAGGAAGGCGCCTCCTATAACACCTGCATCATTACCAAGCTCGGCGATACTGATGTCACAGACTTCCCTGACACGTGGAAGAGCATACTTACGGAAAGCCGTCTTCAAAGGTTCTATAAGCTGTTCGCCGGCTTTCGATACACCTCCGCCTATCACTATCTTTTCCGGATTGATGGAAACTGCGAGGTTGGCCAGAGCCAGACCCAGCTGATCCGTGACGTCTTTCACTATAAGCCGGCAGTCTTCGTCGTCTTGTTTCAGCCCCTCGAATACGTCTTTTGCTTCCGGATTTTTAATGGATGATAAAAACCCGTTTTCATTCTTCAACTGTCTTTCTTTCGCTTTACGAGCTATCGCCGTCGCAGACGCTTCTGTTTCGAGGCACCCGTATCTGCCGCAATTACAATAATGCGGAGACCCCGGTTTTACTGTGATGTGACCAATCTCTCCACCGGTTCCGTTCGTACCGTTGATCACCTTATGATTGACGATAATACCGCCACCTACACCGGTTCCAAGAGTGACTGCCACCATACTGGCGCAATTATGCCCCGCTCCGAGCCAGTTTTCCCCGAGTGCTGCGATATTAGCATCATTATCAGCCCATACCTGCAGGCCGGCAGCCTGTTTTAAGGCTTCTCCCATTCCGAAGTCTTTCCAGCCTATATTTATAGCTTCATAAACGTAACCTTCTTCCTGCTCTATGAACCCCGGTGCTCCTACTCCTATACCATGAAGTGTACGTTTATCAATTTTCAGCTCATCCAGTGTATGCTCCAGAGACGAAGCGACATCAGAAATGATACTGTTCCCGCTTTCCTCAGTAACGGTGGGTATCTCCCACTTATGTATCATTTCCCCATCTCTATCAAGAACAGCCATTTTTACAGTAGTACCACCGATATCAACACCAATATATTTATCTTTTTCCATAGCAGTATTAGACCTCTTTTCTTTTCCTGTCTTTCTCCCGGGCTATCTCCGAACGCAGCAATAGTATAGCCATACGGTAGTCTTCCTGGGTCATGCATTGAGATTTATACAGTTCCTGGATTTCATCTTCCATTAGTTCGAGGCCCGCTTCCCGGTCTCCGACATAAATAATGGTTCCGAATTTCTTCAGAAACTGTTGGATATCGTAAATTGTTTTCATCTTTATCACCGCCTTCATTATATCAATCCTGCCTGACAAAAGAAACGATGGAACTCTGCTGGAACGGGCATTATTTATAAATTTCTCCAAACACAAAAAAGAACGGCGCTTCTTTCATGCTACGAAGAAGCAGGCCGTTCGGGATCTTTGTTCCGTAATTCTGCATTAAGTTCCTCAGCCTTTTCCTGGTGGTACTCCGCTTTCTTTTCATTACCCCGGCGCTCATAAAGGATACTCAGGTTAAAATGAGCTTCAGCAAACTCCGGAGCAATGTCCACGGCTTTTCTCAGGTCGTCGAATGCCAGATTTTCTTTTCCTGTTTGTAAGTAAGCATATGATCGGAAAAATAAGTATTCATCTTCCCACTCGCCTTCCGTCTTCTCCAGGCTTTCCGTAATATCCAGCATATCTTCATATCTTTCTTCTTCCTGCAATTCCTGCAAATACTGTATATCTGCGGCCGTAAGTTTTAAATCACCTCCGCTTCCTGATGCTAATAATACAGCTAACCCCAAAGCGTACAAGGCGACAGACACTGTCCGATAAACCCGATGAGAAAGTTTTGGCAGATCCACCAGCTGCGCAGCCAGAAAACCGCCGATAAGTCCTCCCATGTGACCGCTGTTATCCACCTGGGGCACCGTTATACCGAATACGATATTAATCGCAACCAGTATAATAAGGTTCCATCCCATCGTGCGGAAAAACAGAGAGGGATACCGCCATGCAAAATATAAAAGCGCTCCGAACAATCCGAAAATCGCTCCCGAAGCTCCTGCAGCCACCGAAGTATTGAAGTAAAAACTCGCTGCACTACCGAGTATTCCTGCAAGAAAATAAATCATCGTAAATCTGAAAGATCCATATATCTGTTCGACTGCTGTACCTAAATAAAAAAGAGCCAGCATGTTCATCAGCAGATGCAGGACACCAATGTGGAGAAACATGGAAGATATAAGACGCCACCATTCCCCTTCGATGATTCCGGGATTATACTTAGCTCCGTATTCAATGAGAGTGCTGATGGAATTAGTACTCCCGACACTTTCCAAATAATAAAAAATGATTAAGTTTATTATCAACAGGAGGTAAGTGATCCTGGGCTTTCCATACTCGAAAACTTCTCTCATTTTCTGCTGCTGCTTCTGCCTGATAGAATAAAGCTGATGTTTCATATATTCAATGGTAGATTCATATTCAAGAGGGGCATCCGGAAGTTTATAGTTGATTTCTGGCGGGTGATCCAGCTTGTTCGTGGCAGCTAATTGTTCCAGTCCCCTCTCTTTATTATCATCACTCAGAAAAATAACGTTCGAATTATGTGCCAGTTTTACCGACGGAGAATCGAACTCGTCTACTGTCGGGTGTTCAGCCACATATAATAAATCGATGTTTTTTATCCGTCCCGAAAAATATCTTTTGTTTTTCTCCAGCTGTCTGTTCACATGCTCAATGTCCGCCTTCACGTGATTAGACCAGTGAAATTCCTTGTTCAGCAGACGGATTACGTGTGACTGACCTCCGGACGACTTCTCAAGCCACACCTCTTCACGCTGCAGGTGGAGATGTATAATCTCAAAATCGAAGCGGGAGACGAGATCATACGCCAACTTCCAAAAAAAATACCGCTGTTCCATCTCCATGTAATCTCCCCCTTCGTCACAACTTAATAATGTTTTACGCGCTCCACAGCATCCTTCACTACAGAGACGGATTTCTTGAATAAATCCTTCTCGTCCTGTCGTAAATTCAATTCCACTATTTCCCTAACGCCGTTTCTGTTAATGATCGCCGGTACGCCCACGTACACATCTTCCTCATCATACTGCCCTTCAAGAAGTACCGATACAGTGAACAGGGCATCTTCGTTGCGGAGAACCGCTTTGGTCAGGCGTACCAGCCCCATTGCTATTCCATAATGAGTAGCACCTTTTCTTTCTATAATATGATAAGCCGCATCGCGTACTTTATGGAAAATAGGTTCCAGATCCTTTTCATCATATCTCTCCGTATGCATGGATATGTACTGATCCACGGGAATACCGCCCACGTTCGCATGACTCCAGACAGGCAATTCCGAATCACCATGCTCACCGATGATGTAGGCGTGTACATTTCTTGCATCGATACGGAAATAATCTCCCAGCTGATACCTCAATCTGGCGGTATCCAGAATCGTGCCGGACCCTATAACCCGCTCGGAGGATAACCCGGAGAACTTCCAGGTCATATAACTTAAAACGTCCACAGGATTGGTTGCTACTATAAATATACCATCAAATGAATGGGACATCACCTGATCAACGATGGATTTGAACACTTCCGTATTCTTCATGGCAAGGTCCAGTCTGGTTTCTCCGGGCTTCTGATTGGCTCCCGCAGTAATTACAACTATATCCGCTCCCTCACAGTCCCGGTAGTCCCCCGTTCTTATCTGCATAGAAGATGGTGCGAAAGCAAGTCCATGATTCAAATCCATGACATCTCCTTCCGCTTTATCTTTATCCAGATCGATGATCACCAGCTCATCAGCCACTCCCTGGTTCAGGAGTCCATAGGCGTAACTGGAACCCACCGCTCCGTTCCCAATGATAACTACTCTATTTCGCATATTCATCATACGTTCATTCCTCCCCGGAAGTATTGATAAGACGGCTCTCTGTTACAATCAACTGAACGGGTATATCGTGATCTTCGACGGGTATGAAGTCCTGCAATTGATTTTCGGAAGTTACAGATAACGTCTTTCCTGAAAATGTTTCCAGGTAACGGTCATAGAAGCCCCCGCCGAACCCTATACGATACCCGTCGTAATTAAATAATAAGCCCGGCACAAAAAGTAAATCAATGTCTTTTTTGTGAATTATTGAACAGAATTCAGGATCAGGTTCCAAAATACCGCTGTATCCTTCTTTCATTTGTTCATATGTATGAACGAGATAGAACTCCATGCTTTTTAAAGTTGGGGAGACTTTGGGAACCGCGACCTTCTTACCTTCCTCCCACCCTTTTTCGATAAAGTTTCTCGTACTCCATTCCGGGTATTTGGAAACTGTTATAGCTATTACACGGGCTCTTTCCCATTGGGAAGTACCCGTTACGTTTACAAACTGTTCCTCCTCAATTCGATGCCTCTGTTCTCTCGAAAGGTTCTTTAAGTAACGCATAATTTCAGTACGCATCAATTTCTTCATGGACTCACCCTCTCCCCTGAAGCAGTGAAATGCCTGTACTTCCGTATGTAAAAAAAGATCGCAACAGTAAATGTCGCGATCTAATGAGGTCTTTATTTTGTTTCACGGTGCAAAGTGTGTTTCCCCTGACGCGGGCTGTACTTCATCAATTCCAGACGCTCAGGATTTGTGCGTTTGTTTTTAGTAGTAATATAGTTACGATCTCCTGTTTCTGTACAGGCAAGTGTAATATTTACGCGCATATTCTGTCCCTCCAATATTTCTTTAATGTTAGTGATTTCAAAGTTATAATCAGACTTCATTATAATAGCAGATTGTGATTTACCTTTCAAGTATTTTCGCAGTACACTTTTACTTTTATTCAAACTTACTTGAATGAAAATTCCCTGCAGACAGTGACGCGAACCCGGCACTGCAATCTAAGCAAAACCCCCGCCGTGTAAACAGCGGGGGTGAAAAATATTATTTAGCTTCGTTATAGCGTTTTTCTACTTCGTCCCAGTTGACAACGTTCCAGAACGCTGCAACGTAGTCAGGACGACGGTTCTGGTAGTTGAGATAGTACGCATGCTCCCATACGTCCAGACCGAGTACCGGTGTTTTACCTTCCATAAGAGGAGAATCCTGGTTCAGTGTATCAATAACTTCAAGTTTTCCGTTATTCACTACGAGCCAAGCCCATCCGGAACCAAAACGGCCTTTAGCGGTAGTTTCGAATTTCTCTTTGAAATCTTCAAAGCTTCCGAACGTCTGTTTAATATCGTCCGCAAGTTTACCGCTCGGCTCACCGCCACCGTTCGGAGACATGATAGTCCAGAAAAGGTCGTGGTTAGCGTGACCGCCGCCGTTTCTGCGTACCGGCGTTTTAATTTCGTCAGGAACAATTTCCAGGTTATTCTGAAGAAGTTCTTCGAGGGATTTGTCCTGCAGGTCACTGTGACCTTCCAACGCATCATTCAATGTTGATACGTACTTGTTGTGGTGTTTGGTATGATGGATGTTCATCGTTTCCTTGTCGATCGTCGGTTCCAATGCATCATAAGCATATGGAAGTTCTGGAAGTTCAAATTTAGCCATAAATAAAATCCTCCTTGTATTTAATATGTAAGGGATTGAAACCCTTACTATTAACTTACCAAACGGTCAGTATCGATGCAAACGTTTTGATCGACTACCTTCCGCATCCACATACAGTTTACCTCAGTCACTTTCCGTTTAAACAAAAAATCACCAAATTCATCTGAATTTGGTGATTTTACAATAATGATCATTAACAATTAAATGGCTCGGGACGGAATCGAACCGCCGACACACGGATTTTCAGTCCGTTGCTCTACCGACTGAGCTACCGAGCCTAAGTAAAGGAGTGGCGGAGGAGGAGGGATTCGAACCCCCGCGCGGCAAAAATACCGCCTGGCGGCTTTCGAGGCCGCTCCCTTCAGCCGTACTTGGGTACTCCCCCGTAATAATGGACCCTGCAGGACTCGAACCTGCGACCGATCGGTTATGAGCCGATAGCTCTAACCAGCTGAGCTAAGGGTCCGTATGGGGCGGTTGATGGGGATCGAACCCACGTATGCCGGAACCACAATCCGGTGCGTTAACCACTTCGCCACAACCGCCATAGATATGTAATGGCGGTGGAGGGAATCGAACCCACGACCTCACGGGTATGAACCGTACGCTCTAGCCAGCTGAGCTACACCGCCATATGAAGTATTTTAACGACGCTATTTAATATAGCATGCGTCATTTATTATTGTCAACACGTTCATGAAAATTTAATGGAGAAGGAAGGTTTTCCCCCTCCCTCCTCCTGCTTTTTTTATAAATTTTCTTTCTCCTCAAGTACTTCTTCCGCCACGTTTACGGCGTGATCACCGATACGCTCAAGGTTACTGAGCATATCCACAAATACGATACCTGCCTGACCTGAACAGATTCCTTCATTCAATCTGATTATATGCTTCTTACGGTAGGTGCGTTCCATGCGGTCAAGCTCATTTTCTTTACGCACTACTTCCCGGGCTTCGTCCTCATCCATGAATTCCAGGGCTCTCGTGGCCTGATTCACTGTTTCCAGAGTCAGACTGAACATTTCATTCAGATCGTCATGGGCCTGGTCTGTCAGGTTCACTTTATGCGTATTTTTGTAATCGATCAGTTCTATAAGGTTCTCGAAGTGGTCCCCTATCCTTTCGAAGTCGCGCACCGAGTCCAGAAGTGCTCCGTGTTTGTGACTATCGTCATCGGAAAGTGAGGTCTGGGACAGGTCGACCAGGTAATCCGTTATTTTTCTGTCCAGGTTGTTCAGCGCTTCTTCCACCTGGGTCGCAAGCTCGGAGTGTTTTCTCAGGTTACTTGTAAGATACAGGTTCGTTTCACTGAGACCTTTATAGGCATAATCTCCCATACGGATAATCTCTGCTTTCGCCTGGTCCAGAGCGAGAGACGGGGACTGCTCTATGAAAATCGGATCCAGGTGCTGAGGTTTGTACTCGATTACCGTATCCTCTCCCGGCACCAGTTTCATTACTATCCAAGCAAGTACTGCTATGAATGGAAATTGTATAATCGTATTCGCGATGTTGAACGACCCGTGAGCAAAAGCTATCGTCATTTCGGGACCGAGGTCCATATAACTGCTTATCCATCTGACATAAGCTTCGAAAGGTACGAGAAGCAGAAGGAAGATCACAGCTCCGAGCACGTTGAATATAACGTGGGCAAAAGCTGCCCGTTTAGCTCCGACACTTGCCCCGATTGCGGCAAGGGCCGCGGTCACGGTAGTACCGATGTTGTCACCGAAAAGTACCGGCAGGGCGGCATCAATGGAAACCAGACCTTCGCCCATCAGACTCTGAAGAATACCGATAGTGGCACTGGAACTTTGTACAAGAATCGTGAACAGAACTCCTACGACTACACCCAGAATCGGGTTGTTACTCATACTGACAGTGAGGTCTGTGAATGTCTGGACGTTTTCAAGAGGTTCGACACCTTTCCCCATCGTCTCGAGTCCGAAGAAAAGAGCACCGAAACCGAAAATGGTCTGGCCCCAATTGGAAACTTTGTGGTTTTTAAAGAAGAAAATCATAAAGGCTCCGATTGCCAAAATAGGCAGTCCGTATGCCTTAATATCAATACCGATAATGAATGCTGTAAGTGTAGTACCTATGTTCGCTCCCATTATGACCCCGATCGCCTGTCTGAAGGTCATGAACCCTGCGTTCACAAGTCCGACGGTCAACACGGTCGTGGTTGAACTACTTTGAAGAAAACCAGTTGCTACTGCACCGGCGATGACCCCCATAAAAGGGTTCTTCGTAAATTTATCCAGGATATCTCTCAGACGTTCTCCGGCTGTCCTCTGCAAGCCGTCTGCCATATACTTTAAACCGAATAAAAATATACCTAGTCCACCGAAAAACTGAAATATAATTTCCTGATAACTAATATCCAATCCCCTCACCCTTTCACTGCCCCGGCAGCTGGTTATCAATCATTCTCTCTGTTACCGTCCTCATTATTAATGATTGAAAGAGCTATTGTAAAGGTTATTTTCGAATCTTAACATTATCTTTACAAACAAAGACAGAAACCCTTTGTTCAGGTTTCTGTCTTCGTAACGAGAATCCTTGTACCATCGGCATCCTCGACGGTCAACTGTTCTCCTTTTTCCAGCCACTTACCATTCGTAGTGGCACTATATTCTTTCCCCTTCACTTCTATCGTTCCGGTAGGGCGCATATCGGTTACGGCTGTCGCAGTTTCACCGATAAGAGCTCTATATGTTTCATTCATACTGTTATATCCGAGCTCCGAGGATAACTGATCATTCAAAGCGACCTTGCTCCACATCTGACGTTTAGGGAATACTTTCAGAAATACCAATGAAGATAATCCGCCAAGCACTACCCCGCTCGCACTGTATAATCCCGCACCCCAGCTCGGTGCACTGAGACTTACGGATAGTACCATGATTACCGCCCCGATCGTACCGAGCGTACCATCGTTCACAAATTTTCCGTCCACGATGAGAAGGGCCAGCCCCAGCAGATACATCGCCCCCATCAGGAAGAACATATCAGGCTCGAGATACGAAGAGAAATACACAGTAATAAACCCGATACCGAGAAGCGCAAACACGCCTTTCATACGGACTAGCAGTTCCCCGAGGAGGAACATCGTACTGAAGAAGGTTATAAAGAAAGCAATCCAGTCATATGTCAACAAAGTACTCACCTCGCCTTTACCATATGTACGAAAAACATACGTATTTCGTTTCAATAACTTCTCTTGCTTTGTAGATAGTTTTAAACATGATATGATGTTATTATTCAGTATAAAGGAAAAAGGGAAACTTCTCATTTAAAATATTGGCCTTTATAATGAGACAAGAGACCTTTTAATGTAAAAGGAGCGATTCATAATGGCAATAACTCACAGAAAAGACACCAGACCTGTAAAAGTAGGAAATCTCACTATCGGAGGTTCCGACCAGGTCGTTGTACAGTCCATGACTACCACAAAAACTCATGATGTAGAAGCGACTGTGGCAGAAATTCTTCGTCTGGAAGAAGCAGGCTGTCAGATTGTGCGCGTAGCCTGTCCCGATGACCGGGCAGCGGACGCTATTCCCGAGATTAAAAAGAGAATCAATATACCGCTTGTCGTAGATATCCACTTTGACTACCGTAAAGCACTGAAAGCTATTGAAGGCGGAGCGGATAAAATCCGTATCAACCCAGGAAACATCGGTAAACGTGAAAAAGTCGAAGAAGTTGTGAAAGCGGCAAAAGCGAATGGTGTACCGATCCGTATTGGGGTAAACGCCGGTTCACTCGAAAGACACATTCTCGAAAAATATGGATATCCGACCGCTCAGGGTATGGTAGAAAGTGCCCTTCACCATATTCAGATTCTGGAAGAGCTGGATTTCCATGACATCATCGTCTCTCTTAAAGCTTCCGACGTTAAATTGGCGATTGAAGCTTATGAGAAAGCTGCTGAACAGATCTCATACCCTCTTCACTTAGGTATAACCGAATCAGGTACTCTGTTCGCGGGAACGGTGAAAAGTGCTGCCGGTCTCGGCGCTATATTGAGCAAAGGCATCGGAAGCACCGTGCGTATCAGTCTGAGTGCCGATCCTGTGGAAGAAGTGAAAGTAGCGAGAGAGCTTCTTAAAACGTATGGCCTGGCATCGAACGCAGCCACACTCATCTCCTGTCCTACATGCGGGAGAATAGAAATCGACCTGATCAGCATTGCCAACGAAGTGGAAGAGTATATCCAGACGATTAAAGCTCCCATCAAAGTTGCAGTACTTGGCTGTGCGGTGAACGGTCCGGGTGAAGCCCGTGAGGCCGACATAGGCATTGCAGGTGCCCGCGGCGAAGGCCTATTATTCAGACACGGCGAAATCATACGTAAAGTTCCTGAAGACATTATGGTAGAGGAACTGAAAAAAGAAGTGGATAAACTCGCCGAAGAACATTACGAAAAACAAAGAGAAGAAGGAATCATTAACTGATTCTCTTACCCTTGGCATCAGCCCTGACGGAGAAATATTCGTCAGGGCTTTTTCTATGATAAAAGATAAAAAGGTTCTATTTCAAATGTTGGGGTGGAGGATCTTTTCCTCCGCCCCTTTATCCTAGGTGCTTGCCTACGTTCTTGAATTGGTGATGCATCAGAATGCGGGCCCGCAACCGGTCGTGCCGGCGAAAGCC
>NZ_NSGH01000002.1 GCF_002295105.1 Salimicrobium humidisoli | reverse complement strand
GTTTATCCGACAGGGACTCATAGGGTTTGTGAAAGACATGCCTCATTCTCTTACACTTTCTCCGGTCGTAATCATGAAAGTCCTTCTGGACTCTTTTCCTTACACGGTCTACAGCCCAGTTGATATATCGGCAGAAGTGGAAACGGTCGGCGACGATGATGGGGTTATTCAATGCTTTGTTCACCGCCGACTTGAAGGAATAGCTCATGTCCATGACGACACACTCTACGTTCGACTTTTTCTTCTTCAGATAGTCTTTTACGGTCTCGGCCGACCGGTCCGGTAGGATATCAATCGGTTCCCCGGTATCCGCGTTAGCGATGATGACCTGATACTTGCCATGGTCCGTATCTCCCTTATATTCATCAATCGCAATCACGCGAGGGAGTTCCTCCACTTCTTTCAGGTGAGAAGCCGAGATACGATCAAAGCGCCGGACGGCTGTATTGGGCGATGTATGAAACAGGTGGGCTGTGTCTTTAAAGTTCTTGCCATGAATGAGCCTGAAGCCGAAGGCCTGGTTCCATTCTTTCGAATGGCGCTGGTAACGCTCGACCAGAGAATTCTGTTCCGCAAACTTTTTCCCGCATGCGCAGGCATACCGTCGTTTACGATAGAACAGGTGAGTCAGGCGTTCAAACCACTTGAGGTGTTGGACCTTCTGCACCCGATAGTCATGAACCCGACGGGTTCTGGCTCGACAGGAAGGACAAACGTGGGTTTTCTTCGGCATCTGGACATGAAGATACAAACACCCGTCCCGTTCCTCCGTCTTCTTCACTTCCACACCTTCAAATCCTGGAATCATCATGGTAGAATGCATATATACACACAACTCCTATCTTTTTCTTGGGTCTCGTCAATTCAAGTGTAAAAGATAAAGGAGCTTGTGTGTTTTTTTTATGCTGAATTTTTCTGATACCCCAACAAATATTGTAGAGCCGATAAAAAAACTGCCGCTTCCCTCCAATGTTTCGTAGAGTTCGGCAGCAGTCGCAATCTTACTGGTTCATAATTTTTTCTTTCAGATCCCGGTCGAAAACCCCGGCTTCCAGCATTTCAATTTCGTGCTGATAAGGGGGTTTTTTATTTTTCTTATCTTCTCCTACGTAGGGGGTCTCCAGTATTTTGGGAAGATCTTTGAGTTTAGGGTGATAAACGACGTGATGGAGAGCTTCAAAGCCGATATAGCCGAAACCTATATTTTCGTGCCGGTCTTTGGCGGCCCCTCTCTCATTCTTACTGTCATTTACGTGAATAACCTTCAGCCGGTCGAGTCCCACAATACGGTCGAACGTGTCCAGCACACCATCGAAATCATTTACAATGTCGTAGCCCGCATCGTGAATGTGACACGTATCAAGGCATACGGAAAGGTGTTCATCATGCTCTACCCCTTCCATTATCGCAGCCAGTTCTTCGAAGTTCCTGCCTATCTCGGAACCTTTCCCGGCCATCGTCTCCAGTGCTATCTGTACGTGCTGGTCTTTATATAATACTTCGTTCAGACCTTCGATGATTTTGGCGATGCCGAGATCCGCCCCCTGAGCTACGTGAGAGCCCGGATGAAGAACAATCTGTTTCGCTCCGAGAGCTTCTGTTCTTGAAATTTCATTTCTGAGAAAATCCACGCCCAGTTCGAACGTTTCCGGCTTCACAGTATTACCGACGTTGATGATATAAGGAGCGTGCACTACAAATTCTTCGATTCCATGCTCCTCCATATGCTTCTGCCCGTTCTCGATGTTGAGTTCTTCGATCGGTCTCCTCTTCGTGTTTTGAGGGGCACCTGTATAGATCATGAACGTATTGGCGCCATAGGAGACAGCTTCTTCACTGGCCCCCTGAAGCATTTTTTTACCTTTCATCGAAACGTGTGAACCAATTTTAGTCATACTTCAGCAGTCCTCCTGTCATTTCTTCCCTTTTCGGTAACTTTCCCTTTTCATCTGTTTATAGTTTTTATCAGCTTTGTATTTCATTTTCTTCTTATAGCCCGGTTTCACTTTTTTCGGTTTACGTACGAGCTGTTTCGCTTTCTTTTCCATTTCGTTTTCCTGTTTTTCTCTGTTTTCTCTGCGCAGGTAGTCCTTCGCTTCTCTCCATTCACCTTTTTTCACTTCATAGAAGTTGAATGTGAGCCCCTTCCCTTTCAGCTTTTCAATGAGGGGAAGATCCGAATCTTTGTACAGATTAATGGCGGTACCTTCTAATCCTGCTCTCGCTGTCCGTCCTACCCGGTGAAGATAGAATTCCGTTTCCTTAGGCATCTGAGCGTTGATTACGTGGCTGACCCCCTGGATATCTATACCTCTTGAAGCAAGGTCGGTAGCTACAATGTACTGGAACCTCAGTTCCTTGAGATCTTTAAGTACGCGTTTTCTTTCTCTTGGACTGAGACCTCCGTGGATGAGACCTGGCTTTATTCCCCGTGAAGTCAGTTCAGCAGCGAGTTTGTCGGCTTCGTCTTTCCCATTTGTGAAAATTATAGCCAGATACGGCTGTATCGCTTTCGAAATTTCGATAATTACATCAGCCGGTTCCTTATGCTTCAGCTCTACCAGCCTGTGTTCCATGGATTCCGGCGCCAGCTGCTTCATATCAGTTTCTATATATACAGGGGACTGGAGATATTTTTTAAGAAAAGGCTGCAGTCTTTCCGGGATGGTGGCGGAAAACACTCCTACCTGCAGGTCCTCTTTCATCCGGATCAGAATCTGATCCACATCCTCAATGAACCCGAGATCCACCATCAGATCAGCTTCATCCAGTATAAATGTTTTTGCATCAGACAAATCAAGTGCGCCCTCTTTAGTCATATCAAGAATTCTCCCGGGAGTGCCTACAATTATTTGCGGAGGAGTCTTCTTCAACTGTTCCATCATTCTGTACTTGTCGCTTCCCCCTACGACAAGTTTCGCTTTCACTTCTTCGCTGAATCCGGAAGCCTGCAAAGACTTTTTGACTTCTTCATGAATCTGCATGGCCAGTTCCCGCGTCGGGGCGGTGACGACCGCCTGCACTTTTCTGTCCGCCTCCAGACGGTTGAAAATCGGCAGAAGGTAGGCATGCGTCTTACCAGAACCGGTGTGAGACCGTGCAATTACACTTTCTCCTCTCAAAAATGGAGGTAATACTTTATGCTGAATTTCAGTAGGTTCTTTGAATTTCAAGGCGCTCACGATATTAGAAACGGTGGGTGTAATGTCGTACTGGTCGAACGAATGTGTATTCATAATCAAACTCCTTTAGAATTTATCCTTTCCCTATTATAATAGAGGCTGGTTCATATTGCACACTAATAATTTTTACATCAGTAACGTTTACCTTTATAATGAGATTAGAGTTTGAAGACGGAGGAGGACAAAACACATGGAAGTCATTAAAATTGCCCCTCGTGGCTACTGCTATGGTGTCGTGGATGCGATGGTTATTGCGCAGAACGCAGCGAAAGACCCGAATCTTCCACGGCCGATATATATTTTAGGGATGATCGTCCACAATTCCCACGTGACGGACGCATTCGAAAGCGAAGGGATTATAACTCTCGACGGTGAGAATCGTCTGGAAATACTGGAATCCATCAATGATGGAACAGTCGTATTTACGGCCCACGGAGTTTCCCCCGAAGTTAAAGAACGGGCTAAAGAAAAAGGACTGATGACACTGGATGCTACATGTCCTGACGTTACGAATACGCACAACCTTATCAGGGATAAAGTGGCAGAAGGATACGAAATCGTTTATGTGGGTAAAAGAGGGCACCCGGAACCCGAAGGTGCACTTGGAGTCGCCCCCGGAAAAGTTCATCTCGTTCAGACGGAAGATGAAGTGGAGAACCTGGAAGTGGACAGTGAAAAACTGCTTATCACCAATCAGACCACGATGAGCCAGTGGGATGTCTATGATGTTATGGAAAGGGTGAAGGAGAAGTATCCTCACACCGAAAAACACCAGGAAATCTGTATGGCCACCCAGGTCCGCCAGGAAGCCGTTTCCGAGCAGGCAGGGGAAGCCGATCTCACCCTGGTTGTGGGAGACCCTAAAAGTAACAACTCCAACAGACTTGCCCAGGTATCTATTGAAAAAGCCGGTACACAGGCCTATCGCATTAAAGACGTAACAGACATCGACCTCGACTGGCTTGATGGAGTGGAAACCGTAGCTGTAACCGCCGGTGCATCCACCCCTACTCCAATCACCAAAGAGGTAATCCGTTTTATTGAAAACTTCGACGAGGAAGACGAAGACACTTGGATCCGCGAATCCAAAGTAGAACAGAAAAAAATACTACCTCCGGTTAAACGGAAACAGAACAAACCGAAAGCATCAAAGCAAAACTGAAAAGCGTTATCACCGTATAGTACTTTTATATACAGAATGCCGCAACAGGCATTCTGTATTTTTTGTATTTTAAATAAAAATTCAAAAAAGACCGGCGAAGGTAAAACTGCCGGTCTTACTGCATTTCTCTTCTAAATGAATCGAAAAGGTTCAGTATGTGTCTCCGATATGATCACTTCTACATCGAATGCTTCTTCGACTCTTCTTTTAATCTCCGGACATACCAGTTTTTCCACGTGGTGGCCCGGATCAATGATGGCCAGTCCTTCCGCCCAGGCATCCTGGGCTTTATGGAAGGTCACGTCACCTGTGATCAGCACGTCAGCGCCTTTTGAGATTGCGGCTTTGAAAAAATCTTCGCCGCTCCCTCCGACGACTGCCACTTTCTTCACCGGTTTATTCAAATCTCCGGTAACCCGTACTGAGGGTACCTGATAAGCTTTTTTCACTTTTTCCGTAAAACTTTCAAGATTTGTCGGCGAGGCTAGTGTTCCTATTCGGCCAAGGCCTCTGTTCTCCCCATTGATTTTCACTTCGTAGACATCATACGCAGGTTCTTCATACGGGTGAGCTTTCGCAATTGCCTGAACGACACTATTCAAATCGTTTTCTTTCACTATAGTTTCTATTTTTAACTCATCGACTCTTTCCATCTCTCCCGGTGCACCTATATAAGGGTCCGCTCCTTCCAAAGGCTTAAATGTCCCCTCACCTTCAATCTGGAAAGTGCAGTGACTGTATTCACCAAGATGTCCGCCCCCGGCTTCAGCCATAGCGTTTCTGACATCTTCTGCATGGTCATGAGGCACATGTATAGCTACTTTGTACACCTTCTCCTGGAATAACGATACAAATGGTTTCGTTCTCTGTAGTCCTATGCTGCCACTTAACACGTCATTCACACCGCCTTCAGCGATATCAAGGTTGGTGTGCGATGCATAGACGGTAATATCGTGAGCGAGGAGTTTCTGGAGTATTCGACCTTTAGCCTTATCTGTATCAATCGTATCCGGTTTTTGAAAAAGGAGGGGATGATGAGCAATAATTAAGTCTGCTCCTTCACTGATCGCCTCGTCAACTACAGATTCAAGTACATCCAGCGTAACCATCACTTTTGACACCTGTTTATTTTTGCCGCCTACCTGAAGACCGACATTATCCCAGTCAAATGCCCACGTCTCCGGTGCCCAGTCGTCCATTACCCGCATAACCTCTTTTGCCTTAATCGTTTTCATGATAGAGGACCTCCTTCAGTATATCGATTTCTTTTATAATTTCTTTCTTTTTCGATTCCTGTTCATCCGCAGCCCGCTCCAGCTGATGAAGAATTTCCGTATTTTTCTTCAATTGCCGTTCCCATTTTTTTCTGAACACTTCTGTTTTATCTTTCATTAAAATGGGACCGAGCCATAACTCCGTTTCTTTATGATCTTTTGTATACAACGAAGACGAGGCATCGCGGTCTGCAATCAATATTTCATATATGTGATTATTTTCTTCGATGATTTTTTCGTCGACCAGTGCGTACCCGTTTTCCTCAAGCCATCTGCGCACTATTTCGGAATGGATATTAGGTTGGAGCAGTAAACGTCTTACACCTCGTAGTCCGTCCTTCCCTCTTTCAAGAATGGAGGCGATCAGCGGCCCGCCCATACCTGCAATGACCACCTCGGAAACGTTACGGCCCTCCAGAACGTCCAGCCCGTCCCCTTTCCGCGCTTCTACTCTGTTATGGACCTCGTATTCTTCTATTACTTTTTTTGCACTGTTCAACGGTCCCTCGTTCACCTCACCGGCCAAAGCCTTCGCTTTCGGATGATTCAAACAGTAATACACGGGCAAATAAGCATGATCGGACCCTATGTCTGCAAAATATGTCTCCTCCGGAAGATACTCCGCGATGAGAGACAGGCGTTCGGATAACCTCACCATTTACTCCTCCTTCAATAAGAAAAGCTTCCTGGCATCCAGAAAGCTTTTCACTTACGTATTTATTGTTCCGCCAGCCATTCAGCTACTGCTTTAGCTTCTTCTCCGGTGTACAGTCCCGCCGGCATCTGGCCTTTACCGTTCTCTATAGTACTGACGATTTCCTCAACGGAGAGACGGTCGCCCACGCCCTGGAGGTTCGGACCTACCCCGCCGCTCAAATCACTGCCGTGACAGCTTGCACAGGAATTCTGGAACATTTCTTCAGGATTGGCGCTGGCCGTCTGTTCTTCTCCACCGCCTTTGTCTTCGTTTTCAATCGCCTGTTGCTCGTTCATCCCTACGCTGCCGACAATTATCATCGTCAGGATACCCAATACGGCGATAAGTGCAAAAGGGATTAATCTTTTCTTTATCATACAAAACTTCCTCCTTATGTATTCATTATACTGTAGGTATTTTAAACCGAGCTATATATATTCTACTCGATATCCTCCATTTAGAAAAGATGATAAATTAAAAATTAAATTTTTAAAGAGATTTATAAGTACTGAAAGTCATCTGATCAGCATGCTGATCAACGTACCCGCCAACAGAGCGATGCCTGAGACTTTGACGTAGAACAGGCCCCTCTGCATACCGATCGTCATCCATCCGACTGCATTCAAAAGAGCAACCCCCTCGGCGTATATCACGGGGAAATAATAAGCAGCGGAAGAAGTGGTAAGCAGGAAAACGATAATAAGTGTAATGACCAACGGAAGCTCAACCGGCGCATTTTCTTTTTTTATCAAGCTCTGCATTAAAAAAGAGGAAGCTGCAAAACCGGTCAAAAGTAAAGATTGCAAAATGATACCGTTTTCAGTAAAATATATAACTGTAAACGACAATGGAATCAACAGGAAATTAACAGAGTAATATGTAGCAAGCCACGGGCTTGTACGTGAGACTTTTTTCTCTTTATCAGCTCCGCTCTCACCTTCTGTGTATAAAGCTAACAGAAAATCACAGTATTTATCAGGTAACAGCTTATTCTCTTTCCAGTATCTGATTTCATCTACGATAACGTCCTTACGGTTTTTTGACAATGTCCGTCTACCTCCAGGGTATTAATGGATGCCCGGAGACATTAAGCTCCCCGGACACCATGCTTTATTCCCTTTACTCCATAAAATCCTTCAGACGTTTACTGCGGCTCGGATGTCTAAGCTTGCGCAGAGCTTTGGCTTCGATTTGCCTTATTCTCTCGCGAGTAACCCCGAAAACTTTCCCTACTTCTTCAAGTGTCCGGGTCCTGCCGTCATCGAGGCCAAAACGTAGACGAAGCACATTCTCTTCCCGGTCCGTAAGCGTATCCAGTACATCTTCAAGCTGTTCTTTCAAGAGTTCGTATGCTGCGTGATCGGAAGGAGATGTAGCCTCCTGGTCTTCAATGAAATCCCCCAGATGGGAATCATCTTCCTCGCCTATAGGCGTTTCAAGGGAAACGGGTTCCTGAGCTATTTTCAGTATTTCTCTGACTTTATCAGGAGTAAGCTCCATTTCTTCCGCAATCTCCTCGGGTGTCGGCTCTCTGCCGAAATCCTGAAGCAGCTGCCTCTGGACACGAATAAGTTTGTTGATAGTCTCTACCATGTGGACAGGGATACGTATCGTCCGGGCCTGGTCGGCGATAGCTCTCGTAATCGCCTGGCGGATCCACCAGGTTGCATACGTACTGAACTTGAACCCTTTACGATAGTCGAACTTCTCTACCGCTTTGATCAGACCCATGTTCCCTTCCTGAATCAGATCCAGGAACAGCATACCACGGCCTACATAACGCTTGGCGATACTTACGACGAGACGAAGGTTCGCCTCCGCCAGCTCTCTCTTAGCGAACTCGTCTCCTTCTTCGATACGGTGGGCAAGACTGATTTCGTCATTCGCAGACAGCAGGTTCACGCGCCCTATTTCTTTGAGATACATACGCACGGGATCGTTTATTTTCACTCCTGGCGGTACACTCAAATCGTTCAGGTCGAACTCTTCTTCTTTGTTCAACTGCTGCATATTAGGGTCTTTCTCGGAGTCCCCTATCACTTCTACACCCTGCTCATTCAGCTTCTCATAGAATTCATCCATCTGATCGGAATCCAATTCAAAATGGGATAATTTCTCTGCCACTTCTTCATAAGCAAGAACTCCACGTTTCTTTCCAAGCTCCATTACCTGTTCTTTAGCCTGGTCCAGCGTCAGTTCATTTTCGTTAGCATTAGCGTTAGCTGACTTTTGGTTATTTTCAGCCATGAGCTCCCCTCCTTCAAACTTGTAAACAGCCTACTTTCTGCTCTTCCAGCCTCTGTTTTCCTGCAACAGTTGCATGGCTATCTCAGCAGCGCGTATCGGGTCCTGTTTTTCCACTTCTTTCATTTCTTTGTGCAAATGATTCGTATTTTCTTTTTTCCATTTCTCCCTTTTCACCTGATACAGATAATCCTCTATCTCTTTTTCAGGGACTTCAGGTGTAAGAGGTATGGAAGCGATATCCGTAACGAGATTCCTGAGACGGTCTTCGCTGAAACTTTCCAGAAATTCACTGATATTCATTGATTCATTTTCTTCATAATACGCATATAGCTGCATTGCTATAATCTGGTGGTCTTCAATATTAAAAGAGGCAGAAATCTCCTGTTTCACCACTTCAGCAATATAAGTGTCTTTCATCATATAAGCCAGCAGTCTCCGCTCCGCGTTGTGAAAAGCACGACGGGGTTTATTACCGGAAGGAGCACGTGATTCTTTATCATTTGCTTTCCGCCAGCTTTGATGACGGTGTGTCTCCGTATTTGCTTCAGGTTTCCATTTTTCCATTTCCTCTTTGAGACTCTCCATGGATAAAGAGAACTCCTTACTGAGTTCCTGTAAGTAGTATTCCCTCTCTACCCCTCTTTCTAACTTGGCGACTTCCCGCAGGACAGTCTCGAGGTATTCGAAACGGTCGCCTTCAACCTGAAGATTGAACTGGTTTTTATAGTATCTCATGAGATACCCTACAAACGGCTCACTCGTATCGATTACTTCCCGTTTGAACCTGTCTCCGCCTTCTGTCTTTATAAATTCATCAGGGTCTTTCTGATTGGGCACTCTGGCTATAAATACGTGAATGCCGGCATTCTGGAGTTCTTTGGCTGTCTTCACAGAAGCTTCGATTCCAGGTTTGTCCCCGTCATAACATATGATAACCTTTTCCGAATACCGCTTCATAAGTTCTGCCTGACCCGGGGTGAGAGACGTTCCCATGGTGGCGATGGAGGGGCCGATATCCGCCTGATAAGCAGCGATCACATCGGCATATCCTTCAAAAAGAACGATCCGGTTCTGTTTCCGGATATAGCCGCGCGCCAGATCAAAATTATACAACAGTTTCCCTTTATGAAACACGGAAGTTTCGGGACTGTTTAAATACTTGGGCTGGCCTTCCCCAAGGGTCCGGCCGGCAAAAGCTACCGTTTTCCCCAGATGATTCCGCAGCGGGAAAATGATTCTTCCGCGAAAACGGTCGAGGTGCCCTCCACTGTCTGTCTCCGAAAGCAGACCGGCTTTCACCATTTCCTGAGGGTGATAACCTTTCTTCTCCAGAAAAGTGGCTACTACATCCGGCTTGTCAGGGGCGTACCCCAGATTGAAAGTATCAATGGTCTCCCTTGAATAACCTCTTTCCGTCAGGTATTGAAGTGCTTCCTTACCTTCCGTAGTGTTCACCAGAAAATGATGATAAAGTTTAGCCAGCCACTGATGGGCTTCCAATATCCGCTGGACTCCGTCATCTTCCCTTTCGGTCACCGTCTGATTCTTTTCGGGAAGGGCGATATTATTCCTGGCAGCCAGATGTTCGACAGCCTGGATAAACGTCCAGTTCTCTTTTTCCATCAGGAAGGAAAATACGTTTCCTCCCTTTCCACAACCGAAACAGTGAAAAATCTGTTTTTCCGGAGATACAGAGAAAGAAGGCGTACTCTCTCCGTGAAACGGACATAGTCCGAAATAGTTCCTCCCCTGTTTCTTCAGTTGTACATGTTCCCCGATTACATCTGTAATATCCGTGGTTTTCCGAACTTCTTCTACAGTTTCTTCCGGAATTCGTCCGGCCATTTCTATCACCAGCACTCTATAATTTGATTACATGCCACGCTCATGCAGGATATCAGACAATCTTTCCTTGAACAGCATGCGGTCATGCCTGGTCAGAGCGGCAGGCCCCTTCCCATAGTTTCCGCGTCTTTTTTCCTTCATTCTTATATATTTGGAATGCATAATCGATTCCACCTCAAAGCTTTTAATCAGTTTACCTCTGGGGGTCAGAACGTAAACCCCTCTCTCAAGAAGCAGTGATGCCAGGGATAAATCCTGTGTCACCACTACATCACCAGGTTTTACATGATTAAGAATAAACAGATCCACCGCATCCTGCCCTTTCTCTACGAAAGTCCATTCCTCCCCGAGATCCGGGGAATAATGGTCGTAGCTCGCTACGAATCGGACGGGTATAGTCTGCATGTACGCAATTGATCGAATCTCTTCTTTTACAGGGCAGCTGTCAGCGTCTACCCATATAGTCAGTGTAAATTTCGTCATAATTTTAATTTCTACAGAGCACTCTGAAATCCTTCTTTCTGATGAATGTTTTATTATTCTGAAAGCTCCATATCGGGCTACAACGTTTTATTTTAAAACAACTCCCCGTCCGGATGCCACTATTTGGCTTTCACGCTTGAAAAAGTCGCGCTGCCACAGCGCGACTTTATTATTTTTCTCCATTGGTACGTAAAGTGTGAATAATTTTATTAGCCGTCTCCTCTACAGCTTTGTGGGAGACATCTATTACTTCACAGCCGATATCTTCGACAATCCCTTCAAAATAGGAAATTTCCTGTTTGATCCTTTCAAGATTGGCATAACTCGCCTCATCGCCCAGACCTAACGCTTTTAAGCGTTCTTTTCTTATATCATTCAATTTTTCGGGCGTTATCTTCAGTCCTATACATCTTCTAGGATCGACTTCGAAAAGTTCCTTCGGTGGTTTGACTTCCGGAACGATTGGAACGTTGGCGACTTTAAGCCGTTTATGCGCCAAATATTGGGAAAGAGGAGTTTTGGAAGTTCTGGAGACCCCGATAAGTACAATGTCGGCTTTCTTTATCCCACGCGGATCTCTGCCGTCATCGTAGCGGACTGCAAATTCGATCGCTTCCACCCGCTTGAAATAATCTTCGTCAAGTTTGTGGACGAGTCCCGCTTCAAGTCTCGGTTCTCTACCGAAGTGTCTCTCCATGGAGTCTATCATAGGCCCCATTATGTCTACACATTCCAACTCTTCTTCTTCGGCCCGCTTAAGCAGATACTTCCTGAGTTCCGGCGATACGAGGGTGAACCCGATCAATGCTTCATGTTCCTTTGCCTGAATGAGCGTTTCATCGATGATCGATTCATCTTCGATATATGGTATTCTCTGTACGTCAAAGGGTCCATCATTAAACTGGCTCAAAGCCGCTTTCACTACAAGTTCCGCCGTTTCCCCGACGGAGTCTGACATAATATATACAAATGGTTTGACCATGCTGTCCCCTCCCAAAATGATTTACAGGTGCTCGTCTCTCCCGAGTTCGACCAGCGCTTTCGCTACATTCGTCTTCGTCAAACGGCCTACCACTTCAAGGCCGTCTTCCTTTTCCTCCACGACCGGCACTCCATCTATCTGTCTTTCAATTAATGTCTGTGCGGTATCGAGCAGTAAATCTTCTGCTGAACAGTAGGCAATATTCGGCATTCGGGTCATTATGATGTGTACGGGTACCGAAGTGAGATCCTGATTCCCTATGCTTGCCCGCAGTAAATCTTTCCTCGAGAGGATGCCTGTCAGTTTAGCATTTTCATTCGTGACGAAAATAGTACCTACATCCTCAAGAAACATATTAACAATAGCGTCATAAACCGATACATTTTCATCTACAACAATCGGGATCGATTGAAAATCTCCCACTTTGAATTTTTTCAGTTTCTCCGTAAGCAGTTCCGATCCGGTTTTACCCGTAAAGAAATAGCCTACTCTCGGCCGGGCATCAAGGTAGCCGGCCATTGTCAGTATCGCAAGATCGGGCCGCAACGTGGCTCTCGTGAGACTTAGCTGATCAGCTATATTTTCCCCGGTAATAGGGCCCTGTTCTTTTACGATTTCAATAATTCTTTCTTGTCGGTTGGACAGATCCATGATTTCACCACCCTCGTCCTAACTATGCCATACTATTATTTAATATTATATACATTTTTAAAAAGAAAGGAAAAGAAGGGAGGCGTCAATTCTGCTGCTTCCACTGGATAGCATTAAAGTCTGCAAAAACGTAAAGAGTGTCCGCCACGTTCTTTAAAAGTGCCAGACGGTTCATTCTTACACTTTCATCTTCCGCCATGACCATAATATTGTCGAAGAATGAATGAATCGGCTCCGCCAGTTCGCTCAGAGTGCGGAGAGAAGCATTTATTTCTTTCTCCTCCAGTTGTTTAAAGAATGCTTCTTTCACTTCTTCATGTTTTTCATATAACCTCAGTTCTTCTTCTTTTTCGAATAAAGATTTATCCACTTCGGCACCTTCTGCCTTGTCGGCCATATTCAATGTTCTTCCAAACGCTTCCTGAACAGCGCGGAACCCGTCTTCATGCCTTTTTGCGGAAAGCAGATGGGCTTTTTCTTTCGTGAGGGAATAATTACCGCTACCTTCCGCAAGCACCGCTTCCACGACATCGCTTTCTACATCTTCTTTTTTCAACAGGTAGGCGGTTCTTGCATTGAAAAACTCATGGACATTGGCTCGAAGTTCCGTTTGTGCTGCTGTTCCGACCGCCTTCTCCCCGTAGTAGGACACCGCTCTGTCCAGAAGTTCCGTTATATTGATATCAAACCCGTGTTCTTCGATGATTTTAAGAACTCCGAGGGCCTGTCTTCTGAGACCATAAGGGTCCTGGGAACCGCTCGGAAGGTTACCGACAGATATCGCCCCAACGATTGTATCCAGTTTATCAGCCAGACTTAATACGGCCCCTGTAATTGTTTCAGGTACGGCGCCTCCCGCCTGTTTCGGAAGATACTGTTCACGGATAGCTACAGCAACCTCTTCAGTTTCCCCGAAAATGCGTGCATATTTTTCACCCATGATCCCCTGTAAATCAGTGAACTCGTCGACCATTTGCGTAACGAGGTCGAATTTGGATATACGGGCTGCCCTTTGCACATTTGCCCTGTCCCTATCTGAGATAGCCAGTTTGTCGCTTATGATAAGAGCTATATCTTCATTTCTGCCCACTTTTTCAGCGAGCGTTCCCAACTCTTCCTGATAAACGATTTTCCCAAGCTTTTCAAGCCTTTGTTCAATCGATACCTTCAGGTCTTCTTCGTAAAAGAACTCGGCGTCCGACAGTCTTGCCCGTAACACCTTCTCATTCCCCTTCGCTACATTATCGATATGCTCTCCATCACCGTTTCTCACACCTACAAAGTAAGGAAGAAGAGCGTCGTCCCGGTGCACAGGGAAGTAACGCTGATGCTCTTTCATAGAAGTGATCAGTACTTCATCCGGTACCTTAAGAAAGGATTCGTCAAAACTCCCGCTGAACACCGTCGGATACTCTACGAGGTCCGTGACTTCCCATAAAAGATCTTCATCTTCGTGGATGTCCCAGTTCTTCTCCTGCTGCAGCTGCTCCAGCTGACGCTGAATGTCCTCTTTACGTTCGTTACGATCCACTGCCACGAATTGTTCGTAAAGAGCGCTTACGTACCGGGAAGGATGTTCTATTTCCACCGTTCGTCCTAAAAACCGGTGACCGCGTGTAGTTTTTCCTGCCGAAACCCCTTCGATTTCCAAAGGAATGATCGTTGATTCGAACAAAGCGACGAGCCAGCGGATCGGTCTTATAAATCTAAGGGAATGATCTCCCCACCGCATATTTTTCGGGAAAGCGAGGGACAGGATCACGTTCTTATAATCCTGCAGAATAGTTTCCGTCTCTTCGCCTTTAATATATTTATCTATGTGCGCATAAGACGTACCGTTAACCTCTTCAAAGTAGATATCCTCCGGGGTTTTCCCCTGGCCTTTGGAAAAGCCGACAGCCGCCTTCGACCACTCTCCATCCTCATTTACCGCAATTTTCTCGGCAGGGCCCTTCGCCTTTTCCTCGGTATCCGGCTGCTTTTCAGGCAGCCCTTCTATATATACGGCCAGTCTTCTCGGAGTGGAATATACAGTTATCCCGGTAAAGGGCAGTCTGTTCGCCTCCAGCCACTCTTCCGTTTTTTCTCTCAGTTGATTTTCGGCGCTGCTGATGAATCGGGCAGGCAGCTCCTCAAGACCTATTTCGAATAGTGCCTCATTACTCATGGGTCGATTCCTCCTTTAACATTGGAAAACCTAGTTCTTCCCGTTTCTCTACATACGCCTTCGCTATCTTTCTCGCCAGGTTACGCACTCTTCCGATATAACCGGTCCGCTCAGTGACGGATATGACACCTTTTGCATCCAGAAGGTTGAACGTATGGGAACATTTCAAAACGTAGTCGTAGGCAGGGAAAACGAGATTTCTTTCCATAAGCTTCTCCGCTTCTTTTTCATACGTTGTAAACAGTTCAAACAGCATTTCTTCATCCGATTCCTCGAAAGTATAGACGGAATGTTCATACTCGGGCTGAGAAAAAATATCGCCTACGGTCACCCCGTTCGTCCATTCCAGCTCGAATACATTTTCCTTATCCTGAATATAGGAAGCCAGCCGCTCAATACCGTACGTGATTTCCGCAGAAACCGGTTTCGCTTCCAGGCCGCCTATCTGCTGGAAATAAGTGAACTGAGTGATCTCCATGCCGTCAAGCCACACTTCCCAGCCAAGGCCGGCAGCGCCGAGTGTAGGGTTTTCCCAGTTATCCTCCACAAAACGGATATCGTGCTGCTTCGGGTCGATACCGAGAGCTTCCAGGGACTCCAAATATATTTCCTGTATGTTGTCCGGAGACGGTTTCATTATGACCTGGAACTGATGGTGCTGGTAAAGTCTGTTCGGGTTCTCTCCATATCTTCCGTCAGCCGGACGACGTGAAGGTTCCACATAAGCTACATTCCACGGTTCCGGTCCCAGACTCCTTAACAGCGTCATAGGGGACATCGTCCCGGCCCCTTTCTCCGTATCGTAGGCCTGCATTAAAATGCACCCCTGGTCTGACCAGTGTTTCTGCAAAGTCAATATCATCGTTTGGATATCCATTCCTCTACCTCCTGTATATTAAAGAAATTCTTTTCACTCGCCATCCTGCACGAAAAATCCCGCCCCTATGCCGTTAAGACATAGGGGCGGGATTTCCGCGGTTCCACCCTATTTGCCGATACATCCTGACGTATCAGCCACTTTCCGATCATTGCTCCGGACTGCCTTCTTCGGAGGGAAATGGGCTGCCTTGCACCTGTTACAGCCTCGCTGGACATCTCCACTTCCGAGTACTACTTCCCTTCTTCACAATGTATATGATATATGAAAGCATACATAATCTGAGCTCCACTTGTCAATAAAACTTATCCATTTGCTTCAAAAACTTCCGGGACTTCAGAAAGTACCCTCCGTATTGTTCGTAGTATCTGTCCAAAAGCTGACGAAGCTTTTCTTTATTTTCTTTCTTCATCGATATGTTTCCGAGTCTCTTCAGGTCCATCTCTGCGAGGAGAGGCAGCAGACTGCTGAACCTCTCCGACAACTCATAACGATCAGGATCCACGTGTTTACACCTGTTGCAGAGATATCCTCCCTCCGCGACAGAAAAAGAAAAAGGACCTTCCGAATTTCCACAATTAATGCACCTGGAGAGGACCGGAGCAAATCCCGCTTTCCTGTAAATTTTCAATTCGAACATCATCGTGACAATTTCCGGGTCCCGGCCTTCATCGATGTAGGTAAGTGTTGTAAGAAGTTGTTCGAAAAGGAATGGGTCCGGCTCTTTTTCTTCCACCAGTTTATCAGCGAGTTCACAGGCAAAAGAAGCGTATCCCGCCTTTAATATATCTTCCCTCACTGAACGAAAAGAATCGACAGTTTCTCCCTGGGACATCGATCCCATGCCGCTCCCTATATATATAAGGTAGTTGCCGTAAATAAAGGGCTGGGTCACCGAACTCATTCTGCTGCTCGGTTTTTTCGCTCCCCGGGCCATTACAGTAATCTTGCCTTTTTCCCGTGTCCAAAGCGTGACAATTTTATGAGTTTCTCCGTAATCTCTTGTCCTGATAACCAGACCCTCGATTTTTTCCAACAAACTCTTTCACCTGTCCTCCCACTCATGATTCTTTCCCCGTCATTTCAAACCTGTCTCCCATGGAGCAAATATTTCACTCAAAATAAGCGGGGCGAGGAGTGTCTCTATTAATAGTCATCTTCTCTGTATCCGAAGTCATTCAGATCAATCGACCGGTTTCTCCAGTCTTTCTGAACTTTCACCCAAAGCTCAAGAAAAACTTTGCTTCCGAGGAGCGCTTCTATGTCTTTTCGGGCTCTTGTCCCCACTTCTTTCAGCATGCTCCCCTGCTTTCCGATGATTATACCCTTCTGTGACTTTCTTTCTACAACTATAATTGCCTGAATGTGAAGAGAACCATTCTCCTCTTCATCTATTCCCTCTATCTTTACCGCGATGGAGTGGGGAATTTCTTCTCTTGTCAGGTGCAGAACTTTCTCTCTTATGAATTCACTTATAACAAATCGCTCGGGATGATCTGTAATCTGATCTTCCGGATAGTATTGCGGCCCTTCTTCAAGATGGCCTTTGATAACTGTGAGAAGATGGTCGACATTGTTTCCTTCCAGAGCAGAGATGGGAACGATTTCTGTGAACTCCATCAGTTCTCTGTACTGCTCAATAAGCGTAATCAGCTTATCAGGATGCACGCGGTCGATCTTGTTGATGATCAGATAGACGGGGCGATCCACGTTCTTCAGACGGTCCACAATGAACTGGTCGCCACGCCCATAACCTTCCTCGGCGTTTATCATAAATAAAATAATATCCACTTCGTTCAACGTCTGCTCAGCAGTATTGACCATATAGTTCCCGAGCTTATGTTTCGGTTTATGGATGCCCGGGGTATCAATGAAAACTATTTGGCTGTCTTCATCGGTATATACACCCTGTATTCTGTTTCTTGTCGTCTGCGCCTTATCACTCATAATGGCAATTTTTTCACCGATCACACGGTTCATGAATGTGGATTTCCCCACATTGGGCCTGCCCACGATGGCTGTGAAGCCGGACTTAAACGTATCTGACATATGTCATCCTCCATACTTACAAATTTGGCACGAAAATTACCAGAGCAATCATTACTGCAAAACATGCAGCAATAAGAACTGCTCCGGCTGAAGCATCTTTAATCACTTTCACTTCCTGATGATAGGACGGATGAATGAAATCCATCACCCGTTCTATTACAGAGTTGACGACCTCCAGGGACAGGACGAGTCCCATCGTCAAAAACAATACTGCCCACTCAACCGGTGAAATGGAAAGGAAGATTCCTGTTAAAAGTACGGCTACAGAGGCAAAACAGTGGATTTTCAAATTCCTCTCTGCCTTTACCACGGCAAGGATACCCGACAGGGCGAAGCGGAAACCTATCCGCTTATTTCGTTTACTTCCTTTCAAGTCCGAATTCATTCAATATGTCCTCTTGACGTTTGAACATTTTCTTTTCGTCCTCTTCCTTTTCATGATCATAACCGAGCAGATGCAGGAGGCTGTGAAGGGCAAGAAAAGAAAACTCCCTCTCTAGAGAATGGTCGTAATCGTCCGCCTGCTCATTTGCTTTATCAACGGAGATAACGATATCCCCGAGCATTCGTGGCATATCTTCGTCGATGGCCTCAAGCTCATCATCCCCTTCTTCAAGCATAGGGAAGGAGAGAACATCTGTCGGCTGATCTATCTGCCGGTAATTTCTGTTCAGTTCCTGAATCTGCGAATTGTTGACAAAGGTAATGGAAAGTTCATTATCCCCTGCTACTCCTTCTTTCTCGGCAGCAAAAGATAACACCCGTTCAATCAGATCCACAAATGCTTCATCGATGGAATTCGTTTCATCATGAAAATCGATTTTCAACATCTTGACAGCCCCCTCTATTCTTTATCTTCATACGCTTCAATAATCCGCTGCACCAGCGGATGTCTAACAACGTCCGTTTCATCAAGATGGATGAAAGAGCTTCCTTTCACCTTCGACAGCTTCTGTTTCGCTTCGATAAGACCGGAATTCATACCTTTCGGCAGGTCCACCTGGGTTATGTCCCCAGTAATAATCATTTTCGATCCGAAACCGAGCCTTGTCAAAAACATCTTCATCTGCTCCGGCGTAGTGTTCTGTGCTTCGTCAAGAAGAGCGAAAGCGTCGTCAAGCGTCCGTCCTCTCATATAAGCAAGCGGTGCAATTTCAATCGTTCCCCTTTCAATCAGTCTTGCCGTGTGCTCAACACCGAACAAGTCATGTAAGGAGTCGTAAAGAGGACGAAGGTACGGATCGACCTTCTCTTTCAGATCTCCGGGCAGGAAACCGAGACTTTCTCCGGCTTCGACAGCAGGCCGGGTGAGTACAATTCTCTTGACGTCTCCATTCTTCAGCGCGTTGACAGCCATAACTACAGCAAGATATGTCTTTCCCGTCCCGGCAGGGCCTATACCGAAAGTCAGATCATTCCTTTTAATGGCACTGATATAATCTCTTTGCCCCAGTGTTTTCACACGAATCGGTTTTCCTTTGGCGTTTCTCGTTATCTCATCTTCGTACAATGCTTCGAACTGATTAATTTTACCTTTTTTAGCAAGCTCAATGGCGTATACAATGTCTCTCTCCGTAACACTGAGGCCTTTGCGTATGAGCGCCAGCAGGGAACCGATAACATCTTCTACGATGGCTACGTGTTCCGGAACACCGGAAACGTTCACTTTTTCTCCCCTGGAAACAATAGTTACACTTAACTGTTCTTCCATCTGTTTAAGGTTTCTGTCCTCCGTCCCGAACAGCGTGAGAGCTTCTTCGGGACTGTCCAGATGCACATCTATCGTTTGTAAGTCTTCCTGCATATTCAATCTCCTTGATTAATATATTTCGTTGCATAAGATTTTTGATTTAATTTATATTTTAGAATTAATTTTACTTTACCACTGTCTGTATAGCGGTGCAAAACTTTTCCTCTAGTCCCTGCGCTCTTCGTAATAAGGAGGAGGATATGTATGTTTATAGTTTCCACATACCTTTTCACAGCTCCTTCTAAACCACGAGCAAAACCCGGCCTGCATTCAGCAGACCGGGTCTCATGCTTCACCATCTTCTTAAAGGCCGATGGGGACGTTTTGCTCTTGGCGGACCCAGGATCTCACTCATTATGACACCGTCCTGAATTCGTCTTTTCGTCCAATTTTCCCTGAGGAACGGATGGACTTCCTGAGTCTCGTCTTCTTTTTTATCTACAACGAGATCTCCGTGCTGCAATATTCCCTCATGTTTTCTCTCGGATGCTTTTTCATCGTGTACATTCTCTTCTTCAAAATCCTGATCCGCGTGTTCCTTCATTTCTTCATACTTCTCGTTGAGAGAAGGGGCGGGACTGTTCTCCCGTTCCGGTACGGAGGAAGGGCTGTTATCTTCCCGGTTTTCCTGAGAACGCTGGAAGAGGGAGAAAATCCCGTAAAGTACAGCTCCCACTATGAAAATGTTTGAAAAGATCACTGATATTAAATCTCCCACTGATCATCACCTCTTTCTTCAAAAGCTTGAAAATGAGGTCCAATTACTTGCCGTTGTCCTCGTCATCCGTTTCTCCGGTAGTACCTAACGTTTTTCTCATGTCGGTGTCCGCATCAATGTTCTGGTAGTTCATGTAATCCATAACTCCCATTTTTCCGGAACGCAACGCCTCTGCAAGAGCCTGTGGTACTTCCGCTTCCGCTTCGACCACTTTCGCCTGCATTTCCTGAACACGGGCGCGCATTTCCTGCTCCTGGGCGATAGCCATCGCTCTTCGTTCTTCCGCTTTCGCCTGAGCGATATTTTTATCAGCTTCTGCCTGGTCCGTCTGCAGAATGGCTCCGATGTTCTTACCGATGTCTATATCGGCAATATCAATCGAGAGAATCTCGAAAGCCGTACCTGCATCAAGCCCTTTTCCGAGAACGTTTTTGGAAATCGAATCCGGATTCTCAAGCACTTTATTGTGGTTATCACTGGAACCGATAGTAGAAACGATTCCTTCTCCGACACGTGCGATAATCGTGTCCTCCCCGGCACCCCCTACGAGCCGGTCGATATTGGCCCGGACCGTGATACGGGCTTTCGCTTTCACTTCAATACCGTCCATAGCCACACCGGCGATGAAAGGAGTCTCTATCACTTTAGGGTTAACACTCATCTGAACAGCTTCCAGTACATCCCGGCCGGCCAGGTCGATCGCTGCACATCGTTCGAAAGTCAGTTCTATGTTTGCACGGTGCGCGGCAATAAGCGCATTGACCACCCTGTCCACATTACCCCCGGCCAGGTAGTGGCTCTCGAGCTGGTTCGTATTAATATCAAGACCGGCTTTATGAGCTTTGATCAGAGGGTTGATGACTCTGGCGGGAGTTACCCGTCTTAATCTCATACCCACAAGACTGAATATACTGATCTTGACCCCTGCAGCCAGTGCGCTGATCCACAGCATCACGGGGATGAAAGTGAACAGTACAGCTAAAGCAATAATAATGATTCCGACGATGATTAATGGCATCAATTCCTGTAACGTCATGATTTTTCCTCCTTATTATCTCCAATTTCCCGTACTACAATTCTTGACCCTTCCACTTTTACGATTTTGATCCCTGTACCTGCCTGAATAAATGACCCTTCACTCACTACATCCAGCCTTTCGTCTCCGAAAATACCGGACCCGGAAGGACGGAGAGGGGTCAGACTTTCGCCTGTCTCGCCTATCAGTTCCAGTCTGCTTCGGGACGAAACGTAACCTTCCGAAGTGTTTGTAGAATCGCTCAGAACAATTTTTTTAACGAAGTTGTTCTGGAAACCGACAAATTTAAAAAGAAGGACTGAGGCTACGATAGTAACAAGAACAGCTATTCCGATGCTGAAAGCCATATATCCAAGATCCTGCCCCGACATGAGGAGCGAAGCCACAATAGCAACCGCCCCTCCGATCCCGGCAATTCCTCCCGGGAGGAAGAACTCTGCGATAATAAGTGCTATTCCTGCCACAAGCAGAATGATCGCTTCAAATCCTGCAAGTCCGGCGATTACGTGCCCGTAAAAGAAAAGGACAAGCGACATGATACCGATAGAACCGGGGATACCAAAGCCCGGAGTATATATTTCCGCTATAAGTCCTAAGCTTGCGAGCGATAACAAAATAGGTACGACCGCAGGGTTTGTCAGGAATCTGGCAAGATTTTCGGAAAATGTAGGCTCGACCCTCACCGTGTCGGAAGGGTCATACCCGAGTTTCTTAACGACAGCGTCCATACTGGAAAGCGTTTCTTCAGAATACCCCACCTCTACTGCCTGGGCGGGGGTCAGTGTAAGAAACTCTCCCTTCGGAGCTCCATACTCGGGTAAGTCTATACTTTTATCCGCCATGGCTTTTGCATACAAAGGGTCTCTCCCGGTATTCTCTGCTGCCGCAGTCATAGCTGATATCCAGGCGGACTGGGCTTTTTTATCTGCCGCCGTTCCGTCCGAATTGATGACTCCGGAGGCTCCCATGGTCGCCTGGGATTTCATATAGATATCATCCATATTCAGAGCTATATACGAGCCGGCAGAGTACGCACGACTAGTGACGTAGGCAGCGGTCGGGACGTCGGTATTGGTTAAATACTCACCTATCTCGTTCGCTGCATCCACACGTCCGCCCGGGGTATCGATTTCGAAAATAAGTTGCTTCGCCCCCGCATCTTCCGCTTCAGTTATTGCTCTGTCGATAAACGAGGCCATACCTTTCTCCACCGTTTCTTCAACAGGAACTACATACACCTCGCCCGCCGCTTCCACGGAGACAGGAGCTAATAACATAAGCAGAAATGGAAAGAGTAATATGGAGCTTTTCCATTTCCTGATCACGCTCACCGTCATCCCCCCTTTCGTCTCGCTTATACCTTATACGTATGTAGCTGTGAAAACGTTTCAGGGAATTTATGAAAAAAGACCTCTCGTTTCTGAGAGGCCTTTTCCCTGTTTATGATAATTGCTTCATAACTTCTTTATTGACCTGGGTGCCGTCCGCTTTCCCTTTTACTTTAGGCATAACGGCAGACATTACTTTACCCATGTCGCTTTTACCGGAAGCATCGACTTCATTAATAGTTTCAGAGACTACAGCCTCCAACTCTTCTTCCGTCAACTGCTTCGGCAGATAGTCGTTTAGAATGTTGATTTCTTCCCGAAGGTCACTTACAAGGTCATCCCGACCAGCTTGTTTAAATTCTTGGAGGGAATCTTTCCTTTGTTTTACCTCACGCGATAAAACCGTCAGTTCCTCTTCTTCCGTCAGATGATCATTCTTACCGAGTTTTATCGCTTCGTTCTGCATGGATGATCGCACCATACGGATAACGCCAAGTCTTTTTTTATCCCTGGCTTTCATAGCGACTTTCATGTCCTCTGTAAGACGTTCAGAAATAGTCATTTTATCTCTACACCCTCTTCACAGAACACTTACTTGCGCTTTCTTGCTGCCTCGGATTTTTTCTTACGACGAACGCTTGGCTTATCGTAATATTCACGCTTACGAGCCTCAGCCAGAGTACCGCTTTTAGATACGTCTTTCTTGAAACGACGAAGAGCATCCTCTAAAGATTCGTTTTTGCGTACGCGAGTGGTCTTAGACATATTACTTCCCTCCCTCCGAAACAAACAAAACTAGTTCAAGATATGGAAAGACCCCATATCTTTGTCAATTATATTACACCAAATTCATCAGGTCAACAAGCACTCTGCTCTTAATAATCAGATGTGCCTTCTTTTCCCTGAATGATCGCAATTCCGGAACTCGCTCCAATTCTCGTAGCTCCTGCATCAATCATCTGTTTTGCATCTTCGTAATCTTTTACGCCGCCTGATGCTTTGACTCCCATGTCCTCTCCGACTGTCTCCCTCATAAGAGAAACATCTTCGAGTGTAGCTCCTCCACCCGAAAAACCGGTCGAGGTCTTCACGTAATCAGCACCGGCCTGTTTAGCAAGTTCACAAGCTGTGACTTTTTCTTCATTTTCAAGAAGAGCGGTTTCAATAATCACTTTAACAGTGGCTTTGCCGGCTGCGGCTTCCACGACAGCCTCGATATCTTTTTGTACCGCATCCGTGTTGCCGCTTTTCAGTTCCCCTACATTGATGACCATGTCCACCTCTTCGGCACCATGTTCAATCGCCGTTTTCGTTTCATATACCTTAACTTCTGTTGTAGAAGCGCCAAGCGGGAAACCGATAACCGTACAAACCATTACATCCGTATCTTTCAACTGTTCGTTACAGTAAGAAACCCAGTACGGGTTTACACAGACAGAAGCGAAATCATACTCTTTTGCTTCTTCGCATACCTGTTCGATTTTTTCCTTCGTCGTTTCGGGTTTAAGCTGTGTATGGTCGATCATCTTTGCCAGTGTGCTCATAATACATCTCCTTTTCAGCTTGTTCGTACATCTAACTCCATAGTAACTGTTTTCAAATCAAAAGAAAAGCGTTTTCTTATTCTTCCCATTCATACGACAGGGCAGAGAGGAAATATAAAGCGGCTGTTTCCATTCTTAAAATGCGACGGCCGAGCCGCACCGGTTGAAAAGATGCCTGGTACAACACAGAGACTTCTTCCGGGGTGAATCCGCCTTCCGGACCTATAACCAGACAGACGCTTTCACCGGGCCCCACTTTTCTGATGTACCCGGACAACCGGGATTCCGTCTCTTCCCGGGCTTCGTTTTCATAAGCGAACAACAAATGCCCGAATCCCTCCGTCCACTCGATGACCTGCTTTAAAGATGCCACAGATTTAACTTCGGGAATCATCAGTCTTTCCGATTGCTCAGCAGCTTCTTTGGCAATTTTGTTCCATCTTTCCACTTTTTTCTGCTGCCTTTTCTCATCCCATTTCGCTACGGAGCGCCCCGCCTGAAAAGGGATCATTTCCGCCATCCCGAGTTCCGTGCCTTTTTGCACGACCCACTCCACCTTGTCGGATTTTCCGATTGCCTGCACGATGGTCACTTTCTGGGGAAGTTCCGGATCGGTTTCGAGAGGATGTTTCAGTGCACAGTACACTTCCTCATCTATCTCTGTTATTTCCGCCTCAAAAGCTTTCTTGTCAGGGTGAACTACTATCACTGTATCTCCAGGGGCCATTCTCATAACTTTCCGTATATGATGCACATCCGGACCGGTGATCTTCACTCTGTCTTCGTTCCAGTTTTCACGTCCTGCAAAGTATCTTTGCATCATTCGTCCTCCTGCAGCGGACGTCTTGCCGTATAGGAGACCCAGTCTTTCATGTTAGTCGTTTCCACGATTTCGAATCCGGCTTCCTCCAGGCTGTTACGTACGAGGTCTTTTTTTCCTTCTATAATTCCGGATGTTATAAAATAACCGCCCGGCTTCAACAACGAGAAGGCGTCATTTGGAAACTTGACGATGATCTCCGCAAGTATATTGGCGACAATGACATCCGCCTCCTGGGTTACGCCTTCTAAAAGGTTGTTTTCTTCCGCTTTCACCCTGTCCTCTACACCGTTCAACCGGGCATTGTTTCTGGTGCTCTTAACGGCTATCTCATCCAGATCAAACGCATGTACGTAGGCAGCTCCGAGAAGCACGGCTCCTACACTGAGAATACCGGAGCCTGCGCCCACATCAAGTACCGCATCCCCATCTTTGATATATTTCTCCAGTGCCTGCATACTGAGAGCCGTAGTGGGGTGTGTTCCGGTTCCGAATGCCATGCCGGGGTCCATTTCAATTACAAGTTCTCCCGGTGTGTCCGCTTCATAATCTTCCCAGGTCGGGGCAATTGTGATTTTTTCGGATATTTTTACAGGTTTATAATATTTTTTCCAGGAGTTTGCCCAGTCCTCTTCCCTTATGGCCTTTACAGTGATTTCATTATATCCGATATCAATGCCATAATCGGTAAGGGACGTCACTGAGGCCTCGATCTCTTTTATAACCTCCGGTGTTGCAGAACTCTCGGGCAGGTATGCTTTAACGATAACCCCATCCTTCGGATAATTTGAAGGATCCAGATCATAGATTTCCCCGAATCTCGCGGAATATTTTTCAAGATCCGACGGGTCCTCGATCACCACTCCGCCTGCCCCGAACTCCTGCAGGAGGTTTGAAACCGGTTCTATCGCTTCATTTGTTGTATGTATACTGATTTCGGACCAATTCATTTCCTCCACCTGCTCTTTCCTCATTTATCTGTCAAAAATAAAACAGAGAATGATTGATTTAATAAAAAGGCTCGTTTTATCACGGAACTCATTTGAAAGCGGTCTTTGTCGACATTTCGCTTTGAACACGCCATAAAACAAAATACTCCATGTAAATGGAAGGAGGAGTTTCTCCTTCCCATCTTACATCGAGCATTATATTTATACAAAATTATTCACCTTTAAAAGCACGTTTCATTCTTTCGAAAAAGTTTCCATGCTGTTCTTCAGCTGTTTCGTTCCCGCTGATTTCGTTGAATTCACGGAGCAGTTCCTTCTGTCTGTCCGTAAGGTTTTTAGGAGTAACCACTCTTATTTTTACATGCTGGTCGCCGTGCCCGCGGCCATGAACGTTAGGGGAACCTTTCCCTTTCAAACGGAATGTTTTCCCTGTCTGCGTTCCTGCAGGAATCTTCAGCATAACTTTTCCGTGCAGGGTCGGCACTTCGATTTCGTCACCGAGCCCGGCCTGAGCAAATGTGAGCGGCACTTCACAGAAAATATGATCGCCGTCACGTTCATAGAATTCGTGCCGTTTGACCTGGATAACTACATACAGATCTCCGGCAGGACCACCGTTGACACCTGCTTCTCCTTTTCCTGGAACCCGTACCTGCTGGCCTTCGTCCACGCCTGCAGGGATATCCAGGTGAATGGAATCCGTTTTGGTTACCCGGCCGTTTCCGCCACAGGTCGCACATTTCTCTTTAACGATTTTTCCGGATCCCTGGCAGTGGTGACAGACGCGGCGATTAACGACTCTGCCGAACGGTGTATTCTGTTCCTGATTGATCTGACCTGCCCCCTGACAATGAGGGCACGTTTCCGGAGAAGTGCCAGGCTTGGCGCCTGAACCATCACAAGTATCACATTCTTCTTCCCGGGGAATCTCTACATCCGTACTCTTGCCGAAGATCGCTTCTTCGAATTCAAGAGTCATCGTATACTGCAGGTCATTACCTCTTCTAGGGGCGTTCGGATCACGTCTGCGCCCCCCGCCGCCGAAGAACATATCGAAAATGTCACTGAAACCTCCGAAGTCTTCAGCTCCGCCGAATCCTCCCTGACCCATGCCGGGACCTTCATGGCCGAACTGATCATACTGAGATCTTTTCTGATCATCGCTCAGTGTTTCATAAGCTTCTTTTACTTCTTTAAACTTCTCCTGAGCCCCTTCTTCTTCGCTTACATCAGGGTGGTATTTTCTGGCGAGTTTGCGATAAGCTTTTTTAATATCCTGTTTTGAAGCATCCTGGGAAATCCCAAGGACCTCATAATAATCTCGTTTACTCAAATTCCATCACTCTCCCGAACTCTGTTACAAGCATAATTATAGAACGATATGTCCCTTCCTTCAACCGGCGTCCGAAAGAAAATCCGCCTTACAGGCGGATTACCTCTTCCAGTTTACCCTGCACTGACATGTTCATTCTGTTGAAAAAAGTCAAAGCCAAGAAAATCCTGACTTTGACTTTTTTGATCTTTCTTATTTATTTTCGTCTTTATTATCGTCTTCGTTCACTTCTTCATAATCAGCATCTACGACATCGTCCTGACCTTCTTCGCCTTCAGCCTGCTGCTGTTGCTGGGCGGCCTGCTCGTACATTTTCACGGACAGCGCCTGAACCTGCTCCTGAAGGTTGTCGCGCTTAGCTTTGATGTCTTCCAGATCTTCGCCTTCAAGTGCTGTCTGCAGCTCAGCTTTAGCATCTTCAGCTTTTTGTTTCTCTTCTTCACTTACCTGTTCGCCAAGATCTTTGATCGTCTTGTCTGTAGTGAAGATCAGCTGATCAGCTTCGTTACGAAGTTCGATTTCTTCGCGCTTCTGCTTGTCAGCCTCGGCGTTTTCTTCGGCTTCGTTAACCATACGCTCCACTTCTTCGTCGGAAAGACCGGAAGAGGACTTGATGGTAATGGATTGCTCTTTGTTCGTTCCGAGATCTTTGGCACGAACGTTTACAATACCGTTTGCATCAATATCGAAAGAAACTTCGATTTGTGGTACACCGCGCGGCGCCGGCGGGATATCAGTCAGTTGGAAACGACCTAGCGTATTGTTATCCTGGGCCATTTCACGTTCCCCTTGCAGGACGTGGATATCGACAGCTGTCTGATTGTCCGCTGCTGTAGAGAAAGTCTGGGAATGACTTGTAGGAATCGTAGTGTTTCTTTCGATAAGTTTCGTCGTTACGCCACCCATCGTTTCGATACCGAGAGAGAGAGGTGTTACGTCCAGAAGAACAACGTCCTTGACGTCTCCCTGAAGCACTCCACCCTGAATAGCGGCACCGAGAGCCACTACTTCATCCGGGTTTACACCTTTGGAAGGTTCTTTTCCTACTACTTTTTGAATGCCTTCCTGAACAGCAGGAATACGAGTGGAGCCACCTACAAGAAGAATACGGTCAATGTCGGATGCACTCATGTTCGCATCTTTAAGAGCCTGACGTGTAGGTTTCATCGTACGCTCCACGAGCTCGGAAGTAAGCTCTTCGAATTTCGCACGGGTGATTGTCATCTCCAGGTGAAGAGGACCTGCTTCGCCCGCTGTGATAAACGGAAGGGATACTTGCGTCTGTGCTACTCCGGACAGATCTTTCTTAGCTTTTTCAGCGGCATCTTTCAGGCGCTGTTTAGCCATTTTATCTTTGGAAAGATCGATTCCGTTTTCTTTTTTGAATTCTTTGACCATGTGGTCCATAAGAAGTTCGTCGAAATCGTCACCACCGAGACGGTTATCCCCTGCTGTGGACACAACTTCGAACGTACCGTCACCAATGTCCAGAATGGACACGTCAAACGTACCGCCACCAAGGTCATATACAAGGATTGTCTGATCCTGGTCTTCTTTGTCAATACCGTATGCAAGCGCCGCAGCTGTAGGCTCGTTAATGATACGTTCTACTTCAAGGCCTGCAATCTTACCGGCATCTTTTGTAGCCTGACGTTCGGAATCGTTGAAGTAAGCAGGTACTGTAATAACTGCCTTCTCCACTTTTTCACCGAGATAGTCTTCCGCATATTCTTTCAGATACTGAAGGATGATTGCTGAAATTTCCTGTGGTGTATATTCTTTTCCTTCGATTTCCACTTTGTAATCCGTGCCCATGTGACGTTTAATGGACTGGACAGTGTTCGGGTTAGTGATAGCCTGACGCTTCGCCACTTCCCCTACCTGACGTTCGCCATTTTTGAACGCTACTACAGATGGAGCAGTACGATTCCCTTCCGGGTTAGGGATTACTTTCGATTCCCCGCCTTCCATCACTGCTACACAAGAGTTTGTGGTACCTAAATCAATTCCGATAATCTTACTCATAGTGACTTCCTCCTTCAATACATTAAACTTTTATTGGTTTACTTTTACCATAGCAGGGCGAATCACGCGGTCATTCAGTTTGTAACCGGTCTGAAGTACATCGACGACCACGTTTGATTCATAACCTTCTTCCTCCACCTGCATCATTGCCTGATGCACATGAGGGTCGAACGTTTCTCCCTGGGCACTTATTACTTCCACACCCTCTTTTTCAAGAGCGCTCCACAATTGGTTATATACCATTTTCATCCCGTCGACAAACCCTTGAGCGGATTCTTCTTTAACTTCTGTCTGTAAAGCACGCTCAAAGTTATCCAGGACAGGGATCAATTCTTCTGTGAGAGACTGGGATCTGTATTTACGATCCATCTCTTTTTCTTTCTGTGTACGCCGACGGAAGTTGTCGAAATCCGCCTGTACACGGAGCATTCTTTCCTGGATTTCGTCTCTTTCCTGCTCGACTTTCTCCAGTTCTGTCTGCTCTTCTGTGTATTCGGACACTATATCTTCAGGGTTTTCTTCTGTCCCCTCCGATTCGTTCATAACAGTATTAGTGTCTTTTTCTTCTTCTACCATGAAGGCCACCTCCCAGGGTTATTCTCACCGTTACTGAATATAACACATATAAACACCATCACAAAAGAAAGTGACAGCAACAAGCGGAACCTTCGTTTAATACCATTCCCTGAAGGTTTCCGTCATGTGTCTGGACAGTTCTTCCACTAACGTTACTACGCGGTTGTATTCCATGCGGGTCGGCCCGAGCAGAGCCAGTGTCCCCACCTGCTGATTACCGAAGTAGTAATTAGCGGTAATGATACTGCAGTGCTGAAGGGCAATAAAAGGATTTTCGTGACCGATCATTGTCTGAATACCCTTATCGCTCGTTTTCAGAAGGCTGGCAATATCCTTTTCCTCTTCAATCATGGACATAATGGACCTTATCCTGTCTATGTCCTTGAATTCGGGCTGCATCAGAATATTAGTCTTTCCTCCTACGTAGAGCTTGGCAGAGTTATCATTGGCCAAAGCAGCACGAAGGTACATGAAAGCATCGTTGAAGTGTTCGGCATGCTCTTTCAAAAGAGAAAAAATTTCTTTATTCAATCTCTCGGGCACTTCAATCAAAGCCACGCCTTTCAAACGCTCGTTAAGGATATTGACCATTTTCTCAAGATCAGTCGCTTTAATCTCCAACGGTGTCGAAAACACGCGGTGTTCCACATGACCCGTATTGGTAACGAGCACCGCTACAGCTTTTTCATGAGACAGAGGAGTAATCTGGATTTGTTTAAGTCTGGTTTCGAAAACTTCCGGCCCGAGAATGATAGAGGTGTAGTTGGTAAGGTCAGAAAGTATTCCTGCCGACTTTTCCACCACCTGTTCAAACTCCAGCGTTTTCTTCCCGAAAGATTCCCGAATGAGGTTTTTCTCCCTGGAACTCAGCGTGGAGGGAGAAAGCAGATGATCCACATAAAATCGATACCCTTTCTCAGACGGTGCTCTTCCTGAAGAGGAATGAAGCTTTTCCAGAAAACCCATTTCCTCGAGGTCCGCCATCTCATTACGAATAGTCGCCGGACTGAAGTCCACGGTTTCTTTCTTGGAAATGTACCGTGAGCCCACCGGCTGGGCAGTAAGAATAAAATCATCAACGATTACTTTTAGTATTTGCAACTGACGATTTGTTAGCATCGATGATCACCTCTGTTAGCACTCATTGGTTCCGAGTGCTAAATCTATAATTAAGTTATCAAAAGGTCAGAAAGATGTCAACGAATAAACCGGAAAAATTCTCAGTCGATTAAAAAAGAAGCAAAGACGTCATTGCCGAACAGCTTCCCCTGTTCCGTCAGCTTTATATATCCGCCATCCTCTTCTAAAAGGCCCCGGTCGATCAACGTATCGACAGCTCCTCCGAAAACTTCGTCAGGGTCCCTGTCGTACTTCTCTTTAAATCGTGCCCGGGAAACACCTTCCATCTTCCTCAACCCGAGAAACATTTCTTCTTCCATCATTTCTTTCAATTCTACCGGCTCTTCATGCAGTACCGGCTTTCCATCTTCAAATACTTTCTTCAAATAGGCAGGGAGCGGCCTGATATTAATGGTCCGTTTTCCGGGCAGGTACCCGTGAGCGCCTGCACCGATTCCATAATAATAAGCGTTGTCCCAATAAGTGAGGTTGTGCTCGCTCTCATAACCCGGGCGGGAAAAATTGCTTATTTCGTAATGGTAAATGCCTTCTTCCCGGAGTTTTTTCTGCAGAAGATGATACATTTCCACTTCATCTTCTTCCGGGGGTTTTGAAAGTTCACCTTTTTTGTACCGCTGATGGAACACCGTCTTCGGCTCTATCTGTAACGAATAAGAGGAATAGTGGGGCAGGTTCAGTTCGAGTGCCTTGTCCACAGATTCCTCAAAGAGTTCGACGGACTGGTTCGGAAGGCCATACATAAGATCGATACTTATATTGTCTATTCCTGCGTGACGCAACCTGTCAATATTAAGATATACATCTTCTTCTTTATGGACCCTGCCGAGTTCTTCCAGAAGTGTATTATCAAAAGTCTGAACTCCGAGAGAGATCCGGTTCACTCCGTACTTCGCAAGCAGATCGGCTTTCTCCTGATCAAGATCACCCGGGTTCGCTTCAAAAGTATATTCTTCACATTTATCTATATCAAAATGGCCATCGATCATTTTAAGCAGTTTTTCCAGCTGTGCGGCTGTCAGAACGGTAGGTGTGCCGCCTCCTACATAAATCGTCTTCATCACCTGTTTCGCACCCGGGACATACCCGTCCATTTCTATTTCCAGCGCTTCCAGATACTGATCTGCAGCTTTCTCGTCGTAAAAGAATTTAACAAAATCACAATAGTGACAAATCTGCTGACAAAACGGAATGTGGATGTAAGCTGAAGAAATTTTCATATTCTATTCCTCCCCACTAAAGAAAACCGCAAGCATTTCCCTGCGGTTTTCCGTTGATCAATCATCATTAATTTCAAGCACGGACATAAAAGCCTCCTGAGGGACTTCTACAGACCCTACCATCTTCATACGTTTTTTACCTTCCTTCTGTTTCTCAAGGAGCTTCCGCTTTCTGGAAACGTCTCCGCCGTAACACTTGGAAAGTACGTTTTTCTTCATGGCTTTGATAGTGGATCTGGCAACGATCTTATTACCGATAGCTGCCTGAACAGGAACTTCAAACTGCTGTCTCGGTATGAGATCTTTCAGCTTCTCCGTAATCTGCTTGCCGCGCTCGAAAGCGAAATCTTTATGGACGATGAACGAAAGAGCGTCAATCGTATCGCCGTTCAGAAGGATTTCCATTTTCACGAGATCGGACGTACGGTTACCTATGAACTCATAATCGAAAGAAGCATACCCTCGAGTCTGTGATTTCAGCGTATCGAAAAAGTCATAAACGATTTCGGATAACGGGATATCATAGATGATGTTCACGCGATTATCATCAAGGTATTTCATGTCCACAAAATTACCGCGTTTCCTCTGGCAAAGTTCCATCACAGGTCCGACATACTCGTTCGGCACCATTACGGTCGCCTTCACATAAGGTTCCTGAACTTCTTCAAGTTTCTGGTTGTCAGGCATCATGGAAGGGTTATCCACCTGTTTTTCTGTTCCATCCGTCAGGATAACGTTGTAAATAACACTTGGAGCCGTAGTTATCAGGTCGATATTAAATTCCCGTTCAATCCGTTCCTGTATGATTTCCATATGCAACATACCGAGAAATCCTGTACGGAAACCGAAACCGAGAGCCTGCGACGTCTCAGCTTCGAACTGCAGGGAGGAATCGTTAAGTTGAAGCCTCTCCAAAGCATCTCTCAGGTCGTTATAGCTGTTGGAATCAACCGGAAACATTCCGCAGTAGACCATAGGATTCATTCGTTTATACCCCGGCAATGGTTCGGCAGCCGGATTTTTGACGAGAGTAATCGTATCCCCGACCTGGGAATCTCCGATATTTTTGATGGAAGCTGTAAGGTAACCGACATCACCCACTATCAATTCTTTAACCGGAGTAGGTTCCGGGCGGAAGACGCCGATTTCCGTCACTTCAAATTCCTTACCTTTCGCCATCATCCGGATTTTGTCACCTACCCGGATCGAACCTTCCCTTATACATGTATAAGCGATGACTCCTTTGTAAGAGTCATACAGGGAGTCGAAGATCAGCCCTTTTGTCGGGTTCTCTTTTGCTCCGGCGGGAGCCGGAATGTCCGTTACTATCCGTTCAAGTATTTCGTCGATGCCGACTCCATCTTTGGCGGAAGCGAGAATGGCTTCCGACGCATCGATACCGATAACGTCTTCGATTTCCTGTTTTATCCGGTCCGGATCAGCGCCTGGCAGATCAATTTTATTGATGACAGGAATGATTTCCAGTTCGTTCTCAAGAGCGAGGTACACGTTCGCGAGCGTCTGGGCTTCAATCCCCTGGACAGCGTCCACGACTAAAATCGCCCCTTCACAGGCGGCCAGGCTCCGCGACACTTCGTATGTAAAATCCACGTGACCCGGTGTATCTATAAGGTGAAATAAATAATCCTCATCCGCTGCAGAGGTGTAGTTCAACTGGACTGCGTTCAGCTTAATGGTTATACCTCTTTCACGTTCAAGATCCATTCCGTCAAGGAACTGCTCCTTCATTTCTCTCTGCGTCAACGCCTTCGTTTTTTCCAATATACGATCGGCGAGCGTAGACTTTCCGTGGTCAATGTGGGCTATAATTGAAAAATTACGCACATTCTCCTTTTTGATTTGCGTTGTCACATATATCACTCCTAGTAAAATCGCGCATACAGCTAGGTTGATTATAGCAACTGAACAGGAATTATTCAATTACATCCCTTCATCTGTATCAACCTTTTCAGCTACGGTTCCTGCGTAACGTCGATTCAGAGCGGAACTGATCCCCGGAGCGTATTCTCCTTCTTTGTTATTTTAAAGATTGCAGAACGAATATCATTGAAATAACAGCGCCGCTTTGATACAATATCCCTTGTTCGAATGCAATTATGCTACTGTTTTTACCTAGGAGGTGAAAGAATGGCTAACCTTAAACAATCCAAAAAACGCGTACGTGTTAACGAAGAAGCTCGTCAACTGAACGCAGCTTTCAAATCAGATATGCGTACTGCGATTAAACGCGTAGAAAAACTGGCGCAAAGCAATGACCAAAACGCAGGAGAAGCTCTTGACGGGGCAATTAAGAAGATTGATAAAGCCGTTAAACGTGGAGCAATTCATGAAAATAACGGTAACCGTAAAAAATCCCGCTTGACGAAGCTTGTTCAAAACGCGTAACAGGTTTTCTTTTATGACCAACAAACGATCCGTGAGCGGGTCGTTTTTTTTATACCGTATATAAATGAACATAACAGAGGCGCACCTCCCCGTTACGGGGTCAGTGCGCCTCTGTTATGTTCAGCTATAATATCGTAAAGCATCATCTCAAAAGCCAGTCCCTTCTCCATCTGTCCGGTTTTCATATACTCATCCGTCCTTGCGAGGGTAAGAAGAATGTGGTCCAGTTTCTCCTGAGTGAATTTCTTTTCCCTCTGGCCTGCCAGTTTCAAAACGTAGGGGTGAGCTTTAATGTAATTTTTCATATGGTTTTCCGTATACCCTTTCTGCTTCAGAATCTTCACCTGGGCGATCATTCTGAACTGGGAGGCCAGCAGAGCAATGAGAGCAATAGGTTCTTCATTCATCCTCAACAGTTCTTTATAAATGGACACGGCTTTGCCTAAATCTTTATTAATAACAGCATCCACGAGCTTCAGTCCTGAAGTGTCAAGAGAAGATGAAAGAAGCTCCTCGGCAATATCCGTGGAGATGTAGTTATTTTCTGCATAAAGACCGAGCTTTTCAAGCTCACTTCTCATAACCATAAGGTTGGTGCCGGCAGATTGTATAACCAGTTCTTTCACCCCGGGTGCCAGGTCAAGATTCAGTTCCACGGCTAATTTGTCCACCCACTCTTCCATGTTCCATTCCCTGATGGCCGAAAAGGATTTCACTTCCGCTTTTTTCTTCAGTTCCTTCATCACTTTTTTCCGTTCGTCCACTTTTTCATATGGAGCAATAAGAACGAGAGTTGTGTAAGGTGCGGGATCATTTATGTACGTCAACAACCGGTTTATATCATGCTCCACTTCCGACTTTGGAGGTTTGGCAAGTAAAAATACAGGGTTTTCTGCGACGATAAGTTTACGATCTCCGAGAAAAGGCAGAGTTTCAGCGTCCGCCACTACTTCTTCTACAGGCGTATCTTCAAGATTAAACGTACTGTAATTGAATTCTCTTTCCTCTTTCGTCGTTTCTGCTCTGACAATCTTTTCTTTTTCCTGCTCGATCAGGTATCTTTCTTCTCCGTATAACACGTAGATTTTCCCCATTGTATAACCTCGCTCACATTTAAACGTACCGACTTCCTGTCTGTTTCATCACTATTATTTTAAAAAGGAATCCTTCTCCTGTCAAAAAAACCTCCGGAAGGCGGCGGGACCATTTTATACAAAGAAGTTTACATACACAATGGTAATCCCTTACAATGATAATATATTTTCATCTGGATTTTTTTCTATAATTCTTTTATACTTAATGAAGATATAGGAGGGTGAGTCATGAACCAATTTGAAAAAGAAATTCAAACAAAAACAAATGACGTCATCGATTCGGGGCTCGGATTTGTTTTTTCATTCGTTTTCTTCTTTATCATTTTCTTTATCGGAACGGCTTTTTCCGTATTAGGATCATAGTCGTGTAAAGACTGCTTCGGCAGTCTTTTTTTTATGGAGAAAGAAAACCCGTAACCGCCGCAATGTTGTCATCCGTAAAAGTGACAGTGACAGCACCATGTCTGTCCGTTCTCCACACTTCGACCCCCGCCTTTTCCAGTGTATGGAGCACTTCGGGATGGGGATGGCCATATCTGTTGTTACGCCCGGCCGAGATAATTCCGATACCGGGTTCAAAAGTATCGAGGAAAATTTCCGAGGTAGAAGTTTCACTGCCGTGGTGAGCCACTTTCAGAATATCAACAGGAAGCAGCCCATGAGCCTCCTTCACCGTTTTCTCCACCCCTGCCGAAATATCTCCCGTAAATAGCCATCCTTTTCCGCCGAGTTCAATATGTAAAACGAGTGAATTATCATTTTTATCCAGGTGATCTTCCTCCGGGGACAGTACGTGGAATTCGTACCCCTCTATTCCGTAAGTATCTCCGGCGGAGAGTTCCGTCTTTTTGAATTTGTAGTCCCCCTCATCATAAGGGGAGACGAAAAGACGGCCGACATCGATATCTTTAAGCAAACCGGCGAAACTGCCGTTGTGATCAGTATCATTATGAGTGATGAACACTGCATCCACTTTCTTTATCCCCCGGGAGTTGAGAAAAGGCATAAGAATATTTTCCGCTATTTTATCCCGATTCTCCTGGAAGTGTGGAGGACCTGCCGCATCCACTATAATTACACCTCTTCTGCGAGGAAGTTCTATAACTGCACTGTCCCCCTGACCGACGTCCAGAAAAGTCACTTTCCCTTCTTCATTCATGTAAGGGAGAGAACTGTGGACAATAAGTACCAGAGACAGTAGCGTTCCGTAACAGAACGCTGCCCGGTTTTCTCCTTTCACAACATGGTTCATCATTACGTAAAAGCATAAATAGTACGGAAGAAACCAGGAAAGAGGGAACTCCCCTGTCACCCACTGTACGTTAACTTCTTCTCCCAGATAAAGAACTGCATCGATAAATTTGACGTGTATTTCGCCCAGCATTGCTGTGAACGCTTCATATACGAACTCCGGAAGGCTGAAGAACATCAGAAACAAAAGGAAAATGGAAGGAATAAAAAAGAGGGTGAAATAAGGAACGAGCAGTAAATTGATCAGGGGCGATAAAGGGGAGAATCCATAAAAGTAGTAAAGCTGGAGAGGCAGGAGCGCTAACTGGGATATCAACGCGACCCGTAGGGAAAGAACCCACGCCCGCGTGTCCCTTACAAGGAAATTAGCGGAAAGCAGCAGACTGAATGTTACAGCGAACGAAAACTGAAACCCTGCGTTATAAAGAAGTGAGGGGTTTATGAAAAGAAGTATAAAAGCGGCGGCCGACAATATATCAGTCATGGAAGGCTTCATTTTCAAATACCACAATATCGCCATAAAACATGCCATCAGGGAAGCACGGAGTACGGAAGGCTGTGAGCCTGCCACGAAAGCAAAAATCGGGAGCACGGACAGAATCAGTATTTTCACCTGTGACAACGTCATAACACCGCTTCGGTAGAAAAGAACGTATATCAGGCCACACAATAACCCCACGTGTAAGCCGGATATAGCCAGGATATGAGAGGCTCCCCATTTACGGAACGCCTGGAGGGTCTCTTCCCTGATTTCTGTCTGTTCCCCGAAAACAAGAGCTTTCATCCAGGGCCACAGGGCAATTGAAGTCTTCCCTGCCAGCTCGTCCATAACCATTTCTCTTCGTTCATAAAACTCACCGAGCAGACTCGATCCGTCACACGTAATTTCAGCAGGATGTTCGACCTTCACCTGACCCCCATAGCCGCGCTTTTGCATAAAATCGGAGTAATCGAATTCACCGGGGTTGGACGCTGCAGGGAACGTTTCAATTTCTCCCTGCACCCTGCATTCAGCGCCTGCTTTGAATTCATCAAAGAAAAAGGATCTCTCTTCTCTGACAAAGTGAGTTATGTCCAGAATCCCCCCTCCGTCTGTCTTCAGTGAAAAAGATTCTGCACTTCCGTTATATTTGGGGGGAGAAAGAATTTTTCCCGTATAAGGGCTTCCTGCATCTTCAATCGTCTGGACAGATAAACTGTATACAAGCACGCCGGAAAAGAAAGCTGCGAGCATCACCGGAAACAAAACTCCCGACCGTATAAAGAAGAGCATCCATATCAGAAAAAACGGGAGGATCACCCACGATGGTGAAAACTGGATCAACGAGGCGCCTAGTAAAAAACAGAGAAGGGGAAAATGCCATTTCCCCTTCACAGATTTGAACTTATCCGTTCATTCGTAAGGTTCTCAACTTTCCTGCGGAACTCTTCGTACTCCGGATCGTCTTTTTCCTTCAGACGTTCCAGCATTTCATCCATAAGCCGGCTCTCTTCCTCGGAATCTCTTATAGCTACTGTCGATGGTACTTCTTCTGTATGTACGCCTGCGTGCTGAAGCAATTCTACGGCATAAGGGTGATTTTTATAATCCCCCCCATAATACACCGCTCTGATACCCGCCTGGATGATAGCTTTTGTACAATGCACGCACGGGAAGTGACTTACATATATCTCTGCGCCTTCTGTGGCTACTCCGAATTTGGAACACTGGAGCAGCGCGTTCATCTCTGCATGGATCGTTCTGATACAGTGACCGTCCACAACGTAGCACCCTTCATCTGTACAATGAACACCACCGGTGACACTTCCGTTATAACCTCCGGCGATCATTCTCTTTTCTCTTACTATCACTGCTCCGACGGAAAGGCGTTCACACGTACTTCTCGACTTGAGTAAATGAGCCTGGGCCATGAAATATTGGTCCCATGCAATTCTAGCCATTGCTCTCACATCCTTTTTGAAAAAGTTTAAATATTTCCACCTGCTCCGTCAAATCTTTTCAGGGGATCAGAATATATTCCTCCATATTTTCAAGAGTTTTCTCTCCTATCCCACTGACTTCCAAAAGTTCTTCGGGCTTCCTGAACATTCCGTTTTCTTCTCTGTAGGCTATAATAGCTTCTGCTTTTGAAGGTCCTATACCATTGATGGTGGTTATTTCATCCACTGTGGCATAATTAATTTTTACTTTGTCGCCTTGCTCCGAAACGGCCACGGCTGTGCCGCCCTCCGTCCCGGTATCAACTGTTACAAGAATCACCATTTCGTCCTCAAGTTTCTGAGCGAGATTTACGCTCGCCTCGTCCGCCTGATCGGTAAACCCTCCGGCCATCTCCACAGCGTCATATACCCTCATCCCGGCTTTCCCTTCATAGATGCCCGGGGCGTTGACTTCCCCTTTAACATCGACGATCAGATCACCTTCGGCAACTTCGGCAACTTCTGCTTCATCATTGCCCTCCGGCTCCGCCTTTGTGATTAAAGGGTTTTCTTTCTGCTGCAGTACTTCCTCTCTGCTGCCGGTCGTAAAATTGAACAATAGGCTGATAACGATAATAAGTACGATGCCCGCCGGCCAATATCTTTTTATGAACGTCATATCCGAGCCTCCATATCCGGGAGGAGAAAGTGGACATCGGAGACGAAAAGGAAGGGGATGGATAGTGGTAATTGATTATGATGTGTTATTTGAGGGGGATGGTGTCAGTAAGTAAATATTCGACATTTATTCTCATATTCCTCTTTTACGTCCCTTTAAGTTACACACCTATGAAAAAAAGATGTGAAGTTATCACACCTTTTTACATACAAAAAATAACCGGTCGCCGTCTTCTGCTTCATCCATCGAAAAGTCGCTGTAAACACCCGAAATTTCAAAGCCGGCATCCGATAGCGCTTTACGGATATAGTCCGGTTGGTATATGCGCTGATGATGCACTTCATCAAAACGACGGTAGACCCCCTCATGTTCTACGAAAAATGTAAGGTCATGAGTCATCACATCGTCCTCTTCATCACAGAACCATATATAGCTGAGGTCATCATAAACTTCTGCAAAAGTCTGACCCGACATATGTTCATGGGCATGGGAAGGCGAATGGATATCAAAGATGAACACCCCTCCTTCTTCGAGAGCCTCATAAGCGTTCAGAAACATCGATTCAAGTCCTCTCGCTTCTGTGATGTAGTTGACTACATCACAAAAACTGATGACCGCCCCGTATCCCCGCAGGCCTTCTAGGTTTGCAATATCCTGCTGCACCCAGCGGACGGAGGAGTTGCGTTTAGAGGAAGCGATCGCAAGCATCTCTTCCGACAGGTCGACGCCGGTCATCTTAAAACCTTCCTCTTCCAGCCGCTGAGTGATTTCACCGGTACCGCACCCGAGTTCAAGTACATATTCGGCACGGACCTCTTCGTTTGATAAAACGTTCAGAAAAAATGCTTTCCACTCATCATATGGAGCATCCTCCATCAGCCGGTCGTAAACGACGGCTAACTGCCCGTAACTCATGAACTCGCTATTCCTTCAAGTGACATTGTTTCGGCATCTCCCCATAGTTTTTCGAGATTGTAATGGTCGCGTTCGTCTTTGTGGAAGATGTGGCATACAACATCTTCAAGGTCTACAAGAATCCATCTTCCTGTCTTTTCTCCTTCTACGCGCTTTACTTCAATTCCATTTTTATCCGCCTGGTCTTTCACTTCCTTGGCAATAGCCTGCACCTGTCTTTCATTGGAACCGTCGCAGATCAGGAAATAATCAGTGATCAGTGAAATTCCTTCCATATTCAGAGCAACTATATCGTTGGCCCTTTTATCGTCGCAGGCCTGAGCCGCTATTTTCACAAGTTCTTTACTATCCATAATGTTCCTCCTGTTTTCGTTGTAGTTCGTTATAAGCATGAAACGTATCCGGGTAGACGGTCTGCTTCTTCTTCATCAGAAAACCGATCGTATTGGTAAGGGCAGCGAGACAGGCCTGGTCCAGACTCTCTTCGGCGATCTCCCTCACTTCCTCCACTCCCGGAAAAGCACGGGCAGGTTCTATATAATCGGCCAGGAAAATAATTTTATCATACAGGGACATATGAGCTTTCCCCGTCGTATGGGAAGCGATGGCTGTACGTACCTCCGGCTGCAACGGCCCCCATTCCTTCTCAAGCATCTTCACAGCTACCGGTCCGTGCCAGAGAACCGGGGAATAATCCAGAAGATCCTTCGGCAGCTCCACGCTCCCGGAAATCCAGCGGGCCATTTCCTCTTTCGGCCTGAACTTGGCATAATCGTGGAGCATACCCGCTTCCTCAATTTTATCACTGTCTCCGCCGAATCTGCCACTCAGCTGATGCGCAGTATCCGTCACCCGGATGGTGTGTCTGAACCGTTCCTCTGTTAAATGAGGGCGGACAAACTCTTTCAGCACTTCTCTATTCGTGTTCATACAGACCCTTCCTTTTGATATAAAAGTAAACCGGCTCGGGTACCATATAGCGGATGGTCAGATTCTTCTCCATCCTTCCCCTTATTTCACTGGAAGATATAGACAGAGGAGGAATTTCCACCTTCGACACAGGATAATCAGTTCCGAATGAGTAACCGGGCCGGTTCACTCCGATAAACGAAACCTCCTGCATAAGCTCTTCAATGTGGTACCAGCTTCCGAGAGACTCGACCATGTCTCCGCCTATGATGAAAGAAAACTTTTTATCCGGATACCGTTCTTTCAACTCACGTACCGTTTTCAAAGTGTAGGATTTATCACCCCTCAGGAGCTCCAGATCACAGACTTTGAACTTTTCATTCTGGCTGATGCTCTCCCTCACCATCTCCATACGATCCCTGCCGCTGACGGAAGCTTTCTCTTTGTGTGGAGGAAGGTGAGAGGGGATAAACCATACCTCATCAAGCTTCTCAGCTTCCCGAACAGCTTCTGCAAGAATCATGTGACCGATGTGAAGAGGATCGAACGTACCTCCAAACAAACCTATTTTCTCCATTTAAGTACGCTCCTTCTAAGGAAGCTCGATCTCTTTATTTTCTTCCGATTCTCTGTAGAGGATGATCGTTCCTCCGATCACCTGTACAATTTCAGCATCTGTATCCTGCGCTATTTCTTCTGCAGCAACAGATGGTTCTTCCATCGAGTTCTGAAGAATACTGACTTTAATCAGTTCTCTTTTCTCCAGTGCTTCGTCTATCTGAACGACCAGATTGCTGTTCAGACCGCCTTTTCCAATTTGGAATATAGGCTGTATATTATGGGATAATTTCCTTAAGTGTTTCTTTTGTTTACTTGTGAGCATGATATCATCCTTCCAGTTTCGATTCCATTTCTGTTATTAAAGAAGCGGGCAGCACTTCTTCGTTCGTCCAAAGAGCAAATGAGTAAGCAGCCTGATAAAGCAGCATCAGATGCCCGTAATGAACTCTAGCTCCTTTTCTTTTTGCTTCCAGCAAAAATCGGGTCTCAAGCGGCCTGTACACTATATCACTGAACAAAGCATCTTCTTTCACTTTCTTTACATCAATCGGAATTTCTTCCGGCTTCGGTGCCATTCCCACTGAAGTGGTCTGGATCACCCAATCATATTCATCCAGCGCAAGGGCAGCTTCATTCAGTGTTAAAACGCGGCCCCGAACAGCTTCCGGAAGATCCGAAAGCAGCTCTTCGGCCCTGGAGGGAGTGCGATTCGTAATGTCGATTTTAAGCGATAAACCACTTAAAGAAAAAGCGATTCCCCGGGCGGCACCCCCGCTTCCGATGATGAGCACCCTCTCGGCAGAGGAAATGATGTCAGGGTAGACAGCACGGACTGATTCGAGATAGCCGTCCCCGTCAGTGTTATACCCCCTCCATTTTCCATCTTGCACTACCACTGTATTTACGGCTCCCAAATGGGAAGCCCGGTCATCAATGCTGTCCAGAAACGGAATGATTTCTCTTTTGAAAGGAACTGTTACATTAAACCCGTTCATTTCCCTGTCTTTCAACGTGCTGATTTCCCCGGAGAAATTCTCCGGCTTAATCTCCATCAACTGATATTCACCCTTCAGTCCTGTCTGCTCCAGGAAATTGCTGTGAAGCCACGGGGATAAAGAGTGTCCGAGCGGTGATCCGATCAATCCTAATTGTAACATGTAAGACCTCCCTCTTTTTAAATAAGTGATTCGCGAAGGGAAATTTTCACTCCCTCGGGTGCATGGATGTGGACAGTGACTTCACCCTCGGGAATCATGATCCAGCCGAGCCCGGATATGACTACATCGTGTTTTCCTTCAGGAACTCTGAAAGTCTGCCGCTTCCACTGAGGCAGTTTTGATAATGAGTTCTCATCCGGAGGCACGAGCATTTCCCCTATCCTGTTTTCGGTGATATGCCCGGCTTTTTCCATCTTCGTACGATGGATCGGTATACGGTTAGAAAGATAGCATACAAAGGAAGAGTGCTCCCCTTTAACGAAATCCATACGTGCCAGGCCACCGAAAAAGAGGGTCTGCTCCTCGTTCAGCTGATAGATTTTCGCTTTAATTTCTTTCTGGGGAGTGATGAGTTTGAGATCCTCATCCGAAACGTAATGTGCCAGCTGATGACGTTGAATTACACCAGGCGTGTCATATAGAGAGCTGTGATCATCCAGCGGGATGTCGATGAATCCGAGTGTAGTTCCCGGGAAGTAAGATGTAGTAATCGCATCCTTGATTCCTGTCGACCGGTTGATGAGCTCATTGATAAGCGTGGACTTCCCGACGTTCGTCGTGCCCACGACAAATACATCCTTCCGACTCCGGTTCTGTTCAATCGCTTCGGCAAGTTCGTCGATCCCCTGGTTCGTGGAAGCGGAGATAAGATGGACGTCTTCCACGAGAAGGCCTGCTTCCTTCGCTTCCCGTCTCAGCCATTTCTCAACTTTGTTGAGGTTCACCGATTTCGGAAGTAGATCCATTTTATTCGCCGCAAGTATGACAGGATTGTTCCCCGTCAGACGATTCAGGCCGGGGATCAGACTGCCATTAAAATCGAATATATCTATAAGCTGTACAACCAGGCTGTCTGTATCGTTAATTTGCTGCAGCATTTCCAGGAAATCGTCATCGTCGTAATCGACATCCTGTACTTCGTTGTAGTGTTTCAGCCGAAAACACCGCTTGCAGATCACCGTTTCTCTTTCGAGTGCCGACTTCGGAGCGTAACCCGCTGCCGATTCATCCTCCGTCTGGATTTCCGCGCCGCACCCTGCGCATATCAATTTGTCCATATTTGGACCTCCCATGTTATATTTTTCCTTTATGTTTGAGATTCTTCATAATGACTTTTTCTATTCTTCTGTTTATCTTCGTCCAGAACCCGTCACTGTCTACGATAGGGGTAACGAGTACTGTGTAATACCCGGCCAGGTTCCCGCCCAGTACGTCTGTCAGGAGCTGATCCCCTACTACGATGATTTCTTCTTTCTTAAGTCCCATATCTTTTCTCGCTTTCTGAAAAGCCCGCGCCAGTGGTTTTCTGGCACTATGGATAAAGGACTTGTCCAGAGGTTCGGAGAAAAGTTTGACGCGGTTCTCATTGTTGTTGGAGGTAATTACTATCTCAATTCCAGCGTCTCCCATCCTTTTGAACCACTCTATTATTTCCTCCGGAGCGTCCGGCTCGTCCCAGGCGACAAGTGTATTGTCGAGATCCGTAATGATACCTTTAACATTCTCTTTTTCAAGTTCTTCCGGAGTTATTTCCAGAATGTTGTTTGCATGCCTGTCAGGAATAAATATATTAAACACCTGCTTCTCACTCCCCGTTCCGATATATACCTTTTCAATCATATACAAAAATTGCTCAGGGTTCAAAGCCATTCTATTCTTAACAGCTGATTCTCTCCCCGGGACATTCATAATGTCAGATAATCTATGATTGTTTATATGTTAACTGTTCTGTTTTATTTTATTAAATTACTGTTCAGATAACTACCCTATTGTACCTCACATGTCATCCGTTAGTAACCTCTCCAATGACCCGGCACTTATTTTTCGCTTATGTTCCTTTGGTTTCACACTGCTACTTATGTATATGTACACGCTCAGGCGTTCCGGAAAACCGATAATCCGTCCCCTGCAAAGAATTTTTATTAGTCTCGAACCCTCTGTCTCTTCCTATTTAATAAATAAACAAAATGGTGTATGTATCTGCTGCACAGGAAGAAAGATTAGTTGAATAATAACTGTGTTTTTGATTACAATTGAGAAGACATTCTAAAAGGACGAGAGATTGAGGGAGGCACCTTTAGATGATACTACCCGTATTATTACCATTTATCATTGCTATTTTCATCCCTTTCCTGAGCAAATGGAAAGAAAAGTTTCATACAGGTATAGTGGCTACAATTGTACCGCTTATAATATTCATTTATTTTGCCAGTTTCTTTGCAGGAGGTTTCAGCAGCGTAACGAAAAGCTACAGCTGGATTCCCTCTCTCGACATGAACCTGGTTTTTCATCTGGATGGCTTAAGCCTTCTGTTTGTGCTTCTTATTTCAGGTATAGGGACACTGGTAGGTCTGTATTCTATTTACTATCTACATACGACAGAAAAACTGGGCCACTTCTATGTTTACTTTCTGATATTCATGGGGTCTATGCTCGGAGTAGTGCTTTCCGATAACGTATATGCACTTTACAGCTTCTGGGAATTCACTTCCCTGTCTTCATTTCTTCTGATCGGGTTCTGGAACCACAAACACGCTTCCAGATACGGTGCTCTGAAGTCGATGCTCATTACGGTGTTCGGCGGACTCAGCCTTCTCGGGGCGCTCGTTTTCATGCACTCCATCACCGGCACTACGAGTATCCAGCAGATGCTGGGTGACAGTGAAGCTATTTTAAATAGTGAATTCTTCCCGTTAATCCTTACACTTCTATTATTAGGAGCATTCACAAAATCGGCACAGTTTCCTTTTCACATCTGGTTACCGGACGCTATGGAAGCTCCGACGCCGGTCAGTGCATATCTGCATTCGGCTACCATGGTAAAAGCGGGACTGTATCTCGTAGCCCGCTTTTCACCTATGCTGTCTTCTTCCGAATGGTTTTTCATCATCGTCTCCAGCTTCGGAATCCTCACTTTGTGCTGGGGTTCCTATATGGCGGTAAGACAGACGGATCTGAAAGGGATTCTGGCCTTCTCAACCATTAGTCAGCTTGGTATGATTATGGCTATGTTAGGATTTGGTACGAAAGTAGCTGTATTTGCAGCCATGTTCCACATTTTAAACCATGCCACTTTCAAAGGAAGTCTGTTTATGGTCGCGGGAATTGTCGATCATGAAACCGGAACACGGGATATCCGCAAGCTGGGCGGTCTAATGAATTACTTACCGATGACCGCGACTCTGGCTATGTTCGGCGTATTTTCGATGGCAGGTTTCCCGCTTCCGTTTTTAAACGGATTCTACAGTAAAGAAATGTTCTTTTTATCATCGCTGGATCTGAGCGGGCAGGGAGAGTTTGCGTCGATAGTCGCAAGCCTCGTTCCTTATCTGGCGGTTTTTGGAAGTATTTTTACATTCGTATATTCCATGTACTTTTTCTTCGGAACATTCCGGGGACGGGCGAACCTTGGAAAACTGCCAAAAAAACCGCACGAAGCACCTGTGGGTATGCTTATTTCTCCTGCGATTCTGGTGCTGCTCGTAGTGATTATCGGACTATTCCCGTCTTTCATCAATGAACCTTTCATCAGTCATGCAGCATCAGCCGTTTACGGCGGAGACGTTTCCAAGGATATATATTTCTGGCATGGGTTCAACCTTCCGCTCATCATGTCTCTGACGGTGGTGGCTTTCGGAACGATACTGGCGTTGACCATCCCTCGATGGAGTACCGTCTACAACTACGTGCCGGGTATACTGAGCATGAACAAGGCCTATGATTACACAGTCGATAAGTCTGTGACCTTCTCGACGAAATTGACCAGAGGGTATATGAACGGCTCTCTTGCTCTTTATATGAAACTGATACTCGGGGCTATTATAATAGTCAGTTTCTCGTTTTTCTTCCTTACGGATGGGTTTGCGATAGATACATCACAACTTGCACCAGTCACCACGATTGAAATCATCGTAGCGATCACAATGGCTATTGCTGCGCTCGGGACGATATTTACGAACAATCGGATTGCGGCTATTCTGATACTAGGAGTGGTCGGGTACGGGCTTGCCATGCTGTTTATCATCTACCGGGCCCCCGACCTTGCTCTTACCCAGCTGATTATTGAAACGGTCACAGTAGCACTGTTTCTGCTGGTATTCTACCACCTCCCTTCGCTTAACAGCAGGGATGAATCCAGACCGGATCAGATATCCAACTGGATCATTTCCATAGGGTTCGGGTTGCTCGTTACCACTGTAGCGATCTCTTCCCACAGTAGTAAGTTGTTTGATTCGATTTCCAGTTACTTTGTCGAAAACTCCTATAAACTGGGAGGCGGAGACAATATAGTAAACGTCATCCTCGTAGATATGCGGGGACTGGATACTATTTTTGAGATCGCCGTTCTCGGTATCGCAGCTATGGCTATTTACAGCCTGATCAAAATCAAGAATAAGAAGGAGGAATAAGAATGGAAATAGTGATGTCCGTCCTCGCCGGTCTCTTGTTTATGACCGGCGTGTACAACCTCCTCCAAAAACAGTTACTGAGGATTGTCATAGGAACAGCGCTCGTTTCACACGGTGCTCACTTGACTATCCTTACTATGGGTAAGTTGAAAGAAGGGGCTGCTCCTGTGCTGACCGACGGTGTGGAAAATTACACCGACCCTCTCCCGCAGGCGCTGATCCTTACTTCCATCGTTATCAGCTTCGGAGTTACCAGCCTCCTGCTAGTATTAGCTTATCGGGCATCCAAGATAAATCACACGGACAATATGGAAAAACTGAGAGGTAACGACTATGAGTAATTTAGCTGTACTGCCTATCATCCTGCCGTTTCTGGCAGGGATACTGGTAGCTTTCTTCCACAAAAATTTAATTGCATCAAGAATTTTTTCAATCATAGCGACGATGCTTCATCTGGCCCTTACTATTTTCGTCTTTTTGAATGTACAGGAATCAGGCAGTTATGTGCTTGAAGTCGGAGGCTGGGAGGCGCCTTTCGGTATCGTCATAGTGGCTGATCCCCTGTCTTCCCTTCTGACTATGACCACGGCTGTCGTAGCAGCGGCAGCGGTCATTTATGCACCGAAATCACTTTCCCGGATCCAGGAAGAGTTTTACTTTTACAGCTTTTTCTTCCTGCTGATTGCCGGGGTGAACGGAGCCTTCCTGACCGGAGACCTCTTCAACCTGTTCGTTTTCTTTGAAGTACTGCTCATGGCTTCTTATGGACTCATTGTTCTCGGGAACGGAAAAGCTCAGTTAAGGGAGTCACTGAAGTATATTTTGATCAACCTGTTCTCCTCTATGCTTTTTGTGACCACTATTTCGTTCCTTTATTCGGTAGTTGGTACAGTGAATATGGCGCAGGCGGCCGAAAGAGTGGGTGAGGTCGAACAGCAGGGCGTACTTACCGTAATAGGTATACTACTGTTTTTCGTTTTTGCTACAAAAGCGGCTGTTTTTCCTCTTTACTATTGGCTCCCTTCTTCCTATACCGTGCCTAACGCTGTCGTATCCGCATTGTTCGGAGCGCTTCTGACCAAAGTAGGGGTGTACTCCATCCTCCGTACGTTCACGCTCATCTTCAACTATGAAGTCGGTTTGACGCATACTCTATTCATTTACCTGGCGATGTTCACGATGATATTCGGGGTAATAGGAGCATTATCAACGAACAACGTGAAGTTGATCATAGCCTATAATGTAATTCCGGCTGTCGGTTTTATGCTGATGGGGATCGGCATTTTCACGGAAACGTCCATTGCCGGGTCCATTTACTACCTGGTCCATGACATGATTATTAAAGCCGTTTTATTCCTTCTGATCGGTGCTGTCACTTATGCTGCCGGCACGTCCGATCTGAAGAAGATGGGAGGACTCATCCACCATTATCCGGTTCTCGGCTGGATGTTCTTTCTATCCACCCTGGTACTGGCAGGAATCCCGCCCTTCAGCGGATTTATAGGGAAACTTCTGCTGCTTCAGGGAGGACTGAATCAGGAAGAGATTCTGATTGTAATCGTAGCTTTAATCTCCAGTCTCGGGATACTGTTTTCCATGATCCGGATATTCATTGGAGGATTTTGGGGAGCAGCTGATATAATGGAGCTACCGAAACAGAAACCTTCTCTGGGCGCGATGACCTGGCCGATCGGTATCCTTCTCAGCCTTTCCATTCTTCTCGGTGTGGGTGCAGAGATGTTCTATCCTGCGGTTTCGTCTATCGCCGATTATGTTATGAACCCTGAATTATACATTGAATCTGTCCTTAAGGAGTAAACGTCTATGCCATTTCAAATAGTTTTAAACATTATTATCGCTGTTATGTGGATGTTTTTGAGTGAAACATATAACTTCTCAACTTTCGTGGTCGGATATATTTTAGGGATTTTCCTCCTCTTCGTCATGCGGAGATTCATTAAAAGCCCTTTCTATCTGAACAGAGTCTGGAAAGTGAACCTGCTGCTTCTGTTGTTCATCAGGGAACTCATTATGTCCTCTATCGACATCGTGAAATTCGTTTACAAAAAGGACCTGGATAACCGCCCGGGGATTTTCGCTCTCCCTCTCGAGGTGAAGAGCGACTGGGAGGTGACGCTTCTGGCCAACCTGATTTCTCTTACCCCGGGAACTCTTTCACTTGCGGTAAGCGAAGACCAGGAGACATTGTATATACATGCCATGGATATTCCTGATATTGAATCCTCCATATCAGATATCAAAGACACTTTTGAGAAAGCGATTATGGAGGTGACCCGCTGATGGAAAATGCATTGAATGTAACAAGGACCATTATGGAAATCTCAACCCAGGTGGCCATCGCAGGCGTCGGGATATCTATTTTCATGTTACTGTACCGGGTGATCAAAGGGCCCACCAACCCTGACCGGGCCGTAGCCCTCGACGTAATGGGCATTACTCTGATGGCGCTGGCCGGACTGGTGACTATTCTTCTCGTTACAACAAAACTGAACGATGTGGTCCTGTTGATCGGGATACTTCTTTTCATAGGAACGATCGCCCTGGCGAAATTCATAGAAAAGGGTGTTATTATTGAACGGGACAATCATTAATTTGCTGATAGATATTCTGATTATATTTTTCCTGCTTTCCGGCACGTTTTTCGTTTTTTCCGGAGCTTTGGGAGTAGTAAGGTTCAAAAACGTATATTTACGCCTTCACGCCGCTACCAAGAGTTCAACTCTCGGTGTGGCCGGCCTTATGCTGGGGGCTTTTCTTTTCATGCTTAACGAACACGGCATCGTCAGCGGAAAACTGCTGCTCGGTATTCTGTTCGTTCTCATCACAGCCCCCGTCTCCGCTCATATGATCGGTCGTGCCGCCTACAAAAGCGGTATTCCTCTTTCTGAGGAAGCGGTCCAAGATGACTACAAAGAAACTTTTGAAGAGTAACCCGGCTGCTTTTTCCTGAGGACAGGAATTTATTTAATCCATACAAAACCCGGAGCAGAGAAGATGCAGTATGCATCCTCCCTTCTCCGGGTTTTTTTCTGACTATTCCCTTCTGACTATATGAGAGCTTTGATTAAATCGGTGGAATTTTTCGCAGCCTGATCGAGAAACTTCTGAAAAGATACAGCCGATTCTTTTCCTGCCACGTCGGACAGGGCGCGTATGACGACGAATGGAGTGTTGTACCTGTAACATACCTGCGCCACCGCGGCAGCTTCCATCTCGACAGCAATAAGCTCGGGAAAACGTCCTCTCACTTCGTTGATTCTCACTTCTTCCTGCATAAACGTATCTCCGGAAGCAATGACCCCCAGTTTTCCGTTCAGCCCCATTTCTTTAAGCTGACGCAGTGCATCAAAAGCAAGCTGTTTATCGGCAGGGTATACAGCCGGCATCCCCGGGACCTGACCGTGAACGTAATCGAATGCGGTAGCATCCACATCGTGGTGCAGAACGGTCTCAGAGATGACTATATCTCCTGTTTCCAGTTCATAATCAAAACCGCCTGCAGAACCTGTATTGATGCAGTAGTCTATGTCAAACTCTTCATGCAGAATGGTAGTGGACATGGCGGCATTCACTTTCCCTATACCTGACAATAACAGTACTACGCTTTTTCCATTTAATTGCCCCTTCGTAAAAACCTGCCCTGCTACTGTACGTTCCTCTTCTACTTCCATCGCTTCTTTCAAATGCTTTATTTCCTGATCCATCGCTCCAATTATACCTACACTCATCCAAAAGCTCCTTTATTCCATCAATCGTATGGGTTATTCTCTAAAACTTCTTTTTCAATCGGCTTGTAACCCTGCCCCTCCTGCCATTCGATGAGCACACGGTAAACACTATTCTGCTGACTGTCCGAAACAACGGTATTCACCAGTTGAGGTCCGCCGCCGTTTTCGACCCTCCAGGCGATCATGTCGCTCCGGTTCAGACCGGCAGCATTAGCGGCTGCCTGCAAAATCTCATTCCAGTCCTGTGAGCCCCGGTCGTAAGTGACTCTGTGAGACCCTGAAGTATCCTGTTCCGTTTCTACAACCTCGAACTGTCCGTCTTCCTCACTGTTTTCCTTCTGCTCTTCTTCAGAGGATGCATCTTCATCCGATTCATCACCGGAAGACTTTTCTTCGTCTGAAGAACTTTCCTCGTCTGAATTCTTTTCCTCTTCGGAAGAATCTTTATCTGAGGAAGACTCATTCTCTCCGGAAGAATCTTTATCTGAGGTAGATTCATTCTCTCCGGAAGAATCTTTATCTGAGGTAGATTCATTCTCTCCGGAAGAATCTTTATCTGAGGAAGACTCATTTTGTGAACTCCCGCCTTCAGACTCCTCTTCACTGCCCGAGCTCCCGTTTCCGGACTGCGTTTCTTCCGTGCCGGAAGCAGACTGATCATCCGCCTGCTGATCATTTCCTCCCGTCAGGCTGCCTGCCACCCAGAACAACAGGAGCACGGCCACTAATACAATCGCTGCCGAAACTACCGTCTTCTTCTTTCTTTTTTCTTTCATCCGTTCCTGTCTGGAATTGTTTTTCGATTCACTCATGTAAGAAATCCTCCTTCACATATGTATTATACTACGTATTGAAAAAAGATGAATATAGCAAAAAAGCAGGAAATGTATTCCTGCTTATGAAACCGATATAATTTTAACTTTCAGATCACCTGCCGGAGTCTGTACCGTAACTTTATCCCCTATTTCTTTACCCAGCAGACTTTGCGCCATCGGAGATTCGTTGGAGATTTTACCTTCGAAAGGATCGGCTTCGGCACTACCGACAATCGTATACTCCTCTTCGTCTCCGTCAGGAAGTTCCTGAAATGTGACGCTTTTACCGAGAGTCACGACATCCGGATTATCGGACGTATTTTCAATGATAACTGCATTTCTGATCATATTTTCTATCTGCTGAATACGGCTTTCCACAAAAGCCTGTTCATCTTTAGCAGCATCATATTCAGAGTTCTCGGAAAGATCCCCGAAATCTCTCGCTGTTTTTATACGTTCCACTACTTCCTTACGTTTCTCTGTCTTCAATTCATGAAGTTCGCTTTCTAAATTCTTTTTACCTTCTTCTGTCATATAAAAGCTTTTTTCTTCTGCCATTTTTTACACTCCTTAATGAACTTCTCCACTATTCATAACAATCTCTCTATACTTTACCAAATTATGAAAAACAGTCAAATAATTTCCCGTATCAAAGGCTGTCCGGGATGAGGCCCCGCTCTCTCAGAATAGTATGGATCTTCGTAGCCATGATATCAATAGCGACATAGTTCTGTCCGCCTTCCGGTATAATGATGTCCGCATAGCGTTTCGTCGGCTCCACAAATTGCAGGTGCATGGGACGCACAACGTTCGTATACTGCTCTATGACAGAGTCCAGCGTCCTCCCCCGCTCATTGATGTCACGGAGCATTCTTCGTATAATGCGGACGTCCGCATCAGTATCTACGAAGACCTTGATATCCATAAGATCACGAAGTTTTTCGTCCTCGAGAATCAGAATGCCTTCGAGGATAATTACGTCTCTCGCTTCCACCTGCACCGTTTCTTCGGAGCGGGTATGCATTTTATAATCATATACCGGTTTCTCAATCTGTTCCCGTTTAATCAATTTGTTGATATGCTCGATTAACAGATCGTTGTCGAAAGCAAGAGGGTGATCATAGTTCGTATTCAGTCTCTCCTCAAAAGGGAGATGAGACTGATCTTTATAGTAGTAATCCTGCTCTATCATTAATATGGACTGTTCTGTGAACTGCTGAATAATTGATTTTGTCACACTGGTTTTTCCGGAACCGGAACCACCGGCTACTCCTATTACAATCGGTTTATCTTTCATCTGAAAATTTTTCTCCCCTCTTTGGTCTTCTGGGCTTCCGGGTAGTGATTGCCACGCCGTCTCCTGAAGGGACGATGGACGTTTCGAAATCTTCAAGCTGCATAAGCCAGTCGTTGAAACTGCGGATTTTCCCGGCAATCTTTCCAAACCTTTTTTCAGCATTATCCGGGTCGGCCACCAGCCCTTTGAATAGCACGTTGTCGGTGACGATTACCCCTTCTTCCCTCAAAAGAGGCGTGTATAGCTCAAAAAACCGTTTGTACTGTCCTTTTGCTGCATCGATGAATAATAGATCAAACGGCCCTTCCTTCTGTATAACGTCTTTCATCTCAAGAGCGTCTCCATGGTAAAGAATGAGATCAGCTCCACAGGGAGACTTTTCCCTGTTTTCCCTCGCCTCTTCATACCGTCCGGCATCTCTTTCTACAGATACGACACGCATCCCCGGAGACGCCTCGGCCATCTGAATAGCAGAATAACCGATTGCAGTTCCGATTTCCAGAATGACTGCGGGTTTTTGAAGACGTATCATCTGTCTGAGAAAATGGATGGAGTCTTTCTCCATGATAGGTACGTGATTTTCTGCTGCGTATTCTTCCATCTCACGTATATGGCCTTCCGAATCAGGAAGGAGTTCCCTGATATATTCGTTATCATTATTCATAGACATCTTCCTTTATTAAATTCCGTTCACAACTTAATTATTCTAACATAAAAAAATTAAGGAAAGCGAGGGTTATTCCCGCTTTCCCTATTCAATTACCGGAGATGTATTTTTCCTTTTTCCTATTGTGTTCCTTCAGCGTTTTTGAGTAGTGTATATTACCTTCCCCATCCGCAAGGAAGTACAAGTATTCAGAATTTATAGGGCTTGCCACAGCTTCCATGGAGTTCTTGTTGAAATTGGAAATCGGTCCGATAGGAAGTCCGCTTATATGATAGGTGTTGAAAGGAGACTCAATCTCCAGATCATCATATTTCGTACGTTCCAGGTGCTCCCCGTGTGCGTAAGCGACAGTAGGGTCCGTCTGAAGGCGCATATCTTCTTCCAGACGATTATAGAACACTCCGGAGATTTCCCTGCGGCTTTCAGCTGTTCTTGCTTCATTTTCAAGCAGCGAGGCCATCGTTACCGCTTCATGAATGTTGAGACCCTGTTCCTTCACTTGTTCTTTATAAGGAATAACGACCGAGGATGTTTTCGACACCATTTTCTCTATGATCTTTTCGATACCCACCTCTTCTTTGTAAAAGGAATAGGTGGCTGCGAACAGATATCCTTCGAGCGGATAACGTATCTCTTCCTGCATGATAGCTTCGCTCAGCAGTTCCGGATATTTCTCTCTCAAGCTCGAGATGTAGTCGGTGTCCTTCATCTTGTCCATAAATTCCTTTTTGGAAAAAGAAAATTCACCCGCGTAAATCTCCGCTATCTGTTCCACTGTCTGCCCTTCCGGAATAGTGACCCGTTTTTTGGGTTCTTTAACGACTTTTCCGGACTGAAGTGAATCTATAATACTATCCGTCTTCATCGCGGGCGTAAATTCGTATGAACCGGCCTGGAAGCCCGTCTCATTTTTGAACTTCGTATAAAATCTGAAGATGGTAGAATTCGATATAACTCCTTTGTCTTCCAGAATCGAAGCTATCTCGGAGTTGGTGGATCCGCTGGGAATCTCTACGTTCACGGGTTCTTCATCATTTTCGTCCACAGGTTTTAAAGCACTCGAGACGTAGAAATACCCGCCCACCACACCAACGATAAGTACGATTGTTATAACAATCAGCACAGATGCTACAATCTTCCGGACTTTACCGGCTTCTTCGGTGCGGTTTTTCTTATTCTTTTCGTATTCTTCCTTGAACTTGGAATCCGACACGTCACATCCTCCTTCACCGGGTTTATTATACTATAATTCAGAGGATTGTGTCGAAATTCTTCACTTTTTCAACAAGCGGTTTCACTTGTCCCTCATGAATGCTATGTATTCCGCTTAATGCGGAACAGTTGTATTTAAAGGAAAAACCCCCGGTTTCAAACCGGGAGTTAACTTAAGTCAAATCTTCATCAGTAAGGGTATTCAGCATTTCTTCGACCATTTCCCATTCCTCGTCGGATTCAATCTGATAGAGGGAAAGATTTTCATCATCGTCTTCTTTTTCTTCATAACGGAAGGCGAAAACTTCTACCTCTTCATTATCTTTCTGCTCGGCGGGCACAACTGCGATATACGATTGTTCCGTTTTGTCGACATCGAACGTGAACAATACTTCAAAAAGGTGCTCCTCTCCGTTTTCATCCGGTATTACTATTTTTTCTTCTTTTTCCAGTGCCATGATATTTCTCCTCCTTATTTTGAGGCATCCAGATATCCCTGAAGGATCATTACAGCTGCCATTTTGTCCACTACTTTCTTACGCTTTTTCCGGCTTACATCGGCTTCTAACAGCACGCGTTCAGCCGCCATCGTAGTCAATCTCTCATCCCACAGGCGTACAGGAATTTCGAAGTTCTTCTCAAGCCAATTCGCGAATCGTTCGCTCTGCTCAGCCCTCGGTCCGATGGACCCGTTCATGTTTTTAGGATACCCGACTACTGCTTCGGTAATCATTTCCTGTTCGATGATCGGCGTCAGAGCCTGCCTCGCCGTCGAATAATCATCTTCATCCCAGTGAATCGTTTTGATTCCCTGCGCAGTCATCCCCAGAGCATCGGAGACAGCTACACCTATCGTTTTTTCCCCGACGTCCAGCCCCAGTTTCTTCATTCCTTACCCTCTTTTTGTTTATTCAGGTATGATTTCACCAGCTCTTCGATCAATTCATCCCGCTCCACGTTTCTGATCAGATTACGCGCTTCCCGGTGACGAGGGATATAAGCCGGATCACCTGAAAGAAGATAACCGACAATCTGATTAATCGGGTTATATCCTTTTTCCTGAAGCGCATCGTAAACGTTCATTAAAATCGATTCTATCTCCCTGTTATCAGGATCTTCCGGAGAATTGAATTTCATAGTCTTATCCATTGAACTCATCTTTATCACCTCGCACGTTTAGTTACCCTCCATTATATACTATTTAACGAAGAATAAAAATCAGACTGTCCCGGAGACGTAATCATAAGCATAGTCGAGAGCTTCCGAGATTTTGGAAGTATCCTTCCCGCCTGCCTGTGCCATATCCGGGCGTCCGCCTCCGCCTCCACCACAGCGGGAAGCGGCACCTTTGACGAGATTTCCTGCATGGTAACCTTTCTCCACAAGATCTTTCGAAACTCCGGCTGTGAGCTGAACTTTATTACCCGAAGGGGTGGCAAGCAATATTATCCCTGATGAAACTTTCTGTTTCAAGTCGTCCATCATTGCGCGCAAAGCGTTCATGTCTTTGGCCTCCACCTGTTTGGCAAGAACGTTCACTCCGTTCACTTCTTTAAACTCATCGAGAATGGACGAAGCTTCGAGGTTCGATAATCTGGAAGTCAACGATTCGTTTTCTTTCTTCATCTCCCTGATTTCCTGATGGAGAGTCTGAATTCTTTCCGGCACCTGCTCCATACGTGCCTTAAGAAGTTCTCCTGACTCACGCAATACGGCCTCCCGTTCATTCGTCAATTCATACGCAGCTTTTGATGTCAGAGCTTCAATACGTCTTGTACCTGCTCCGATTCCCGTTTCGGACTGGATCTTAAACACACCGATTTCAGAAGTATTTGCTACGTGACAGCCGCCGCAAAGTTCAAGGCTGTAGTCGCTGATACTGATGACTCGTACTTCCTCTCCGTATTTCTCACCAAAAAGTGCCATGGCGCCTTCACGTTTGGCTTCTTCGAGAGTCTTGTAATCGACCGAAACCGGAAGAGCCTGCCATATTTTCTCGTTTACTGCATTTTCTATTTCTTTTAACTCATCCTCAGTAACAGCTCCGAAATGGGAAAAGTCGAATCTCAGCCGCTCGCTTTCCACGAGAGATCCGGCCTGATTCACATGCTCACCCAGTATATCTTTGAGAGCCTGATGCAGAAGGTGGGTAGCAGTATGGTTTTTGACAATGAAAGACCTCGAGTTCCTGTCCACTGTGGCCCGGACCTCTTCTCCCTGACCGATCGACCCTTCTTTCACTGTAACTTCATGCAGGTTCTGATTATTCGGCGCATTTTGTACGTCCGTCACTTCAAGAGTGGCCTCCTCAGTCGAGAGGAAACCTCTGTCAGCGATCTGGCCTCCGCTTTCCGCATAGAAAGGAGTACGATCAAGCATCAGATACACCGTTTCTCCTTTTTCCGCTTTTTCCTCGAGGGCTCCTTCTTTCACTATCGTCGTCACTACACTTTCCGTTTCGAGCAGATCATACCCCACGAACTCACTCTCCGTATGGATGTCACCGAGGACGCTGTTCTGGATCTGCATGGAGTCCGTTTTCTGACGGGCGCTCCTGGCGCGCTCCCTCTGGTTTTCCATCTCTTTCCGGAAACCTTCTTCATCTGCAGTGAAGCCTTCCGCTTCCACATATTCCACCGTCAGCTCTTTAGGAAAGCCATATGTGTCATAAAGCAGAAATACATCCTCACCGGGGAAGACCTGACTCCCCTTTTCCGCTTCCCTCTTCATGATCGAAGAAAGGATATCGAGACCTTCATTCAAAGTTTCGTGGAACCGCTGTTCTTCCGATTTGATGACCGTCTGGATAAAGCTCTCTTTGTTCTTCACTTCCGGATAGAAATCTTCCATGATGCCGGCAACTGTAGGAACGAGTTTATAAAGAAACGGCTCATCGATGCCCAGCTGTTTTGCAAATCGGACAGCGCGCCGCAGAAGTCTCCTTAATACGTACCCCCGGCCTTCGTTGGAAGGCAGAGCACCGTCTCCGATGGAAAAAGCTACCGTACGAATGTGGTCGGCGATTACTTTAAAAGCCGCATCCGTCGTTTCATTTTCATCATAGGAACGACCTGACACTTCTTCAGTATGCTTGATAAGAGGAAGGAAGAGATCCGTCTCGAAGTTCGTCCTCGTACCCTGGACGACCGAAACGATCCGCTCGAGCCCCATACCGGTATCAATGTTCTTCTTCGGCAGTGGAGTGTACGTATTATCCGGATTGTGATTGAACTGGGAAAACACGAGGTTCCATATTTCAAGGTACCGTTCATTCTCTCCTCCCGGATAAAGTTCCGGGTCTTCCGGGTTATTCCCGAAGCTTTCCCCGCGATCATAGAAGATCTCTGTGTTCGGGCCGCTCGGTCCTTCTCCGATGTCCCAGAAGTTTTCTTCGATTCTGATGATTCTTTCTTCGGGCAATCCGATTTTGTCTTTCCAGATGTTGTATGCTTCGTCATCCTGAGGGTGAACAGTTACAGAAAGTTTGTTTTCATCGAATCCTATCCATTTGTCACTGGTAAGAAATTCCCATCCCCATTCAATCGCTTCTTCCTTGAAATAATCACCGATGGAAAAATTACCTAGCATTTCAAAAAATGTGTGGTGTCTCGCGGTGAAGCCCACGTTTTCAATATCATTGGTTCTGATCGACTTCTGCACGTTCACTATTCTCGGATTCTCAGGCACGACACGTCCATCGAAATATTTCTTCAATGTAGCTACTCCGCTGTTGATCCAGAGAAGCGTCGGATCTTCATGAGGAATAAGGGAGGCGCTCGGCTCTACCCCGTGCCCTTTCTCTTTAAAAAAATCGATGAACATTTGCCTGACTTCTACTGATGATAAATTTTTCATATGTTTGCCACTCCTTTTTTTCTTTTAATAAACTCAACGTCAGAAGGTAATATTCACCTCCCTGATCTCTCTAATAAAAAAATCCCTCAGAAATATTCTGAGGGACGGCTGTGACCGCGGTACCACCCTGGTTATGGATAAACCATCACTTAGTGGACCTGTAACGGCGTCCATAGAACCGTCGGGGATTAACCCGCACTCCGGGAGAGCTTTCCGCATTCAGTTACATAACACCCCTTCCAGCCTCCGGGGGTGCCTCTCTGGATGAACGATATGCGTACTTCTTCCCATCTTCGCATTAGTCTTCATATCTAAATTAAATTATAAGCAACGGATATTCCCGTGTCAACGGTTCTAAGGGAAACCGGCTCTTTACATGAAGTCATATGGAGAAAGAGCCTCATCCTCTTCATCTTCATCGTAAGTAAAGTCCGTCTCTTTTTTCAATTTCTCCTGAAGGTACGTGTATCTCTGGTTGGTATCCTTCGTCCGTATGCCTTTGATAAACGCCTGCGGATCCCCGCAGAGAATCAGCGACTGCTTAGCACGGGTCACTGCCGTATAAAGAAGATTCTTTTTCAACATACGATTGTACTGATAGGTGACCGGAAGAACCACTATCGAGAACTCACTGCCCTGGGACTTATGGATAGAAGTGCAGTAGGCAAGCATAATGTTGGAGAGCTCTTTTTTGGCGTACGTCACTTCTTTCGTATCGAACTCCACTACCACCTGTTCAACGTGATCGATGTTTTCCTCCGCACGGAAAATGGCGGCCACTTCCCCTATATCTCCATTGAATACTCCCACTTCCGGCTGGTTTACAAGCTGGATGACTTTATCCCCTTTTCGGAAAATGTTGCCTTTCCACTCTATTTCACGCTTGTTTCTACTTCCGGGATTCACCCTGTTCTGTAAAGAGCGGTTGATTTCATGGATTCCCGTCTCCGCTCGGTACATAGGAGCAAGAACCTGGATATCTTTCATATCGATAGATTTTTCATGCGCTTTCGCCACGATGTTGGTCACCACTTCGTTCAGGCGGCTGTCGGGAGCATGGATAAAATTAAAATCCTGCTCTTTCTTCAGCATATCAAGCGTACACGTATCATTTTTTATTGCGTGGGCGAGGTGGATAATCTTCGACCCTTCTTTCTGCCGATACACTTCACTCAGCTGTATCAGCGGAATGACATCGGAAGCTATCAGGTCGGCGAGCACCTGCCCCGGCCCGACCGAAGGCAACTGGTCCTCATCCCCGACGACCACTACCTGCATGTCTGAGGGAATCGCACGGAATAACTGATTGGACAGCCACATATCCACCATAGAGAATTCATCAATGATCAAAATCTTTCCTTCGATCTGATTAGTACTGTCCTTTTCGAACGTCTGATGGCCATCCCAGCCGAGAAGCCGGTGAATAGTACTCGCAGGAAGACCCGTAGACTCATTCATTCTTTTAGCCGCCCGTCCGGTAGGAGCTGCGAGCACAAAAGGGAAAGGCACATCTTTCGTATAGTCTTTCGGGTCGAGCGAGCAGTCTTCAAGTTTGGAGTACGCGTGTAACAGGCCTTTGATTACGGTCGTTTTTCCCGTTCCCGGACCTCCGGTGATTACCATCATCTTCTCTTTCAGCGCTGTCTCGATAGCTTCGAACTGTTCTTTTCCGTAACTCATCGTCTCTTCCTCTTCAATGGAACCGATCACTTTCAACAATTCGGCCTGGGTGAAGTCGACCTCCATCTCTCCGGAGAGAATGCGCTCCACCTGTGTAACGAAACCGTTTTCCGCAAAATAAAGGGTCGGGAGGTAAATACGATCCTCTTCAATATATACGTACTTCTCTTCCCCGAGGTGAATCACTTCCCCGGAAAGCTGTTCATACGTAAGCGGCGACTCCCCGGGGTGATGGAGCAGCTGCTCCATCTCAAGGAGACATGTTTCAAGCGGCAAATAAATGTGACCGGCCTGCAGATTCTGATGAAGAGTATACAGGCACCCGGCCCTGATGCGTGTAGGATGATCATGGGTCAGGTTCCTGTGTCTTGCCAGCTCATCCGCTCTATGGAAGCCGAAGCCTTCGACGGCGAAGACGAACTGGTAAGGATCCTCTTCCAGAATATCAAGCGTTTTATCCCCGAATGCACCATAAATCTTCTGTATCGTTTTGAGGCCGAGACCGTGCTTCGTAAGCTCTACCATCACCCGTTCGAACCCCCGATGCTCCGTGAGAGAATAATAAAGCTTATCTTTTATCTTCGCCGACATCTTCGGCACCTGATCGAGCACCTGTTTGTCGGAGAGAATTCTCGGTACTGCATTTTCCCCGAGAGTCTCTACAATCCTCTCGGCCGTCTTCTTCCCGACACCGTCAAACAGTTCGCTGGAAAGGTAGGCGATCAGCCCGTCCTTCGTCTCCGGGAGAAGTCTGCGATACTCCTCCACTACGTATTGTTCCCCGAATTTTTTATGATGTTCGAAGTATCCGTGGAATATATAGGTTTCCCCTTCTTCAAGTGGAGTGAAATGACCTTTGACAATCAGTTCTTCCGCTTTAAGATTTTCGGTCGTTTCCAGCACTCTCACGGAAGCTATCGAAAATGCCTCTTCTTCTTTATGAAAAATCATCCGCTTTAATTCCGCTTTTACATACGGTCTCTTTTCCTGTTCGATCGGTTGCTGATTATCCATCACCCGGCTCCTTACTTCCCATTCAGTGCTTTTTCGACTTCCCCTTTTGCATGGGCAGCGAGCATATGATCACTCTGCACCTTCAGTGCTTCATTGAAATAATCGAGGGCTGCTTCGGCTTCTTCTTTATAAATGCAGATCACGCCGAGGTTGTAGAAAGCATCCGCATGTTCCGGAACTATATCAAGAAGCGCCTTTAATACCCGTTCCGCTTCATCGAATTGTTCATTCTGTGCAAGACAGAGGCCGAACTGAAACTGAATGTCCACATCGTTCGGATCTATTTCGGCTGCCCGGGACAGATAGGGAAGAGCCAGCTTGTGATAATCCTGCTGAACGAGACTCATTCCGAGCAGAAAATAAACGTCCGCTTCATCCAGCCCTTTTTCGATCGCCTGCAGGAATTGATTCTGGGCTTTCGTAAAACTATCCTGTTCATAATACACATTACCGAGACCGTAATAAGCGGTGGCTGCAGTATCATCCAGCGAAATCGCACGTTCAAAAAACCTTTCTGCCCTTTCGTATTCCTGCATATGCAAAAGCAGATTTCCGAAGTTTATATAGCCGAGCGGCTCCCCGGGATTCTCCTCAATAACACCCGTAAACAATTTCGCAGCTTCCTCAAATTTCTGTTCCTGCATCCGGTCGATGCCCTGTTGCAGTTTATCCATGCCGATACCCCTTTCTTTTATGTAGGAAAAAAGCCATGCCGTATAACTACATGGCTTCCCTCTATTAACCGACGTGTTGCATCGGTTCCTCGTTCTTTTCGACTTCATCGATCGTGGCTCCTCCGAGACACACTTCGTTATCGTACAGAACAACTGCCTGGCCCGGTGTGATAGCGCGCTCCCGTTCATGGAACACAACTTTGATCCGGTTGTCCGTCAAAGGATGGACGGTGACTTTGGAGTCTTTCTGACGATATCGGAACTTGGCTGTACACTCGAATGAATCTTCGGGCACGCGATTGTCCATCCAGTTCATATCCACAGCAATTAAAGAATCGGAATAAAGCGCTTCGTGGTCAAAGCCCTGACCGACGTAGAGAATATTTTCGCTTACGTTTTTGCCGACGACGAACCACGGATCACCCGCACCGCCGATGCCGAGACCCTGACGCTGTCCGAGCGTATAATACATAAGACCGTCGTGCTCACCCTTAGTTTCCCCTTCCAACGTCTCCATTTTACCGGGTTGGGCAGGCAGATACTCGCTCAGAAATTCCTTGAAATTCCGTTCTCCAATGAAACAGATGCCCGTCGAGTCTTTCTTTTTGGCCGTTGCGAGTCCGTTTTCGAGGGCGATTTCCCGCACCTCCGGCTTCGGTATATCTCCGAGCGGGAACATAACTTTAGTCAGAGCTTCCTGGTCCAGCTGGTTCAGGAAATACGTCTGGTCTTTGTTCTCATCCACGCCCCGCAGCATTTCCACTCGTCCGTCCCGCTCCCGGACACGTGCATAGTGACCGGTAGCCAGATAATCGGCTCCAAGAGAGAGAGCATGGTCGAGAAAAGCTTTGAATTTAATTTCTTTGTTACACATTACATCCGGGTTCGGTGTCCGTCCGGCTTTGTATTCATCAAGAAAATACGTGAATACTTTATCCCAGTACTGTTTCTCAAAATTCACTGCATAATAAGGAATATCAAGCTGGTTACAGACACGGATGACGTCTTCATAGTCTTCCGTAGCGGTACACACGCCATTTTCGTCCGTGTCGTCCCAGTTTTTCATAAAAATGCCCACAACGTCATACCCCTGCTCTTTCAAAAGAAGAGCAGCCACGGATGAATCGACCCCGCCACTCATTCCGACAACCACCCGTGTGTCTTTCGGTTCTTTCATTAAGGATCCCTCCTATTTGTTTAATCTTCTGTAAATGGAAGCCACCCGTCGAGCAGCTTCTTTTACGTTCGTCTCGTTGTTCGCTGCTCCGAAACTGAAGCGTATGGAATTTCTCATACGTTCCGGATCATCAGGAAACATAGCGCTCAAAACGTGGGAAGGTTCAAAAGAACCGGCAGTACATGCGCTTCCGCTTGAAGCGGCTACTTTTTCCAGATCAAAATTCGTAAGCATCGTCTCTACGTCCATATTATGAAAACTGATATTGACGATGGCAGCTGTCGTATTCTGTCCGTTCACCTCGAACGACACTTCTTCCTCTTCAAGGACCGACAGGAACGATTTTTTGTAGTTTTCGTACTGCGCCACATTCTCCTGCCGGGTCTCTTCCATCATTTCCATCGCTTTTTCAAGACCTTTCACAGCCTGAACGTTTTCCGTGCCGGCCCGACGTTTCCGTTCCTGTTCCCCTCCGTAAGTCATCGGAGTGAGAGGTACACCTTCCCGGGCGAAAAGAAAACCGATGCCTTTCGGTCCATTAATTTTATGGCCGGAAAATGCTAGCAGGTCCACAGCCGTCTCCCTTACATCAATGTTCTCGATTCCAAGAGCCTGAACTGCGTCCGAATGGAAATAAGCCGGATGATTTTTCAAAGCTTCTCCGATCTCTTCCACGGGCTGCCGCACTCCTGTTTCATTATTCACCATCATAACAGAAACAAGTACTGTATCCTCGCGGAGCGCTTCTTCGACAGCTTCGGCCGTTACCGCTCCGTCCGGTTCCGGAGCGACGTACGTCACGTCAAATCCCTGTTTTTCCAAAGCGGCCACGGCGTGTAGTACAGCGTGATGTTCAATGGAAGTGGTGATGATGTGACCTTTATCCAATTCTCCCGTCACACCGAAAATCGCAAGGTTATCAGCTTCCGTTCCACCGCTTGTGAAAATGATTTCTTTTTCCCCGGCTCCGATGAAGGCAGCCACCTTCCGTCTCGCTTCATCCAGCACCTGTCGCGCTTTTCTTCCATACTGATGAATGCTGGAGGGGTTTCCGTATATTTCCCGGTAAACAGGTACCATAGCTTCAATCACTTCGTCGTGTACTGGCGTCGTGGCAGCGTGATCAAGATAAATTGCTTCCATAACTGATTTCCTCCTGGTCTTAAATGTAGAACATAAACTCATCCTGCGTCTGTTCTCCGGTATGATTCTTCAAATCTTCCAGAGTAGTCGTGTCGAGCACTTCCCTGACCGCATCCCTGATCCGCAGCCACAGTGCCTGTTTTGCCGGCTCCTCTTCTTCGATTCCTTCAACAGGGGTGATCGGTCCTTCGAGGACTCTGATCACATCTCCTGCCGTAATTTCGTCGGGACGATCCTTAAGCATATAGCCCCCGTAAGCACCGCGCACGCTTTTTACGAGACTGGCGTTTCTGAGAGGAGCGATAAGCTGTTCGAGGTAATGTTCGGATAAGTCGTTATCTCTCGCGATCTGCTTGAGAGACACAGGACCTTCCCCGTATTTTCTGGCCAGTTCAATCATTATCGTAAGACCATAACGTCCTTTGGTCGATATTTTCATTCTTCTCACCCTTCTTCATAAAAAACTTCAACAAACGCTTTGCCATAGGCAGGCTGTATCCTACCATTGTACCGAGCATAAGTGCTATAAATACTGTCCCTACACCTACCGGCCCCTGTAGCAGCCATCCGAGGACCGCCACGGATACCTCCATCACGTTCCTGGAAGTGGAGATCTTCCAGCCGAGCACATCGGAAAGCATCAGCATAAAGCTGTCCCTCGGTCCCGCACCTAGATCAGGAGCTACATAGATTCCTATCCCGAACGCCATAATCAGTGTCCCGAGCGCGAAAACGGTGATCTGCATCGCAAGCGTCTCGGGTTCTACAAGCATCCAGTTGAATATATCTATAAATACGCCTATCAGAATCATGTTTAAAATAGTTCCGAGTTTCGGCCACTGCCTGTAAAAAATGGAGGTGGCGACTACGATCGTTATCCCTGCGATTATCGACCACGATCCTATCGTAAGTCCGAGTTGCCTGTACAATCCGTAATGGAACACGTCCCACGGTCCGATACCAAGAGCCCGGCCCTGGATTGTAAGAGAGATACCGAACGCCAGAATAATGAGCCCGATGGTGAAAAACGACCACCGTAACTTTTTATTGTCAATAGTTTTCCGCATAATCAATCCTTCTCCCTATTTTACCACACGCCATTATACCATGAAGGGTGGAGTGCTTGCATTTTTTCTGTACAAACTCTACGATTATCGTATATTACCCACACCAAGGAGGACATAATGAGTCAACAACCACTGGCGTTTCGAATGAGACCTGCACACATAGAAGACATTATCGGCCAATCGCATCTCGTAAGCGAAGGGAAAACGTTACGGCGGATGATCGATTCCGGAAGACTTCTGTCAATGATTCTGTACGGCCCGCCCGGCACCGGAAAAACTTCCCTCGCTACAGCTCTTGCCAAGAGCCTGTCTCTCCCCTACAAAATATTGAATGCGGTGACGGATAAGAAGAAGGATATGGAAGTAGCTGTAGAAGAGGCGAAAATGCACGGAGGGATGGTGCTGATTCTGGATGAAGTTCACCGGCTTGATAAAGCCAAACAGGATTTCCTTCTTCCTCATATAGAAAAGAATACTATCACATTGATCGGCTGTACTACAAGCAATCCCTACCACTCGATCAACCCTGCAATCAGAAGCCGGGTGCATCTCTTTGAACTTGAGAAACTGTCTCTCGATGAAGTGAAGGAAACGATCGGACGTGCCGTAGATGCCGAGGAAGGCCTGGCCGATCTTTCCCTTGATATTTCCGAAGAAGCTCTCGATCACTTTGCACTGGCTTCGAACGGAGACTTGAGAGGGGCTTTGAACGGTCTGGAACTTGCCGCTTATTCAACGAAGGAAGATGAAAACGGAGTTATATCAATCGACTTGAGCGCTGCGGAGGAATCGATGCAGAAGAAAAGCTTCTCCCACGATAAAGACGGGGACGCACACTACGACGTATTATCCGCTTTTCAGAAATCGATTCGCGGGAGCGACGTCAACGCTGCTCTTCACTACCTCGGAAGACTGATAGAAGCCGGTGATCTCGAAAGTATCGCCAGAAGACTGGTTGTCATAGCCTACGAAGATATAGGAGTCGCCAATCCTCAAGCCGGCCCGAAAGCTTTATATGCGGTACAGGCAGCGGAACGTCTCGGTTTTCCCGAAGCGAGAATTCCTTTGGCGGTAGCCGTGACGGACTTATCACTATCACCGAAATCTAACAGTGCATACAAAGCACTCGATGCAGCTATATCGGATATTAAAAAAGGAAAAAGTGGGGAAGTTCCTGCTCACTTAAAAGATTCTCACTATAAAGGAGCGGAATCCCTCGGACACGGCGTCGATTACAAGTATCCTCACAATGCACCGGCGGGGTGGGTCAATCAGCAGTACCTCCCGGATGAAATTAAGGACAGGCGCTACTACGAACCGAAATCGAGCGGGAAATATGAGCAGGCGCTGCAGAAGGTTTACGAAAATATAAATCAGCAAAAGAAAAAATAGGGCAGCTGTAAGTGCTGAGCTGCAAACTAAAAACCCGACTCATTGAGTCGGGTTTACTTACATTAAAAAAATCAATCCCGATCGTGCCGTCGTGTCATGAGTTTTGAACCCGCTACTGGCAGGTGGGTGTCCTGTTCTGCATTTCTTGAGTCCTCTAAGTATAAATATACAACGAGGCATTCATTCCATGCAGAAACTTCGGACTCCCTTCTCATAAATGTTCGGTCAAAACGTACAGTTTTACAACGAACACATCAGGATTGATTTCTTTTACTTTGTATTCAAATCATAGCATATATGCATAACGTTATCAAGGAATCTTATTTCTTTTTGTTCAATTTCAGGTGCAGTTCCTCCAGCTGCTTCCCGGCAACTTCAGACGGCGCGTCCGTTAAAAGATCGGAAGCGGAAGCCGTTTTAGGGAACAGAATCGTGTCGCGGAGATTTTGGCGATGTGCCAGAATCATAATCAGCCGGTCCAGTCCGAAAGCAATCCCGCCATGAGGAGGTGCTCCGGAATCCAGTGCTTCCAGAAGGAATCCGAATTGTTCCGAGGCTTCTTCTTTGGAGAAACCGAGAGCTTCGAACATTTTTTCCTGAAGTTCGCGCTTATGAATACGAAGAGACCCTCCTCCAAGCTCATATCCATTCAGTACAATGTCGTAAGCTTCGGCCTGTACGCTCTCCGGGCGGTCGAGAAGATGCTGTTCGTCTTCAGCCGCCGGCATAGTGAACGGATGGTGGGCAGCGTAATACCTTCCATCGTCCTCGTTGTACTCAAACAGCGGCCAGTCCACCACCCAGAGAAAGTTGAAGCTGGAATGATCGATAAGGTTGAGACGGCTCGCCAGTTTCTGCCTGAGCGCTCCCAGACTCTCCTGAACCACCCCTGTTTTGTCGGCTACGAACAGCAGCAGGTCACCATCTTTGGCGTTAAGGGCTTCTTTAAGAGAAGAGGCTTCCGTCTCGCCGAAAAATTTAGCTATGGGACCGGTGATTTCCCCGTCCTTGATCTTCATCCAGGCAAGCCCTTTCGCTCCGTAAACCTTCACATCTTCGGTGAGCTGGTCTATATCTTTCCGGGAAAACTGGTCAGCCTGCCCTTCCACATTAATGGCACTCACCTGACCACCCGAAGAGACGGCTTTTTCAAAAACCTGAAAACCGCTCCGGGAAACAACCGAAGAAACGTTAACGAGCTCGAGTCCATACCGGGTGTCCGGTTTATCGGACCCGTATCTTTCCATAGCTTCCGTATAGGATAATCTCGGGAAAGGAGTATCGATCTCTAATCCTTTCACTTCTTTCATGACCGCTTTCATCATACCCTCTGTCATGCGCATAATGTCTTCTTTTGTTACGAAAGAAGCTTCGATATCCACCTGGGTGAATTCAGGCTGACGGTCCGCCCGGAGATCTTCGTCCCGGAAACACCGGGCGATCTGATAATATTTCTCGAATCCGCTCATCATCAGTAATTGTTTGAACAGCTGAGGGGACTGGGGCAGAGCGTAAAATCCGCCGCCATGAACACGGCTCGGCACAAGATAATCCCTTGCTCCTTCAGGTGTACTTTTAGTCAGAATGGGAGTCTCCATCTCCAGGAAATTATCGCTGTTGAGATAGTCACGGATGACCTGCGTCGTTTTATGACGGATGAGGAATGTCTCCTGCATCTCGCTTCTCCTCAGATCGATGTAGCGATGTTTCAATCTCACATCTTCTGCAACGTCCGTGTCGTTCTCGATCATGAAAGGAGGGGTTTTCGCTTTATTTAAAACCTGAACATCTGTCGCTACCACCTCGATACCCCCGGTGGCTACCTGTTCGTTGACAGTGCTCTCATCCCGCTGCACCACTTTTCCTTCCACTTCAAGGACATACTCGCTGCGCACCGATTCTGCTACCGCCAGTGCCTCTTTGGACGTTTCCGGATTAAACACCACCTGTACAATACCCGAACGGTCCCGGAGATCGATGAAAATAAGACCTCCGAGATCCCTCCGCTTCTGTACCCATCCTTTCAGTAACACGTTCTCTCCTTTGTGTTCTTCCCGTAACGATCCGCAAGACGTACGCTCCATTCTCTATTCCTCCTTCATTTTCTTCAGCTCGGCCGTAACATTTTCAAGGGAAACTTCCTTCTGTTCTCCCGTGGCCATATCTTTAACGTTCACCAGGTTGTTTTCCACTTCTCTCTCTCCAAGAATCAGCACTTTTTCAGCCTTCAGTCGATCCGCAGCCTTAAACTGTGCTTTCATTTTCTTATGGAGATAGTCTTTATCGACGCGAAGTCCTTCCGAACGTAATTTATCCACCAGTTTCACCGCTTCAAGCTCCGGCTTTTCACCGATTGCGACGATGTAACAATCAAGCTCTTCGTGTTTCGGCAGTTCCACCCCTTCGGCTTCCAGGGCCATCAGAAGACGTTCGATACTAAGAGCGAAACCTATACCCGGTGTCGCAGGACCGCCGATGTCCTCCACGAGTCCATTATACCGGCCGCCGCCGCTCAATGTTGTGATGGCTCCGAACCCTTCCGCCTCACTCATGATTTCAAAGGCTGTATGATTGTAGTAATCAAGCCCGCGTACCAGATTAGGATCGACTTCATAATCGATATCCATTGCGTCAAGATAAAACTTCACTTTTTCAAAATACGTTCTCGAGTACTCATTCAGAAAGTCCAGAATAGACGGAGCAGTCTTCATTGCCGGATGATCCCTGTCTTTTTTGCAGTCAAGTACCCGCAGCGGGTTTTCTTCAAGACGGATCTGACAGTCACTGCAAAGTTCCTCTTTATGAGGAGAGAAGTGGTTTACAAGTGCTTCCCTGTGCGCTTCCCTGCTTTCCTGATCCCCAAGACTGTTCACGATCAGTTTTAACGAAGAGAGACCGAGCTCCTGATATGCTTTCATCGCGAAAGATAAAACTTCGGCGTCTACAGCAGGATCTTCACTGCCAAGGGCCTCTATCCCGAATTGCACGAACTGGCGGGTTCTTCCCTGCTGAGGACGTTCATAGCGGAACATAGGGCCGATGTAGAAAAGTTTGGTAGGCTGGTTCGCAAGACCGTGAAGTTTGTTCTGTACGAATGAACGTACCACCGAAGCCGTGCCTTCGGGTCTTAACGTTATGCTCCGGCCACCCCTGTCTTCAAACGTGTACATTTCTTTCTGTACGATATCGGTGGAATCACCCACCCCGCGCTGAAAAAGCTCCGTATGTTCGAATATCGGCGTGCGAATTTCCTTGTAATTAAAGCGATGCGACAAATCTTTAAGAGCGTTTTCTATATATTGCCAATCCTCTATAGTTCCCGGCAGTATATCCTGAGTCCCTCTCGGCGCATTCATTGCCATAGCCATTCCTCCTGATTCATATTATGAATATTCATTGAACCTTACCGCTCAGGGCGACAGAGTCACTAAAAAAAGCCCCGCCCCTTTTTCTGCAGTGCTGCAGAAAAAGGGACGGGACTGCCCGTGGTGCCACCCTAATTGAAGATAATTCTTCCACTTTGGACCTTTAACGCAGGTTTTACGTCCGCACCTACCAATAACGTTCGGCACGGCACCTAAGAAACGTCTTTCACCGATGCATCATAGGGAAGTGTTCTCAGCCGTGACACTTCTTCTCTGAACTACGTGGGTACCGGTTACTTTTTCCCTCGATGGTTTTATCTTTAACTGAATTGCTTTCTATCATATAGACGTCCTGTCATTCTGTCAAGACTCACCGCTCTTTGCTGTCCAGAATCAATGTGACGGGTCCGTCGTTCACAAGGTCCACCTGCATCATTTCTCCGAAACTCCCGGTGACCACAGGGACTCCTTCCCTGCGGACGTAAGCGTTGAATTTCTCATACAGGTCATTGGCCATATCAGGCCTGGCAGCCTGCATGAAATTGGGCCTGCGGCCTTTTCTCGTATCGCCGAACAAAGTGAATTGAGATATCGACAGTATCTTCCCTTCCACGTCCACCGCAGAATAATTCATCTTTTCGTTTTCATCTTCAAAAATCCGCAGATGAGGTATTTTTTTCGCCAGATACAGAGCGTCTTCTTCCGTATCATCCCGGGAGACGCCAAGAAGAACTACGAGACCTTTATCCACTCTGCCCGGCTCTTTTCCCTCAGCCGTAACTTTCGCTTCGGTCGTCCGCTGTACTACTGCTTTCATTTGATTTCACCTCTATTGCATTACTCTCCGTACCGTATATACTTCCTGGATCTGTTTGATTCTCTCCACTATCTTCCTGAGATGGGAAGTATTCTGAATCAGTATTGTAATATTGATTGTAGCCATCTTATTGCGGTCGGATCTTCCTGAAACTGCCGTAATATTCGTTTTCGTTTCGTTGACGGCCTGTAACACTTCATTGACAAGACCTCTCCGGTCATACCCCCAGATCTCGAGATCCACGTGATACTGTTTGCCGTTATCTTCCTCTTCTTCCCATTTAACGGGCAGGAGACGGTCTTTAGCTTCTTCAGTCTTGACGTTCGGACAGTCGGTCCGGTGCACAGACACACCGCGGCCTTTCGTTATATATCCGATAATTTCGTCACCCGGCACCGGACTGCAGCACTTGGCCAGGCGGACGAGCAGATTGTCGACCCCCTCCACTACGACTCCGGCATCTTTTTTCACGTTGGGCTGTTTTTTTAAATCTTTTTTGTTTACATTGGCTACCGTATCTTCCAGAGCCTCCTGCTTTTCTTTCTCACGACGGATCCTCTCCGTAAGACGGTTCGCTACCTGAATTGCAGTGATTCCCTGATATCCTACCGCTGCATACATATCTTCAAGCGAGGTGAAATTGAATTTATCGAGCACCCGCTGAATATTATCCTGCGTCAGCACCTCTTTCGGAGACAGGTGAATGTTCTTTATTTCGCGTGCCACTGCGTCCCGGCCTTTGGAAATGTTCTCTTCCTTCCGCTGCTTCTTGAAAAATTGCTTGATTTTATTTTTTGCCTGGGAAGTCTGGGCAATATTCACCCAGTCTTCAGAAGGACCATAGGAATGTTTCGAAGTCATCACTTCTACGATGTCTCCGGTCTTCAGCACGTAATCAAGAGGCTCCATTTTGCTGTTGACTTTGGCACCTATGGTCTGATTACCGATTTCCGTATGGATCCGGTATGCAAAATCAAGAGGGTTCGAACCATACGGCAGTTCGATCACATCACCTCTCGGAGTGAAGACGTAAACCATATCGGAGAAAAGGTCCATTTTTAAAGATTCCATAAATTCTTCCGCATCATGGGTCTCACTCTGCCATTCCATAATTTCACGGAACCAGGACAATTTTTCTTCAAAGGACTGGGTGCTGCCGGACTGTTTCCCTTCCTTATATGCCCAGTGGGCAGCAATGCCGTATTCGGCGATTTCGTGCATGTCATGTGTTCGGATCTGCACTTCGAGAGGATCGCCTTTCGGGCCGATGACCGTCGTATGCAGAGACTGATACAGGTTCGGCTTCGGCATGGCGATATAATCCTTGAAGCGTCCCGGCATCGGTTTCCAGCACGTGTGTATAATGCCCAATACTGCATAACAGTCTTTAATGCTGTTTACCAGAATACGTACGGCAAGCAGATCGTATATTTCGTTAAACTGTTTGCTTTGCAGCACCATTTTTTTATAAATGCTGTACAGATGCTTCGGGCGGCCGTCCAGATCAGCCTCTATATTCACATTATCGAGCTCGCCCCTTATCTGATTGATGACTTCATCCACGTAGTGCTCCCGCTCATTTCTTTTCTGTTTCATAAGGTGCACGATACGGTAATACTGCTGGGGATTCAGATAACGCAATGCTGTATCTTCCAGTTCCCACTTGATAGTTGAAATACCGAGACGATGAGCGAGAGGTGCAAAAATCTCCAGAGTTTCGTTGGAAATTCTCCGCTGTTTCTCAGCCGGAAGGTGTTTGAGAGTCCTCATGTTATGAAGTCTGTCTGCAAGTTTAATCAGAATGACACGAAGATCCTTCGCCATTGCAACGAACATCTTCCTGTGATTCTCGGCCTGCTGTTCTTCTTTGGACTTATATTTGATTTTCCCTAATTTAGTTACTCCGTCCACGAGCATAGCGACTTCCTCATTGAAAGTCTCCTTCAGATCTTCCACCGTTACGCCCGTGTCCTCCACCGTATCATGAAGAAAGCCGCTGGCTATCGTTTCAGCATCGAGTTCCAGATTGACGAGGATCCCGGCTACCTGGACCGGGTGTATAATATAAGGCTCCCCTGACTTTCTATACTGATCACGATGTGCCCAGGCTGCATATTCATGGGCTTTCCGAATAAATTGTAACTCTTCTTCATTCAGATAATGTCTTGCCCCATCAATCACTTCTTCCGCAGTCAACACATTATCATTCGCCATAACAATCACCCTGATTTCTATATGTTGAATTATCTTTCACTGAAATGCTGAACATAACCTCCGCCTTTCCAAGGGAAATGATAGCAAAAGAGCGCCCTTACAGAGGGCGCACTCTTCTACTCGTATTGCATTAGTGTCAGTACATCGTATCCTTCGAGCTTGTCTCTGCCGTTCAGGTATTGAAGTTCGATGAGAAAGGCACACCCGGCCACTTCTCCGCCCAGCTGTTCCACCAGATCTATAGTTGCTTCAATTGTACCTCCGGTAGCGAGCAGGTCGTCGATGATAAGTACGCGCTGGCCAGGTTTTATTGCATCTTTGTGTATAGCCAGGATGTTCTGGCCGTATTCCAGACCGTAATCCACTTCAATCGTTTCCCGGGGAAGTTTTCCTTTCTTGCGAATCGGGGCAAAACCTATTTCAAGAGCGTAGGACACAGGGCACCCTACTATAAAGCCACGGGCTTCAGGACCTACTACGATGTCGATGTCGCGCTTTTTGGCATAAGTCACGATGTCATCCACAGCTGCTTTAAAAGCAGGACCGTTATCCATAAGGGGAGTGATGTCTTTAAACTGAACTCCCTCTTTCGGCCAGTTTTCAACAATTGCTATATGTTCTTTATAATCCATATCCTATTTCCTCCTTGACTTCCGCCCCTGTAATTTGCAGCCGGGTTTCCATCCAATCTTTCAATTCTTTATATGTCGAATAGTATAGTACTTTTTCAACTTCCATCTGTTCCTGTCTCGTCTGGAACGTCCGGGATTCTGTCAGGCTTTTCTGTTCGGGTTGTGTGTTCATAAACAATTGACCATCTTTTATTGTAACAAAACCCAAATCAAAAAACACGTTACAAATGAATTTTATCGAATCGACTTTCCATCCCTTGTGTCTTGCGAGAAGAGCCGAATCTTTTTCAAGGTCAAACGTTTTCTTCTTCTTCAGCATTCCATAAAAGTACTTGAAATGTTCCCGGGACGGCAGCGTCTGCATGAACGCATCGTCTCTCAAAGAGTAGACGGCGTAAATACGCTCAGGTGATACCTCCCCGAGGAGCACATGCAGATCTTCAAGCCGTTCGGGGAGATCGAGTAAAATCAAGGTACTGTAATCTTTGACCCTGCTGTCGTTGAACCCAATCACCGGTAACTCTCCGGGTCCTTCCGTCTGCAACCCGAAAGTGACACAGGCGGCTTCGTCTTTCTGGAAGGAAGGTAAAGACTTCTGCAAATGTTTCGTTCCTCTCCAGTCGAACAGCTGCCACTCTTTCACTGCAATGTCTTCCACCATCATCTGTGGTTTCCTCGTTCCGTTCCACTCGTTGATACTCAGCTGCCCTACCATATCTATCGGAGACTGAGGAGCGATCGAGTGATATGCGTCTCCCTGTCCGAACGCGATAGCGTCGAGACGGGAGCCGTTCTGCTCCAGCGTTACTTTCATATGATTCTTTTTGCTGCCTATCAGCCTCAATTCCTTCGCTTTGCTTCTGACGTGGAAATACGGTTTCGGATTAGCCATTCCGAATGGCCGCAGCTGATTGACGAATTCTATCTGCTGTAATGACACTTCACTGAGATCGAGACTCATCGTGACAGGTAGTGACTGACCGTAGTCCTCCGGCGAAAGTTTTTCTCTCGCCAGTCGGGACAACTCTTCTCGTAGCGAAATTATATTGTCCTCCGCCAGTGTCATGCCTGCAGCCTGGGAATGCCCACCGAAGTGAAGAAACAGTTCCCTGTGCTCCATGCAATTTTCAAACATATCATAGGCATCTATACTTCTGGCGGATCCTTTTGCCTGACCTTTCTCCTTATCAATGGTAAGAACAATCGCAGGCCTGTCGAATTTCCTCACAAGCTTGGAAGCGACGATACCGAGCACTCCGGCATTCCAGCCTTCCCTGGCCACCACAATCACTTCATCTTTCACATCTTCCCCGAGCAGTGCCTCGGCTTCGTCAGCTATTTCCTGAACAATTTTCTGACGCTCTTTATTCAGTTCCTGAACGAACCCGGCCAGTTCCTGTGCCTCTTCTTCATCCCCGGTAAGTAAAAGATCCACGGCAGGAGAAGCATCCTGCAGGCGACCGACTGCGTTCATTCTTGGACCTATCATAAATCCGACCGCTTCTTCGTCTACGTCTCCGTCTATGCTATTCAAATTTTTCAGTTGACGAAGCCCCGGACGCCTCGTCTTTGTAATAGCCTCAAGTCCGAAGGAAACAAGTATCCTGTTCTCATCTTCAAGTGGCACCAGGTCGGCGACCGTTCCTATAGCTACAAGATCGAGCAGGTGAACCGGCTTTTCTTCCAGAAGAGCGTGGGCGAATTTGAACGCCACCCCGACTCCTGCCAGTTCCTGAAAAGGATACTGGAGAGAAGTTTTCGGATGCAGAATCGCAAATGCCTCAGGCAGTTCGTTCTGAACTTCGTGGTGATCCGTAATAATGAGATCGATCCCCAATTCTTTTGCAACTTTCGCTTCTTCCACAGCGGCTATACCGTTGTCCACTGTAATTATAAGCGTGTATCCCTGTGCGGAGGCCCATCTGAATGCATTTTCGTTTGGACCGTATCCTTCCGTAAACCTGTTAGGAATATAAAAGTCGCATTCCGCTCCGAGCGATCGCAGACACTCCATCATTAACGCTGTCGAACTGACACCGTCCGCGTCATAATCCCCGAAAATCAGAATGGGCTCTCCGTAATGGATAGCCTCTTTGACCCGGTTCACAGCTTTCCGCATTCCGTTTATGAGAAAAGGATCATGTAAATCAGCAAGCGCCGGGTGCAAAAACCTGTTTCTTTCCTCTTCCGTATGCAAGCCGCGCTGCTCCAGTAACTCATTTATCAACTCCTGCCTGTTGGCAGAATCCGAACTGTATGTAAAATCCCATTTCATTTTACTTTTTAACATAACGACACCCCTGACCTGTTAATTATACTAAAGGCCGGGGGTGTGAACAACCATATTACCTGTCCTTATGTTTATCCGGCTCATCGTTCGAGCCTTTCTCCTCATCCTTTTCACTGACGGTTGGCTCTTCCGGTGTATTTTCCGTGCCGTTCTGCATTTTCTTCTCCAGAGAACGGTAATTCTGTTTCAGCCGGAAATACCGGAGTGAGCCTACGGAAGCAGTTATAATTCCACCCATCAGTACGGAGATGAGGATGACAAGTATGAGGGGAGCTTCACCGGATCCGAATAAATAGTCCACTTGTACAGGATCCACGTTAATGACTGCAAATATAGCTACTAAAAGAGCAAATATAATGGCCAGTATAATGTAAGTCTGTCCCTTCACGACAGCCACCTCCTTTCTTCTGTAGTATACCCCCGCGGAAAGTGATTCAATCAGAAAACAGGTAAGCCCGGCCCCCCTTTTTCCAGCGAATAGAAAGAGTAAGTGTCATCTGTCGGCTTTCCTTCCTTTCGTAAGCTGTGAAACGGAACGAAGGTAACGTTTATGCCGGAATCGTGACATTCACCGCTCCTTCATACCTCTCAACGTCACGAAAAGAACATTATCCTTACCTTCGCATCTGAAGGGAAGGATAACAGGCTCGCTCCGGGCAGAGGTGCCCAATCCATCTCCCCCTTACTCGTAAGAAATACAAAAACCGAACACAAGGGTCCGGTTTTTGTTATCTGCTATTCAATTGTGCCGAAAACTTTTCGTTATTATACCTGCGGTCCGTTCGTTTTCTTCTTCTCAGAGTACTCGATCGGTTTCTTCTCGATCGTACGTCCTCTCATTACCAGCCAGAGCTGTGCGGCAATAAAGAGTGAAGAGTACGTACCGGCTACGAGTCCTACTACAAGAGCAAATCCGAAATTCGTTATAGAGGAAGCTCCGAACAGGAAGATCATCAATGCTGCGAACACCACGGTGATTACAGTATTGAAACTCCTTGCAAGCGTCTGCATCAGACTTTCGTTGACCACTTTCGCCAGTTCACCGAAGGTCTTCACTTTCCGCTTAAGTTTCAAGTTTTCGCGTATCCTGTCGAAGGTGACGATTGTATCATTGACGGAATACCCGACGATTGCCAGAATGGCGGCAATTATCGTTATATCGAATTCAAGCCTGGTTATGCTGAATAGAGCTATGATAAAGAAAGCATCGTGCAACAGGGCCAGAATTGCCGTGAGTGCAAAAAAGAACTCGAATCGGATCGTAACATAAATAACGATTCCTATAGAGGCATAGAGAACAGCCAGGGCTGCGTTCTTGGCCAGTTCCTGTCCCACTATCGGAGATACAGTACTTACGTTGGGCGTGTTGCCATATTTTTCTTCATAGTGGGCCTGGATTTCTCCTACCTTATCTTTCGGAAGAACCGTTTCGAACCGGGCCACAGCAATTTCGTCGTTGTCCCCTGAAATCACTATCTGTTTCGGAGTGACGCCGAATTCTTCCTCGAGCGTCTCTTCCACCTGGGGAGCTTTGATATTACCATCGGAAAGAATAGACACTCTGGATCCGCTTGTGAAATCAATACCTAAGTTAAGTTTGAATATCATAAGCGCGATACCGCCGGCGGCGATCAGTATAATCGAAACTGCAACGAATCGCTTCCGTAACCCTGCAAAATCGAAAGTTTTACCTTTTACAGTCGTATTCACCGGTGTTGTATCATTAATATCCTGGATTTGTGAAGGTTTCACCCCGAACCAGCCGGGACGTTTATTCAGCAGACGGCTGTGGATCCACAGACCCATGAAAAGACGGGTACCGAACACGGCGGTGATGAAGCTTACCAATATGCTCACTATCAGCATCGTGGCAAATCCTTTAACGGAACTCGTTCCGAATATGAACAGTACGCCTGCAGCTATCAGTGTAGTTATGTTCGCATCAAGGATAGTCGCAAGAGATCGCTTATTCCCCGATTTGAAAGCGGACATCACCGATTTACCGGATTTCAATTCTTCTTTGATACGTTCATACGTTATGATGTTCGCATCTACAGCCATACCTACCCCCAAAATAAGAGCGGCTATCCCGGGCAGTGTCAGCACCCCGTTCATGAGTTCGAACACTACAAGTATAAGGTATATATATACGGAAAGTGTGACTGCTGCAATAATCCCCGGAAAACGGTAGTAGGCAATCATGTAAAGGAAGATTAGCGCAATACCTATCGCTCCGGCAATAACGGTTTTATTCATCGCCTGCTCCCCGAACTGTGCTCCGACGGACGTCGAGTACATTTCTTCGAGGTTCACGGGAAGCGATCCGGCGTTCAGCATGTCGGCCAGCTGTTTGGCTGATTCCACCGTAAAGTTCCCGTCAATCTGGACGTCCGTGCTTCTGATCGGCTCATCATTATTAAATCCGAGAGCGGAAATATACGCCGGGTCTTCTTTTCCATACTCTTCCGGGAACGTCGTCTCGGACTCGTTATAGTCGAGCCAGATGACCATCATCCGGTCGTCATACGGAGTCTCCGGATCCTGTTCCTTGCTCGTAATAGTATCCGAAACTTCGTAAAATTCCTGGGCACTTTCCATTTTCACAGTAACCACAGGCTGGTTCGTGTTGGCATCAAACGACTGCTGGGCACTGCCCTCGACAATATCACTGCCATCAAGGTATTCATTGCCCTCTACGTCACGAAAAGACAGTTCAGCGGTCGTCGACAGTAATTCTCTCGCTTCCTGCTGGTTATCGACACCCGCAAGCTGCACCCTGATCCTGTTGGGCTCTTCGATGTTGATATTTGCTTCACTGATACCAAGGGAGTCCACCCTTTCTGTCAGTGACTGTACAGTCGCTTCAAGTACTTGACGGTTGACTTCCTGTTCCTCATCGATCGGATCCACCTCATAGAGAATCTCGAATCCTCCCTGAAGGTCGAGCCCGAGCTTGATGTCTTTGGCAACACCCGTAACAGTCGTGCCTATCATCGTTCCAAGTAAAGCTACTATAAGAAAAAAGGCGACAATGCGACCTCGTTTTTTCATTTCCTTCGCTCCCCCTTATCGTCCCTATCTTCAGGGACTCTTTCCTCTTGACTTCAATCGTACGGGACTTTCTTTGATTCACAAAAGCAGCCCCTGCTTGCATTGCATACCTTTTTCATCAATATATTATCACTGTTTCACCATTGTCCGCCCGTGCTTTCATAATATCCTCCCGTCCTTAAAAAGAGGGCAGATAAGCGTACACCCTCCGCGAACCACAGAGGCGCCGGCCTATATGTACAAGCATATAATCTATTGTAGCGGAAAATCATTTCTTTGAGAAGATGAACACGCTATTCATTGAAAAACTGTACTGAATGGTCAGATTGTTACAGGCAGTTTTAAGTCGAAAGAATTCCAAAACATACCCTCACAATAAAAAACAAAGAGTGACTCCCGGCCTAATGCAGGAATCACTCTTTTTCCTCAGGTATCGATAAAATCCGGCTTCTGTTATAAGCCGTCTTTCATTTACCGGGTCTTAGTCGTTCTTTCTTTCTCTGACTGAGGAACGATCCATCTTCAACGAAGAGCCATCGTTAACCGTAACGACGACGGTGCCTTCGTCAAGCGCGTGAATCGTACCATGAATGCCGCCGATTGTAATGATTTCATCACCTTTTTGCAGTTCGGATTGCATCTGCTGCACTTGTTTTTGCTTTTTCTGTTGAGGACGAATCAGCAAAAAGTAAAAGATAACAAACATTAAAATAATAGGCAGTAGCCCTATCAATGTTTCCATCTCTGTCTTCCCCCCCTAAAAGTTTTTCGCATCTGGCCTGTTGAAACCATATTGTTCAAAGAATTCTTCACGGAAATCTCCGAGTCTGTCTTCTTTAATGGCTTCTCGCACTTGCCTCATCAATTTTAACAGAAAATACAGGTTATGATAAGTAGTAAGTCTGATTCCGAACGTTTCGTTCGATTTTACGAGGTGACGGATATAAGCTCTCGAATAGTTACGACACGTATGACAATCACAATTTTCGTCGATCGGCCCGAAATCACGGGCGAATTTAGCGTTACGGACGACCAGACGTCCGTTAGACGTCATACAGGTACCGTTACGGGCTATGCGTGTCGGAAGCACACAGTCGAACATGTCGATCCCCCGTATTGCACCATCCACCAGGGAATCAGGGGATCCTACGCCCATGAGATATCTCGGCTTATCTGTAGGCAGCAAAGGAGTCGTCGATTCAAGCATCCTGTTCATTACATCTTTCGGTTCCCCGACCGACAGACCGCCGATCGCATACCCGGGGAAGTCCAGCGATGTAAGATCACGCGCACTCTGTTTCCGCAGATCTTCGTATTCCCCGCCCTGAACGATACCGAACAGGCCCTGATCGTGGGGACGTTTATGAGCCGACAAACAGCGCTCCGCCCAGCGGCTCGTCCTCTCTACGGAATCCTTCATATACTTATGTTCTGCAGGGTAAGGCGGGCATTCATCAAATGCCATCATAATATCCGCGCCGAGCTGATTCTGTATGTGCATCGCTTTCTCCGGAGAAAGGAACAGCTTTTCCCCGCTTATATGGTTACGGAAATGGACGCCTTCCTCTTCGATTTTTCTCAGATCACTGAGACTGAAAACCTGGAAACCTCCCGAATCTGTAAGGATAGAACCTTTCCAGTTCATAAATTTGTGAAGACCCCCGGCCTCTTCGACGATATCCGCTCCCGGACGCAGCCAGAGATGATAAGTGTTCGAAAGAATCATACCGGCCCCCATGGACTCAAGCTCTTCCGGACTCATCGTCTTAACGGTCGCTAACGTACCTACAGGCATGAACGCAGGGGTTTCGAACGTTCCGTGAGGAGTATGGACCTTCCCTAACCTTGCACCTGTCTGCTTACATGTTTTTATATGTTCATATGTTACTGCCATCTGTATCTTCCACTCCTACTTTAAAATTAGCATTGCATCCCCGAAACTGAAGAAACGGTATCTCTTTGTCACCGCCCTGCGATAGGCTTCCAGTATGAATTCTCTGCCGGCAATCGCACTCACAAGCATAATCAGCGTGGACTTCGGAAGATGGAAATTCGTCACGAGTCCATCGATTGATTCCACCTGGTGCGGAGGATAGATGAAAATGTCCGTCCACCCGCTCTGCGCCACAAACCGCTGATGTTCCCGGTAGATCGTCTCAAGCGTCCGGGTAGACGTCGTACCTACCGAAATGATGCGCCCACCGTTTTCCCTTATACGATTTAGCGTCCCGGCTGAGTCTTCCCCCAGGGTATAAAACTCTGCATGCATGTCGTGTTCTTCTACGTTCTCCACACTCACCGGTCTGAACGTTCCGAGGCCTACGTGCAAAGTGAGATATACTAGTTCAACCCCCGACTCCTCCAATTCCCGGAGCAGCCTTTCCGTAAAATGAAGACCGGCCGTGGGCGCAGCAGCCGATCCCTCTTCTTTTGCATAAACCGTCTGGTAACGGTCACGGTCTTCCAGTTGCTCGGTAATGTACGGAGGGAGTGGCATTTCTCCGAGAGAATCCAGCACTTCAAGGAAGATGCCCTCGTAAGAAAACTCGACGATTCTCCCGCCATGCTCCAGCTCTTTTGTACAAACGGCTTTCAGTCGTCCGTCACCAAAGGTGAGTTCCGTACCTTCCTTCACTTTTTTGGCAGGCTTCATCAGTACTTCCCATTCGTCGCCTTCGCGCTGATGAAGAAGAAGCACTTCCACTTTTCCTCCCGTATCTTCTTTCACGCCATACAGCCGCGCAGGAAGTACTTTTGTATCGTTCAAAACGAGACAGTCTCCGGGGTGGAGATAATCTTTCACATCCGAGAATACCCGGTGTTCTATCTTTTCTGCTTCCGTGTTAAGAACCATAAGACGGGAAGAATCCCGATCCTTAAGCGGCGTCTGGGCGATGAGTTCTTCCGGCAGTTCAAAATCGTATTCATTGATATCTGTTGTCATTATCCTTCAACCTCACTTCAATCTGCTGACTATATAAAATATTAAAGACAAAATAATGCTCACGACGATCGACGTCATTACCGGAAAATAAAAAGTCGTATTTCCCTTCTTAAAAATCAGATCTCCCGGAAGTTTACCGATAAAGGCTCCAATGATTCCAAACAAAAGAAAAACGATGCCGATAATGATAAAGATTTTACTGAACTCGTTCATGTCCCTCCGGGCGTCTCCCGGTCAAAGTGCATGTAAGTTTTAGGAGTAGCCGTCCGGCCCCTCGGCGTTCTCTGTATGTACCCTTTCTGTAACAGGAAAGGTTCATACACATCTTCGATAGTCTGGGATTCTTCTCCGATGGTGGCCGCCATCGTATCAACACCGACAGGTCCCCCGCGGAAAGAGTCCATCAGCGCAAGAAGGAGTTTGTGATCGATGTGATCCAGCCCGTCTTCATCCACCTGCAGCATACCGAGCGCTTCACGGGCAGTAGCAAGAGAAATTTCACTTTCCCCTTTCACCTGGGCTATATCCCGTACGCGTTTCAGCAGACGGTTGGCAATCCTCGGAGTGCCCCGGGAGCGGCTGGCAATTTCGTCCGAGGCTTCTTCATCTATCGTTACATTGAAAATTTCCGCCGTTCTTCTGATGATGTCGGAAAGAGCTTCGTTCGAATAGAATTCAAGCCGGCCATGCACCCCGAACCGGTCACGGAGCGGAGCCGACAGCAGTCCTGCCCTGGTGGTGGCTCCCACGAGAGTGAACGGCGGCAGGTCGAGACGGACGGATCTCGCGCTCGGACCGGTGCCGACCACAATATCAAGACAGAAGTCTTCCATTGCCGGATACAGCACCTCCTCCACGGAACGCGGAAGGCGATGAATTTCGTCGATAAACAGAACATCCCCCGCCTCGAGCGAAGAAAGGATGGCCGCAAGATCTCCGGCTCTTTCTACGGCCGGACCGGAAGTCGTCCGAAACTGCACTTCCATTTCGTTGGCGATTATGGAGGCAAGCGTTGTTTTACCAAGGCCCGGCGGTCCATAAAGCAACGTATGATCCAGAGGTTCTTCCCGCATTTTCGCAGCCTCTATAAATATACTGAGATTGTGTTTCGTTTTTTCCTGACCGATATACTGGGAGAGAAGTTCAGGTCTTAAACTTTGTTCGATTTCATCTTCTCTTCCCTGCTGTTCCCCGGAAATGATCCGATCTTCCATAGGATGTTGCTCCTTTCTATGTCTTCAGTAGTAACTGCAGTCCCTGTCTTACGTAATCATCCACCCGGTCCGCTTCCATCGTCTGAAGTTCGGGCTTTATCGACCTTAGTTCCTTATCCGAATAACCCAGAGCTTCCAGTGCCTCCAGTGCTTCCGCAATAAGCGACTGATCGGCTCTTGCTTTGGTATAGAAGATGGTCGCTTCATTCTCTTCCTCGGGCAGCCAGTCGACCAGTTTCCCTTTCAGATCCAGAATCATCTGTCTGGCGGTTTTCTTTCCGACCCCGGGAAATTTAGTCAGATATTTATCATCTTCCCGTTCAATGGCACTGATGAAATCCGATACGCTCACTCCGCCAAGAATGGCCAGCGCCCCTTTTGGTCCGATTCCCGAAACGCTGAGCAGCCTGGCAAACAGTCGTTTATCTTCTTTTTTCGGGAAACCGAAAAGAATTTGAGCGTCTTCCCGCACGTGATGGTATGTATATATTTTCACTTCTTCCCCGAGTTTCGTTTCAAAATAAAAAGGGTTGGCACAATAAACTTCATAGCCAAGACCTTGAACTTCCACATTAATGGTTTCTTCTTCTACCGCTGTCAATGTACCCTTAACGTATGCAATCATTCATTTCGCTCCATTCCTGCGTTGTCCCTGATATTATAACATACATACACACGTTCGTATGAGAAAAAGTGATGACGTTGCGTCTGTAGATATTTCTATACAAAAAGAGTGATTTCCTTTAAATGTAAAGAAAACCACTCTTTCCAACGACGAATTCAGGTCAGCTTCTCCAGTACTTCCTGATCGGCATCAAGGTTATGCCAGATATCCTGAACGTCGTCATTATCTTCGAGCATATCAATGAGCTTCAGCATTTGCTCCACAGTCTCTTCCTCCTCCAGAGGAGTGTAAGTCTGAGGAATCATAGTCACTTCAGCTGTCTGCACAGGATAAGCTTCCAGCGCGTGTTTTACATTTTGAAAATTTTCGGGTTCCGTATATATTTCAAAAAAGTCATCCGTAGTCTCAAGCTCATCTGCACCCGCTTCGATCGCTTCAAGCATAATATCATCCTCTTCCACTTCCGTGGCGGAGCGGTCGATGGTGATGAATCCTTTTCTGTCGAACATAAAGGAAACGCACCCGTTTTCCCCCAAATTCCCTCCATGTTTACTGAAGGCGTGACGGACTTCGGGAGCCGTTCTGTTTTTATTGTCTGTCAGCACGTTGACCATGACGGCGACTCCTCCGGGACCATATCCTTCATACACGACGTCTTCGTATTCATTTCCTCCGACATCGCCCTTAGCTTTTTTTACGGCTCTGTCGATATTATCTTTCGGCATATTATTCGATCTGGCTTTTTCTATAGCTAACCGCAAATCCGGGTTCATCTCCGGATCCGGATCTCCCTGTTTTGCAGCAACGAAGATTTGGCGAGCCAGCTTCTGGAAAAGTTTTCCCCGTTTCGCATCCTGAGCACCTTTACGATGTTTAATGTTACTCCATTTTGAATGACCGGCCATGGTGCATTCTCCTCTCCAAATCAAGTTTTTTCCTTTAATAACTATATCAAAATTCATTCCTCTGTCAAAACTGTACACTTTTTCATTAAAAAACGTGCCTCGGAAGGCACGTTTTACTTCATTACGGGAGAAGAAGTTTCAATTTCATAACTTGGATACGTGCCGAGGACTTTAAGTCTGCAGCCAAGTGCTTCCAACTCCTGCTGTACTCCCGGGAAGAGTACCTGATCATACGGCTGGTCCACGTCCACAAGGAAGAAATAATTGCCGAGACCCGTCTTCATAGGGCGTGACTCGATCTTCGACAAGTTCATTTTTCTCCAGGCAAAAGCAGCGAGAACCTGATGAAGCGCTCCAACGTAGTCCTGAGGGAGAGTGACCATTACGGTAGTTTTGTGTTTTTTCACAGGCTGATCTTTCACTTTCAACGTTTTCGGCTCTTTTTGCACTACAGCGAACCTCGTGTGATTGTTGTCATAATCATGAATGTTACCTTCCAGAATATTCAGCCCGTTCATTTCGGCAGCCAGATGATTACCGATAGCCGCTGCGTGCACACCTTTTTCCCTGACGATTTCGGCTGCCCGCCCCGTAGAAGCAGTATAATGGATTGCCGCTTCCGGATAATGCTTGTGCAAATACTGATGGCACTGGGCAATCGCATGACTGTGAGAATGAATTTCGGTTATGTCGTGTTCGTCATACTCCGGATGCGTCAGCAGGTGCTGACGTATGGGAACAGTAAGCTCTGCTATAATCGCCTGGTTCACCTGATGGATCAAATAATCGATGGTAAGATGAACGGATCCTTCGATCGCATTTTCAAGCGGGACGACCCCCGTATCGATTTCTCCCGCTTCTACTGCATCAAGACAGGCAGGGATGGTATCGAAGCTTACAAACTCCCCGCCGTCGAACAAAGAATCCACCGCCATTTTCGTAAAAGTACCCTTCGGTCCCAGATACCCTATCTTTTGCGTCTCCATTCTATCACCCCTCCATTGTTAAGCACCGGAACTTAAAACTTCCACATTATCGACGAAGGAAAGTCCCTGCATATCCTGCATCAGACTGTTCATCTCCTCCGTCATCCCCGCCGTATTAAGCGACAGGGTAACATTCGCCTTTCCCTGGATAGGGATCGTCTGGTGTATCGTGAGTACGTTGCACCCGAACCCGGCAGCCACTGCAAGCAGGTTCGAAAGACTCCCCTTCTGATCTTCCAGGTGAAAAAACAGTGTAACGATCTGTTCTTTTACCATCGTCTGGAATGGGTAAACAGCATCCTTGTATTTATAATAAGCGCTTCGTGATAAACCGACGTCGCGGACAGCTTCGTATATGGACTCGGCTTTTCCACGCTCGAGCATGGCTTTCACATCAAGTGTTTTTTTCATCGCTTCCGGAAGTATATCACTTCGTACCAGATAAAATTTCTCGCTGTAATCTGCCATGACTTCACCCCCGTTAACCGTCTACAAATTCAAATTCAAATTCAAGCAGGCGAATCGTATCGCCGTGTTCGGCCCCTTTCTTCCGGAGGGCCTCATCCACACCCATGCTGCGCATCTGCTGTGCGAACCGGTTGACAGCCTGGTCGTGATCGAAGTTCGTCCGGCGGAAAAGCGACTCTATCTTCTCTCCATAAAGTACGTAAGCCCCATCATCATCTCTCGTAATATGAAAGGCAGGTGCTTCTTTCTCATATTTATACAGAACTCTGTTTTCCGTAGTAACTTCCTCTTTCACTTCTTTAGGAATCCGGTCCAGTTCATCCGCCACTGCGTAAAGGATTTCATCCAATCCGCTTCTGGTAATCGCAGAAAGAGGATAGATCCGCAAGTTTTCCTTTTCGGTTTCGGCACGGAATTTTTCCAGATTTTCTTCCGAATCGGGCAAATCCATTTTATTGGCAATCACTATTTGAGGCCTGTCTTTAAGACTTTCATCATAGGAGGCGAGTTCGTGATTGATAGCTACGTAATCTTCGTAAGGATCTCGCGCTTCCATCCCCGACATATCTATAACGTGCAGTATTACTCTGGTCCGCTCGATGTGCCTGAGGAATTGATGTCCCAGTCCTACACCTTCGTGCGCCCCTTCGATAAGACCCGGAAGATCGGCCATAACGAAACTGCGTCCATCCTTCGTTTCCACTACACCAAGATTAGGATTCAGGGTAGTGAAGTGATAGTCGGCCACTTTCGGCTTCGCGGCAGTAACGGTGGAAAGGAACGTGGACTTACCTACACTCGGAAAACCTACCAGCCCGACATCCGCCAGCAGTTTCAGCTCTAACTGGACGTCGAGTTCCACTCCGAGCGTACCATTCTCGGAGATTTCCGGTGCACGGTTTCTGGCAGTCGCAAATTTGGCATTTCCACGGCCGCCACGCCCGCCTGCAGCAATGACAGCCCGCTGCTTGTGCTCCAGCAAATCTGCTATCAGTTCGCCGGTAGCCGCATTCCGGACGGTAGTGCCCGGGGGTACCGGGACTACAAGATCATCAGCATTTTTCCCGTGTTTCTTCTGGTTCATACCGTTTTCGCCACGTCGGGCCTTGAAGTGACGCTGGTAACGGAAGTCCATGAGCGTGTTCAAACCCTCATCCACTTCGAAAACCACGTCTCCGCCCCGGCCGCCGTCTCCGCCTGCAGGACCGCCTCTCGGAACATATTTCTCTCTGCGATAGGCGACGAGGCCGTTACCCCCATCTCCCGCTTTTACATATATTTTCACCTGATCGACAAACATATATTTTTCACCTCTTCAATTCAGTCTTTCGCCTATCCTTTACGGATGCTTGCTTATCAAAACTGACGCTTATCCACAATATCTTCGCAGCACGGAAGTACCTTTCTCCCTGCCCGGTTCGATAAATCAACCTCAGTTCCCGATACAAGAACGGGCCCAGTTCAACTGGCAGACCCCCCCTGTACAAACCCGACATACTTTTCGAATTATTTCTTGAGCATGTTTTCGTTCGGAAATTGAACTTGATTCACCCATTACCGTGACAGTGAAAAAAGCGGCTTTCTTCATCTGCACCTTTAAATATTATTAAGAATTATAGCAGAATCAACCTTATGATTCTATGGGGGAACAGATACCGTACTGATAAAGAAAAAACCACGTCCATGCAAAAAGCACGGCGTGGCTTCATCTTCTTATAGCAATTTACGCTTCTTGTGCTGCAGGGTATACGCTGACTTTTTTACGATCGCGACCGTAACGTTCGAATTTTACAACCCCGTCTGCTTTAGCGAAAAGTGTGTCATCGCCACCGATACCCACGTTTGTACCCGGGTAGATTTTAGTGCCGCGTTGACGGTAAAGAATGGAACCGCTCGTTACTGACTGGCCGTCAGCACGCTTAGCCCCAAGACGCTTACTCTCGGAGTCGCGTCCGTTTTTAGAGCTTCCCTGACCTTTTTTCTGGGAGAAAAATTGCAGATCTAGACGTAGCATGAATTCCACCTCCTTCAGTTTATGATTGTAATATATTGAGAATAATCCTGTTCGATAGTTCTCAGGGAAATAAGCAGCCCCTCCAGGAGGGTCAGTGCTTTTTCCTCTTCTTTATCTTTCCCGGTAAGAATGACTTTAAGGTAGCCACCTTCACCGCCCTGGACTATTTCCGGTTCGCAGTCTGCCACTTCCATCAATGCATTGGCTGCACCGAAAGAAACAGCCGATACTGCAGCACATACGAGATCATGTCCATAAGGACCGCTCTCTGCATGACCGGAAATTTCAAATCCGAGAATACGCTGGTCCGAGGAAAGAATTTTTGCTGTAATCATATCTTCAACCCTTACGCGTCGATTTTGTCGATAACGACTTTTGTATAAGGCTGACGATGACCCTGTTTACGCTTGTAGTTCTTCTTCGGCTTGTATTTGAACACGGTAATCTTTTTCTGACGACCATGCTTGGCTACTTTAGCCGTTACAGAAGCACCATCTACAAATGGAGCGCCTACTTTGGAGTTGTCTCCACCGACGAACAATACTTTGTCGAAAGTTACGGACTCCCCATCGGCAGCGTTCAGTTTCTCAACGTAGACTTCCTGGCCTTCTTCTACTTTAACCTGTTTTCCACCAGTTTCAATAATTGCGTACATACGTGCACCTCCTCATTAAACTAAGACTCGCCATCCAGGTACCACATTCATGGTTTATGACCTGTCCTGAGCGGTTGTAGCAGTGAAGTGCTACAAGATTAACAAACTAATGTTATCACAACCGGAAACCCCATGTCAATCAATCATCTGAATGACGGCTACTGCTATTGCGGGCCCTCTGTAAAGCCCGCAGTAAATTTTACTAAACCGGAAGTATAAAAGCAATGAAAAACGACAGAAATCAACTCCGGAAAATTCAAAGTCCGTGGCTCCGATCCTCACCCTAATCCATTAGGAATACTTCCGCCATTTCACCAGCACGTTTTTGAAAATCAGGTAAAGAAGCAGGAAGACTATCAGATTCACGAGTAACGCAGGGCCCAGTCGTTGAAGTATAAACTGCAGAAAATTTCCCTCAGCGACCTCGAGTGCAGAGTAGAACACGTACAAAAGAGTATCTGCGAACGAAACACCTGCAAGAACAAGCAGCGTTACGACCGGAAAATTGGTGTGGAAAAGTTTATTCAGCCCGTGTGTGGTATAAACCACTACCGCATAGACGAGCATATGTACTCCGATGACACCGGTATAGGCTACATCCATAAATAATCCCGCCACGAGGGCGTACCAGAGCGTCCGGTAAGTATCATTGGAATCATAGAAAAGACTCATAAGAAGAAGGAAAACAAGAGTCCATTGCGGGGTCATAACAGTCTCCCCCCGTATAAGGGAGCCGGAAAAAAGATTGACGATCGTTCCTTCCAGAACGATAAACAGCAGAACGAGGATTGAGAGTCTGACAGTTTTCATGAGTTTTCTTCCTGACTCTCTTTATCATTCTGATCGGAACGTCTGGTAATAATTACCTGGTTGACCTCATAAAGGTCAGCGGCCGGCTCAATATAAGCGGTTTTCGTCAATCCATATTCATCATTTTTCACTTCATCCACCGTGCCGATTTGGAGTCTGCTCGGGAAGACACCGCCGAGGCCGGTAGAGATAACTTTCTCCCCTTTTTTCAATTTCACGTCAAGATTTATACCGCCGAGCAGGAGTCGTCCTGACTCTTCATCATAACCCTCTACAAGGCCGAAGACATTATCTCCGTTTTTCTTCACTACCCAGGAAGAGATTTTGTTCGACGTATCAAATCCGCTCAACAATTTCACGGTAGAGTGAAAAGCGGCTGTAGACTGGATCTTACCGATAAGACCTTCCTTCGTGATTACGGCCATGTCTTTCTCGATTCCATGTTTGGAACCGCGGTTGATCGTAACCTGCTCAAACCATCTTTCCGGACTTCTCGCGATGACGCTTGCCTGGACCGGTGAATATTTCTCAAGACCTTCCGCCCGTTCCGTCGTCCCCCGAAGCTCTTCGATTTCTTCTTCCAGTTCCTGATTCTCTACAATCAGGCCTTCGTACTCTGCAAGTCTTTCCTTCAGCACTTCGTTCTGTTCGTATACCCGGAGCACATCCTGGAAAGTTTCAATGGAATTATCCACCCACTCCACCGGTGTATGGATGATGGACTGCAGCACTCCTGTGGTATCCAGTATAAACCTCTCGGGGGCCGAGATATTTTCTCTTTCCCTTATAGAAAAACCGATCAGTGTCACAAAAATAATAAAGGCTACAAGTACCAGTATAAGTATTTTTCTTCTAAAAAATGAAGGCATGGGCTCTCATTCCTAATCTCTTTGACTTTGGTCTGCGACGTTCGGACGGGATTTGAAATATTTCATATAGTCCAGGGAATGTCCGGTGCCTATAGCCACACAATCCAGAGGCTCATCAGCTATGAAGACGGGCAATCCCGTTTCTTCGCTGAGCACTCTGTCAAGCCCTTTGAGCAGCGCCCCGCCTCCGGTAAGGACGATTCCCCGTTCCATTATGTCGGCAGCCAGTTCCGGAGGAGTTTTCTCCAGCGTAGCCCGCACGGCTTCACCGATGGAAGAAATCGTTCCGGAGAGCGCCTCCGAAATTTCTTCCGGATACACGGTAATGGTTCTCGGGAAACCGGTCAGCAGATCTCTGCCTCTGATTTCCATCCCTTCTGTCTCTCCAAGGTTCATAGCTGCACCGATAGTGAATTTAATTTCCTCGGCCGTTCGCTCTCCCACCATCAGGTTATGAGTTTTACGGATGAAATTCGTGATCGCTTCATCCATTTCATCTCCGGCTATTCTTATGGACTGGCTGGTCACGATGCCGCCCAGAGACATGACCGCAACCTCCGTCGTTCCTCCGCCTATGTCGACAATCATACTGCCGGTAGGATCCCACACCGGCAGTCCTGCACCGATGGCTGCCGCAAAAGGTTCTTCGATTGTAAAAGCCTCTTTTGCGCCCGCCTGCTTTGTCGCATCGATAACAGCACGTTCTTCCACCGACGTGATTCCATAAGGAACACATATTATCACATTGGGCTTGCCCGCAAACGAAGAACCGTTTTTCAAAGACTTCTGCATGTAATACTTCACCATCTCTGTGGTCGTTTCGTAGTCCGCGATCACCCCGTCCCTCATCGGTCGTATAACTTTAATATTTTCAGGGGTCCGGCCTATCATGACGTACGCTTCCTGACCGATCGCTTCTATACTGCCGGTCCTTACATTTCTAGCTACTACGGAAGGTTCACGCATCACTACTCCTTTGTTCTTCATAAAAACGAGAGTATTAGCCGTGCCGAGATCAATACCTATATCTTTGGAAAGTCCAAAAAAACCCAATACTATCTTCCTTTCTGTAACACCATGGATAAGAACAAGCGCCAGATGTAAGGGAACCTTACATTATGGCGCTTCTCGTTTCACGCTTATTTAATTATAAGAGAAATCGAATAAAATAGATAGAGGTTGGCGGTTATAGATAGCCTTTTTCTTTTAAAGAAATAAACGTGCCATCTCCTATTATTAAGTGGTCAAGCATTTCTATTCCGATGATTTTACCGCACTCAGCAATCCGTTTGGTTACCTGTATATCTTCTCTTGAAGGCGCGACGTTTTATCAAGAGTAAACTATTAAAAATCCATTAAAATCAATACTTTCACTTTGAGAACATGTATTTAAAGTAAATAACAATTAAAGCCTGTATCTTAGTTATCACTTGAGATACAGGCTTTTTATTTATTCGTTCATATAATTAAACAGTTTGCCTAAAAAATCATCGCTAATGGTTAATTGATACTGTTTTTCAACGAGATTTCGAAGTTCCATAACGAGAAGCAAAGAGTTCTTATAGGCTTCATATAGTTCTAATTCATTTAATCGGGCAGTAGTCTTTTTAAACTTTTCATAGTTTTCAGGACTAATTTCTTTTTCAAGATTCTTTGTCATATTAAACCAATTATCGGCATTTTCTTCCGCAATTCGAATGAGTTGTAGTATATTTTTTTGTAATTGAGATAAAAGTTCCAGTGAACGTGCATTTTCCCCTCTTTTAAGAACATTAATCCCCATTAACCATAGGTTGGAAAAATTATTCAATAAAAAATTTACGTTTTCTTCTGTAAGTCTATTTGGTCCCGGACCTTCCAACTCTGATAAATACAATTCTAGTTGTCCTGTTTCATCATAAATAAACATTGCTTTTGTGTCAGGAATGTAGCCTGATTCTTTGAATGAAGGAATAATATTCATTTCGTTTTCGGAAAGGAAATGAAATTCACCACGTATTAGATTTTCAAAAATTACTACTTCCGTACCGTACTCATTTTGATAGAGTAAAGTGTAGGAAGCGACTTCATTTAGCCATTTTGCTGAATCAAAGGTGGAAATTGTATCATCTTTTAGAAAAACGTAATATTCTATATCAGAGTATTGATCTCCCTCTCCTTTTGTAAAAGAGCCATACATCATACAAGCAGATATTCGTTCATCTGACTGGACAAGTTCCTTAACCCTTGCCATTAGTTCCTTTTGTTTTAACAATTCGATTCCTTCTTTCTTTATTTTGATTCAGGGAGAAATAAAAAATCCTCCCAAATAATGTTGGAAGGATTAGTCATGTCACTTTTTAAGGACTCAAATAAAACTATTTAGCCTTTTTAGCTATTCAGTCTTACATTTATTTAGTATATGGAAAAATGGGCAGACTAATCCTAAGTTTTTAAACTGAAATATACTATTTCATTTGTTAAAAATTAGATTAGTTCTTCATTGTCCACCCATCTCTCCTTTCGATTAATAGTATATTAATTTTAACACTTCAAAGTTCAAAGCACAAGTTGGTGAAACTCATAGATTAACTATTCTCTAATGTACAAATCTCCGTATAATTTTTGGATCTGGTTCCTTAATCTTATATTTTCCTCTTCTAATTCCTTTACTCTTGTTTTTAAGGTTTTAATAAGGACTTCTTCAGAACGGGAGCTTTTCTTGGGTTTTGATATTACATTTTCTGTTTTTTGCTGTTTTCGGAGAGATTCAATCCTTTGCCTAATATCATGTTCCTTATAAAGCCATGATTTAGAAACATTAGCTTCCTTTGCAACTGTGTTAAAATTAATAGTCTTACCTTCAAGCGATAGTTTAGAGATAACCTTGTCTACATTTTCTCTAGTCCGCCTGGACTTTTGCTTTGCCAAACGCACAATTTCCTCTGTATTTCGTACCTGTTTAACCATCTAACTAATCCCCTTCAGGCTGCCAATTATTTGCTCTAGTCGCTCTTTAACACGGTTATTAGTCTCTATTTGCCTTTGCCATTGCTTTTCCTTAGCGACTGCCAATAACTCCTCAGTACGATTTAACTGTTCCTCATGCTGCGATAAAAACTGCTTACTTGTACAAAAATGAGTACAATCTAAACAAGCATTGGCGTGTGGACAAGAACCTGCTATTACTGGTAATCGGCAATAACCATTTGGAAGAACTTGTGCATTAATATTTTTCTTGAACCATTGAAGATCAACATCATCGACTTCATTGTCATTATCTAACTCAATTATATCTCCATTATTAGTTACCAGTTTTTCTTTGAATTTTGTAAATTCAGCTTTAAGGGTTTCATCAAAAATATGAGCATATCTGCTTGTCATTTCAGGACTTTCATGACCCAAAAACTTTTGTACAATATGCTGCGGTACTCCGTTATTAATCATTCTTGTTCCTACTGTATGGCGAAAGGCATGGGCATGGAATCTATAAATCTCGCCTGATTTATCGACTATTTTTTGCTCATAAGCTAATTTGTTTAACTCGTCTCTAAATGTTTCTTGTTTTAATGGCGATCCATCTTTTCTTGGAAAGAGGTATTCACTATCTGGAAACTCCCATGAAACTTTATCTTCCCGAACTTTAATCAATAAAGCTACCTCTTTTGATATTGGAACTATATGCTCCTTTTTCATTTTCCATTGATAATACTTTAAAAAGTAATCTCCATCTTTGTCCTCTAATAGACAACCTTTTTTCAAGGTGCACAATTCGCTTATCCTCATCCCACATTCTTGGACTATCATAGTCATCGTAGCTATATATTCGGGTAATTTATCAAGATGACTGTTCAATTGCTCCAGAACGTATTCATCTATAAAACGAGGTTTTGCTCTCGGTATTTTGGGATAGTCTTCTGGATAGATTAACACCTTGGAAGGAATATCATTCCATTCTAGCCTTAGAAGGGTACTAAATAGTCCTTCCAATATAGAGATCCTCCCATTTATTGTGCTAGGCTTTATCCCCATCATATTTAATTCGCTTAAATATGCTTCAATTTCCATTCTCGTTAATTGGTTTATTCTCTGAACGTGTTTAAAATTCATGTCCAAGAAATTAAAGAACTCTTTAAGTTTTTGGGCGATATCACATACATAGGAAAAGCTATCCGTATTTAATCTCAATTTACAATATCTTTTTACGAGTTGTTTAAAATACGTATTGCGAACCCCTTTAAAGTTAATTACATATTCATATTGTGTCGGATTAACCTTATCATCTGGCAAAGGTAACTTACGTCTATCCCAAATGTCTTTATCCCACTCCTCCCCATCAAAATAAAAGTCCTCATAAAACTCCATAAATTGTTTTAGATTAGTAACATAGTAAGAATTAGCTTTTACAGGTGTTTTTTCTTGATTAGCAGTAATCTTATAATTAGTAGTAGTAATTCTAACACCCTGTTTTGTCAAATATGTTCTATACTCCGTCATTGCTTTTTCAATAGGAACTTCAGTAATTGAAGTAATGCTGGGATACTTTAAATCTAAAAAATCTAACATTTTATTAATTACTGTTCCTTTTCTAATCCAGACAGTTTTTGCATTCCATATTCCATTGTTTAAATGGTAAAAATAAAAATATTTCAATTCTGTTCTTAACCACAGATTTTTAACACGTTCAAAACGAACCCAACGATTTCTTAAAGCAGGATTCTTACTTAATTCTATGGCAGAAGGATGTGGACATTTTCTTATATCCCAACTATTATTAGCCCAAAACCCTTGCATTTCTTCATTCATTACAGCTATTTTTTTGCTGATCTCACTCTGACTGATAATTTTCCTTTTACTAGAAGCATTCATTTCTTATGCTCCTTTCTCTCAAGGTATTTATTAAACTCATTTTTCATATCCTGATCTGAAAGATGAACATAGGTATTTAACGTTGTCTGAACATGTGCGTGACCTAATCTCTTTTGAATGAACGCAACATCCCATCCTTCCCTAATTAGCTGCGTTGCGTGAGTGTGGCGAAGCATATGCGATGTAAATTCTATTCCAGTCCTTTTAACTATTCTTCTAACTAGATCAAGAACACTTTGGTACTTTAGTGGTTTCCCAAAATAGCCTTCTTTTAAGGAAATAAAAACATAATCATGCTCCAATTCCTCACTATACTCATATACCAAGTAATCTGTATAAAGTGACATCAGTTCTTTACTCACATGTATTGTTCTTTCCTTCCTTAATTTAATATAAGCTTCATTTACATTAACATCTCTAGGTGTTAAATGGATTTGATTGTCCCAAGTGGCAATATCTTCAAGCCTAAGCGATAACACTTCACCGATTCTTAAACCACCCTCATACATAAGCATTAAAATTAATTTATCTCTTTTCGTATGACAAGCATCAATAATTTGCTTAACTTCCTCTGATGTCAATGTTCTTATCTGTTTCTTTTTAACCCTTAACTTTAAGACATTCTTTTGGTATCTACCCTTATTAACGTGATGTAAAAATCCTTTGAAATTTCTTCCCTTTGCTTGTTTAAATACATCAATTGATTTAAATTCTCCTAATCTACTTAAATAATCAAGAAAACTCATAACGGCATTTAAAATTGTATTCACTGTCGTTTCTTCTCTTATGGCTTCTTTTGACTGAAGATCAATTACATTTGTTGCTGTTGGATATCTCAACCAACCTACGAAGTCTGCTAACAACTCAAAGTTAATATCATTAAGAATAACGCCTCTCTGTTCCATGAACTCATACAGCAACTTTAAATGATAGCAGTATGCTTTAATGGTATTTGGAGACTTACCAGTGTTATCTAAGTATTTAATAAATTTCATTACTGGTTCAATTAGCTGGTATTCTTTATCTAGTAATAAATACAATGGATACGGCTTATTCTCCACTTCTATCCTTTGAACCCTCACACGCTCCCCCCTCTTTAAACACTTTAAGTACTACAAATTATAAACCTTGTTAATTTGTATTTAAAGTAAAATCTCCCTTTAACATCTCCTCCTAAACTACTTTAACTACTATTATTTATTATACTATGGTTAAAGGATCGCCGGAGGGGTGGTTGTGTACGCATACAATAGAAGCAGCCGACCTCTTCACCGCTTCTTTGAATACTTCCCGCGGGTGGACTATGGAACTGTTCAGGCTCCCGACGAATACAGTGCGCCTGGCCAGGACGCGGTTTTTGACATCGAGAAAAAGGGCTACGAAATGTTCCTGTTTTAAATGTTTCATTTCTTCCATTACGTATTCTGCTCCATCTTCCGGACTCCGGATCAGATAACCTTCTTCTCTTTTTTCGCGATACACTCTTTTCCCTAACTCGATAGCTGCGATGACCTGCATCGCTTTCGCAGCCCCGATGCCCCTGATAGCCGTCAGATCTTCCACAGTCGCTTCCCTGAGTCCATCCACACCCTGCAGAGACACGAGAATTTCTCTTGACAGACTTTCTATCGGCATCCCTTTCGTTCCTTTGGAAAGCAGCACAGCCAGCAGTTCTCTTACTGTGAGCCGTTCTGCTCCGTACATAAGCATCTTTTCTCTTGACCCCTGTTCTCTCGTATGAATAACTTTTTCCAAATCAGTTCTCCTTTAAGACAATTCTTCTCCGTGCACGGCTAAGTATCGTCATTATACCCGAGCGTGCATTTTCAGGAAAAGAACCGTAAATGAAATAACCCGACATCTATTCCGGAAAAATTGAAAAAAGCTCAGATGAAATGACTATTACTTTACCGGCAGGCAGAGAATATAAAAAACGTATCTACATTTAGCTTTTTATCACGTTTATTTTGAAGACGACCAGCAACTTCCATGTATGTGGCTCAGAAATGTCCAAGATACCATTCTATTAATGGTGTTCCATAAAAGTTGGTCACACAGGCGCCCGTTAAAATAAAAGGCGCAAACGGTACAGGCTGTCTGCCGGAAATCACTTTCGTTATAATAAGCATTCCGCCTGTAAGCGCTCCAAGTGAAGAGGAAATCAGGAATATAAGGAAAAGTTTCTCCACGCCCATCATGAAACCGAGCAGACCGAATAATTTCATGTCTCCTCCGCCCATCCCCCCTCTGCTGAGGAGGATGATCCCGGCCGTAACACCTGCTCCGACTCCTCCGCCTATTACCTGCGACCAGTATGAGATGGGAGGATCTATGAGGAAATAAAGCATGTAGCAGAGAGAGAATGTAATCAGAACAGAGGAGGGAAGTATCATGCTGGTTATATCCGAAACGATGAAAATGTGCGTGAGAGCACCGAGTAAGAGGGAATAAATAAGAGGGGGAGTGAAACCGTGGTACAGAAAAGCGAAAGAGAAGTACGCACCCGAGAAAAGCTCCATTGCAGGATACATCAGGGAGATGTGGGCCCGGCAGCCGCTGCATTTTCCCCGTAAAAACAGCCAGGACAACAGCGGTATCAGTTCATACCAATGCAGATCTTTACAGCAATGCGGGCAGTAGGAACGTGAGTGTGCAAACAGGGACTTTGCGGGGGCACGCAATCCGACTACATTAAAAAATGAACCAAAAACCAGACCTAAAACGAAAAAGACAGCCGTCATGTATTCACCTTTCTTCCATCTGTATTCAGCATCCCGGTCATTCTTGAATGAATTTTCAAAAATTTCAAGTGCTATACCCAGTATAGGGAACCTTCCGTCACTCGTCCACTGTTATATGTATGAACCGGGGAGAGATTCATCTCCCTCCCCGGTTCTTCCTTACGTATACATTTTCCTTACTTCCGATATAAAATAAAGCGAACCGGTCCAGAGGATCACATCCCCGGCATCTGCCGAATTCAATACACTCCGGTACGCCTCTTCCGGATTCATAAAGTAGGGGATGTCGCTGTTCATATTACAATAATCTTCTTTCTTCAATGATTTCGGAAAATCGAAAGAAACGGTGGCGAGGGAAGCCGCTGTTTTCTTCAGCATCCCGAGCATTTCTGCAGCCGGTTTCCCTTCAACGGCTCCATATATAACATGTATTCTTCTATCTTTGTACAGCTCCTCCACCGTTTCCACCAGAGCTTCTGTTCCTTCGTAATTATGGGCACCATCGAGAAGCGTCAATGGATTCCGGGAGACGATTTCCATTCTTCCGGGCCAAGTCGTTTCTTTCAGCGCTTTCCCGTATAGACTGCGGCTTATCTTCCATCCGAGCTCCTTCAACACTTCCACCGTCGTAACGGCGAGAGCTGCATTTCTTTTCTGGTGCGCTCCGAGCATCGACAGCTCATACGTGTCTTCATGCCGGAAATTATATATAAACTGCTGCTCCGCTTCTTTCTGTACCACAGAGAAATCTTTTTCCAGTTCATATAAAGGTGCATGAAGCTTCAGTGAGGTTTCTTTAATTACTTTTTTCGCCTCCTGATTCCTCACCCCGCTGACTACGGGGACGTGACTTTTAATGATCCCTGCTTTCTGGGCGGCAATTTCCCCGTAACTGTGCCCGAGTATATCCTGATGATCCAACCCGATATTCGTAATGACAGACAGAAGAGGGGCTACAATGTTCGTCGAATCGTAAAGCCCCCCGAGACCTGTTTCAATAATAGCTATATCGACATTTTTTTCCTGAAAGTATAAAAAGCTCATGACCGTTATAACTTCGAACTCTGTAGGTTCCCCTCCCGGCAAAGAGGACGCCTCTTCCACAAGCGGTTTCACTTTATATATAAGACGGATCAGCTCCTCATCGGTGATCGCTTCTCCGTTCAGACTTATCCTTTCATTAAAATGAGTGATATAGGGGGAAGTGAACGTACCTACGGAATACCCCTGTTCGATCAATAGATATTTTAAAAATGATGTTGTCGATCCTTTCCCGTTTGTTCCTGCTATGTGTACGATCGGCACAGCTTTCTCGGGGTGCCCCAGTTTTTCCGCCAGCCATTCCATCCTTTCCAGTCCGGGCTTGATTTTGAACTTGCTCCGGCCATGGATCCATTCCAGTGCTTCTTCTTTATTCATTTTTACACCTCACCTGCAACCGTGTAACTTTTCATGAAAAAAGGCACCTGCCTGGCGGTGCCCCTTTTCCCTTCTAAGCTTTAAGTTCTTCGATACGTGCTTCCACTTTGGCACGCTTATCCAGATAGTCTGCTTCTTTTTCTTTCTCGGCCTCCACTACGTGAGCCGGAGCTTTGGAAACGAATTTCTCGTTGGACAGCTTCCCTTGCACGCGTTTTACTTCTTCTTCCCACTTTTTCCGTTCTTTCTCAAGACGGGCAATTTCATCCTCTATATTCATCAGGCCTTCGAGAGGAAGGTAAAGAGAAGCACCTGTAACGACAGCAGACATTGCCTTACCGGGAGCTTCGACTTCAGTATCGATGGTAAGCTCGCTCGGATTACAGAATTTCTCCAGATAATCACGGTTCATTTCAAGCTCCCCGACGACTTCCCGGCTCTCCGCCTGAATAAGCAATTTAATCTGTTTCGACATCGGAGTGTCCACTTCCGCGCGAATGTTGCGTACTGCCCGGATGATGGATACGAGCCTCTCCATTTCTGTAACAGCCTGACGATTATTTAATGATTCATCAGCCTGCGGCCATTTACTCACCGTGATGGAAGGTCCTTCATGAGGAAGGTGCTGCCAAATCTCTTCTGTGATAAAAGGCATGAATGGATGAAGCATGCGCATAATACGGTCAAGTGTGTATGCCAGGACCGAACGGGTGGTGTGAATCCGCTCTTCATTCTCACTGTAGAGAGGTAGTTTGGCCATTTCGATATACCAGTCGCAGAAATCATCCCAGATAAAGTTGTAAAGGTGCCGCCCTGCTTCACCGAAATCGTACCCGTCCACGTTTTTCGTCACCTTCTCGATGGTTTCGTTGAGTCTGGTCAAAATCCATTCGTCCGCGACTGTCCTGTTTTTCGTAATATCGATGTCCTCCACGCGCAGGTCACCCATATTCATCAGCGCAAAGCGTGAAGCGTTCCATATTTTATTCGCAAAGTTCCAGGTGGACTCCACTTTTTCCCAGGTGAAACGCATGTCCTGTCCCGGGGAAGAGCTGGTGGAAAGGAGGTAACGGAGTGAATCCGCTCCATACTTATCAATAACATCCATCGGATCCACGCCGTTTCCGAGAGATTTACTCATCTTACGTCCTTCTCCGTCACGGACGAGGCCGTGGATAAGGACATCTTCAAAAGGACGCCGGTCTGTGAACTCGATCGACTGGAAAATCATGCGGCTGACCCAGAAGAAAATGATGTCATAACCGGTTACGAGGGCGTTCGTAGGGAAATAGCGCTTAAAGTCCTCGCTCTCTTCATCCGGCCAACCCATAGTGGAAAAAGGCCACAACGCAGAAGAAAACCATGTATCAAGGACATCCGCGTCCTGTTCCCATTCTCCTTCATTCTCCGGAGCTTCTTTTCCTACATAAATTTCCCCGGTCTCTTTATGGTACCATGCGGGAATCCGGTGACCCCACCACAGCTGACGGGAAATACACCAGTCTCTGATATTCTCCATCCAGTTCAAATACGTTTTTTCAAACCGATCCGGTACGAAGTTGACTTTATCATCTGTCTTTTGCTGCGCCACTGCGGCTTCTGCGAGCGGTCCCATGTCGACGAACCACTGTGTGGATAAATAAGGTTCCACGACAGCACCGCTCCGCTCGGAGTGACCGACCGAATGCATATGCTCTTCAATTTCAGTCAACACACCCTGCTCCTGCAGATCTTTCACCAGCTGTTTACGGCAGTCGAACCGGTCCATCCCTTCATAGACTCCGGCATTTTCGTTCATCGTCCCGTCTTCATTCATAATCAGAACACGTTCGAGGTTATGACGGTTGCCGATTTCAAAATCATTCGGATCGTGGGCAGGGGTGATCTTAACAGCCCCGGAACCGAACTCTCTGTCTACATAATCGTCCGCCACAATCTCCAGTTCCCTTCCGATGATCGGGAGGACCGCTTTCTTCCCGATAAGATGCGCGTAACGCTCATCTTCCGGGTGTACAGCGATAGCCGTATCGCCAAGCATCGTTTCCGGCCGTGTCGTAGCAATGGAAATCGATCCCTCTTCGCCCTTCAACGGATAGCTCATGTGGTAGAACGCTCCCTGCACCTCTTTATATTCCACCTCTATATCGGATAAAGCCGTCTGGGTAGCAGGGTCCCAGTTGATGATATACTCTCCCCTGTATATCAGATCCTTTTCATAGAGACGTACAAACACTTCCTTCACCGCATCCGAAAGTCCGCTGTCCAGGGTGAAACGTTCACGGGAGTAATCGAGACCGAGTCCCATCTTTTCCCACTGGGACCGGATAAAATCGGCATACTCCCCCTTCCATTCCCAGGACTTCTCGAGAAACTTTTCCCGGCCGAGATCATAGCGGGAAGTACCCTGTTCTTTCAGTTTCGCTTCCACTTTTGCCTGGGTGGCTATTCCGGCGTGGTCCATTCCGGGCAGCCATAAAACGTCGTAGCCCTGCATTCTTTTCACCCGGGTGATAATATCCTGCAGCGTCGTGTCCCAGGCGTGCCCAAGGTGTAATTTACCGGTAACGTTCGGCGGCGGAATTACGACTGTATACGGTTCTTTTTCACCCGTTCCTTCCGCTTCGAAATATTTTCCTTCAAGCCAGAACTGATAGCGGTCTTTCTCCACTTCTGTCGGGTCATATTTGGTCGACATTTCAATATCTTTCATTATTCATCCTCCTCTTGTCCATACAAAAGACCCTTTCCTCCAGCTAAGGACGAAAGGGTCTTTTCCGTGGTACCACCTTAATTTACAGATATATTCTGTACTCTTCGTTCGGTTATAACGGTCCGCGTCCGGCTTTTCCTACTGGATCAAGTTCAGAAAAGCTGCTAATAGAGCTACCTTCCGTCTACAGTGGTTTAGAAAACTTTCAGCGTTTGTTTTCCTCTCTTAAAACGTATAGACATACTCTTCTCCATCATGGCAATTTCTTTATCCTGTTTCTCTTTTAATTGTATAGAACAGCTCCCATGCCGTCAACGAAAATATCCAGGGACCGGGCCGACTTCTGATCCACTTCCACTCTGTAACAATAAACGGGACAGCCTCCGCAGAGACTGCCCCGATCAGATGATTACAACTTTTTGAATACCTTTTTCACTGCGCTGACCGTCTTCTCAATGTCCTCGTCCGTGTGGGCCGCTGATAAAAATAGGCCTTCGAACTGGGAAGGAGGAAGGAAAATACCTTCTTCGATCATCCCGCGGTAATACTTCGCGAAACGTTCCGTATCGGAATTACCCGCTGTTTCAAAATTAGTGACATCGTTATCGTTGAAAAATACCCCGACCATAGAACCGGCACGGTTGATGGCAAGCGGTATATCGTTTTCGTCCGCCGCCTCACGGAAACCTTCGACCAGACGATCCACTTTCTTTTCGATCGTTCCGTAGGTGTCTTCAGTCATTTGACGAAGTGTCTCATAACCGGCCGTCATCGCAAGCGGATTACCGGAGAGCGTGCCTGCCTGATATACTTTTCCGACAGGAGCTATCGTTTCCATGATTTCACGTTTACCGCCGTAAGCCCCGACCGGCAGACCACCGCCGATCACTTTTCCGAGACAGGTCATATCCGGTGTTACACCGAAGTGTCCCTGAGCACTATTATAACCTACACGGAAACCGCTCATGACTTCATCGAAGATAAGCACTGTTCCATGCTCCTCCGTAATTTCACGCAGCCCCTGGAGGAAACCGTTCTCCGGCGGTACGACTCCCATATTGCCGGACACAGGCTCCACGATTACAGCGGCAAGTTCGTCCCCATACTGTTCGAAAGCATAACGTACGCTTTCAAGATCGTTGTATGGAACGGTAATCGTATTTTCGGCTACCGATTTAGGAACTCCGGGGGAATCAGGAAGGCCGAGAGTCGCTACCCCCGAACCCGCCTTAATCAATAAGGAATCTCCGTGCCCATGGTAGTTCCCTTCGAATTTAAGTATTTTATCTCTACCCGTATAACCCCTCGCCGCTCGCAGAGCACTCATGGTAGCTTCTGTGCCGGAGTTGACCATGCGCATCATCTCAATGGAAGGTACCCGGTCGATGACCAGCTTGGCAAGCTTGTTCTCAATAACCGTAGGAGTACCGAAACTGGTACCTTTCGCAACCATCTTCTGCAGTGCGCTCACTACCTGCTCGTCGGCGTGGCCGAGAATGAGAGGCCCCCAGCTGAGTACATAATCGATATATTCGTTACCATCGATATCGGTAATTTTAGACCCTTTCCCTTCTTCCATGAACAGGGCGTCCATGTTCACGGAATTAAAGGCACGTACAGGAGAGTTGACCCCTCCCGGCATTATTTCTTTCGCTGTTTTGAATTCGGAAATAGAGTTATCAAACCTTTTCATTATGACACCTTCCTTCATTTATTCTTTCAGCCATCTTGCCATATCTTTTGCGTGATACGTTACGATAAGATCGGCTCCGGCCCGTTTCATGGATAAGAGCTTCTCCGTTACGATAGCTTTCTCATCGACCCATCCCTGGCTGGCAGCTGCTTTGATCATGGAATATTCTCCGCTCACATTATATGCAACAAGCGGAACATCCGTCTCTTCCCTCGTATCTCTCAGTATATCCATATAGCTGAGGGCTGGTTTTATAATGAGAAAATCGGCTCCTTCTTCAAGATCCGACTTGACTTCCCGTTTTGCTTCCAGCCGGTTCGCAGGGTCCATCTGGTACGTATCCCTGTCCCCGAACTGCGGCGTGCTGTGGGCAGCATCCCGGAAAGGGCCGTAGAAAGCGGAAGAGTATTTGACGGCGTATGACATAATCGGTATTTGAGGGAAGCCGGACTCATCCAGAGCTTTCCTGATATACGTCACGAAACCATCCATCATATTAGAAGGCGCAATAATGTCTGCTCCCGCTTCCGCCTGAGTCACTGCCGTTTTAGCAAGAAGTTCAAGTGAGGTATCATTCTCGATCACTCCGCCGTTCACGACTCCACAGTGCCCGTGATCGGTGTACTGACAAAGACAGGTGTCTGCAACCACTGTCAGCTGCGGAGCATAGTCTTTGATGAAGCGTATCGATTTCTGGACGATGCCCTCATCGTTATAGGCTTCTTTTCCGTAAGGATCTTTGACCTCCGGAACTCCAAAAATGATGACGGAAGTGAGTCCAAGCTCTATAATTTCGTCGAGCTCTGTTTTCAGATTGTTATAAGCAACCTGATAAACGCCGGGCATAGACCCTACGTCGTTATTTTCCGTCGCCCCTTCAACAACAAATAAGGGAAATATAAAATCTTCAGGGTGCAGGTGAGTCTCCCGTACCATCGACCGAAGAGAAGCCGACTGTCTCAATCTTCTATGTCTTTTAAATTCATTCGCCATCACGTTTCATCCTTTCTCGGTAAAATACTCCTCCATCTTTTCAATAAGCGCTTCCGCTGTGAAAGTCGCAGGGCTTTGTATATTTGTAAATCCGGCGTCCGCAGCCTGTCTTTCTGTAGTAGGGCCGATGCAGAAACAGGGAAGATCAAGTGCCCTGTTGCAAAGCGTTCCCGAAAGCTCACAAAACGCTTCTACAGCGGAAGGACTGAAAAAAGTAAGAGCATCCCAGCTTTCGTTCCTCAGTCTGTCCTGTAACTCTGCTGCTTTCTCTTCCAATATTAAGGTATCATAAGCAGTCATCGAATCAAAAGAAATGTGATGTTCCTTGAGCCCTTCCCGTACCGTTTCCCTCGAAAGGTTGCCCCGTACATATAATACCCGCTCATTACTTTCGAGCATCGGCACCCATTCTTTCACTAAAAACTCCGCAGAGTAAGAGGAAGGAAGAAAGGAAACGGTTCTTCCTTCCTCTTCAAGCGCCAATTTCGTCTTTGGGCCTACTGTCGCATATTTGAGTCCTTCCGGGACCGATTCCAGATATTCCCTGATCAACTCATTAAAAAACCGCACTCCGTTTGTGCTCGTAATGAGAACCCAGTCGTAGGAAGCCAGATTCTCAAGAAGGCGGACATTTTCTTCGCTGTCCCTTTTAACAAAAGAAAGCAGAGGGACAGCAGTCACACCGGCCCCTCTGCTTTCAAGACGTTCCTTTAACGTATCGGCCTGATGCCTGGCCCTTGTAATCAGGACTTCTTTTCCCGAAAGAGAAGACATTACTGCTCAAACTCCTCTTTGGCGTCTTCGATAATTTTTGCAGCACCGCGGTCTCTCAGAAGATCTGCAGCCTCTTTACCTACAGCTACAGGATCGGTGCCGGTTACGATTTCGTGAAGGATCGTCTCTCCATCAGGTGTGCCCACCAGCGCAGAGAGTGTATACTGATCCCCTTCGCGGTATGCATACCCTCCAATCGGTACCTGACAGCCGCCGTCCAGATCGTGAAGGAATTTACGTTCGGCACTGACGGTCGCTGCTGTATATTCGTGATTTAATTTGGCCAGAAGTTCTCTCAATTCATCGTCATCATCACGACACTGAATCGCAAGCGCTCCCTGCCCGATTGCAGGTACACAAACTTCCGGATCAAGGAATTCTGTGACGACTTCCTCTGTCCAGCCCATCCGTTTAAGACCGGCAGCAGCAAGAACGATTGCGTCAAATTCTTCTTCTCTCAACTTTCTGAGACGGGTGCCGATGTTACCACGGATCCACTTCACTTCCACATCCGGTCTCACCGCCTTTATCTGAGCGGAACGACGGAGACTGCTCGTACCGACTATCGCTCCTTCCGGAAGATCTTTCAGAGTCGTATTGTCCTTCGACACGAAAGCGTCCCTGTGATCTTCACGTATCGGAACCGAGGAAAGAGAAAGACCTTCTGTCACTACCGAAGGCATATCTTTCATACTGTGTACGGCCATGTCGATTTCTTTGCTGTACATGGAGTCCTCGATCTCTTTAATGAATAAGCCCTTTCCACCGACTTTTGAAAGGGTGACGTTCAATATTTCGTCCCCACGGGTGGAGATTCTTTTGATTTCGAATTCGTAGGAAGGATCGATCTGTTTCAACTGGTCTATTACCCACTCTGTCTGGCTTATAGCCAGGTCACTTTTCCTTGACCCGATAACAATTTTACGCACAATAGTTCCTCCTAGTAATTAAAAATGAAAGTTTGATAATGAACTGAACAGAAAGAAGTTGATGAGTAAGAGAAGAAAGGCACCTATATTATAGGTTGAAATGAGTCTTCCCTGAAAACCACGTACAACCTTCAGGAACAGCCAGATCATATAGACGAATACAACTATGATCGAACCTACCGTTTTAAAGTCCAACCAGTAGAATACGTCCTCGGAAATGTAGCCCCAGACGACCCCGAGCACAATCGCTATCAGCAGGACGGGTACCGCAAGAACGATGAACAGGTAAGATAATCGCTCCAGTTTAGCCAAATCCCCGAGCCTTGCGAGACGGTTCCGCCACTTTTTACTCTTCAGCCAACGATATTGTAACAGGTAAAGCACTGAAAATATGAAAGAGAGGGTAAAAAAGCCGTAGGAGATGATCGCCAGCGTTACATGCACTACCAGCATTTCATTTACAAGCTCCACCCCGCCTTCCCCCATATCTCTCTGGGCCCGGGTCATCAGATGGATGATCATCACCGAAAAACCGATGACGTTCGTGAAGAAAATAATAAAATCAACCCGAAACAGCCGGTTCAGAACGAGAGAAAAAGTTACAAGGATCCAGGCATAAAAATAAAGACCGTCATAAACGGTCGTGACGGGAAAATCATCTTTTATGAAGATTTGGGATAAAAGAAAAACCGTTTGCAGCGTCCAGACTATCCCGAGTAACCAGAAAGCGATCTTATTCGCTCTCCGGTCCCCCTGGATGAAATCTATAAAATAGCCGGTAAGGCTGAGACCATAAAATAAAATGATGATTTCATAAATCCACTTAAGGTCAAGTACCATAGGTTGTCCACCTTTTAAGCCTGAGTCATGTTCTGTAACGCAGGGAACGTCAATATCCCTTTATCATCGACCTTAACAGCGTGGTTATTTTTTTGTTCCTGGATTTTCACCTGTTCCTGCACTTCTTCTTCAATGCCGAAGATTTGAGTGAGCAGTTGCAGAGATTCTTCTGCACCAGGTTCATTGGCAAGTTCTTTTGCCTGAGTAATCGGTTCTTTCAGCATCTGGTTCACAATGCTTTTCGTGTGTTTGTTCAGTACTTTCCTTTCGCGGGCGCTCAGTTCAGGCAGTTTCCTTTCGATACTTTCCATCGTTTCCGCCTGAATGCCGAGAGCTTTCTGGCGCAGAGCAGAAATGACCGGCACCACTCCAAGCGTGCGTAACCACTCATTGAATTCAACGATTTCGGCTTCAATCATAAGCTCAATCTCTTCTGCCGCTTTCTTCCGTTCAGTAAGGTTTTCGTCCACGATTCCCTGCAAGTCGTCAATGTCATAAAGAAACATGCCTTCAAGATCGGCGATACCGGGATCAAGATCTCTCGGTACAGCGATATCGACGAAGAACAAAGGATTTCCTTTTCTCTTTCTGTGGGCTCGTGCAACCATATCTTTCGTAATGACGTATTCATCAGACCCCGTAGAGCTGATGACGATATCCGCCTCTTCAAGAATTTGCTCACGATCCTCCAGAGTTGTAGCCTCTCCGGAGAACTGGGAAGCTACAGCTTCGGCTTTTTCCAATGTCCGGTTAAGTACTGTGACTTTACCGACACCGAAACCGAAAAGGTTCTTGGCTGCCAGTTCTCCCATTTTACCGGCACCGATGATAGCGATGTGTTTATCTTTCAATTCTCCGAACACTTTTTTGGAAAGCTCCACCGCAGCGTAACTTACAGATGCGGCGTTCTCTCCGATCGCTGTTTCCTTATGGCCTTTCTTCGCTACAGTGACTGCCTGCTTGAACAACTGATTGAAGACTGTGCCGGTCGTGCCTGAACCTTGAGAAAGTTGAAACGCCTGTTTCACCTGGCCGAGAATCTGCGTTTCTCCCAGAACCATAGAATCGAGTCCTGCCGAGACTCTCATCAGATGTTCGATTGCCCCATCCGCTTCATATACAATCAAGTGAGGCGAAAACTCCTGCTTTTCAATATTGAACCACTTTTCCAGAAAATCTTTAATATAGTAACGGCCAGTATGTATCTGATCCGCCACTACGTACAATTCTGTGCGGTTGCACGTGGACAATATCACGTTTTCCATAATGCTTTTCTGAGCATTTAAAGTCTTCATCGCTTCTGCATGATCAGCTTCGGAAAACGCGAGCTTCTCCCTGATAGCAAGAGGGGCGGTTCGGTAATTAATACTTACAGCTAAAATATGCATGACATATACCCCCATCATGTGTCCGTACCTTATCACAACTCATATTTACCATTGTAACATGAATTTTTACCTCTGTTAGAATAACTTATGGACAGAATATGAAAATCTTATGATACGATATAAGAAAGATTCTAAAAATTCTTTACCAGATTAGAATTAATTTAAATAAGAGCTATTAATAATATATCAAAAGCTTGTTCATTCCACAAGAAAATTACATCCCGGAGGTTCTTTCGTTTATGAAAAAATACTATTTTCTGATTGCAATGGTTTTGACTGCTACCGGCGTTTTCTTTCTCTTCAAACAGTTTCCTATCCCTTTTGTCGGCACTCAGCTTGGAGGTATATCTCTGTTCGCCTTCCTGACAGTCTCTCTTTTCATTCATGCCAGACGCGTTCGGGAAACGCCGCTGCTGTTTTTCCAGGCCATGGTACTGCTTACCCTGTGGCAGCTTTTCGCCGAAACGAATATAGCTGTGTGGCCTGAACATTGGAGTATGTACATCATTTATATAGGCATTGCACTTATGTTGAGCAGAAAAGTGAAAATCGGGTTGCTGCCTCTAGCTGTCGGACTCGGCATCCTCATCGTTCCAGCCATCGAGTCGCTTTTTTTCTGGGTGCCGCCCGTAGTGACATACATAAAAATGTACTTCAGTATCCTCTTCCTGCTGCTCGGGGGATATTACTTTTACAAACAGAAATAGACAGAAGCCGTGTTCCTGATTCCCGGGATCGCGGCTTCTGTCTTTGAATTTCAGACGTATATGGACTGAAGAAACTTTTTCGTCCTGTCGTTTTGCGGATGCTCGAATATCTCCTCCGGCGTTCCTTCCTCCACGATGCGGCCGTCATGCATATAGACGACTCTGTCCGCTGCTTCTCTGGCAAAACGCATCTCATGCGTTACGGCAACCATCGTCATCCCCTCTTTGGCAAGATCCTTCATCGTTTGCAGAACTTCCCCGATCAGTTCGGGGTCAAGAGCCGAGGTAGGTTCATCGAAAAGCATAATCAAAGGGTTCATGGCCAACGCCCTTGCTATAGCTACACGCTGCTTCTGTCCCCCGGAGAGACGGTTCGGAAAGACATCTTCTTTGTCGCTGAGCCCCACCTTATTAAGCAGCTCCCGGGCTTTATATGCTGCCTTATCTTTCTCCATTTTCTTAACCTGAAGAGGAGCTTCCATCACGTTCTCGAGAACCGTTTTATGAGGAAAAAGATTGAACTGCTGAAAGACCATCCCTATGTTCTGCCTGATTTCGTTCAGCTTATCCTTCCGTTCGTCCACACGCTTTCCGTGAAGTGAAATTTCTCCACTGTCTTTCATCTCCAAATAATTCAGACAGCGCAGTAATGTGCTTTTACCGGAACCGCTTGCTCCGATAATTACGACAACTTCCCCCTCCTTCACGTTGAAATGGATATCTCTCAGTACTTCCAGTTCTCCAAATGACTTATTCAACCCCTGTACATCAATAACTTCGTTCATTGTCACCTCTCCCAGCGTTAACGGTTTTCACTAAAAATATCACGGAACGCCTGAAAAGGAAAGGGTCCACCTTCATCAGCCGATAAATAAGAAAGGCCCGAACGATTCTGCGAATCGTAACGGACCTTCCCGGTTCTGTAACATCAGTATTTTTTTCTGACCACCGGTCTTCTACATTTTCAAATGGGACCGCAGGGACTTCCAGGCTTCATCTTTGCCTTCGGAGGTTTCCGCAGAGAAAAGGATGAGCGGATCCTTTTCGTCCACTTCCAGCACCTCACGTATAAGCTTCTTCTGAGCCGGGCGTTTCCCTTTCTTAACTTTATCCATTTTCGTAGCGATAATCGTTACCGGAAGGTCGTGATATTTAAAATAATCGTACATCATACAGTCTTCATCAGTCGGTTCATGCCGTAAGTCCACGACAAGAACTGCCGAAACGAGCTGTTCCCGTTCCCCGAAGTATTCATCCATCATCTTTCCCCAGCGTGTTCTTTCCGCTTTGGAGACTTTTGCATACCCGTACCCGGGTACATCTACGAAGTGAAAAGATTTATTGATGATGTAGAAATTGAGCGTCTGCGTCTTCCCCGGCTTCCCTGAGGTACGGGCCAGATTTTTACGCTGGATCATCGTATTGATGAAGGATGATTTCCCTACGTTGGAACGCCCCGCAAGCGCAATCTCCGGAATCGGATCGCTCGGGTACTGAGTCTTACTTACAGCACTGATAACTATTTCCGCTTCATTTACTCTCATTTTTCTCACCCGTCAATGCCTGCTCGAGCACCTCATCAAGATGCTTCACAGGAATGAATGTCAAATCGTTCCGGACGCTTTCCGGGATATCGTCTAAATCTTTTTTGTTTTCAAAAGGGATAATTATCCTTGTCAGTCCGGCCCGGTGAGCACTGAGGGCTTTCTGTTTCAGCCCGCCGATAGGAAGGACGCGGCCTCTCAGCGTAATCTCCCCGGTCATCCCCACCTCTTTCGACACGGCACGACCTGTAAGTGCGGAGACGAGAGCAGTGGCCATCGTGATACCTGCTGAAGGACCATCTTTAGGCGTGGCTCCTTCCGGAACGTGAATGTGGATATCGTTTTTCTCTACGAAGTCGGAAGAGATATTCAGTTCATCCGCTCTGGTGCGGATATAGCTGAAAGCGGCCTGGGCCGACTCTTTCATCACGTCACCTAATTTCCCGGTAAGTGTGAGATTGCCTTTACCCGGTGAGACGGAAACTTCAATGGACAACGTATCACCGCCGGCTGCTGTATAGGCAAGGCCGGTGGCTGCCCCTACCTGATCTTCAAGTTCAGCCTGACCATACCGGAATTTAGGGCGGCCAATCAGTTCTTCTATCATTTTCTCCGTAACAATTACACGCTTCTTCTCTCCGGAAACGATTATTTTAGCGGCTTTCCGGCAGACGTTGGCGATTTCACGTTCAAGTCCGCGCACACCCGCTTCCCTTGTATAACGTCTGATAAGTTTCATAAGAGCGTCATCCCGGAACTGAAGCTGATTTCTCGTCAGCCCGTTCTCTGTAATCTGTTTACCCAAAAGATGTTCTTTTGCAATGTGAAGTTTTTCGACCTCGGTATATCCCGCAATCTGGATCACTTCCATCCTGTCCATGAGCGGACCGGGGATCGTGGACATTGTATTGGCCGTAGCTACGAACAGAACGTTCGAAAGATCATAATCTTCTTCAATGTAGTGGTCACTGAACGTTGCGTTCTGTTCAGGGTCGAGAACTTCAAGCATCGCAGAAGACGGGTCGCCCCGGAAATCGCTGGCCATTTTATCTATCTCATCCAGCAGGAAGACCGGGTTGACAGTCTCTGCGCGTTTCATACCCTGGATAATCCTCCCCGGCATAGCTCCGATATAAGTACGCCGGTGTCCACGAACCTCAGCCTCATCTCTAATACCGCCGACAGATATCCTTACGAACTTACGATTGATCGCCCGCGCTATGGATTTTGCGAGAGACGTTTTCCCGACGCCCGGGGGACCGACGAGACAAAGAATCGGTCCTTTGATGGACTGGGTCAGCTGTTGCACGGCCAGATACTCCAATATACGTTCTTTTACTTTATCAAGACCGTAATGATCCTCCTCGAGAATCTCTTCCGCGTGCGGTACATCCAGGTTATCTTCCGTTTCGGTCGTCCAGGGCAGTACGACGAGCCACTCGATATAATTACGTATGACGGAGCTTTCGGCTGAACTTTGAGGAACTTTTTCGTACCTCCCCAGTTCTTTAAGAGCTATCAGTTCAATCCGCTCGGGCATATTTGCATTTTCAATTTTTTCTTTCAGCTCCGCAACTTCTCCGGACTTTCCATCTTTATCGCCCAGTTCGTTCTGGATAGCTTTCATCTGTTCCCGAAGGTAGTACTCTTTTTGGGTATTTTCCATCGATTTTTTCACACGCTGTCCGATTTTCTGTTCTATCTGCAGAACTTCACGTTCATTGCCTATAATGTCAATGACACGTTTCAGTCTCTCTTTCACTTCTGAAGTTTCGAGTACTCCCTGCTTTTCCTTGATTTTAATCGGAAGATGAGAGGCGACCATATCGGCAAGATGGGAAGGGTCATCGATATCGGCCAAAGTGTCGTAAGTTTCTTTCGTCACTTTTTTCGATATTTTTACGTACTGTTCGAATTGTTCCATGAGCGTGCGTGTCAAAGCTTCTTCTTCATTCCGATCCCCCTGCACTTCCTGTAACGCAGTGACGGTCGTTTCGAAATGTTCTTCTTTTTCCTTTATTTCTTTCACTTTTGCCCGTTCCACGCCTTCGACGAGGACGCGGTGCGTACCATTCGGCAGTTTCACCATCTGTTTCACGAAAGCTACTGTACCTACCTCGTAAAGGTCGTCACTTTCCGGCTCATCCACGCTTGTTTCTTTTTGTGCAATCAACATAACGTGACTGTCATCGATCATAGCTTCTTCTAAAGCTTTCACTGATTTCTCACGACCGACATCCAGGTGAAGCACCATAGAAGGATAGACGAGCAATCCTCTAAGCGGAAGTAGAGGGTATGTTTTACTTTCAGTCATTCGTTACACCTCCTGATGTTATTTTCATTCCATATTTGTCCGGAAGAATTATGTAAAGAAAGAATGCAAACCAAAAAAACAGAAAAGAGAAGCCGCGCTTAAACTAGCGCGGCTAAGCTTTATTCCGCCTGAAGTGCTCAGGCGCTTTTTGGACTTTTCGGTTCTTCCACCGTACCATCGGTCAATATAAGACGAGGACGGCCACCTTCCATTTTCACTGTTTCTTTCGTGATGACACATTTCTCGATATCATCTCTTGAAGGCAGGTCGAACATTACATCGAGCATGATCCCTTCAATGATAGACCGCAGTCCGCGCGCACCTGTTTTCCGTTCGATAGCTAATCTGGAAATTTCGCGAAGAGCATCTTCTTCGAATTCAAGTTCGACATCATCGATCTGAAGGAGTTTCTGATACTGTTTCACGAGAGCGTTTTTCGGCTGAGTGAGAATTTCTACAAGCGCATCTTCATCGAGCTGCTCAAGGCTTCCAATCACCGGAAGTCGACCTATGAATTCCGGGATAAGTCCGTAACTAAGCAGATCTTCAGGAAGTACTTTCGTAAGCAGTTCCTGCTTCTCGGAATCCGGCTGCGACTGTTCGGATCCAAAACCGATCACTTTTCGTCCGAGACGACGTTTAATGATCTGATCGATACCATCGAACGCACCGCCGACGATAAACAGGATATTCGTAGTATCAATCTGGATGAATTCCTGATGAGGGTGCTTACGTCCCCCTTGTGGAGGCACGCTCGCCTGAGTTCCTTCGAGAATTTTAAGAAGGGCCTGTTGCACACCTTCCCCGGAAACATCACGTGTGATGGACGGGTTCTCGGACTTACGGGCGACTTTATCGATTTCATCAATATAGATGATGCCTTTTTCGGCTTTCTCTACATCATAATCTGCTGCCTGAATCAGTTTAAGGATGATATTCTCCACGTCCTCGCCGACATACCCGGCTTCCGTAAGGGAAGTTGCATCGGCAATGGCAAACGGTACATTGAGAATACGCGCCAGTGTCTGAGCCAACAACGTCTTCCCGCTACCAGTAGGTCCAAGCATAAGAATGTTACTCTTCGCAAGCTCCACTTCATCATTCTTCGCAGTTGTCGTATTCACACGTTTGTAGTGGTTATAAACCGCAACGGATAAGTTCTTCTTCGCCTGCTCCTGACCAATGACGTAATCACCGAGGATATTATGGATCTCTTCAGGCTTCGGAACTTCTTTGAATTCCGTTTCTTCTTCGTTACCCAGTTCTTCTTCAACTATCTCTGTACACAGTTCAATACACTCATCACAAATATATACACCCGGACCTGCTACAAGCTTTCGTACCTGATCCTGGCTTTTACCGCAAAACGAGCACTTGAGCTGCCCTTTTTCTTCATTAAATTTAAACATTACTTTCACCCTTTCCAAAATGATGCCAAGGCTAACCCGCACTATCTTTCGCTTATCATACCAAATAAATCGATATTTAAAAAGTAAAAGGCTGCCCTACCTGCTGACGACATCACATAATATTATGCAGAGACTGTACAAGCAGGTCAAACGCTTAGTAATTCTTAATATGTATAGATACGATTGACTGTCTTAATGATATGACTTATTAATGACAAATTGCAAATAATATGAGAAAACAAGGCGGGGATATTCCTCGCCTTGTTTTTGTCATCACTCATTATACTGTTTTGCTGTTCTGCTCAAGTACTTCAATCGCTTTTTGGATTTTCAGATCATCTTTGACCATGTCTGTGTTTCCTCCAAGCATCTGCTTCAGATTCTCAACGTCCGTCTGATACATAGCGGACATATTTTCAAGTTCCTTATTTACGTCTTCTTCGGTTACTTCGACGTTTTCAGCCTGAGCAATCGCCTCAAGCGTCATGTTCGTCTTCACGCGCTTTTCAGCATCTTCTTTCATCTGCTCACGAAGCTGGTTGTCGTCCTGACCGGTGAACTGGAAGTACATTTCCTTCGTCATTCCCTGCATTTGCAGACGCTGTTCGAATTCGCTTATCATACGATCCAGCTCGGAGTCGACCATGGCCTGTGGAATTTCCACGGAAGCATTGTCGCTCGCCTGGTTGACGAGTGATTCGCGTTTCTGGTTCTCAGCATCCTGCTGCTTCTGCTGTTCCAGATTTTCGCGGGTTTTTTTCTTCAGTTCATCCATAGACTCGACGTCTTCGTCTACATCTTTAGCGAATTCATCATCAAGCTCAGGAAGTTCCTTGGCTTTCACTTCATGAATTTTAACTTTGAATGTTGCTTCTTTTCCGGCCAGCTCTTCAGCGTGGTAATCTTCCGGGAACGTGATGTTCACATCAGGCTCTTCTCCAGCTTTTTTACCGACGAGCTGTTCTTCAAAACCTGGAATGAACGTACCGGATCCGATTTCAAGAGAATAGTTCTCGGCCTGGCCGCCTTCAAACGCTTCCCCGTCAACGAAACCTTCGAAGTCCATAGCAACTGTGTCGCCTTCTTCGACTTCGCCTTCTTCTTTAACTACGAGCTCAGCCTGGTTTTCCTGTTGACGCTTAAGTTCTTCCTCCACGTCTTCATCGGTTACTTCAGTATCTGCCTCTTCTACTTCAAGACCTTTGTATTCGCCGAGTTCTACTTCAGGCTTAACTGTAACATCCGCTTTGAAAATAAGCGGTTCGCCTTTTTCAATCTGCTCCACATCCACTTCAGGCTGGTCTACCGGCTCAATGCCCGTTTCCTGTACAGCATCTGAATAAGCCTGTGGAAGAATGATATCAAGTGCATCCTGATAAAGAGATTCAACACCGAAACGGCCTTCGAAGATTTTACGCGGTACTTTTCCTTTACGGAATCCAGGTACCTGTACTTCTTTCACTACTTTGTTAAACGCCTGATCGAGCGCTTTATCGAATTCTTCAGGTGATACCTCTACTGTAAGGGTTCCCTGATTTCCTTCTTTCTTTTCCCAAGTTGCTGACATAAAAAGTCCCTCCAACGTCATATTTTCATTTTTACATGGATCTGTTACAGACATGTGTACGAATCTTATTTACAACCACTATATTATAACATAATGCTGTTCTCTTTCAACAATAGAGGGGTTATTATGCTTATTCTCCTGTAATCGCCCTGTATTGTTGATTTGCGACTTCAATATCCTTCTTATAGGATTCAGTTTCCGATCCCATTTTAATAGGCGTTTCTTCTAATTGCAAATACTCATTCCCGAGCACTTTCAATGCTTCTATTATGTAAGTCACTTCATTTTCCGTAGGAAGGAAAGGGTACCGGACATAAATGTAACGATGAAGCATCGTTACGATAATATCGTACATTACGGGATGCTCCTGCTCAATATGAGTAAGACGCAACTCTAAATGCTTTACTATGTAGTGTGTGGAAGGGGAACCTATTTCGACAGGGACGATGGATATGGTTTTACCGAATTTATGTATAGATGTGCTCTCTTCCACCCCGTGCGACTGGAACCATAGTATAATGGCTGTTTTTATTACCGGATGCGTTTCTTCATCCGTCAGATATATACGTAATGTCTCCGTCCAGGGCGCCGGGTCGAAGCTTTTCAATTTCATAAGAATACTATACTGTTTTTCTATCTGCTGCCCGTTTATAGCTGCCTGCCATTCTTCCATCAAATATTTCTGTTCTTCTTTTTGATGGGAGTCTTCGATGTCTTTACTTACGTTATACATCTGCCACAACTGTGTCCTTACTTCACCAGGGAGATCCTCCTGTTCAAGCACTTCTTCCACCAGGGTCATCAGTTCCCTGTATTTTCCCTCATGGAATAGAATCGTTATATAAATATGTAGATATTGAAAATAAGCGGATTCACTGACCTTCATGCGATTCAGGCAAACTTCTTCCGCCTGCACGTATTCTCCCGTGCCTACCCAGGAAATTAACAGACCGGTAATCACTTCATCGTCAGCTTCCCGGTAATGGAACAAAGGTTCCAGTGATTCGATAGCTTCTTCGTACTGCTGATGACGGACCGCTTCCAGTCCTTTCTCCCGCAGCTTCTCCCTCCATTTCGGAAAAAGAACAACTTCTCCTTTGCTGTTTTCCATAACGCACCCTTCCTAACCGTTTTAAGTATGTACTTTATTCATTATATCAAACATGTATTTCAAAAGAAGAAATCCGCTTGAATTACCCTGATTACCTGTGATTATTCCCTTGAAGAGGCAAAAATAAAACTCTTCGAACTGATAACCGAAGAGTTTTATACGTGATCTCCTCAAACTGCCTTTCCACTCGAACTTTTCTTCGCGTATGATACCATCCAGTTATCTGCCTGCGCCATCTTCCTCATTAATTACTTTACGAAAGTCAGAGTGATAAACGATATGTTCTCTTGTGAATTTCGTCGGTGAATCCAGCCCGGCTACGGCCGCTAAATCGAATAAACCCTGGCGTAAGGAAATCAGATAGTTCGTAACGCGGTAATTTTTTTCTTCGATAACGAGTGCCTGCTGTAATTCAGCGTCGGTCGTTGCGACTCCTACCGGGCAGGTGTTTTTATGACAGACCTGCGACATGATACAACCGACACTCATCATGAACCCGCGTGCAATATTGATCAGATCTGCCCCGAGAGCCAGTGCCATTGTAATTTTATCAGGCGTGAGCAATTTGCCCGAGGCGATAATCTTAGTGCGTCTACGTATACCATATTTCTTCAGCATGTCATCCACCATCGGTATAGCTGAAAAAGCCGGAAGTCCAACGGAATAGGCGAGAGCATAATAAGAAGCTCCAGTTCCTCCTTCTCCTCCGTCTACCGTAAGAAAGTCGGGAACAATATCCTCTTCCACCATTGCCGAAACAAGCCGCTCCACCTGCTGTTCATTACCTGCCACTATCTTCATTCCGACAGGTTTGCCGCCGGAAGCTCTCAGGTCAGAAAGGAAATGAAGCAGCTGGGCAGGTGTATCGATGCCGGGGAAACGGTTCGGGCTGTCTATATCTATACCCGGTTCGACTTTACGTATTTCGGCAATTTCCTCCGTAACCTTTTTTCCATCTACGTGGCCTCCGCGGGTTTTGGCGCCCTGCGCAAGTTTCAATTCGAACGCTTTAATCTGCTCTCTGGAGGCCTGATCACGAAAGGCCTCCCAGGAGAACTCACCGTCTTTTGTCCGGACACCGAACAGTCCGGGACTGATCTGCATGATGATGTCGACATCACCCTTTAAGTGGTAAGGAGAGACACTGCCTTCACCGGTGTTCATCCATGTGCCGCCCGCACGCCCGAGCCCTTTTGATAATGCTGTGATTGCATGGTCGCCAAGGGATCCGAAACTCATCGCAGATTGACCGATCAGACCTTTCAGACGAAAAGGATGATCGACGGTATGTTCCCCGAGTATTACACAATCATCGTCATGTAAGTAAACGGGGTCAAGCTCTGAATCGAACCGGTGCTCTTTACGTTTAAAAAGCTGTTCTTTTTCGATGTCGTACAGTTTCGTCTTAATCGGCTCACTCTGATCGATTCGTATCTCTTCCGCCTGGACCGGGAACATGTCATTCACTAAATACCAACCGTCCTCGGTAAAATCCCGCTCCGCTCCGTACCCCATCATTCGGGTATTGTACTTTCCTGCTTTATTGACATATTCGAACTCTTTACGATTGAACGGTTTTCCTTCCCGATCATTGTGAAACAGGTATTGACGGAATTCAGGTCCCGTTTTCTCGACGATGTAACGGAACCTCCCTAATAGTGGATAATTTTTCAATACAGAATGTTCGTTTTGCCTTTCATCATGAATATAAAGCCAGAGAGCTGGAATCAACGGTACGAGAATGGCAAGTATAATCAGAGTTACTATATAATTACTAACAAAGTATCCTCCAAGTCGTTCACTCCTCAATCCAATTTTTATATAGGCCCTGTTTTCCGGATGTTCTGTCCATCGATTATTTCAACAAACTAATGTTTATACCGGTTCAGACGAATAAGCAGAAATAAATTGATTCTTTAGAATTATTCTATCCAACGACCGATTGGAAAGTCAACTCGATAATCAGACAACTCTGCCATGAGAATGTTCAGCAAATAAAAAGCTGCATCCCTCACATGATAAGGAATGCAGCTTTTGCAAATAATGTCCCAGGCAGGATTCGAACCTGCGACCCACAGCTTAGAAGGCTGTTGCTCTATCCAGCTGAGCTACTGGGACAATGGAGCGGGTGAGGAGAATCGAACTCCCGTCATCAGCTTGGAAGGCTGAGGTTTTACCACTAAACTACACCCGCATTTATGAAATTGTTATATGTATTGCGACGACATGAAAAAGTATACTTGTTCCACAGTAAAAAGTCAATGGTAGCAGGAAAAAAATTAATTCCTGCTACTCAAGTCAAATTGCACTTCTAGATCTTCCAGTTTATTCCCGTCCATATGATAATACGTAACCGTCAGTTCTTTCGAGCCGTCTTCCCACTCGATAATCGCATACGTCGGTTCACTGCGGTCTCTCGGCAGCCGGGAACTTCCCGGATTCATAATCAGTTTGTCTCCCACTTTCTCCGCACCTATCGTATGAGAATGTCCGAAGCAGGCAACATCCGCTCCTGCTTCCTCGGCTCTGTAATATATAGGCATCAGAGACTGTTTCACCTGAAGCAGATGCCCGTGAGCGACGAGAAACCGGACGCCTTTGACGTCTACAATCTGTTCATTTTCCATATCCGCTTCAAAATCACAATTCCCTTTGGCGTAATGAAATCCCTCAAGCTCCGAAGCATCCGTCGCAAGTTCGGAATCTCCACAGTGGATAAAAGCATCCACTTCCTGTGAGTGGCGATCCTTCACTTCCTGCAGTTCTTCGGTGAGTCCGTGACTGTCGCTGATTATTAAAGCTTTCGGCATGAATTAGTCCCCTTTCTCCTTCAGCCACTCTTCAATTTTCAAAAGAGCATGGTGACGGTGACTTATGCTGTTCTTCTCTTCAGCAGTCAGCTGGGCCATCGTTTTCTTGTACCCCTCCGGTATGAAAATAGGATCGTAGCCGAATCCGTGTTCACCTCTCGGCTGAAGAGCAATGGCCCCTTCACAAGTACCACGTTTCGTGAAAGATTCTTCTCCGGGCACCGCTACTGCAATGACACAGACAAAGCGGGCTGTTCTGTCTTTGACCGTCGTCTCTCCGAGTTCTTTCAGCAGTTTTTCGGAGTTCTTCTTATCATTTTTATCCTCTCCGGCGTACCTGGCAGAATAAATGCCCGGTCTGCCATCCAGAATATCGACCTGAAGACCCGAATCATCGGCGATGACCGGTACATTCCATCGTTCGGAAATCGTTTCCGCTTTTAAAAGGGCATTCTCTTCGAATGTTTCTCCGGTTTCTTCCACGTCTATCTGTTCTTCAAAGTCCTTCAGCGATTTCACCGAAATTCCATATTCGGAAAACATCTGCTCAAACTCTTTTACTTTCCCCTGGTTGGAGGTAGCTATAATCACTTCTTTCACTGTACGTCCTCCTCCCTTTCTTTATAGTTTTCGATAGCACTCGCCCACGTGCCGATGGCTTCTTTCTGACGAAGCATCAGTTCCGATACGGCCTCGGAAGCCAATTCCAGCATCGTCGTCAGCTGTTTCATGGAAAACGTAGCTTCCTCGCCCGTCCCCTGTATTTCAACAAACTCTCCATCACCTGTCATAACAACGTTCATATCAACTTCCGCGTTGCTGTCTTCCTCGTAGCAGAGATCGACGATTTCTTCGCCGTCCAGTACGCCTACAGATATCGCAGCCAAATAGTCCTGAACAGGCAATTCCTTAATTTTCCCTTTTTCCAGAAGCGTTCCCAGTGCGTGGACAACAGCAATGTATGCACCGGTAATGGAAGCGGTTCTCGTTCCGCCATCCGCCTGAATGACATCACAGTCCACCCATATCGTTCTTTCCCCGATCATTCCCAAATCAATCACCGAACGCAGGGATCTTCCTATCAGTCTTTGAATTTCCATCGTCCGGCCGGATACCTTCCCTTTCGAAGATTCACGTATATTACGGGTTTGTGTAGCTCGGGGAAGCATCGCGTACTCGGCGGTAATCCATCCCTTACCCTGACCTCTCAGGAACGGGGGTACTCTGTCTTCGATGCTTGCATTACAGATCACTTTCGTATCACCGAATTCAATAAGTACGGAACCTTCCGGATGTTTGATATAGTCCGTTTCTATTTTAATAGCTCGTAAGTCTTTGACTTTCCTTTCATCTGCACGCATAAAAATTCCTCCTCGGCTTACCGTTATTTCCTGCCAATCATAACACAAAAGGGGCAGCTTCTCATTCAAACAAAGAGCCACTTTGAAAGTGGCTCGCCAATTCTTATGTTCAATAAATGGAAACCGGGTCAAGTTCAATCACTTCGAATGTATCTAGAGGTCCTTCAAACCATTCCGTTGCGATCATTTTGAACTTGTCGAAATCCCCCGTCGTATAAAACCGGTAGGATGGTTCCTGTTCACTCTGCACCAGCAGATCATTATAAGACAGAATAAGACTGGCTTCACGAGCCGTCTCTTCACCGGAACTGATCACTTTCACGGCTCCTCCTATTTCCTGCTGAATCACTCCTTTGATCAGAGGATAATGGGTGCAGCCTAGTATGAGAGTGTCGATACCGTTTTTGTTTTTCAAAGGCTGGAGTTCCGTCCGGACGATGGCATGGGCTTCATATCCTGCCAGCACGCCCCGTTCGACAAGGGGCACCAGGGCGGGGCAGGCCTGACTATTCACCCGGATGGAAGCATCGATCGCTTTCAGGGCCTGCGGGTAGGATTCACTGCCGATTGTTCCTTCCGTTCCGATGACTCCGATTCTTTTGTTTTCACTCGTCGAAATAGCTGCTCTTGCACCCGGCTCAATTACACCGAGAACCGGAATGGTCAGCTTTTCCCGAAGCTCCTCCAGCGTAAAGGCAGTAGCCGTATTACAGGCGACTACGAGCATTTTGATTTCATATCTTTTCAGATGTTCCACCATTTCCCATGTGAACGTACGGACTTCCTCTGCCGGCCGCGGGCCGTATGGACAGCGTTTCGTATCACCTATGTAATAGATGGACTCCTTGGGCAACTGTCTCATAAGTTCTTTTACTACCGTCATTCCACCGACTCCCGAGTCGATAACTCCAATTGGTCGATCCATGCTGATCCCTCTTCTTTTCTCTTTAATTTGTCAATTTACTCATTTTTTCATATACATGCTTCATAAGGGTTCGAAACTCCTGCAGTTCTTCTTCGTCCACTTCATGAAACAAATCTTTAAGATAGGCTCTTCGTTTATCTATCACTTCCCGTATGACTTTCTCACCTTCCGGCAATATGTACACACGTACCACTCTCCGGTCGGTTTCATCTTTTTTTCGTTCTACGACCCCGAGCTTTTCCAGACGATCGATCATATCAGTTGTAGTACTGTGGGCCAGATGCATTTTACTGGATATAGTTCCGATAGTGATACCCATCTCATCCGAAACCCACTGAAGCGCAACGAACTGAGGGGGAGTTATTTCGTAATTTTCCAGAATTTCTCTACCCTTATCTTTTACGCCTCCCGCTACGTAACGCAAATAAAATTCCATATCTTCTATAATTTGATCGGACACGTGGGTTCCTCCTGACAAAATCAAAAGTCTATGTCATCTATTCTCTAAGGTTCCTGTGAAAATATCAAGACAAAAGGTGTCATCACCCCTGTTTAAATAGTAAAAACATCGGCAGTCTCTCCGGGAAATGCGAACGGATTATTTTGCTTTGGAGATCAGCCCGAGTTCCTGGGCTTTATAAAGCGCCTCCGTACGCGAACGCACGTCCAGCTTGTTGAAAATCCCCGTAAGCGTATATTCCACACTTCTTTGAGACATGTGAAGGTTTTGTGCAATAGTTTTATTCGTGAACCCGTTCGATACTTCTTTCAAAATCGACTGCTCCTTTTCATTAAGGAAAAGGGCTTCTTCTTCTTTCGTTCTGTTTATGCGTACCGGCGATACGCTCGCTTCCGTACGGCGCAGCTGTCTGAACAGATGAAGAGGGATCACAACCTCATCCCTCATAGCGCATCTTATAGCCGTCAGCAGTTGTTCCTGCGAAGCCGTTTTACTGACGAATCCTTCCACTTCCGCTTCCACGAGCATGTTAAAATGTGTACTCAGGTCGAACCCTGTATAGATGATGGCAGTTACATCGGGCCGTTTCTGTTTTACACGTTTCGATAATTCAATACCGTTCATCCCCGGCATATATAAATCAATCAGCAGAACGTCGTAATCTTTGTTTAAAACGATATTTTCGACTTCCCCGGGGTTTTCCACTACGTCCACGTTCATTTCACTGTTCTGTTCGATCATGGCTTTCGTCCCCATCCCTACTGCAGGATGATCATCGACGATCAAAACGTTCGTCATTCTACACACTCCTTCCCTTTCAGCGGAAAACCAATTTCCATTCTGAAGCCTTCGAATTCAGCTGTATCAATGCGAAGAGATCCTCCGAGTCCATTCACCCGGTGTTCTATACCGGATAGTCCTATGTGAGTGAAGGCATCCCATTCGTATTTATTTTCCATTCCCACCCCATCATCTTCATAACGCAACGTAACGTCTTCTTCGTTTCCGGCTAAGTAAAGATGTACATGCTTCGCTTCACTGTGCTTCACAGCATTCGCCAGCAGCTCCTGTACGATACGGTACGTAGTAAGGATCATCTCCTGATCGAGTTCGGAATGAAAATCTTCTGCACAAAAATAAACGGTGAAATTCGAACGCAGTTGATATTGCTGAATGAGACTGTCCAGAGACTGTATGAGTCCGATTTCTTTCAAAAAGGTCGGCCGCAGTTCACTGCACGTCTCCCTCGTCAGATGTATACTGTCGAGCAGCTGTTCTTTATATACGGATAGCTCGGTGCGCAAAGTAAGCGGCAGTTCCTCCCTGTTTGTATGCAATTCATCCATACGACGATACAGGTACAGCAATTCCTGCAAAACGGTATCGTGAATATCGATAGACAGCTGTTCCCGCTGATCCTCGGCTATTTGAAAAAGAAGCCTCGACAGCCAGGCCGGGTACTGATCGGTATTCTTACTTTTCACCTTCTGCAGCTGCTTCATCAATTCTTCGATGTGGCTCATGTTTTCAATGGCTATATTCGCGTTCATGGAAATGATTTGAAGATACTTCCTTTCCTCCCGGTTAAGAGAAGTGAAATCCTGTTTCCCGGTACTATAAATGACGGTTACTTTGTTAAGGGACTCAGCTATTACGAAACCGAACCCTCTCCTCGTCTCCACTATTTCTCCTACTGCAAGCTTTCTGTTATGCATGCTGTTTTTCAGATGCCGGAGCAGATTTTCAAGAATCGGTTCATTCACACAGAACATGCCGTCTTTCGTGTGATAGGAGTAGGCGTTGGTATAAGTTAATTTCAGCGTTTTCGTAATCTCATGGCACACTTCATTCATCAAGTCACCTACGCTGTATTGATCTTTGAAGTTCTTCATCAGCTTGTGCAGACTTTCCTGGAAATTACCTCTGTCGGAAAACAGCCCGCTCTGCATCCGGAAATCCATAACCTCTGCAAACGTCATAATGAGTGTAAGTACCACTACTCCTGCGAACAAAAGCTGCAGAAAGGGTTCGAGGGAGAATGTCCAGTCTATTATAAGGTTTGCCATGATAGCTATAAGAAGACTCGGCAGCAGAGAAAGAAAGGCGTGATGCCTCAACCTGCGGATAATAAAGTTAATATCGATCAATTTCTGTTTCGATAATAAATAAAGAAAAGTTATCGGAAGCGCTATAAGGAAAAACACAGCTATTTCGATTCCTATTATCGGTGCGCCTGTAAATAATTTAGGAATGAGATAAAAAATCAGGTAGGGGGCGAACGAAAGAGCCACCCCGAAACTTATGTACTTGAAAAAAGATCGGTAGGATGAAGTCCGAAGTCGGAAAGCTCCTCTGCAGACTACGATAAAGATGAATATATAAAAAATCAGAAGTACGAAGTACTGGATCTGGTCTATCCAGAAAGGAGACTCTCCGCTAACAAACCGGTAAACATCCATCATAAGCGACCCGGAAAGCACCACGTAACCTATCTGGTAAATTCTTTTAGTGAAAAAATAAACTTTTATCTCTGCAAAGTATCTATACAGGAAATGTATGAATATGACCGGGGCACTGATAAATGCCGCAGAGTTCATCAATGTACTGAAAGCGAGTCCCTGAACTGTTCCACCTGCGCTGACGTAGCCAAGCGCCAGTGTCAGGAGAAAAGCTATCAACAGCCGTATGGAAAGAGTATCGGCGATACGGCGATGAATAAATGCACTGATCATTACCGTAGTCACGAAATACAGAGATGGAATGATTACAAAGAAAAAGACATAGTAAAAAGACGAAGGAACAGCCGAATAAAAAATGAGCTTCGCCCCCGTCCTTTCTTCAGGGAGAGTATACAATTCCCCGGAAATAGAGGAAACCATCAGCGTGACACCAAGCACAAGTACAAGACCCAATATATAATACATCCATTGTTTACACATACCGACCCCTCCCTTCCAGTATATTAATAAAATAGAAAGGCTGTGTCCATTTCGGACACAGCCTCCAGTAAAGAATTATTTGTCGCTTCCGAAAAAGCTTTTGAATGATTCGACTGCAGTGTCACGGTAAAGGGCAGCCAGTGACGTAGTCAAAGGAATTCCCTTAGGGCAAACCTCTACGCAGTTCTGCGCGTTTCCGCAGCCCATGATACCTTCTTCATCCATAATGGACTGAAGACGCTCACTCTTGTGCATCTCCCCGGTAGGATGGGAATTGAACAGGCGAACCTGTGATAGAGCAGCAGGACCGATGAAATCGGACTTACTGTTCACGTTCGGGCAGGCTTCCAGGCATACACCGCAACTCATACACTTGGACAGTTCATACGCCCACTGACGTTTTGTTTCGGCAATCCGCGGTCCCGGACCAAGATCGTATGTTCCATCAATCGGTACCCATGCTTTGACTTTCTTCAGAGAGTCGAACATACGGCTACGATCGACGGCAAGGTCACGGGTGACCGGAAATGTATTCATAGGTTCGAGATGGATAGGCTGCTCCAGCTGATCTACGAGTGCCGTACAGGACTGTCTCGGCTCTCCGTTGATAATCATGGAACAGGCACCACATACTTCTTCCAGACAACCCATTTCCCAGAATATCGGAGTTGTAGCTTCTCCGTCTGCATTAACAGGATTTCTTCTGATTTCCATCAATCCTGAGATGACGTTCATATTCTGGCGGTATGGGACGACAAATGTTTCTTTGTACGGTTCACTTTCAGGTTCATCCTGTCTTGTGACGACAAATGTAATATTCTTCTCTTCACTCACGATGAAGGACCTCCTTATTAACTCTTGGAATAATCGCGCTTACGCGGTTCGATTAATGACGTGTCCACCTCTTCATAGCTGATGATCGGCTCGTTGTTTTCCTTATCATATGTTGCGATTGTAGTCTTGAGGAAATCTTCGTCGTTACGGTCCGGAAATTCAGGTTTGAAGTGCGCACCGCGGCTTTCGTTTCGGTTATAAGCTCCAAGGGTGATCACTCTTGCCAATTGCAGCATATTATCAAGCTGACGGGTAAACATGGCTCCCTGGTTACTCCAGCGGGACGTATCGTTGATATTGATACGTTTATAACGTTCCATCAGTTCTTTGATCTTTTCGTCCGTTTTCAGAAGGTTTTCGTTGTCCCGGACCACAGTCACATAGTCTGTCATCCATTCGCCGAGTTCTTTATGAATCTGGTAGGCGTTCTCATCTCCGTCCATTTTCATAATTTCCTCGAAACGATCCTGCTCTACTTGAAGGTGTTTATCGAACACTTCTCTGTCCATATCTTCCACATGTTCATCAAGACCTTCGGAATATCTTACTGCACTCGGACCGGCTACCATTCCTCCATAAATGGAAGATAGCAGAGAGTTCGCGCCAAGACGGTTTCCTCCGTGCTGCGTGAAATCACATTCTCCGGCTGCGAAAATGCCCGGGATGTTAGTCATCTGGTTGATGTCTACCCACATTCCGCCCATGGAATAGTGTACAGCAGGGAATATTTTCATCGGTACTTTACGAGGATCTTCACCGACGAATTTTTCGTAAATCTCGATAATCCCGCCTAGTTTGACATCAAGCTCTTTGGCATCCTTATGAGAAAGATCGAGATAAACCATGTTTTCTCCGTTTATTCCGAGTTTCTGGTTTACACAGACGTCGAATATTTCACGGGTCGCGATATCACGTGGTACGAGGTTGCCGTATGCAGGATACTTCTCTTCGAGGAAGTACCATGGTTCCCCGTCTTTGTATGTCCATACGCGGCCGCCTTCCCCGCGTGCCGATTCACTCATAAGACGAAGTTTGTCATCGCCCGGAATAGCAGTAGGGTGTATCTGGATGAACTCACCATTTGCGTATTTAACCCCCTGCTGGTATAAAGCACCGGCAGCAGATCCGGTATTGATGATGGAGTTCGTGGATTTTCCGAAAATAATCCCCGGTCCCCCGGTTGCCAGGATCATTGCATCGGCAGGAAAGTCTCTGATTTCATGACTGTGGATGTCCTGAGCGACTGCTCCACGGCTTACTCCTTTGTCGTCAATGATAGCCGAGAGGAATTCCCAGCCTTCGTATTTTGTAACAAGACCGTTCACTTCATGTCTGCGAACCTGTTCATCAAGTGCATAAAGCAACTGCTGACCGGTCGTAGCTCCTGCATACGCTGTACGGTGATGCTGTGTACCTCCGAAACGGCGGAAATCCAACAGCCCCTCAGGTGTACGGTTGAACATTACCCCCATACGGTCAAGCAGGTGGATAATTCCGGGCGCGGCATCACACATCGCTTTAACAGGCGGCTGGTTAGCGAGAAAGTCTCCGCCGTACACCGTGTCATCGAAGTGTTTCCATGGAGAATCTCCTTCACCCTTCGTATCCACTGCTCCGTTGATACCGCCCTGGGCACAGACGGAGTGGGAACGTTTTACGGGTACAAGAGATAACAAATCTACGTGTACTCCTTCTTCTGCTGCTTTGATTGTCGCCATCAGACCGGCCAGGCCTCCCCCGATGATGACTATATTTTTATTCGACATTATTTATGTTCACTCCCTTAATCACTGCTTTTATCTATTGTCTAGACGCCGTAAGCGAACTGAATCAGCGTACGTACGCCTACATAACCCAGTGCTAAGAATACAACTACGGTAGCGTAAGTCATAATACGCTGGGATTTCGGTGTAACCGTAATGCCCCAACTTACAAAGAAAGACCATAGACCGTTAGCAAAGTGGAACGTTACTGATAATACACCGACTATGTAGAACCAGAAAAAGAATGGCTGTGTCAGTATATCTTCCATCAACTGATAGTTCAGCTCTTCCCATCCAAAACCTACAGCTACTCTCGTCTCCCAGATGTGCCACGCTACGAATATTAGCGTCAGAACACCAGTGACCCGCTGCAGCATAAACATCCAGTTACGGAAGTATCCGTGCTTGTTCACGTTGAAATTGGACTGGAATGCAATATAAACTCCGTAAATTCCGTGAAAAAGTAATGGTAAAAAGATGACGAAAATTTCCAGTACATACCGATACGGCAATCCTTCTATGAAATGAGCCGCCGTATTGAATGCCTCTGGCCCCCGTGTTGCAAAAAAGTTTGTAGTTAAGTGCTGGAACAGAAATATTCCAAGAGGCACTACCCCCAGTAATGAATGTAACCTTCTGTTCACATAGCCTCGTGATCCTGCTGCCATATTTACCCCCCTCAATATGATGAAAAATTAAATTATGTACACAACCCCGGATAATAAAGCGCTTTAAAATATAAAAAAACGTAAGGAGAGGGTCACCCTCCTATCATCCGGAACCGTACAATTTGTATCATACTTATTGTACTGCGATAGGTCAGCACCGTCAAGAAGGCAGTGTTCCGATCAAGGGAAATCTTTCCACCGGGCTGTTGCACAAACCTGATTTTCAAGTGATAATAATAGACAGAAAAAAAGGAGGCTGTACATCATGGCACGTATTACCACCGGCAATATTTCCCCGCTCGTTACCACCGGAGCAGGATTCGACATTCTTCGCTACTTTGCCCTGCCCGACATGCTCGGTGAAGACGCAGAACAAATTTTATATATAATGGGACGGAATATAGCGCGGAACTCCGCTTATGAAAATAATGAGGAAGTCACCACATTCTTCCGGGAGTTTGGATGGGGAGAGCTTGAAAAAGAGAAATCCGGGAAAAATGAGATTCACTTCTCCCTGCACGGAGATGCGGTAAAACAGAGACTCACCCAGGAAGAATTTCAAATTAACGCCAAACTGGAAGCGGGATTCCTGGCCGAGTGTCTGAGTAATTTGGAAAACGAAACATTTGAATGCAGGGATGAAATAAATGAAAAAAATCATTCCATCTCGCTGATCGCTTATAAACTGTAAAAGGTATAATTAAAATCCCAGAAGAACCGGCATCAGTATTCTCCCGGTTCTTCTTTTTTTTCATTCAATTTAATCTGGACGGTACGCGCCACCGGCTCGGGGATCCCGAGTTTCACTATTTCATTTATATCAGCTTCCCGTATAGCGGGAATCGACTTGAAATGTTTCAGCAGCAACTTCCTTCTCTTCTCTCCTACGCCGGGGACATCATCCAGTTCGGACTGAAGTGCTCCTTTTCCACGCAGCTGTCGGTGGAAGGAGATGGCGAATCTGTGCACTTCATCCTGTATACGCTGCACGAGATAAAACGCCTGGGAATGCCTGTCCAGATCTACCGGGCCGGGTGGATCGCCATAAAGAAGTTCACTTGTTTTATGCTTGTCGTTTTTCGCAAGACCGGCCATCGGTATATCCAGCCCGAGCTCATTTTCAAGAATGTCCTGAGCTGCCGACATCTGTCCTCTGCCCCCGTCGATCAGTATAAGATCAGGGAGTGGTTTCTCTTCCCTCAACACTCGTTTATACCGGCGCCTGATCACTTCACGCATCGTTTCGTAGTCATCGGGCCCTTTTACATCTTTCACTTTAAACTTCCGGTAATCTTTTTTACTCGGTTTTCCGTCTATAAAGGTAACCATTGCCGATACAGGATCCGTCCCCTGTATGTTGGAGTTGTCAAAAGCTTCGATCCGCAGGGGAGCTTCTATATTCAGCACTTCACCCAGGGTGTCCACGGCTTTCACCGTTCGTTCTTCATCTCTTTCAATGAGAGCGAATTTTTCTTCCAGCGCAATTTCGGCATTCTTCTCCGCCAGCTCCACAAGTTCTTTCTTGCGGCCCCTCATCGGAACGTTTACGTCCGTGTCAATAGCGCCTTCGAGCACGTTTGTGTCCGTACCGAGGGGTACAAGCACCTGTTTAGGATAAAGATGATTCTGATGCAGATAAAAACTCGCAATCGAAGAGAGAAAAGTCTCCTCGGGATCGTCGAAAAACGGAAAGATGGAAACGTCCCTTTCTATCAGTTTCCCCTGACGCACGAAGAACACCTGCACGCACATCCAGCCTTTGTCATAGGCATAACCGAACACATCGCGGTTCACCTGGTCATTCATCGTCATTTTCTGCTGTTCCATCACCGACTCTATGTGGCTCACCTGATCCCGCAGCTCTTTGGCACGTTCGAAATCCATTTTTTCCGAAGCCTCATACATTTTGTTTTGCAGATCTTTCTTGATTTCTCCGTGACCTCCGCTTAGGAAAGAGGAAATCTGCTGCACGATTTCCCGGTTCTGTTCCCGGGACACAGGGAATTCGCACGGTCCGAGACACTGATGCATATGATAATATAGACAGACACGTTCCGGCATTTTATTACATTTTCTAAGCGGATAAAGCCGATCCAGCAGCTTTTTCGTTTCTCTTGCCGATACCACGTTCGGGTAGGGTCCGAAATACTTCCCTTTATCTTTTTTCAGTTTTCTCGTAACGAGCAGTCTCGGGTGTTCTTCAGCTGTGATTTTTAAATAAGGGTACGTTTTATCGTCCTTGAGCAGTACGTTATATTTAGGATCGTGTTTTTTTATGAGGTTCATTTCGAGAATAAGTGCTTCTATTTCTGACGTGGTGACGATGTATTCAAAATCTGTTATCTCACTGACCAGTCGCTGGGTTTTCCCGTCATGAGCTCCCGTGAAATAGGAGCGCACACGGTTTTTCAGCACTTTTGATTTTCCGACGTAAATAATCGTCCCGTGCCGGTCCTTCATTAAATAACATCCGGGCTGATCAGGGAGAACAGCTAATTTCTCACTAATCACGTGATTCATCCCATTCACTCCAATTCTGCTTTGACTGCGGCTTACACGTTTCGTGATTACCGGTCAAAAAAAGCCATGCTGCAATTCACAGCACGGCTTATATAATTTACGCGTGTTTTCTGATAACTTCTGTAAGCTGTTCTTTCGGTTGGAAACCGACTATCTGGTCGACTACTTCACCATTTTTGAATAGAAGTAGAGTCGGAATGCTCATTACTCCGAATTTACTTGCCGTTTCCTGGTTCTCGTCAACGTCGAGCTTAACGATTTTAACTTCATCGCTCATCTCTTCATCAATTTCTTCAAGAACCGGTGCAATCATTTTACAAGGGCCGCACCACGGTGCCCAGAAGTCTGCGAGTACCAGACCGTCATTTGTTTCCTGTTCAAAGTTCTGATCACTTGCTTTTACAATTGCCATAATTAAATCCTCCTATCAACTTATGTTTGTACTGAGTATATCATTACGTACGGAACGTGACTAATATTTTGTTTATCAGTCATAACACTACTCTCCACAGTGGGCCTGAACGCTGAGATTTCGCTGCCGGCAAACGACTTATCCGCAAACAAATAAACCGGGGACAGGAGCCCCCGGATAAGATGTTACGCATTCACTTTCATATTTCTGATTTCTTCCGTAAGCTTAGGAACGATTTCGAAAATGTCACCTACAAGACCGTAATCGGCAATACTGAAAATGTTCGACTCGGGATCCTTGTTGATAGCTACGATCACCTTGGAGTTTGACATACCGGCAAGGTGCTGAATAGCGCCCGAGATACCGCAGGCGATATACAGGTCAGGTGTCACAACTTTACCGGTCTGGCCGATTTGAAGTGAATAGTCGCAATAACCTGCGTCACAGGCTGCACGGGAGGCCCCTACAGCCCCGCCGAGTTCATCGGCAAGTTCCTGAAGCGGTTCAAACCCTTCCGGACCTTTTACAGCGCGGCCTCCGGCTACAATTACTTTCGCCTCGGACAGATCCACCCCTTCGGAAGTTTTACGGATCACTTCTTTGATAATGGTGCGGATATTTTGTACGTCCACGTCCAACGATGAAACATCTCCGCTTCTGCTGTCATCTTTCTCAAGAGCAGCGATGTTGTTCGGGCGGATGGTCACAAATGTAACACCTTCTGTCACCACTTTCTTTTCGAATGCTTTACCGGAGTAGATAGGGCGTGTGAAGACAAAGCCGTCATCCCCTTCTTCTACCTCGGTCACATCGGAAATCAGACCGGTTTCAAGCTGACTGGCCAGTTTAGGAGTTACGTCTTTACCGATGGACGTATGCCCCATAACGATTCCGTCCGGACTCTCCTGGTCGATAACCGCTTTGTACGCCTGAGTGAAGCCTTCCGGTGTATACGTTTTCAATTCAGCGTTTGCAACGGTAACTGCACGATCAGCTCCATAATTGATAAGTTCTTCCGCCATCGAATTGAGATCGCCTTCTCCACAAATTGTGGCTACGACTTCTCCACCTTCACTGAGAGTTTTACCAAGAGCTATAGCTTCAAAAGAGACATTCCTCAGTTCGCCTTCTTTCGCTTCTGCGATTACTAATATATTTTTACTCATTTCTTAACCTTCTCCTTTCCTGTGTCCGATTACAGTACCTTGGATTCGTTCTTCAAAAGACTTACAAGTTCTTTAACCTGCTCATCCGGTTCGCCTTCGATAATTTTTCCAGCCTGCTTTTCAGGAGGAAGGAAGATTTCGAGTGTTTTCGTTTTTGCTTCCACATCGTCCTCTTCGAGATCAAGATCGTCAATTTCAATTTCTTCCAGAGGTTTCTTCTTCGCTTTCATAATCCCTGGAAGGGAAGGATATCTCGGCTCGTTCAAGCCCTGCTGACATGTAACGAGAAGCGGAAGTGTCGTTTCCACTTTTTCCACGTCACCTTCAACGTCCCTCTCGATATTGACTGTTTCTCCATCGATGGATATGTCTGTAATCGTAGTGACGAATGGTATATCCAGCCGCTCAGCCAGTCTCGGCCCGACCTGACCGCTCGCTTCATCGATCGCTACGTTACCGGCCAAGATGATATCCGGTTCATTTTCCTTGAAATAAGCCTCAAGAATTCTAACCGTCGTATACTGATCCCCTTCTTCGAGATCATCTTCGGTATTGATGAGAACGCTTTTATCAGCGCCCATCGCAAGAGCAGTACGAAGCTGTTTCTCTGCTTCTTCATCACCGACTGTAACTACGGTCACTTCCCCGCCGTGTGCATCTTTCAGGTTGATAGCTTCTTCCACAGCGTATTCGTCATAAGGGTTGATGATATATTCAGCACCCTCGTCTTCGATCTTTCCATTGCTGATAGAAATTTTTTCTTCTGTATCAAAAGTTCTTTTAAGCAAAACATAAATATTCATTACATTTCCCTCCAGTTTCTATTTATCACGGAACTCGGGTTTTCTTTTCTCGATAAAAGCCTGCACACCTTCTGCAGCATCTTCTGTGCGGAAAACCTCTTCAAAGCGTTCAGCTTCGTCTTTCAATCCTGCATTCAGTGTGGATTCATAGACGTTCGGCACAAGTCTGAGTACGTGCTCCACAGACGGTTTGCTTTTGGCCGCTATGGATGCCGCCACTTTCCTGACGTGATCAAGAAGTTCCTCCTCCTCGACCGCTCCGTTGGCAAGCCCTATTTTGACAGCTTCTTCACCGCTTACCGGCTCAGCCGTCAAAATCATCTCATAAGCTTTAGCATCTCCCACATAACGGGGCAGGCGCTGAGTCCCTCCGAAGCCCGGTATGATTCCGAGCCCCAGTTCAGGAAGGCCGAGTTTCGCTTTCTTCGTAACGAATCTCATATGACAGGAAAGAGCAAGTTCCAGCCCTCCGCCCAGGGCAGCTCCATGAATGGCCGCTATGAAAGGGGCGTGAAACTGTTCAATTCTGTCGAAAACCGCCTGGCCTTTGAAAGACATATTTTCTTTGCCGCCCTGAAACTCGGTGAATTCCTTTATGTCGGCACCGGCTGAAAAGAATTTTCCTTCGCCTTTTAAAATGACAGCTTTAAGAGACTTCTCTGCATCCAGTTCGTTCAGAATTTCGTTGAGATCTGCCAGAATTGTACTGGACAAAGCGTTGGCAGGCGGACTTGCTATGGTGATCTCAGCCACCTGATCTTTGATTTCATAAGTTAATGTATCCATCCTATCCACTCCCCCTGCTATGGACGTCTAAGCAGCCCTTCCACAATCATCTCGTGTACTTCTTTCGCCTGCTTAGTGATATCATAGCGTTCTTCTTTCATAACCCAGTTTGTCACTACCTCATCGATAGTACCGAAAATCAATTGCCGTACCAGTTTTCTATTTATATTATCGCGAAAAACTTCTTCCCTGATACCTTCCTCGACTATCTCATCAATCACGTCTAAGTATTTTTTCAGTACGGAATTGATTTTCATTCTGAGCATCTTATTGGATTGGCGCAATTCAAGTTGCGTCACCACAGCCAGATGGTGATCTTCAGATAATTGTTCGAAATGAGTCTCCACCAGTACACGCAGTTTCTCGGATGGAGTCTGTCTTGAAGTAGTTGCACTTTCGATTCTTTCTATAAAGACTCCCATTTTTTCCTGGAAGAGCGAAACGAGGATATCTTCTTTATTCTTGAAATAGAGATAAATCGTCCCGTCCGCAACTCCTGCCCGTTTAGCTATCTTAGAAACTTGAGATGAATGATATCCATTCTCGGCAATAACTTCAACCGCTGCATCAATGATTTGTCTGTATTTTGGCTTCGTCTGTTTCATCTCTGCTCTCCTGCCTTCGAAATAATGAATGAACCATCATTCATCTCTTATTCTACCCACTAAAATTTATTCTGTCAACTGAGCTTCTTCTGCTTTTCTTTTTCTTCCTCCACCAGACTTCTCCTCAGTATTTTACCGACGGCAGTTTTCGGCAGTTCTTCCCTGAACTCATAAAGTTTAGGAACTTTGTATACGGCCAGGTGCTGCTTACAGAATTCATTCAGTTCTTCTTCCGTAAGGTTGGTGCCTTCTTTTCTTACGACGTAAGCTTTGACCGTTTCCCCTCTGTAAGGATCCGGCACTCCGGCTACGACGGCTTCCTGAACCTGACTGTGCTCATAAAGAATTTCTTCCACTTCCCGCGGGTAAATATTATATCCGCCGGCGATGATCATATCTTTTTTCCTGTCGACAATGTAGAAGTAGCCCTCTTCGTCCATATAGCCGATATCCCCGGTCTTGAACCATCCGTCCGGGCTCAGCACTTCCCGCGTCTCTTCTTCTTTGTTCCAGTAGCCTTTCATCACCTGAGGACCTTTGACGGCTATTTCACCTATGGTCCCGATTTCGGCCTCTCCTTCTCCGGACAGATCCAAAATTTTGGAGTCGGTGTTCGGCCATGGTACGCCTATGCTACCGGGAACTCTTCTTCCCCACAGGAAATTGGAGTGGGTAACCGGAGACGTTTCAGTCAGACCATATCCTTCGACGAGCCGTCCCCCTGTCACGTTTTCGAAACGCTCCATCACTTCTACAGGTAGGGGCGCAGACCCGCTGATACAGGCATCGATTGACGACAGATCATATTTATTTATATTCGGATGATTTAAAAGACCGATATATATAGTCGGTGCTCCCGGAAAAAGCGTAGGTCTTTCTTTATCTATCGTCTTAAGCACTTCTTCCACTTCGAATTTAGGAATAAGAAGAATTTTGAATCCCATCATAATGGATAGATTCATCACCGAGGTCATGCCGTATACGTGAAAGAACGGCAGCATCCCGAGAGTGACTTCTTCCCCTTTTTTGCTCTTATACATCCAGTCCACGGACATCTGCGTATTGGCTACAAGGTTGTAATGGGTAAGCATTACTCCTTTCGGATATCCGGTCGTCCCTCCCGTGTACTGCAGCAGTGCCAGATCTTCTTTCGGATCTATATCGATTTCCGTAACGGCCGGCACTTCCGATTTGAATATGTTTTTCCATAGATGTGTTTCCCCGCTATGTTCCGGGCTGACGATCATTTTGTATTCTTTCTTCTGGACAAAAGGATAAAGCGTGTTTTTAGGAAAAGGTAAATAGTCCCGAATCCCGGTCACTACTATGTGTTCAAGATCCGTCTGTTTTTTGACGGAAGCAGCTTTCGGATAGAGGATGTCCAGACATATAATCATTTTTGCGCCTGAATCCTTCAACTGATACTGAAGTTCTCTTTCCGTATAGAGCGGGTTCGTCTGTACGACGATGCCTCCGGCCATTAAGACGGCGTAATAACTGATGACAGACTGAGGAGTGTTCGGCAGCATAATGGAAACGCGGTCGCCTTTCTCAACTCCAAGCTGCTGCAGATAACCCGCAAGATGGCAGGCTTCCTCATAAACCTTTTCATACGTCATTTCTTTCCCCATAAAATAAAGCGCTTTCTTTTTTGCGTACGACTGGGCACTCTGCTTCAAGAACTCATGCAATGGCTTTTCTTCATACTCTTTCTCAACCTCGATTTCGTTCGGGTAATGCTTATGCCATATCTTTTCGGACTGGGTCATTCCTTCCCCTCCTTAAAATGAGTTACTACCATTATAACGGCTGGAAGGGAAAAAATGAATGATTTTTCAAATATTTCAATAATATGTTCCTAGTAATAAATTCCCGTTTTTTTCCCGCCTCACCCTGTTCAATACGGGCGAAGACGGAAATAACCGGGAACTCAGATTAAGTAAATGACACCTGCAGCAATAAACAATACCGCTACTACGATCATTATAATGGATAATGTACGCAATGACTGTCTCCCCTTATATAATTGTAGCGCCGATTACGTAAGATAAACCGACTGAGATAATGAGGGAAAGAAGCCCGACGGCCCGGTTCCCTTCTTCAATCTCTTCATCTATGCGAAAAGATGGAGTTAAAAACTCAAAGATGAAATAACCGATGAGGAGAAGCAGAAATCCGAAAACTCCCCAGCCGATGGAAAGAAACAGAGCATCATTATGCTCAATGGAAAAACGGAAGATATTAGATATACCGAATATTTTTCCACCGGTGGCCATAGCTACTGCCAGATTCCCTTCTTTAATTTCTTTCCAGTTATCATACTTGGTAACCAGCTCGAATAGAGTAAGGAAAACGACTATACATAGCACGACCACACTGAATCTCGCTGCAGTGTCCACGATCGAAATTTCCCAGAAACCTTCCATGTTTCACCTCTCCCCCTGCAGAATCATTTAAGTTCAAGTACAGTAACACCGCTTCCGCCTTCTTTCATACCTCCGGAACGCGCCGTACTGATTCTGGAGTGTCGTTTTGCCAGCGACTGTACTCCCTGTCTGAGGGCGCCTGTCCCTTTTCCATGGATAATGGAAACTTGAGGGTAACCGGCGAGAAGAGCATCATCAAGATATTTTTCAAGACGGTTCAGGGCATCTTCATACCTTTCCCCTCTCAGATCAAGCTCAGGTTTCACGTGGGAAGTTTTCCCTCTTACCGGTGCAATCTGTTTCTCCCGTTCCGGCTTTTTCGTTTTGACGAATTCGAGGTCCTTCCTTTTCGCTTTTACTTTCATGGATCCTACCTGAACCTGATACTCGTCGTTTCTTCCTTTCTCGACAATAACCCCCTGCTGATTCAGCGTAAGAAGTTTTACTTCGTCTCCAGCCTGAAGTTCTTTCGTTTCATTCGACTGCTTGTTCTTCGGCTGTTTCTCTTTCTTCGTAAGCTCCGGCTCAGCTTCATCGAACATCTTCCTGGCTTCAATCCACTCGTGTTCTTTCAGTTGGGAGGAGTTCTTCATCTGCTTCAGTTCGTCTACGATGCCCTGCGCTTCCTCCCGTGCTTTATCCACAGACTGTCTCGCTTTTTCTTCGGCTTTCTTATACAGCTTTTCCTTCTGATCCTCGAACCGTTTCCATTCGCTGTTAAGATCCGAGTAAATTTCTTCCGCTTCGCGCCTTATCTCTTCAGCCCGTTCATAGTCCGCCTCCGCCTCTCTCCTTGCTTCGTCGAGAGAAGCTATCATGGATTCGACACTTTCCGAGTCGACTCCCACTCTTTCTTTGGCGGCACTGATTACATCTTCCCGTAAGCCAAGACGTCTCGAGATTTCGAAGGCATTACTTCTCCCCGGCACTCCGATTAATAGCCGGTAGGTCGGCTCGAGCGTTTCGATGTTGAATTCTACGGAAGCGTTGACGACGTTTTCCCTGTTGTAGCCGTATGCCTTCAGCTCAGGATAGTGGGTCGTAGCTATGACCCTTGCATCTTTATCAACCACTTCATCCAGGATAGCCATAGCAAGAGCTGCACCTTCCTGCGGGTCCGTACCGGCTCCAAGCTCATCAAAAAGCACGAGTGTAGAGTCATCGACCTTATCCAGAATATCCACGATGTTAGTCATATGGGAAGAGAAAGTGGAGAGACTCTGCTCAATGGACTGCTCATCTCCGATGTCCGCATAAACGTTGTCGAATACTGCAAGTTCACAGCCATCCATCGCAGGGATCTGCAGTCCGGCCTGAGCCATTAATGTACATAGACCCACCAGCTTCAGTGTTACTGTTTTACCTCCGGTGTTCGGACCGGTAATGATGATGGAAGTGAAGTCTGTACCGAGCTCAATGTCATTCGGCACTACCTCTTCCTCTGAAATAAGCGGATGTCTCGCCTGCTTCATCAATATTCTGCCTTCGTTGTTCATAGCGGGCATAGCTGCTCTCATACTTCTGCCGAGTTTTGCTCTCGCAAAAATGAAATCAAGTCCGGCAAGTACCCGGACATTCTCGGCAAGGATAGGCCGGTCTTCTTCAATGGCCTCGGACAGTTCTCCGAGAATCCTGTCCACTTCCCTTTTCTCCTGCACCCTCGCCTCCTGCAGGTCGTTGTTGATATCGACTACAGGCTGGGGTTCTATGAAGAGTGTCGCTCCCGATGATGACTGATCATGAACAATCCCTTTGATACTTCCCCGATACTCCTGCTTCACAGGCAATACGTACCTTTCATTTCTTATCGTTACGATAGCGTCCGACAGTTTTTCGGACTGCTGCTTCGTATAAGATTCCATTTTATCCCGCAGCCTGCTTTCCAACGTATTGATTCTGCTGCGGATCGAACGGAGGGTATCGGATGCCCCGTCCATGACCACTCCGTTATCGTCGATACTGTTCCTGATTGTTCTCTCAAGTATCGGTAGTGGATGAATAATGTCGACAAATTCTCTCAGAATCGGCATGTCAGGCTCTTCCATTTCCTCTACAAAGCGTTTCAATTCTTTACCGCCATAAATAGTGGTCGCCACATCCACACATTCGGTCGCCGAGAGCACACCTCCAATCGAGGTGCGTTTAAGATGCGGTTTAATGTTTCTGATGCCTCCGAACGGAATATGTCCTTTCAGCCGAAGTACCTGCTGGGCTTCATCTGTTTCGTTTTGGAGTTTCACCACTTCCGGCAATTCTGTGGAAGGTTTCAGCCGCTGAGCCGCGTCCTTTCCAAGTGAAGTCTCCGCGTGACCGGTCAGCTTTTCGATTATTTTTCCAAACTCAAGCACGCCCAAAATTCGTTCGTTCATGCAGTAGTGCCCCTTTATTTTGAAGTATCGTTAAGCCATTTCTTAAATTCTTTCAAAGATTTTGTATTTAATACGTTTTCCTTCTTCATGTATCCCCGTCGTGCAGTACCGACGCCCGTCTTCATATCCTCAAGCATAGGGAAATTGTGAGCATCCGTGTTGATGGCTATCATTACTCCGTGCTCCTGAGCCTTCTCTATATTATCAGCCATTAAATCCAGACGATTCGGATTGGCGTTCAATTCAAGAACGGTCCCTGTTTCTCCGGCTTTTTTAATGAGTTTTTCGATATTAACCGCGTATCCCTGTCTTTTTCCGATCAAACGGCCGGTGGGATGAGCAATAATATCGACGTGCGGGTTGTCGAGTGCTGCATTCATACGTTTCATTATTTCTTCCTCTGACTGGGAAAAGCTGGAATGAATAGACGCTATCACTACGTCCATCTCCTTCAGAAAGTCATCATCGAAATCCAGCGTACCATCCGGCAGGATATCCATTTCCACTCCGCAAAAGATGTGAAAATCAGACATCTTATCATTCACTCTTTCGATTTCCTCTCTCTGCTTACGAAGCCTTGATTCGGTAAGTCCGTTCGCAACCCTGAGATATTTTGAGTGATCGGTTATCACTATATATTCATATCCTTTTTCTTTGCATCGTTCGGCCATCTCTTCGACAGAGTGGGCCCCGTCACTCCAGGTGGTATGCATATGCAGGTCGGATTTAATATCTTCAGGCTGAAGAAGCGGCACAGGCTGTCTGAACAGCTTTGTTTCCTCTTTTCCCTCTCTTACCTCCGGAGGAATATAAGTAAGACCGAAATGCTCGTAAAAAGCTTTCTCGGTTTTGAAGGTCTTTATTTTTCCGGACTCACTGTTTTCGACTCCATATTCGCTTATCTTCTCTCCCTGGGATTTGGCAATTTGACGCATTAAGACATTATGATCTTTCGAACCTGTAAAGTGATGCAGGGTGGAAGCGAATTCTTTATCTTTCACTATGCGGAAATCCACATTCACATCCCAGTCTCCGCGTAACACTACAGAGACTTTCGTTTCTCCGGAAGCGATCACTTCCCGTATATCAGGATGATTTAACAGTTCATCCCTCGTTTCCTCCGGGCTTTTCGAGGAAATGATAAAATCGAGGTCACCGATCGTTTCTTTCATACGCCGCATACTTCCGGCAAGGGAAAACCGCTCAATAGTCTTAAGCTTATGCAGGTATTCTTCCACCTTTTCTGCAAAAGGCTGCATGTAAGCGATAGGCAGCCTGTCGGGCCGGGTACCGAAATCACGGAGAGACTGAAGCATTTTTTCCGCTGATTTCTGACCGAAGCCTTCGAGTTTTTCCACCTCCCCTTCTTCCAATGCCTTCTGCAGCGTGTCTTTATTTACGATTCCGAGCTGATCATAGAGCTTTGCCAGTTTCTTACCACCAAGGCCCGGCAAATCCAGAAGCGGAATCAGCCCTTCAGGGACTTCCTCCTGTAACTCCTCGAGTTCAGGAGACTTCCCGGTTTCAATATACTCTTCGATTACTGCGGAAGTTCCCTTTCCTATTCCCTTGATTTTAGTGAAGTCGTCAATCTCGGTAAGGGAGCGGTTGTCACGCTCCAGAGCCTGAGCGGCTTTTGTATAAGCGGATATCCTGAACGGGTTCTCCCCTTTCAGCTCCAGGTACACCGCTATGTCCTCCAGTAATTTTATAACATTTTTTTTGTTTATCTGACTCACTCAAACTCTCCTCCTTTATACATAAAAAGCCGCTATGACAGTTAATAATCACGGCGGCTCTTCTGAGATCCCTTATTTGAAAAACCCTGCAAATTCCTTCATCCAGAGTGACTTTATCTCCCCGGAAATAATGGGTGTGTATTCAACGATCAGCGGGGCCAGCACTGAATTATCCAGGCTGTTCTGCAGGAACATGATAGGAGTTAAAGCGGCTATATACAGGAATATGAAAAGAATCAGATAGTTCTCCACAAATCCGAGCGCACCACCCAGCAGATGGTTGAGAGATTTCAGTATCGGAAGTTCCGCTACAAAATCAAGCATCGAAGCGATAATCTGTATGACTACGTTCACCGCCACAAATATCAGTATGAAAGCTACTGCATTGTAGAATGCCACTTCCATAGGGACGTCCCCTGTAAATATAGCCCAGGCCCCGTTCTCCTGAAATTCCGGGTAAGGAACCCATAGTGTAAGTTTTGAAGCAAGGTCATCGTAGTACAGTACAGCGGTCAGAAAAGCTGCAATGAACCCGACGATATGAAAAAGCTGTAACACGAAACCCCGCTTCATACCTTTGACGAGGCCAAGGAATAAAATTAAAAGTATCAATAAATCAATAATCATATCAGTCTCCGGCCTCTTTCTCCAACTTTTGAATATAGCTCATAAGTTCATCGTAATCTTTTTTCAGTTTAATATAATCACTCATCGTGTTGACAGCTGTAAGCACGGCCAGTTTAGCGGTATCAAGCCGAGGGTTATTCTTTATGATCCCTCTCATTGTGCCATCTACTCTGCCTGCTACTTCACGAACGTGACGATCGTCCTCATTTCCTACTATAGTATAGGAACGGTTGTAAATTTCAACGGTAGTCTTTACTTTTCCTTTATCCGATTGGGACACGTCCATTCCCTCCTGCTTGTCAATCCTAACTAGTATCTTAACACGAAGATAAACAAATAGGAAAGCAATATAAAGCATCCCACCCGCGATACGCACAGTCTGATATAATTAGTCCATAACGAGCAGGAAAGGACCAATGATTTATGCCGACTTATGTATTGAAAGCTACACCCGAGAGAATAGAAGAAATGAAAAACTATTATAGCCGAAATTTAAAGAAAACGCCTCCCCATGCCGTGTTCCAGGCTCATACCCCCCTGGCCTCCATCACAGCTTACCAATCTGGGAAAGTGGTCTTTCAGGGAAAGACACCGGAGCAGGAAGCGGGGCAGTGGGAAAAGGGGGCACACACGCCCAAGGAACGGAATTCAAAGAAAGAAACTCACGCATACCATCCACCGGCCGATCTTTTTCAAAGTCCTCATATCGGTTCGGATGAAGCAGGTACGGGAGATTACTTCGGGCCTATCACCGTCTGTGCTCTCTACGCTGATGAAGAGCAGATACGCACGCTCAAAGAAATCGGCGTCAGAGATTCCAAACATCTGACAGATGATAAAATAACCGTAATAGCGAAACGTATCGTTGAGATGAACATATCTTACCGGCTCATGCGTCTATCCAACAGTCGATACAATGAATGGAGGGAAAAGGGGTGGTCCCAGGGCAAAATGAAAGCCCTGCTTCATCATCAGGCCGTAACGAAACTTGGGGAGGACCTGTCTCCCATACGTCCTGAAGGAATTCTGATAGACGAATTTGCCAGACCGGAAATTTATAAAAAACATCTGCGATCCGAAGGAAAAACAATGGAGAGCAACACATATTTTATGACAAAAGCGGAAAGTTATTCGATTCCGGTAGCTGCCGCTTCCATACTCGCCCGCTCCTTATTCGTGAAGGAAATGAATAAGCTGAGCCGTCATTTCGGCAGAACTATCCCAAAAGGAGCCTCTTCGAAAGTCGACCGGGCAGCAGCAGCGATTTTGAAATCTCACGGAGAAGATACTTTGAAAGACGTGGTGAAGTGGCACTTCGCCAACACGGAAAAAGCGAAAAAAATAGCTCAGGAAGGATGAACCTTCTCTGAGCTATTTTTATTCTGTTTTTTACTGCCTCAGTCTTGCATCGTGTTTTTCGGCAACGGCTTCCAATATTGCACCGTGTGCTTCTTCCACTTCTTTATCTTTTAATGTTCGTTCCGGATTTTGATAGAGCAGTCGGAAAGCAATCGATTTCTCTCCGGGATCAAGGTGTTCCCCCTGATATACGTCAAATACCCGCACCTGTTTAATGAGAGGAGCACCGGTTGTGAGGATAGTCTCTTCGATCTCACCAGCCGAGGTCTTTTCGTCTACTACAAGTGCAATATCCCTGGATACGGAAGGGAATTTAGGGATTTTTACAAACGTTTCCTCTCTTTCGTACAGATTCAGCAGCAGATCCATATTCAGATCGAAAACATACGTTTCTTTCAGGTCATGTGTTTTCTGGTAGCGGGGGTGCACCTGCCCCATGAAACCTATCGTCTTTCCGTTACAGATTACGAGAGCAGTCCGGCCCGGATGCATCCCCTGGACTTCTCCTTTCACATAAGTGAAAGAAAGACCAAGACGGCCCGCCATCTCTTCCACGATACCTTTGACTACGAAAAAGTCTGCCTCTTTCTTCTCCTGCTGCCACGGATTCGCAACCCATTCGCCGGAAACAGCCCCCGCTGCACGAAGAACTTCTTTCGGCTGCTGCACGTGCTCGTCTTCTCTGCTTATAAACACTTTCCCGAGTTCGTAGTACGCAAGATTCTGCTGCTGTCTTGCAGTATTATAACTGTGAGTCCTTAAAAGCTCCGGGAGAATACTCAGACGTAAGTGACTGTGGTCTTCACTCATCGGCATGGCCAGACGTATCGCCCCGTGCTGTTCATCTTTCAACTCAGGACTGATCATTTCTTCAGCCGATTTTTCATCTGTCAGTGAATAAGTGATCGTTTCACTTAACCCGGCCCCTTCAAGAAACGTTTTAACGTTTCTTTTCAGTCGCTGTTCTTCTGTAAGACCGCCTGCCTGGCCGGAATCTTCCGGGAGAGTGTAAGGTATATGATCGTACCCGTAAATACGTGCCGTCTCTTCCAGCATATCTTCAAATATCGAGATATCAAAACGGCGGGACGGAATCTGCACATCAAAGACGCCTTTCTTTTCTTCATACTCGAACTGCAGGCGTCGCAGAACGTTCTTCACATCCTGTACTTCCATTTTCGTGCCGAGCCGATCATTCAGCCTGGACGTCTCCATACGGATGACTGTTTCTTTGCGACTCAAGTGGTCTTCTTCAGCTATGCCTTTCAATATTGTCGCCCCGGCGTATTTCTGCAGCAGTTCACACGCTCTTTCCCCGGCCTGAGCAACGCGGTTAACGTCCAGTCCCTTTTCAAAACGTACGCTGGATTCACTGCGTAACTCGTGGTCATTCGCACTTTGTCTCACTACCTGAGGGTCGAAGTATGCAGCTTCGAGAAGTAAATCAGTAGTACCTTCGTGCACTTCGGATTCTTTACCTCCCATAACCCCGGCTAGTGCGTGGGCTTTCTCTCCATTGGTGATGACAAGGTGATGAGGGGAAAGCGTCCGCATCTTGCCGTCCAGGGTCTCCAGAATCTCCCCCTCCTCGGCGTAGCGGGTAACAATCATATCACTGTTGAAACGGTCACGGTCGAAAGCGTGAAGTGGCTGCCCATACTCAAGGAGAACGTAGTTCGTGATATCCACTACGTTATTGACGGGTCTTGTTCCGGCAGCCATGAGACGATTTTTCAACCACAGCGGCGACTCTTTCACTTCAACATCCTGCACAACGAAAGCTCCGTAATACGGATTCGCTTCTTTATCTACAATCTTCACCGCTACGTCAGAGTCCGCTTTATCTTTCGCTTCCTCATAGGAAGGACGCTCGAGCGTATAATTCCGATCAAGTGCAGCCGCCGTTTCGTAAGCCATCCCCACCATGCTCAGGACATCGGCACGGTTCGGTGTCACGTCAAGTTCAAGTACAGAATCATCCAGGTTCAGAAGTTTCACTGCATCTTCTCCCGTTTCTGTATCCTCAGGAAAAACGAAGATGCCGTCTTTGAAAGCTTCCGGCACATCCTCTTCGTTCACTCCGAGTTCCTGAAGGGAACAGATCATTCCATTTGATTCTTCCCCGCGCAATTTCGTCTTTTTGATTTTGAAGTTGCCCGGGAGCACGGCTCCAGGCTTAGCTACAGCCACTTTCTGTCCTGCTTTTACGTTAGGGGCACCGCAGGCGATCTGAAGGGTCTCTTCTCCGGTGTCCACCTGACACAAAGAGAGTTTGTCCGCATCGGGATGCTGCTCACAGCTGATGATATTCCCGACGACCACTCCCTGCGGCAGCTCTTCCGGCTCCGAGATGCCGTCCACTTCAATCCCGGTTTTTGTTATAATTTCCGACAGTTCCTCTGTCGTATAGCCGCTGATATCTACGAGCTCTTTCAGCCAGTTCAATGAAATAAGCATATTAATTCCTCCTTACGCGTTATGATATTGTTTGAGAAAACGTACGTCGTTCGTATAAAAATGGCGTATGTCGTCAATTCCGTGCTTCAGCATTGCAATCCGTTCAGGACCCATCCCGAAAGCGAATCCGGAATATTTTTCGGAATCGTACCCGGCCATTTCAAGAACGTTCGGATGCACCATACCTGCTCCGAGAATTTCTATCCAACCGGTTCCTTTACAGACGGAACACCCTTCTCCTCCGCAAACTTTACAGGAAATATCCATCTCTACGGAAGGTTCCGTAAAAGGGAAGAAACTCGGGCGCAGACGGATTCTCCGTTCTCTTCCGAACATTTTAGCCGCAAATTCCTGCAATACCCCTTTCAGATCGCTCATCCGAACGTTTTCGTCGACAAGCAGCCCCTCGATCTGGGTAAACTGGTGGGAATGCGTGGCATCGTCGTTATCTCTCCGGTACACTTTCCCCGGACATATCATTTTTACAGGTTCTTTTCCGTTTTTGGCATTCATCGTTCTTGCCTGTACCGGAGACGTATGCGTACGCATCAGCAACTCTTCGGTAATATAGAACGTATCCTGCATATCGCGGGCAGGATGGCCCTTAGGCAGATTTAATGCTTCGAAATTGTAGTAATCCGTTTCCACTTCCGGACCTTCTTTGATTTCAAAGCCCATCCCGATAAACAGATCTTCAATCTCCTCAATAATTGAAGTGAGAAGGTGCGGCCCGCCTACCTGGACCGGACGACCGGGGAGGGTAACGTCAATGTCTTCATTTTTCAGCTGTTCCTCAAGGGCTTCGTCTTCAAGTCTGGACTGTTTTTCCTCAATGGCATCGGCAATTCTTTCTCTTACTTCATTTGCTAACTGACCTATTACCGGACGTTCTTCCTTGGGCAATTTGCCCATGCCCCTGAGCACTTCCGTTATCGGCCCCTTTTTACCTAGATATTCCACACGGACACTTTTTAATTCTTCAATGGTTTCCGCCTGCTCTACTTTCAGCAGTGCTTCCTGTTCGAGTTCCTGCAAACGTTCCTTCATTATCCATACCTCCTTATAAATACAAAAACCCCGCCCCCTGAAGAAGGGACGAGGTTCATGGTCGCGGTACCACCCTTGTTGACACAGTTGTGCCCACTTTGCGTAAGTTAACGGACCGTCATCCGGACACGACTGTGCCAGCTCAAGAGTGAAATTTCAGCAGTCGCTGCGGCAGCAGCGTTTCCAGTCTGAGACGCTGCCTCCCTGTAACCGATATTGCGACTGTCTACTTTGCTCCGTCAAAGCTTTTACCTGTATAACTAATAAATAATTATAGGAAAATTGTAAAGTAAATGCAACTACTGATTCACAGCAAACATTAATATTCCTCCGGCGACAGCGACATTGAGCGATTCCGCTTCTCCGTATATCGGTATTTTCACTCTTTCGTCGGAAAGCCCGAGAAGTTCTTCCCTGACGCCATTCCCTTCATTGCCGAGGAGAATCGCTACTTTCTGCGGCCGCTTCAATTCCGTGTAATTACCGGCCCCATCCAGGGCAGTCCCCCAAACGTCGACACCTCTGCTTTTAAGTAAGGGGATTTCATCATCCAGAGAGACTTCCATCACTTTCATGTCATGAAACATCGAACCCTGGGTCGCACGTACCACTTTATCGTTGAAGCGATCTGCGCTTCCCCTGCCGATGAGTACTGCATCAAATCCCGCAGCATCTGCCGTCCGTATGAGGGTCCCGAGATTTCCGGGGTCCTGGATAGTATCAAGGAGGAGAAAACGAGATCCCGTTTCCACTTTCTCTTCTTTTTTACACACGACTGCCATAATCCCCTGCGGTGTCTCTGTTTCCGTAATCTCCTTCATTACCGCTTCACTTACAAGTTCCTTATTCCCTTCATAAGAAAACGGCACGCGGGACTCTTCCTGAACTATAAGTTCCTTCACTTCCCAGTCACTATTAACTACTTCTTCCACAAGGTGATAGCCTTCCACGAGAAAAAGTCCATACCGGTCTCTGTATTTCTTCTTATGGAGTTTCTTCCACTCTTTCACTTTTTGATTTTTGACGGATGTTATCATTGGTTATTCCTCACTCTTTCCTTACTCTTACCGGCCATCGTTCACCGGCCGATAATCTTAATCCTCACCGCAAAAGTAACAGGACCTGCCCCTTGGAAATGGAGCGGGTCCTGTTCAGCATGATCAGTTGAACGTAATATTCTCGACAGTTTTATTATCAAGGTTTTTGATCACTTCTACAATAATACTTACTGCGTTTTCGAAATCATCCCGGTGCAGCATTGCAGCATGGGAATGGATATAACGGGTCGGTACTGTAATGGAGAGCGCCGGTACCCCATTATGACTCAGATGAATGGAACCTGAGTCCGTACCGCCTGCAGCCATGGAATCGAACTGATAAGGGATATTATTCTTATCTGCCGTATCGGTCACAAAATCCCGCAGTCCTTTGTGCGAAATCATGGAAGCGTCGTAAAGGATGATTTGAGGTCCTTCTCCCATTGAAGCCTGGGCGTCTTTGTCCGTAACGCCAGGAGTATCACCCGCGATGCCGACGTCCACTCCGAAAGCAATGTCAGGCTGGATCATATTGGCAGCTGTCTTCGCCCCTCTCAAGCCTACTTCTTCCTGGACTGTCCCTACACCGTAAACGATATTCGGGTGTTTTTCTTTTTTCAGGCGCTTCAATACTTCGATGGCTATTGCACAGCCGATCCGGTTGTCCCATGCTTTGGCAAGCAGCATTTTTTCGTTGTTCATCTGAGTGAATTCAAAATACGGGACAACGGAATCTCCAGGTTTCACTCCGAATTCAGCCGCTTCTTCCCTGGAGCCCGCACCGATATCGATAAACATATCTTTGATATCCACAGGTTTTTTACGCTGTTCTGCTGAAAGGATATGCGGGGGTTTCGAACCGATGACACCTGTAACATCGCCTTTTCCGGTCATGATTGTAACGCGTTGGGCCAGCATCACCTGACTCCACCAGCCTCCTACTGTCTGGAAGTAGACGAACCCGTTCTCGTCTACACGTGTTACCATAAACCCTACTTCATCGAGGTGACCGGCCACCATCACTTTAGGGCCTTTCTTATCTCCGCGTTTCTCGGCAATCAGACTTCCGAGGTTGTCTGTGTATACGCTGTCCGCGTAAGGCTTTATGTACTGCTCCATCACGTCGCGGGCTTCTCTCTCATTACCCGGGACTCCTCTTGCATCCGTAAGATCTTTAAGCATCGTAAGCGTTTCGTCTTTCTTCGCCATCCTATTACCTCCTTTGAATTACTCCCTGTCCATTATAAACCGAAGTCGAAAAAATCACAAAAATAACTCAATACCCCCGGTCCTGACGATCATAATTTTCATCATTCTTTTCGAGATAGGCCTGCTTCATATCTTCTTCCGAAATGTTCAGCGCAGCGGCAAGAGTCACGTACGCATCAAAAAGATTTTGATAAGTCTGCTTCGTTTTTTCACGTTTCCATTCACCCAAACGTTGGTATACCGTTAGAAAGGCCTCTGTCCGGGAGGTGACGTCGGAAATTTCCGCCGACTCGACATAACTGTTCAACTCTATCCCAAGAGAGAGTAGAAAATGAAGTCCATCCACATATTCTTCCCTGATGGTTTCATGATCGCTTTCAGGCTTATTACTCCAGAATTTGAAACATCTCGTCTCGTTTGCCAGTTCCCCAAGCTCCACGTAAAAAGCCAGGGTCTTATGATCGACGACCGACTCTTTTTCTACATTTTTATGCTGCTCGATGTACTTATCCAGCTGCCGCTGGTATTCATAAAGTTCTGCCCAGTGCATTTTTCTCCTCCTTATCGTTACGTCGGGTGAAAATCATCGCTGTCATTTTAAAAATAGTTGAAACTTCTGCTCCTGTTCTCCCGTATCTCTACTATAAGCCTACAAGGGGACGATTACTATGATGGTCATTTTATTCAGAATACTTTTACTGGCTGCTCTTCTGTTTCTCGTCTATACAATGGTGCAGCTGGCCAAAGATCCGAAACGGCAATTTAATACGGCTGTGGAAAACCGCAGTTTTTATTTCGAAGATAATGAAGACAACCCGAAACGCAATTTCTTTATCACTTACAAAGGAGCTATCTTTGAAGGTGAAAAATATGTCGGGGCCACGGAAGAGTCTTTCGAAGTGGTTTCCATTACAGTTTCCGCAAAAGAACCGGACAGGCTGACGGGGATGGAGCGGGAAGATCTTTATTTTCTGGAAAAAGAAATTCTGATCCGTTATCCTCACGCCTCCATCGAATGGAAATATCCGATGAAAACATTGTTGCAACGGCCGTTTGAAAAACAATAGAAAAACCTGCAGGAAAATATGCTCTTACTTTATCTTTTTTCGTACCCGTCCACCCGTTCTGAAGAAATAACACTTGTAAAACTCTATCTAAACAGAAAGCCATCTCCCAAACCAGGGAGATGGCCTTCTTACGTTCAAAACGCGTTTATTTAAGAGCTGTTTTAGCCTGATCTACAAGAGAAGTGAAGGCTGCTTCATCGTTAACTGCAAGATCGGCAAGCATTTTACGGTTCACTTCTACTCCTGCGAGTTTCAAACCGTGCATAAGACGACTGTAAGAAATGTCGTTCATGCGTGCTGCAGCGTTGATACGTGCAATCCACAGTTTACGGAAGTCACGTTTACGCTGACGACGGTCACGATACGCATACTGACCTGACTTCATTACCTGTTGTTTTGCTGTTTTAAATAGGGCGTGTTTCGAACCATAATAACCTTTAGCTAGCTTTAAGACACGTTTACGACGTTGACGTGTCACTGTTCCACCTTTAACGCGTGGCATAATAATCCCTCCTGATTGTGATACTTAAATTATTTTTTCGGAAGCATGTTCTTGATACGACGATAGTCTCCGTTAGATACGAGTGCATCTTTGCGCAATTTACGCTTCTGCTTTTGAGACTTATTGGCAAACAGGTGGCTCGTATACGCGTGGGAGCGTTTAACCTTCCCGTTACCTGTTTTCTTAAAGCGTTTCTGGGAGCCTTTATGAGTTCTCATTTTTGGCATATCCATTTCCTCCTTTAACTAGATGTCGGTTACTTGTTCTCGTTAAGTGGAGCAAGCATCATAAACATATTTCTGCCTTCCATCTTCGGCTTCGTTTCTACCTGCGCTATATCTTTACACTCATCAGCCATACGGTCAAGTACTTTTTGACCAAGCTCTTTGTGTGTGATGGCACGACCGCGGAAACGGATGGAAGCTTTCACTTTGTCCCCTTTGGAAAGGAACTTACGCGCGTTACGTAATTTCGTGTTGAAATCGTGTTCTTCGATACCCGGGCTCAGACGTACTTCTTTCAGTTTGATAGTCGTCTGTTTCTTACGGGCTTCTTTTTCTTTCTTCTGCTGTTCAAAGTGGTATTTCCCGTAATCCATGATCCGGCATACCGGTGGTTTCGCGTTAGGTGCAACCATAACGAGATCGAGTTCTGCATTCGCAGCAATGTCCAACGCTTCATTACGAGATTTGACACCAAGCTGATCGCCATTTACGTCTATGAGACGAACTTCTTTGGCACGAATCTTCTCATTAATTAACGTCTTATCGTTTTTGCTAATATCTAGCCACCTCCAAATTATATTCGGAAAATCATAACAAGATCTGTCATCGACAAGTTGTTGATTACACAAAAAAGTGCGGGTACATAACTGCACCCACACGTAGCCCTACTGAAAAGCAGGGAAATTGAACCTGCCAACTGCTCATTGAGCGTCGATCAGGTGAGAAGCGGGTGCTTCTTCTTGTCTCAGATCCGTTCATTCATTTACCTAATATATATTATCACCGAGTTCTTCCCTTGTCAAACCTTTATTTCATTTTGAAGGAGCAGGAATACCTGCCCCTCCCTCTCATTATTTCCGCAATAATTTCTGGTCTATTTCGTTTCGCACTTCTTCGATAAAAGTGGATACCTCTTTCGTTTCCGAATTCTGTTCTCCGTACCTGCGTACGTTCACAGCATCGGCTTCTATTTCTTTATCGCCTACGACGAGCTGGAACGGTATCTTTCCTGTCTGGGCCTCACGGATTTTATATCCGATTTTTTCGTTACGTTCATCTACGCTCACCCGGATTCCTGACTGGCGCAGACGATCTTCGAGCTGTTTGGCGTAATCCAGATGGACGTCCGCAGAGACCGGAATGATCCGCGCCTGTTCAGGGGCGAGCCACGTCGGGAACGCCCCCTTATATTCCTCGATGAGGAAAGCTACGAACCTCTCCATCGTGGAGACGACACCGCGGTGGATAACGACAGGACGGTGGTCTTTGCCATCTTCTCCGACGTACGTGAGATCGAACCGTTCCGGCAGGTGGAAATCAAGCTGGACCGTGGAGAGCGTCTCGTCTTTTCCGAGAGCCGTTTTCACCTGAACATCCAGTTTCGGACCGTAAAAAGCTGCTTCCCCGTCCGCTTCCACGTAATCAAGCTCCATTTCATCCATCGTTTCCTTCAGCATAGCCTGGGATTTATTCCACATCTCATCGTTATCTACGTATTTTTCCTTGTCCTCGGGATCACGATAGGATAGACGGAAATAATAGTCGTTCAGGCCGAAATCGTGATATACCTCGCTGACAAGTCTGACGACGCGTTTAAATTCTTCTTTCAGCTGATCGGGGCGGGCGAAAATGTGAGCGTCATTAAGCGTCATAGCACGGACGCGCTGCAGACCTGCAAGGGCGCCGGACATTTCGTGCCGGTGCATCGTACCCAGTTCCGCGATACGGACAGGCAGGTTACGATAGCTGTAGTATTCATTTTTATAAACCATCATATGATGCGGGCAGTTCATCGGCCGCAGCACGAGATCCTCATTGTCCATCTCCATCGTAGGGAACATATCCTCTTTGTAGTGATCCCAGTGTCCACTCTTTTTGTACAGATCCACGCTTCCAAGAACGGGAGTATAAACGTGATTGTACCCCAGTCTTTCCTCCAGGTCCACGATGTAGCGCTCAATTGTACGGCGGATCGTGGCGCCGTTTGGAAGCCAGAGTGGCAGCCCCTGTCCGACTTCCTGACTGACCGTGAAAATGCCGAGTTCCTTACCTAGTTTGCGGTGGTCCCTCTCTTTTGCCTCTTCTCTTAAACGAAGATATTCGTCAAGCTCCTCCTGTTTCTCAAAAGCTGTACCGTAAATACGCTGAAGCATTTTATTATCACTGTCTCCCCGCCAGTATGCACCTGAGATGTTGAGCAGTTTAAAGATTTTAATTTTGCTTGTCTGCGGAACGTGCACACCGCGACAGAGATCGACGAACTCACCCTGCTGATAGAAACTGATCGTCTCTCCTTCAGGAATATCTTCTATAAGTTCTACTTTAAGGTCGTCCCCAAGTTCTTTATACTTCTGTATCGCTTCTTCCCGGCTGAGTTCAAATCGCTTCACTTCCAGATTCTCATCAACGATTTTCTGCATTTCTTTTTCAATTACCGGAAGATCCTCGGGAGTGATGGATGTATTCAGATCCATATCATAGTAGAAACCGTCTTCGATCACAGGACCTACCCCGAGATTAATATCCTCGTCAAACACCCTCTTCACTGCCTGAGCCATAAGGTGGGCGGTCGAGTGTCTTAATACTTCCACCCCCTCCGGATTTTTATACGTTACGATTTCGATGGAGGCGTCCTTTTCGATCGGGCGCCGCAAATCGTACATTTCGCCGTCAAGTTTTACAGCAAGCGCCTGTTTTTTCAATCCGGGAGAAATAGAGTGAGCTATCTCCTCACCTGTTACACCCCGGTCGAAAGTTTTCTCGTTGCCATCCGGAAACTGGATACTTATCGATTCTGCCATCACTGCCACTCCTTCTGTATAATAATTTTCCCATAAATAAAATAACCCGCCCACAATTGCTTTCGCAAAAGGGGCGAGTTATCGACTCGCGGTTCCACCCATCATTCACGCCTTATTGAGGCGTCTTCATTATCCTTAACGCAGATATACGCCGACCGCTACTCACAGTTCACAGCCGGAGCTCCGAGGTGGTAATTGATAATCCTTCCGGGAGAAGCTTCCAGCCGCGACTTCTCTCTCTGAACCACAGGTACTTTACCAATCATGTCCTCTTCCAAGCTTTCATTTATCATTATGTCGTTATTATAGCCCTCTCCCACGGTTAAATCAAGCTTTCCTACCGATTTCTCCGGTTTGGACCGCTCACTTCCACCGGGTCGCTCAATTGACGGATCCTTTCAATGATCCTCGTCGCTTTCAAAGCACCCACTTCTCCTCTGTTCGTATGACCCATTACCTGTTCCAGTTCTTTAAGGGAGTAATTGGAAGTGAAGAAGACGGGAAGTCCTTCCATCATCCTGTGCTGAAGAATAGAGCCGAGTATTTCATCGCGGAACCAGGCGGATTGTGATTCCGCCCCGATATCATCCAGCATTAGAACGGGTACTTTTTTGAAAGCATCCACTTTACTTGCAATAGAATCATCTTTAATCGAAGCTTTCATTTCCCTCACGAATTCCGGCATGTAAATCACCATAGTCTCGATGTTGTGGTTACTGAGTTCATTCGCAAGAACTCCGAGAAAGTATGTTTTTCCTACACCGAACAGTCCGTGGAAATACAGTCCTTTTTGTGGAAGTTTTTCCCCGAGCTGGTCCACGTAGGCTACAGTTTTCATTACTGCTTCGTTTCTCTCTTCGCTGCCGGTGAAATCCAGTTTTTCCAACGTCGCTTCATGCAGTTCTTTAGGCATGTACAAACTTTTGACGAGGGAACGCTGTTTTTCTTCTCTTTCTTTTTTTACCTGTCTCGGGCATTTGTCGTAAGCGATTTTCACTTCCTGTCCGTGAACTTCCACACGGGGCACGTAGCCGGGCAAGATGTTAATGCACTCCGCGCGGGAAGGACACTTCTCACAGGCCAGCGACTGGTTCTGATATTCGTGAAGTTTAATCAGATTCTTCTCAGCCACCGTTCTCGTCAGCCCCTCTGTTTCTTCAATCAGTTTTTTGACTTCAGGGGCTTCGAGCACCTGCTGCCTTGCCTGATTCATGCGGTTTTTGAACGATTCGTTATTTCGCATCCATTTCTTCAAAGATTCCTGAATCGGCTCCACGTGGTTCACCTGCCTTTCCGTTTCTCGGTGATGCGTTGAATACGCTGGGCGATTTCTTCGCCGGAAGCTCCCTGCTCTTCCTTATCCTCGTGACTCGTACGGGGCTCTTCCTTGTGTTTTTCCTGCTTGTACCAGGCAGGGAGAACTTCGGAACTGCGCTTTTTCTTCATCCCTTTGTCTTTACTCCACTCCTGATACTTTTTGTGTTCGGCTCTGGCCATATTCATAGCCTGTTCTACCGTTTTCACGTTTTTTCGTGCCCAATGACTCGCGATTTTTTCGAGATAAGGTTTTGAGAGTTTCATATCCGTCTTAAGCAGTACGTAGTGGATCAGTACGTTCATTACGCCTTTTGGAAGACCCTGTTCTGTCATAACGTTCCTGATCAGTTTCACGTCCTGGTCCGTTGCTTTGTTGCCATTCGACATGTCCTCGAGCAGTTCTTTTGGAGTAATGTTTTCAAGCATACTGACGAATTTCTCGTTTTTTGAAACAGGGTCAGTCTTCTCTTTCACCTGTTCTTCTTTTTTCTCTTCGGACTTTTCAGTAGCCGGTCCTGATGGAACGTCACGCTGGCCGAGATCATGACAGGAAGCTTTCAACTCTTCTGTATCCAGCTCATTCTCCTCCGTAACCGACCACAGAACCGCCTTTTCCATATCCGTCGTACTTATATTATAGAGCACCGCCAGCTGATGTACGAGCCGGCTGTTTTCTTTTCCTAAAATTTTCCCGGCAGGAAGCATACGTTCCTGAAGGGCTTTCTCGATCCACTCAAGGTCTACGGCACTCTCCTGGAGAGCCACTCCCTGCTGCTGTACGGTCTCTTTCCCTGTATCTATACCCTCCGGAAGAGTGGCTGCCGGAGAAAAAACGTCACTGAACGAAGCGGTGACTTCCGTATACTCGTCCAGCTGCACAGAAGAGAACGAAAAAGCCTGCTTCAGCATATTGAATTTTTCCTCGCCTATTCTGTGAAGAAGCAGGAGGGAGAGCATATGGTCATTAAAAAACTGGAAAGCGGAGAAAGGAGGGATGAGATGGTACGCATAACTGATGCGATTTTCCTCTTCCTTCCTGAACGATTTCAGAAGACCGATCGCTTCAAGCTGAATTCTGGCTTCGTAGATCCTGTCGAGCGTCAGCCCTGTATAGGTCATCAGCGCATGATGGGTCCTTTCCCCTTCATACAGCCTGGCTTCCCCTTCCAAAAATTGAAACAACGTTACAGCTTCCCGCCCTATAACGGGCTGATACAGATGAGTCAGCACCGTCGTTCTGTCTTCAAGACCAGGCGCACTTAAGGAAATATAACAATCTTTCGGGTTCAGTTTTCCGATTCCTTTATTCATTGAGCTCACTTCTTTCTACCTGAGGAAACTGAAATTTCACCTGTGGTCTGATATTCCGGAAGTTACACATGTGAAGCTGCCCCTGCTGAAAAAGAATGAGCCTGATGCGGCTCATTCTTTCTCTTCATGTTTAATCAGGTCTTTCAATTCATCAATGAAAACGTTGATATCCTTGAACTGACGATAAACAGAGGCAAAGCGGACATATGCTACTTCATCGATTTCGGAAAGGTTCTTCATAACCATCTCTCCGATTTCTTTACTGTTCACTTCGGACACTCCGCGATTACGGAGTTCCTTTTCGATATCATGAGTCACTGCTTCCAGGTCTTCAACAGCTACCGGGCGCTTCTCGCAAGCCCGTATCAACCCTCTCATCAGTTTCTCACGGCTGAATTCCTCTCGTGTCCCCTCTTTCTTGACTACGATCAGCGGCACTTCTTCCACACGTTCAAACGTAGTAAAGCGAAAATCGCAATTATCACATTCCCGGCGCCTTCTGATCGCATGCCCATCTTCTATGGGACGGGAATCCAGTACTCTCGTATTTTTGTCACCACAGTTCGGGCATATCACCATTCATCATCTCCACTATTCAGAAGTATATGTATCTAGGTTTTTTCCACCACTGGTAATTTATCTTCCAGTTTTTCATAAAACCGACTCACCAGGTTATGACTGTATCCGAAATCAAAAGGAAGAGCTGATTCTGTAGTCACCGAAAAATCGACTGCGCTCCTGTATGGGCGGACCATGATAATCGTTACAACCACAAAAGCTTTCCTTCCATCCCTGTATTCCACCGTAAGTTCGCCGCGTTCTCTGGAAGAACCTTTTATTATTGATGGCGGCTGGAACATCTCTTCAACAATACTGAAAATTTCATCTTTATTCGCTTTATAGTATTTCGTCTGTAACGATGAATCCGGATGATGATCTCTCGTCTCGGCGTGATCGGAAAAATATTTTGACATAAAATTTTTCACTGAGTCTTCTCCTCATCACTGGGTTTTTATACATATCTCATTTTAACATGATTCCTTCCGTACGGAAACTGACTATACGCTCAGGTATTAAAAACGGCCCCCCGACGAATTTCATTTATGTCATACTTACGGCACTTCAGTCCTTCGACGATAGTATGGAAAGCTTCCTCCGGCTGCAGGTGGTCCCCACACGTATAAATATCTATACTTGCATACCCGTGTTCCGGGAAACTGTGAATAGTCAGATGCGACTCAGAAATCAGCACGACTCCGCTCACTCCCTGTGGAGCAAATTTATGAAACGCAACTTCCCTTACTTCAGCACCGGCTTTCAAAGCTGCCCTTACAAACAATTTCTCAACGTAATCGATATCTTCGAGACAGGAAACATCACAGTTCCATAAGTCCCCAAGTATGTGTCTTCCCAATGTATTCATGACAGACCTCTTCTCCCTTTCATACGTAACCATGTCCAGGTCGAACTGAACATTCCCGTTACAGCCTCCCCGGCTGAGTGAACTCAGCAGGTCCACTGCCTTTTTGAAATCGTAACATCCCCCCGTAAAAAAAGGAAACCTCAAAGCATTAGCTTTGAGGTCACGACACTTTTTGTTTTTTTTCGCTCATCAGTTGTTCTGCTACCATTTTCGTCAAATCGACAGTGCGTGCGGAGTACCCCCACTCGTTGTCGTACCAGGCAAGCACCTTCACTTTTCTGTCCCCTACCACCTGTGTAGTCAGACCATCGATGATGGAAGAGTAAGGTGAAGAGGTATAGTCGATCGAAACGAGGGGCTCATCGGAATAGGACAGAATATTTTTCATTCCGTCTTCACTCGCTCTTTTGAATGTTTCATTTACATCTTCCTTAGTGACATCTTCTTTCAGATCGACCACGAGATCGATAAGAGAAACGTTAGGCGTCGGCACGCGTAAAGCCATACCGTTAAGTTTCCCTTCAAGTTCGGGCACAACTTCCGAGATAGCTCTGGCTGCCCCGGTGGAAGTAGGGATGATCGACTGGGTGCACCCCCGGGCACGCCGTAAATCTTTATGCGGATTGTCCAGATTCTGCTGGTCGTTGGTGAACGAGTGCACGGTAGTCATAAGACCGTCAACGATGCCGAACTCATCTTCGAGAATTTTCACTACCGGAGCAAGGCAGTTTGTCGTGCAGGAAGCATTGGAAATTACGTGATGATTGTGATGGTCGTACGCTTCATTGTTGACACCCATTACAATCGTAGCGTCAGCCTGTTTCCCGGGAGCTGTAATAATGACTTTTTCAGCACCGGCACTTAAATGTTTCGCAGCAGCATCTCTTTCTCTGAACTTACCGGTGGCTTCTATAACTACATCAATGCCCATTTGTCCCCACGGTAACTGAGCAGGGTCCCGTTCCTGGCAAAGAGCTATCTTATGATTGTTGATGTACAGTGCCTCTTCCGTGTGATCGATGTCAGCATTCAGTTTCCCGTGTACGCTGTCATATTTAATCATATGAGCCAGCGTTTCCGGTGGATAGCTGGCATTTACAGCTGCCAATTCCACTGTATCATCGTCAATCAACTGTCTGAGGACCATCCGCCCGATTCTTCCAAGACCGTTGATTGCTACTTTTGCTTTACCCATAAGTACCCCTCCATTGTGTCATCATAATTTAAAAATAGTATATCATATTGTAATCGTTTTTGTTAGTGGATAATTAAAAATCCTGTTATTTTTCAGGATTTTTCAGGACCCCCCATTCTTCCAGCTGTTTTCTTACCTGGATCTTCGTTTCTTCCACACTCCCATTGTTATCAATCACTGCATCTGCCATACGCGCTTTTTCTTTAATACTTATTTGTGAAGCTATCCTTTCATTCGCGTCTTCCCTTGCAGAACCATCCCTGTCCATAAGTCTCTGCAGCTGTATCTCCTCATCGACGAACACCACCATCGTTCTGTTGACGTAGTCCGTCAATCCGCTTTCATACAGAAGAGGTATGTCCAGTACAACCGCGTTTTCCCCTCGTTCCTTGTAATACTCCCTTTTTTCTATCATTCTTTTGCGCACTTCGGGATGTACAATAGCATTCAGCCGCTTTCTCTTTTCTTCATCACCGAAAATAATCTTCCCAAGAGCCGGTCTGTCTATTTCACCAGTATGTAACAATACTTCATCACCAAAAAAGTCAACAATTTTTTCATAAGCCGCTTCGCCTGGTTCCACCACTTCCCTGGAAAGCTTGTCCGCATCAATCACAGGTATATCCCACTCTGCAAACATACGCGAAACCGTGCTTTTTCCGGTGGCGATACTTCCTGTAAGTCCTATCACAACAGTCATTTAAGATCCTCCTGCGTACCGGTTTCCGGCCCGGGGAGCGCCGGACCGGGAAACAGGTCTTCTTTTATTCTTCAGCTGTTTCATGACATACTCATAATTTTTCATTCCTGACAATAATAGCATACGTGTGTTCCGCGTCCGCCTACCTTTGTTTTCGTAATCGGTCTCCGGCAGGCGGGACAGGGTTCTCCTTCTTTTCCGTACACGAACAACTTGGTCTGATACTCTCCCCGGCTCCCGTCACTTCTGCTGTAGGAGCGGATAGTGGAGCCGCCGGCTTCCATCGCTTCCCGGATAACTTTTTCTCCTTCCTCCACGATTCTTTTCACTGTTTCCCTGTCAAGAGAACTTCCAAGCCGCTCCGGATGGACACCTGCTCTGAAAAGTGTTTCGTCCACATAGATGTTCCCGAATCCCGCCACTACACTCTGATCAAGTAGTATTGTTTTGATTCTTCTGGTCGTTCTTTGAAGCTGTTCATACATATACTCCGTAGTGAACCGTCCCTCGATTGGGTCCGGCCCCAGCGTATTAAGAGGTTTGTTATTATATTCTTCCCCTTTATCAAACAGATGCATCGTTCCAAATTTCCTTACATCATTATAGTGAAGACTCGATCCGTCCTCGAATGTGAAAATGATGTGAGTATGCTTGTCTTTCGGTTCTTCCCCGTTTCTTATGAAATACTTGCCCTCCATTCGCAAGTGAGAAACAAGCGAATAGTCGTCGAGATGAAGAATTAGAAATTTCCCCTTTCTGTCCACACTTTGCAGTTCCTGTCCCTGGAGCATTTCTTCAAATTGTTTTCTGTCTTCAGGTACTTTTACTATAGAGGGCCAGAAAACTTCCACCCGACTGATCCGTTTCCCCGTAATCTGTTTCAGCAAAGACTGTTTCACTGCATCAACTTCAGGCAGTTCCGGCATTTTTCCCCCTCCTTCATCACTTTCTATTTTGCGTCGAACCAGGTCTTGCCGTATGAATGGTCCACTTCGAGAGGAACCGTAAGTTCCACCGTTCCTTCCATCACTTCTCTGACTGCTTCCGTAACCTTCTCCACTTCCTGCTCAGGCACCTCAAGAATCAGTTCGTCATGCACCTGCATAAGCATAGTAGCTTCAAGTTTCTCTTCCTTAAGACGGGCTGCCATATCGATCATCGCTTTTTTGATTATATCGGCAGCGGTCCCCTGGATCGGCGTATTCATAGCCGTTCTTTCAGCGGCATTCCTGCGGTTGAAGTTACGACTGTTCATGTCGGGAAGGTATCTGCGTCTGTTCATGAGGGTCTCCACGTACCCTTCTTCCCTGGCCTGCCGGACCGTATCCTCCATATACTCTTTTACTTTCGGGTAACTTTTGAAATATGCATCGATATAAATCTGAGCGTCTTTCCGGCTTACTCCGAGACTCTGGGAAAGGCCGTAGTCACTAATCCCGTAAACGATACCGAAGTTTACGGCTTTCGCTTTTCTCCGCATATCCGAATCAACTTCTTCCGGTGCTACGCCGAACACTTCACTCGCCGTTTTGGTGTGTACGTCTTCTCCCTCTTTAAACGATTGAATCAGTTTTTCGTCTCCGGACATGTGTGCCAGAACACGCAGCTCGATTTGTGAATAATCACTGGCAAACATGACCCACCCCTGTCTGGAAGGAATGAACGCCTGCCGGATTTTTCTTCCTTCTTCGAGCCGGATAGGGATATTCTGCAGGTTCGGATCCGCGGAACTCAATCTCCCTGTCTGGGTAAGTGCCTGGTTGAACCTTGTATGAACTTTGCCGGTCTCCTTGTGCACCACCTTCAACAAACCTTCGATGTAAGTGGATTGAAGTTTGCCCAGCTGCCGGTACAGAAGAATCTCATCGATGATTTCGTGCTGGGAAGATAATTGCTCCAGTACATCTGCAGCCGTCGAATACCCCGTTTTCGTTTTCTTGAGCGGTGGCAATCCTAATTTCTCGAAAAGAACAGGGCCGAGCTGTTTAGGAGAGTTGATATTGAACTCCTCTCCGGCATGTTCATAAATCCTTTTTTTGATCTCTTCCAGTCTTCTTTCAAGCTCATCTCCCATTTCTTTCAACCGGTCCACATCGACGCGCACCCCTGTGTATTCCATTTCCCCAAGTATCAAAGCCAGAGGCATTTCTAAATTGTGGAACAGTTCTTCCTGCTTATTCTGTTTAAGCTGCTCTTCCAGGTTGGACTTCAACCGGTACAACATGAGAGCCTTACGACCGGCGTGTTCATAAAGCACATCATCCTCCGGCCTTTTACGCTTAGCCCCTTTGCCGTACACCTCCTCGTCCGTCGGGATGCCTGTTTCTCCGAGGCGATGACTGATGGCTGGTATATCATGGTTGTTTACGGCAGGGTTCACAAGGTAGGAGGCCAGCAATACATCGAACGTAATGCCTTCTACCGGAATACCGTAGCGTTTAAAAGCAACCAGCGTACGTTTGGCGTCAAATACCCATTTATGCCTGGAACTGTCGGCGGCCCACGATTTGAATGTGTCAGACTCCATGAGCTGTTCCGGTGAAAAAGCGAAGACACCCTTCTCATTGGAAAGGACGATCGCTTCCACAGGTGAAGTATGGTAATTATCTTCAAGAATTTCGACAATAAGCGCTGTTTCATCCAGAAGAATATCTTCAGTCAGCGGTCTTTCTTTTTCTACCTCTACGGAAATCATCTCCGCTTTGCTTTCTTCCTCATCACTTCCGATACGATTAATGAGGGATTCAAATCCGAGATCCTGGAACTGCTTCCGGACAGCAGATGGTTCATAGCCCGCGTAAGCCGTATCCGTCAGGGCTATCTCCAACGGAGCTTCCAGTTCGATAGTTACAAGCTTTTTACTCATATAAGCTTCATTTTCGTTCGTCTCAAGTTTTTCTTTCAGTTTCTTTCCGCTTACTTCCCCGAGATTATCATACAGATTCTCAAGAGTACCGAATTGTTTCAGCAGCTTCACGGCTGTCTTTTCGCCGACGCCCGGGACGCCCGGAATATTGTCGGAGCTGTCTCCCATCAGAGCTTTCAGATGAATGACCTGCTCGGGATCTATCTCCATTTTCTCTTTAAGGAATCCGGGTGTATATGTCTCTACATTTGTGATCCCTTTTTTCGTAAGACGGACAGTTACATTTCCGGACACGAGCTGCAGCAGATCTTTATCTCCCGAGATGACTGTCACTTCGTCCCCGCGGTTCTCCGCTTCTCTTGCAAGCGTACCGATAATGTCATCCGCTTCGTACTGGGGAAGCTGGTAATGTCTTATACCGAAAGAATCAAGAAGCTCCTGCAGTACAGGGAACTGTTCCGAAAGCTCAGGAGGCGTCTTCTGTCTGCCCCCTTTGTATTCTTCGTAAGTTTTATGCCGAAACGTCGTTTTCCCGGCGTCAAATGCTACCAACATGTGATCGGGGGACTCCTCCTCAAGAATTTTGAGCAGCATAGTCGTAAAACCGTAAACCGCATTCGTGTACACGCCTTTGTCATTATTTAACAGGGGTAAAGCGAAAAACGCCCGATAAGCGATACTGTTACCATCGATCAGAACCAGTTTATTTCCCATAACGTCACTCCTACCTTTTTTTCTACATTCATTTTACCACGTCCCGACTTCAAGATAAAAAAGACAGAAGCAACCCGCTTCTGTCCACAGTATTATTTTTTTAAGGACTACTCTTCGGCCGGAAGGATTTCTTCTCCAGTGCCTTTGTGAAAAACGAGGGTAAACTCGGAGCCTTCTCCCGGCACGCTTTGTACGTAAACTTCTCCCCGGTGCGCCTCCATAATGTGCTTAACGATGGCAAGGCCAAGACCGGTTCCGCCCGAGTTCCTGCTCCTGGCCCGGTCCACCCGGTAAAAACGTTCGAACAGTCGCGGGATTTCTTCCGGAGGAATCCCTATCCCCGAGTCGGAAACGGAAACAGTGACACGGTCTTTTTCATTGTGCAGCCTCACGTTAATTTCGCCCCGGTCCGGCGTGTAAGTAATCGCATTCGATAATACATTGATCAGTACCTGCCTTATCCTGGTAGAGTCCCCTTCACAGACAGCATCTGTATCAAGATGTTCCGAAATACGAATACCCTTCCTGTCTGCCTGAGTCTGTACGAGTTTCTTCGTCTCCGTCACCAAGTCGGTTATGTTCACCTGCTGAAGGGTCAGTTGAAAATCTTCGCGTTCTATTTTCGTTAATTCGAGCAGATCGTGAATGAGCGTTTCCAGTCTCGTGCTTTCTTTCAGCATAATTCCCAAAAACTGTTCATTCTTTTCTTTATCTTCCGCAGCTCCTTCCAGAAGGGTCTCCGCAAAGCCTTTTATCGATGTTATCGGAGTTTTGAGTTCATGGGAGACATTCGCAACGAAATCTTTTCGCATCTGCTCGAGCCTCTTCAGTTCCGTAATGTCATGAAATACGAGTACGACCCCCTGCCACCGTTTATTCTCTTTGAAAATAGGCGCACCATTCACCTGTATAAATTTTCTCTCGAGTCCCCGCTGCATCGTTAGCATCTGACTGTCCGGACCTTCGAACATATAAACGTTTTCCACTACACTCTGAACTTCCTCGTGGGGAACCACTTCATGATAGAGGTGATCAAGATAATAAGCTTTGTCTTCTTTGAAAGTACGGATGAAAGATTCATTGACCAGCTGAATATAACCTTTTTCATCGATAAGAACGAGTCCGCTGCTCATATGATTAATGACAGCCCTTAAGCGCGTCTCCTGCATTCCCTGAACGCTTGTCAGTTCTTTCAGATGTTTGCCCAGCTCGTTAATGACCGATCCGAGTCTTCCGGCGTCTCCGAACACCCCCGATGCCGCCCGGGCCCTGTAGTTCCCACGGGAGAGCTCTTCGGCAGTGTCTGTGGCTTTACGCATAGGATCGACGTATTTGATGAATATCTGATAACACATAGTTATCAGTGCCATAGCAATCACGGAAATCATTATGAACGTCATAAACCATATATTTCTGGACGCTTCCTCCGCTCGTTCCATTCCGTTCTCGCCGACTACCTCTATGATAGACTGCTGAGCGTATTGGGCAAGGACGAGTCCGAAAGAAAGCATAAGTATTAGAATGATAAGAGCATAAACAAGTAATATTCGTCCATTATTATTCATATTTGGAAGGATCCTCCATTTTGTATCCCAGTCCGCGCACCGTTTTGATGTAGGCGGGCTTTTTTGTTACCGGTTCGATCTTTTCGCGCAAGTGACTTACATGTACATCGACGATTCTCGTATCTCCGGCAAAGTCATAATTCCACACGTACTGAAGCAACTGATTTCTTGACAGGACCCGGCCGAGATTCCTGGCCAGATACAACAGCAGTTCGAACTCTTTCGGAGTGAGGGTCAGCCATTCCCCTTTGATAGCAGCCTCGTACTGAGCAGGATAAATTTCAAGATCTTTGACTGTAAGCAGCTCCTCTTTTCCACTGCTCTCTTTTTTATCGACACGTCTTAAAATGGCTTTGATTCTTGCTGTCACTTCTCTCGGGCTGAAAGGTTTCGTCATATAATCGTCTGCTCCGATTTCCAGACCAAACACTTTATCGAACTCTTCATCTTTTGCCGTCAGCATCAGAATCGGCGTTTCGATACGTCGCTGCCTCAATCGCTTGCATACTTCAACCCCTTCCACTTCGGGTAACATCAGATCAAGTACAATAAGATCGAACGTCTGGGCTGCAGCTTTTTCAAGCGCTTCAGCTCCGTTGTACGCCACTTCCGTTTCATATCCGGCCTGTTCTATGTTGTATTTGAGAAGGGTGACGATCGATTCTTCATCGTCCACTATCAAAATCTTTTTCTTCATTCCCCCTGCCCCCTATTTCTGACTTTTCTCTATCATACCTTGTATCCCCTGCACATTTCTTTATTCATGAACAAATTTTACAAAAGATTAATAAAAGTTCTCAAGGGATATAGAATTCAAAGAATCAGGCTCATAGGGCGGTACCACGTGGAGCATTCCATGAACTACCACGTCACCCGAACTGTCCTCACCCTGTACACTTATATAGATCAAGTGCTCTTCGTCTAATATTTTTTCGATTTTGTAGATGAAGGTGATTGTCTCATAATGATGGACATGTTTAGGGTAGGTGATTTCCTGATACGTAAGGTGACTGCCGGGGCCGGGCAGGTGCATGGATACGGCCTGGGTAATCATTCCCTGGAGCATAACAGGCGGCACGACAGGGCGTTGAAAAGGAGTCTGTGAGGCGTAATCATGTTGAAGGTAAAGGGGATTGGCGTCGTCGGTCAAGCCCATGTAAATCAGCAGGTCTTTATCATTCACTTCACAGACCGTTTCATACATCTCGCCAACTGTTAATTCATCGATCTTTTTACCAAGTTTACGTTTTTTATCAAGCATTGTTTTCCTCCTTTTTAAAAAAAGACCCGAGGAAATTCCTCGAGCCTTCTCTTAACTATTTCAGTATATCAAGTACTTTTCTGACGGAGTCAGCCGATTTATCCAGCTGTTCTTTTTCTTCACCGGTCAGATCAAGCTCAATAATCTCTTCTACACCGTCGCCCCCTAAAATGACAGGGACGCCGAGATAAATGCCATCATAGCCGTATTCCCCTTCCAGGTAGGCAATTGCAGGCAAGAGACGCCGCTGATCTTTAATAATCGCTTCCACCATCTGTACAATGGAAGCGGCAGGGGCATAATAAGCACTTCCGTTCCCCAGCAGACCGACGATTTCTCCTCCGCCTTTCCGGGTCCGTTCAATTATTTCTTCGATTCTTTCGGAAGAAATCAGTTTATGAAGCGGGACACCACCGACACTGGAATAGCGGATCATCGGAACCATGTCGTCTCCGTGACCGCCGAGAACGAATCCCGTTACGTCCTTGACGGAGACGTTCAATTCCTCGGCGATGAAGCTCCGGAACCTGGCAGTATCAAGGACACCCGACTGTCCGAGTATCCGGTGTTTCGGAAATCCGGACTCCCGGAAAACGCTGTAAGTCATTGCATCAACAGGGTTCGTCAATACAATAATATAGCACTCAGGTGAATACTTCACGACCTCTTTCGTGACTTTTTGCATAATACCGGCGTTCGTATTAACGAGATCATCACGGCTCATTCCCGGTTTTCGGGCTATACCGGCCGTAATGACGACTACATCCGAACCCTTCGTGTCTGCATAATCAGAAGTGCCTTTGATTTTTGCATCAAATCCCTGTACAGGACTTGCTTCAAACATATCAAGAGCTTTCCCTTTCGCAGGGTCCTCCTGATCAGGAACATCCACAAGCACAACGTCAGCCAGTTCTTTCTGGGCTGTCATCAGAGCGGTGGTGGCACCGGTGAAACCGGCACCGATCACCGAGACTTTCGGTCGCTTCATTCCCATCCTTTGCGCCTCCTTCAATCAGTCCATGTTCTTGATCAGTTCATCACCGAACTGGGATGTTTTAACTTCTGTCGCACCTTCCATCATACGGGCAAAATCATACGTCACTACTTTACTTCCGATCGTTTTATCCATCGATTTGGAAATGAGCTCTGCAGCTTCTCTCCATCCAAGGTGTTCAAGCATAAGTACACCGGAGAGGATAAGGGAGGACGGGTTGACTTTGTCCATACCGGCATACTTCGGAGCAGTACCATGAGTAGCTTCGAAAATAGCGTGTCCGGTGTTGTAGTTGATGTTCGCACCCGGTGCAATACCGATACCGCCTACCTGAGCTGCAAGTGCGTCAGAGATATAGTCGCCGTTCAGGTTCATAGTTGCGACGACGTCGAATTCACTCGGACGAGTCAGAATCTGCTGAAGGAAGATGTCTGCAATTGCATCTTTCACAATCATCTTACCTGCTTTTTCTGCTTCATCCTGTGCTTTGTTCGCCGCTTCTTTTCCTTCTTTTTCAACGATACGGTCGTATTCAGCCCATGTGAACACTTTATCACCGTATTCTTCTTCCGCTACTTCGTATCCCCATGCTTTGAAGGAACCTTCGGTGAACTTCATAATGTTTCCTTTGTGTACGAGCGTCACGTTACGACGGCCTTCATTGAATGCGTAGTCGATAGCCGCACGTACAAGACGTTTCGTTCCTTCTTCGGAGACAGGTTTCACACCGATTCCGGAAGTTTCCGGGAAGCGGATGTTATGTACACCCATTTCGTTCTGGAAGAAGTCGATGACTTTCTTGACTTCATCAGAACCTTTCTGCCATTCGATTCCGGCATAAATATCTTCAGTGTTCTCGCGGAAAATGACCATATCCGTATCTTCCGGACGTTTCACCGGGGACGGTACACCTTCAACATAACGGACCGGACGAAGGCAGGTGAACAGATCGAGTTCCTGACGCAGAGCCACGTTAAGAGAACGGATGCCTCCACCGATAGGAGTCGTCAACGGACCTTTAATAGCGATTTTGTAATCACGGATCGTGTTTAGAGTTTCCTCCGGCAACCATTCTTCGGTTTTGTCGTATGATTTCTGACCGGCATACACTTCTTTCCATTCTATCGCTTTCTCGCCGTTATATGCTTTATCTACAGCTGCTTCTATGACACGGCTCGCGGCTGCCCAGATATCGGGTCCGGTTCCGTCGCCTTCGATATAAGGAATAACTGCGTAGTTAGGTACGTTTAATTCTCCATTTTCTTCTACAGTGATTTTCTTTGCTTCTGACATGATGTTCCCTCCTGTTAAATGATTCATTACCTATCATACGTGATGTTTAGTAAAAGGAAAAGCCTGATGGTCAGGAACGCTCCTCCACCGGCTTATACGTCTGGTTTTTCGGTCCCACATACTCGGCACGAGGACGGATCAGACGGTTGTCGTTGTACTGTTCAAGAATATGGGCAAGCCAGCCGGACGTACGACTTACGGCAAAAATAGGCGTGAACAGGTCATGGTCGATACCAAGACTGTGATAGACGGATGCGGAATAGAAATCCACGTTTGCCGGCAGTCCTTTATTTTCTTTGATATATTCTTCGATTTTTTCGGACATATCATAGAATTTCGAATGTCCTGTCAGTCCTGTCAGTTCGCGGGACATTTCTTTCAGATGCTTCGCACGCGGATCTCCGTTTTTATAAACGCGGTGACCCATCCCCATAATTTTCTCTTTGTTTTCAAGCTTCTTCTCAATGTGTGGAATGGCATTATCCACTTCACCTATTTCAGTGAGCATAGCCATAACACGTTCGTTCGCTCCACCGTGAAGCGGTCCTTTCAAAGCACTGATGGCCGCTGTAATACCGGAGTAAATGTCACTCATGGTGGCTACACATACACGTGCAGTGAACGTAGAGGCATTCAGTTCATGATCAGCGTGCAGCACAAGCGCTTTATTGAACGCTTCCACTTCCAGATTCTCAGGCTCTTTGCCGTTCAGCATATAAAGGAAGTTAGCCGCAAAACTGAGACCCTTTTTCGGTTTCACCGGTTCTTCACCCTTACGGATGCGACCAAAAGCAGTAACTATCGTCGGTATTTTAGCCTGGATACGAACTGCTTTACGCTTGTTCATTTCTTCATCCATTTCTTCGGCTTCACTGTCCAGAACACCGAGCATGGAGATGGAAGTTCTGAGAGCAGCCATAGGATTAACCGTTTTCAAATCATAGGATTTAAGATGATCGATGATACCCTCAGGCACTTCCATTTCATTGGCAAGCGCACTTTTCAGTTCATCCAGCTGTGCTTTGTTCGGAAGCTTCTGGTTCCAAAGCAGATAAATTACCTCTTCGAAACTTGAGTTTGTAGCAAGATCATCAATATCGTAACCTGCATATGTCAGTTTATCATCAATGATTGAACTGATTGATGACTCCGTAGCTGTAATTCCTTCCAATCCTTTAGTAGATGCCATAGAACTTTCCCCCTTTTAAAAATTAAAAATCACTTTCCGTTTCTAAAAAACGTGTTTCAAATTACTTATTATAACTTATCGGGAAATTCCCCAACCACAATTATAAATTATTTCGAAAAGAATGTGAATTGAAACCGTTTGATTTCTTTTAAAACATCATTAATTCACTGAAAAAGAGACGCGGCTCATCTTCTGTGAATAGTGATCGTTCCATTACTCATACCCTTCTCAATGGCTTTCATAACCACTTTTTTGATCGGACGTCTCGTCACAGGGAAAAGAAGCAGAAAACCTATTGCATCCGTAATGAATCCGGGCGTCAGCAAAACAGCTCCACCGACGAGAATACAGGCACCGTCAAGCAGAGTATGCCTCGGCGGGTTGCCCCTCCGTAAGGAGTCCTGGAAATCCCTGATCGTTTCCAGCCCTTCCTTTTTTGCCAGCCAGGCACCGATTGCACCGGTGGTAATTATAAGAAGTATTACCCAGAGAGGTCCTATGATGTTTCCACTCCATATCAAAATACCGATCTCCAGGGCCGGTATAATGAGGATGATTAAAAACAGCCACTTAAACATGTCATCACTCCTTTCCGTACCGAAGTGCAGATAAAGTCTTTCTGTGACTTCAGTTTATCACGTGTCTCTTACGCTGACCTAATAAAAAGACGGGGTTTCCCCCGTCTTTGTTAAAGTATTCCGGTATGCCCCTTATAGATTTTTCCCTGAGCTCCGTCAATAGTGATGTCTGTATAATCTTCAATTTTCTCGAGCGCTTCATCGGTACCGACGATAACCGGGATACCGAGACTCAAACCTACTACAGCCGCGTGAGATGTAAGTCCCCCTTCGACTGTTACGAGACCTTTGGCTTTCTCGATAGCCGGCATCATCTCTTTGTCCGTACCGAACGTGACGAGGATATCCCCCTCTTCAACACGGGCATTGGCATCCTCTGCGTTTTCAGCTACCACTGCCCGGCCCGAGGCACTTACCTGACCGATGCCCTGTCCGTTCGTGAGTACATTACCGATTACGTGCACTTTCATCAGATTGGTCGTACCACTTTCACCTACCGGTACTCCGGCTGTAATGATGACTCTGTCTCCGTGCTCTACGAGACCTGAATCAATTCCTTTTTCAATTGCCGTTTCAAGCATTTCGTCCGTCGAAGCAGCTCTTTCTCCCATAAGCGCGTGAACTCCCCAGACAAGAGAAAGTTTGCGGTTCACTTTTTCATTTGAAGTTACCGCAAGAATCGGCGACTGGGAGCGGTATTTGGATACCATGCGAGCAGTATGGCCGCTTTCGGTCGGGGTGATGATAGCATTTACGTCCAGATTGATAGCCGTGTGAGTGACAGATTGACTGATTGCATCCGTTATCGTCATCGTCGTGTGTTTTGAACGCTCACTCAGGATAGAAGCGTAATCAAGTCCGGTCTCCGTCTTTTTGGCTATATTGGCCATCGTCTGAACAGAAGCTACAGGGTAATCTCCCGCAGCCGTCTCTCCGGAAAGCATAATGGCATCGGTGCCATCGAATATCGCATTCGCCACGTCTGATGCTTCCGCACGCGTCGGGCGTGGGTTGTGCTGCATGGAATCGAGCATCTGAGTAGCAGTAATTACAGGTTTTCCGGCCTGGTTACATTTTCGGATAAGTTGTTTCTGGACAAGCGGCACATCTTCTGCAGGTATTTCCACCCCGAGATCTCCACGCGCTACCATCAGACCATCACTCACTTTAAGGATGGCCTCTATGTTGTCCACGCCTTCCTGGTTTTCGATCTTAGGAATGATCTGTACATCACTTGCGTTCTTTCTTTCCAGAAGCTCCTTGATTTCCAGTACGTCCGAAGCCCGGCGCACGAAAGACGCAGCTATAAAATCGACTCCCTGCTCCACGCCGAACTCAATATCTTTCGCATCTTTATCGGTCATGCCGGGAAGATTGACACTTACGTTCGGAACGTTGACCCCTTTTTTACTTTTGATAGGACCGTTGTTCAGGACCGTCGTTTTAATTTCATTGTTCTCTTTATCAATTTCCTCGACGAGCAGTTCGATAAGGCCGTCATCCAGAAGGATTTTGGAACCCTTGTGAACGTCGTCTATGAGTCCGGGATACGTCACGGAAATCCTCTCTTCATTTCCTGCAACCGGAGTCATGGAAACGTAAAGGGTAGAGTCTCTTTTCAGATAAACCTCTTTCTCCGCCATATCACCCGTGCGGATTTCCGGGCCCTTTGTATCAAGAAGGATAGCTACCGTTTTTCCAGCTTCCTTTGAGGCTTTTCTTATATTCTCAATCCGGCTTCCATGTTCTTCAAAGTCTCCATGCGAAAAGTTGAGCCGGGCCACATCCATCCCCGCATCAATAAGCTCTTTTAAAATTTCGGGTTTTTCGGATGCAGGTCCGATAGTACTTACAATTTTAGTTTTTCTGAGCATTGCTAATTCCTCCCCTTAATGAAACCGTGTAACGTTAAATCGATAGTTCTTTGGACAATCGATACATATCCAGATCGATGTGGTGCTTCTGACTCAGGACTTCGACTATATCATGGTCTACAATTTCATTGTTCTGAATACCTACCATTCTGCCTGCGGAGCCTTTTCTGAGGATATCGACGGCTGCAGCTCCGAGACGGCTTCCAAGTACGCGGTCCGATGCTGAGGGAGAGCCTCCGCGCTGCGTGTGACCAAGTACCGTGACCCTCGTTTCCAGTTTCGCTTTTTCCTCTACTTCTCTGGCGAAATCGACACCGCTTCCGAACCCTTCCGCTATAATGATGATGCTGTGACGTTTCCCGCGTTCATTCCCGCGTTTCAGACGATCGATTACATCTTCAATAGTGTCTTCCGCTTCCGGAATCAGAACACTTTCGGCACCATCGGCAAGGCCTGCCCATAAAGCAAGGTCTCCGGCGTCTCTGCCCATTACTTCTATAATATATGTTCTTTCATGGGAAGTAGCCGTATCCCTTATTTTATCGATAGCCTCCGAAATGGTATTCAATGCCGTATCAAAACCGATGGTAAAGTCCGTCCCCGGAATATCATTGTCTATCGTGCCCGGCACCCCGATGCAGGGATAACCCCTCTCGGTCAATTTCTCGGCTCCTCTGAAAGAGCCGTCCCCGCCGATGACGACAAGACCTTCTATTCCATAATGTTCAAGCGTTTCGATACCCTTAAGCTGACCTTCTTCCGTTTTGAAGTCTTCACAGCGTGCAGAGTAAAGCATCGTCCCTCCGCGCTGTATGATATCTCCGACAGAACCAAGCTCCATTTTCCGGATATCTCCATCTATCAGTCCCTGGAACCCGTAGTTGATTCCGTACACTTCAATACCATGATAAATCGCCTTCCGTACGACCGATCGGATGGCAGCGTTCATGCCCGGAGCATCTCCTCCGCTCGTAAGGACGCCTATTCTTTTCATAACCTTTCACCTCGTTTAATTTTCTTTCTTTCTTTTCCCTTTCATCAGGAGGTTCTAAACAACTTAAATATGCGGGGGAAGTGATCGGACAGCTCCGATACTTGAAATGATAACGTTATCACACCCTAAAGACGGGAAAAGTCGCACAAAAATAGTGCGACTACGGGCTTCCCTCTCCTGATTCAACTGTCTTAATTATATCTCAATTGCTGCATACGCGCCAATATTTTTGTACTTCTCATATCTTTTCTCCAGACGTTGTTCATTATCCATAGCAGACAATTCTTCAAGCGAAGAACGGAGGTATGGTTTCAGAATTTCAGCCTGATTTTCGATTTCTTTATGAGCGCCTCCCATAATTTCCGGTATCAGTTCATCGATGATGTGCAGCTGTTCCAGATCATACGAAGTGATTTTCATTGATTCTGCCGCCTGTTTGGCATAAGCAGCATCCTTCCATAGAATAGAAGCCGCTCCTTCCGGTGATATAACGGAATATGTAGCGTTCTCAAGCATCAGAATCCTGTCCCCTATTCCGATACCGAGCGCTCCCCCGCTTCCTCCTTCACCGATAACGACGCATATGACAGGGACATCAAGCCCGGCCATCTCCATTAGATTCCTTGCTATCGCTTCACTCTGTCCTCTTTCCTCAGCTGCTTTCCCGGGATAGGCTCCCTTCGTATCTATGAACGTTATTACAGGACGCCGGAATTTCTCGGCCTGCTTCATCAGTCTCAAAGCTTTTCTGTAACCTTCCGGATGAGGCATGCCGAAATTTCTGTATATGTTCTCTTTCGTATGTTTCCCGCGCTGATGGCCGATCACTGTAACCGGTGTACCTTCGAATTTGGCTATTCCACCGATGATGGCAGGGTCATCACCGAAATGACGATCTCCGTACATTTCCAGAAACCCGTCAAAAAGATGATTGACGTAGTCGAGAGTCGTCGGCCGTTCCGGGTGCCGGGCCATCTGAACTCTGTCCCACGGCTTCAGATTGGTATAAACATCATGCTCCAGTTTCTCAAGTCTTTCTTCAAGAGTACTGATTTCCTCCGCCAGATCTATATCTTTCTCTTCCGTCAGCTTTTTCAGTTCTGAAATTTTTTCGCGAAGGTCGATAACCGGTCTTTCAAAATCAAGCACGTGTTTCATTGGATTCCCCTCCTGTCCGGTGCATATCCAGTACATTTCCAAGAATACTGTTTAATTCATGACGATGTATAATCCGATCCAGCTGTCCATGTTCGAGTAAAAATTCGGAAGTCTGAAAATCTTTGGGGAGCTTTTCCCTGATCGTCTGTTCAATGATTCTTCTTCCCGCAAACCCGATCAGCGCGCGGGGTTCTGCGAAGTTGTAGTCTCCGAGAGAGGCGAAACTTGCCGTCACTCCGCCGGTAGTAGGATGAGTCATAACCGAAATGAACAGCAGGCCTGCCCGGCTGTGGCGTTCGAGAGCTATCGCCGTTTTACCCATCTGCATTAAACTTACGACTCCCTCCTGCATTCTCGCTCCTCCGGAAGCAGTGAAAATGATGAACGGGAGAGATTCTTTGCGGGCTCTTTCCACGGCTCTTGCGATTTTCTCCCCGACGACAGCCCCCATACTTCCCATCCTGAAACGTGAATCCATCACGGCTACAGCTGCAGGGGCATCACCGATCGTCAGTTTTCCGGTCACAATCGCCTCTTTAAGGTCCGTTTTGTTCTTGTCTTTTTCAAGCTTCTCTTCGTATTCGGGAAATTCCAGAATATTTGTGGTTTCCAGGTTTTCATCCCACTCTTCGAACGACCCGGCGTCCGAGAGCTGTTCAATGCGTTCGTACGCCGTAAGATTTACATGGTAGTCACAGTGAGGACATACAAATAAATTCCGGTCCAGTTCCTTCCTGTAAAAAATCTTCTTACAGCCCGGACATTTCTGCATCAGACCTTCCGGTACGTTCTTCCGGCTTTTTTTACTCGGTACGGAGTCATATCTTTTCTTTTTTCCAAACATATCTCGGAACATTCCGGCACCCTCCTTTTTCTTTTCGTATTCGCATTGGTGGTTTAAATACTGTTTTCATATAATCCGAAAATATCTTCCTTGTTTCCGCGTCGCAGCGCATCGCAAAGTTCCTCGTGCCACTCTTTCGTATAATGGATATTCTCAACCGATTCCAGATACGTAGTGAGAAGCTGCCATATAGAAAGAAGCAGTTCCTGATTCTGCACCACAAACAGTTTTTTGAATAAATCGTTATGACTTTCCCCGTCGAATGGAACGAGGTGTGCTTCGAGTTGTTCGATTTCCGGTACGGACAGTCTGCCTATCGACAAAAAAATGATTTCTTTCTCTACCATGTTTTTGGCGATATGCAGCTCTTCCCGCGTCCTGTTTCTGTTCAGTATAAAGGTCGAAAGCAGATTGATCATGTGATAATCTTTGTATTCCTTTAAAAACGTGCCTTCCCCTCTTTTCGTTTCAATAAGTCCGAGCAGCTCCAGCGCACGCAGAGCCTCCCTGATCGAGGAACGCCCGACACTAAGCTGATCACTCAGTTCTCTTTCGGAAGGGAGCTTGTCTCCGGGACGGACATCTTCTTCCTCTATGAATTCCTTCAGCCGGTGGAGCACCCCTTCATATACTTTCGTCTTTTCGGGCTCATTCGGGGACAATATGCACATCTCCCCTTTCTATGTAAATTCACTGGTTCATTCGAAAACGAAGGAGAAGGCAGACCCTTCTCCTCAATCTTCATCAATTAACGTCAGTTCGCGGGTTCTTTCGCTTACCTGTTCAGGGTCCACATGCTTTCTCGCAACGCCGGATTCCATGGCAGCTTTAGCGACACTGGCCGCAACAGCCGGAGCGACTCTCGGGTCGAACGGAGCCGGTATTACATAATCTTCCCCAAGCTCTTCATCACTTACGAGTTCGGCAATAGCTTCGGCTGCAGCTATTTTCATCTTTTCATTGATCCTCGTCGCCCTCACGTCAAGAGCTCCTCTGAAAATCCCCGGAAAAGCAAGAACGTTATTCACCTGATTCGGAAAATCGGATCTGCCTGTACCGATTACACGGGCGCCGGCCTCTTTTGCGGCATCCGGCATAATTTCCGGTTCCGGGTTGGCCATGGCGAAAATGATCGACTCCTCTTTCATTTTCGACACCATCTCGCTGGATAAACTGCCTCCTACGGAGACTCCGACGAAAACGTCCGCATCTTCTATTACGTCTTCGAGTTTCCCTGAAACTTTCTCTTTATTCGTGATCTTGGCTATTTCATCTTTCACTTCGTTCATTCCTTCTGTGCGCCCTTCGTAAATCGCACCCCGGGAATCACACATGATGATATCTCTTACCCCGAAATGGTAAAGCAGTTTAATGATGGCGATCCCTGCAGCCCCTGCTCCGTTTGCTACCACTTTAACATCGGAAAAAGAGCGGCCGGTAAGTTTCAGAGCGTTCATCAGCCCTGCCACGGTAACGATAGCCGTTCCGTGCTGATCATCATGGAAAATCGGAATATCCGTTTCTTTTTTCAGGCGGTCTTCGATGATAAAACAGTTGGGGGCAGCTATGTCCTCGAGGTTCACACCTCCGAACGTAGGCTCCATCAGCTTAACGGTCTGAACTATTTCGTCGATGTTGTTCGTGCTCAGGCAGATGGGGAAAGCGTCGACGCCGGCGAAACTTTTGAAAAGAGCAGCTTTCCCTTCCATCACAGGGAGGGAAGCTTCCGCCCCGATGTTTCCAAGTCCGAGCACCGCCGAACCGTCACTGACGACTGCCACCATGTTCCCTTTCATTGTGTAATCGAAAACTGTTTCCTTGTGATCGTAAATTTCCTTACAAGGCTCCGCTACCCCGGGAGAGTACGCTAAGCTTAAATCCCTGGAATTGCGTACAGGGACTTTCGAGGTAGTTTCCAGTTTTCCCTGGTTCACTCTATGAATATGCAATGCTTCATCCCGTAAATTTGACAAAAGACCACACTCCTTCGATTCAATGGATTGGTACGAATTCTTCTACTTTCATACAGATCAAACAGGTGTATTTGAAGTGGTCTGACCACCGGTTTTCGACTTCTTAATTATAACAAATCGTCAAAGCGTGTAAAGGCATCCATCTCCATTTCAGAGCCATCTGCGCCTTATAGCATATTTATCATTTCCGAAATTCTTTTCCAAACGCTTCCGTACTTCTTCATTCACATCAATTCCGTAGCCGGAAGGCATTTTATAGACTTTCTTCACTTCTTCGATATAGAGAAATATTTCCTGTTCTCCCGGGTGATCACGGGCCAGGGTTTTCATAAATTCGAGAACTTCCGTATACCGCTTTTTTTCTGTCTTAATGAAGATTTCACTCGTCTCCTGCAAAGGACGTATACTTTGTGCCTGAAGCTGTTTCTCTCCCCGGCGTTCCTGTATTTTTCCGCCGATCACTACGATCATGTCCTCGTCCAGCCAGGAGCTGCAGGTACGGTACGTTTCGGGGAATACCACTGCGTCCATCTCCTCTTTATCGTCACTCAATGAAAGAAAAGCCATTTTCTCTCCCCGTTTCGTCCGTATTTCTCTGACGTTATCTACGACGGCGGCTACGGTAATGAACCCTTTTTCTCTCATAAGAGCTGCGCCGAGTAATTCTATATTATTCCTTCTCAGACTTTTGCCCGCTCCCTCCAGGGGATGGGAAGAAAGGACAGCTCCGAGCACCTCTTTTTCCATATTCAGCCGTGTAAGGGCCGGAAGCGGGTCTTTGTGGACGAGACCTCCGCTCCATTCCGTAATGAACCCTATATCTTCCTGGAATTCCCTGAACAGCTCACTTTGTTCCAGCGCCTGGTCGATGCTCGCAAGTAAACTTGCGCGGTTCGAGTGAAGACGGTCAAAACAGCCGGCCTTAATGAGATTTTCCATCGAGTTCCGATCCAGGTAGGAAGACCCCCTCATCGTGAACTCGAAAAAATTCGTAAAGCGCCCCCGCTGCCTCTCTTCCGTTATGGAACGGCCCATCTTAAAACCGATGCCTTTTATCATCATGAAGCCGAGGATGATATTTCCTTTTCGGACAGATGTATGAGGAAAAGCCTCATTTACGAACGGCGGATGTACACGTATACCCTCATGCTTTGCTTCACGTACGTAGTTCGCTATTTTTTCTTTATCTCCTACGGCGCTGTTGATCAGTTCGGATAGGAAGTAATCCGGAAAATGCGTTTTAATATATGCAAGTTTATACGAAATGATGCTGTAGGCTACCGCATGGCTTTTGTTGAATCCATAATTGGAGAATTTCACAATCCATCTGAACAGCTCCCGCGCCACCTCTTCCTTATAACCAGCCTGTTCAGCGCCTTTCAGAAATCGGCTCTCCTCATTTTTGAGAATATTTTCCTGTTTTTTGCTCACTGCCCTTCTGAAAAGATCCGCCTCCCCGAGAGAATAACCGGCAACGATCTGAGCAACCTTCATTATTTGTTCCTGGTAAAGGAGCACCCCATATGTCTCCTCGAGAATCGGTTCAATATCCGCGTGCAAATAAGTGACAGGGGTCCTGCCGTGTTTTCGCTCCACATAATCCGGAATGAAATCCATCGGTCCGGGACGATAAAGGGCATTGACGGCGACGATATCTTCAAAACGTTCAGGCTTCAACTGCTGCAGTACTTTCCTCATTCCTCTGGACTCCAGCTGGAAAATCCCGTTCGTCTTTCCTTCCGCCAATTGTCTGTAGGTAGTTTCATCATCCTCCGGAATGCTCTGGATTGAAAATGCGGAATCGGCGTATTTTCTGATGTTCTTTTCCATGTTTTCAAGAAAAGACAGATTCCTGAGTCCGAGAAAATCCATTTTGAGAAGACCGGAAGCCTCCACGTCCTCCATAGCCATCTGAGTAAGCAGTGCCGGACCATCGTGATCCATCATCCCGGTATATCTACCGAGAGGATAGTCGCTGATAACTACACCAGCCGCGTGAGTGGAGACGTGTCTTGGCAGTCCTTCGATTCTGGTGCCGATTCTGAACAGAGCCTGAAGTTGACCGGAACTTCTTATAAACTCCTTAAGAGGTTCCGACTGTTTTACAATCTGTTCCAGGTTAAGCGAACGGTTTCCGGGAAACTGCTTCAGTATATACGCAATATCCTCTTCTTCCACTTTCAGCGCTTTTCCTACCTCCCGTATCGTACTCCTTGCTGCGAATGTTCCGAAAGTACAAATCTGGGCCACTCTTTCTTTTCCGTATTTTTCCCGTACATATGTAATCACTTCATCACGCCGGTGATCGGAAAAGTCAATGTCGATGTCGGGCATGGTCTGACGTTCCGGATTGAGGAATCTTTCAAAAAGGAGGCCGTATTTCAAAGGGTCCACAGTCGTTATATTCAACAGATACGCTACGATCGACCCGGCAGCGGAACCACGGCCGGGACCGACTTTAATCCCCTTGTCCTTCGCATATTTGACGAAGTCCCACACAATAAGGAAATAGTCACTGAATTTACGGGAGGTGATCACTTCAAGCTCATGTTCCAGCCGTTCCTTTGCTCCCCCGGCATGAGCGCCGTACTTCTCCGGCAACGCCTGCTCACACAGTTCCCTTAAATATTCGTTGCTGTCCCCATCCTTAAGGGGATAGGTAGGGAGAAGGGAACGGGAGCGGGTTAGAGAAACAGCACATTTGTTCACTATCGTTTCGTTATGCCTGATGACCTCGGGCCAGTTTCTGAAATATGACTCTGTCCGGGAAGGATCTTCGAGACAAGTTACTGCAGGGGAAGATGTCCCTGCTTTAAAAGCTTCGCCTGCCTCCATCGCCCGCATAACTTCATAGGCCGTTCTGTCCTCTTCTTTTAGAAAATGCACGTCACTGATGGCTGTACAGCTGATCAGTCCTGCCTGTGCCCACGCCTTCAGAGGGTCATGAAGCATCTGCTCCTGTCGCAGTTCTGAAGCATGGACACCTGCGAACATTAAAGAAAAGACGGATTCGAATTCCTGATATACGGGGACGACTTCTCCTCTTCTGTTTTCCGTAATCTGTTGCGCTACAGGGGTATCCCCCGTCTTCCATATCGCAATTACATCATTCCCAAGTCCTTCGATACCGTTCAGTTCCACTCGTCCGTCCAGGTGGTACCTGCTTGTGATTTCGATTACGTTTCCTGCCCCCTGTTCCGAAGCGGCAAGCAGAAAAGTCGGATACTCCTCTCCTTTATGTATCACCGGGAGTTCGACGCCGAGGATAGGAGTTATGTTTTTTTCTATACAGGCATTATAAAACGACAGCCAGGCACTGATATTTTTTTCATCGACCAGACCGAGCGCTTTTATCCCCCGGCCGTAAGCTTCGTCTATGAGTTCATGTATATCAATGGTACTGTTCATAAGACTGTACCCGCTTTTTATACCTATGTGAGTAAACCCCATTACTCCCACCTCCTTCTAACTGAATTATACTAACGATTTCGATCACTGTCGTCATATACACTCCGTATGCAGAATGACCGGATATTACCGGAAGGCGACAAAGGGCCCGGGACTATTTAGAAGAGACAGCTGTAAGATTTTATGTATCGAAAAAGAAAATGGGTGTGTTCACCCATTTTCTTTCCGGTATTCCCGGCAGATTGATTGCAACTGCTCTTCTATCCTTTTCGTCTCTTCCCAGCTCTCCGCTCTGGCACCGGCAGCCATCGGATGTCCTCCTCCCCGGTACTCCCCGGCGAGTTTATTGATGACAGGCCCTTTGGATCGGAACCTGACTCTTATTTCGGATTCTTCCTCTACAAAGAACACCCAGGAAAGGATTCCCTCAATATCTCCAAGCATCCCCACGAACTGGCTGGTTTCTGAAGGGTCCACTTCAAAACGCTCCAGCACTTCTTTTGAAAGCGGAATGGCTGCATGTCCTTCGTCCGACACAGTGACATTCTGCAGAATATACCCTTTCAGTCTTGCAAGCTTCAAAGAAGTCTTATAAAGTTCATCGTACATAGCAGAACGGTCGAAGTCATATTTAATCAGTGCGGAAGCCGCTTCAAACGTCCGTTCTGTCGTACTCGGGAAAAGAAATCTCCCGGTATCTCCGATTATGCCCGCATACAGCAGCCGGGCGGCTTCTTCTGAGAGTTTCCATCCGGCGTTTTGAGCAGCAAGCACGTAAATCATTTCGCTCGTGGAACTGGAATGGGTCTCCACCCACTGAATATCTCCATACTCGTCCACAACCGGATGGTGGTCGATTTTAATGAGAGCCTCGCCTTTTTCATATCTTTCGTCGTCGACTCTTTCAAGGTTTGCCGTGTCGTTAATGATTACCAGGGCGCCTCTGTAATCATCGTCGTCCACGTCATCCATAGTCCCAAGAAAACGGAATGCTTCGTCATCATCGCCGGCAGCCAGCACCGTTTTCTCCGGGTATGTATCCTGCAGTATTTTTTTGAGGCCGAGCTGTGAACCGAGAGCATCGGGATCGGGGCGGACGTGACGGTGTATGATAATCTTCGGATATGATTCTATTTTATCTTTAATCTGTTTATGCATAAAAAGGCTCCTTCTGATAAAGATGTTGGCATTTTAAAAAGAAACAAGCTAAAATAGGCGATAGAAAAAAATTATTTAAGGATGATGTTCATGTTCATGTTTCTTCTTATCGCTTTCGTCATTACCTCCATTGTACTATACATTTATAACAAAGTAATGATTACACGCACGGAACATCCGGTCACCCAGCAGTATTATAACAGTATCGCAAAATTCTTTCTCGGCATCTTCGTCGTAAGTTTCGGAGCGGCCCAGTACCTGTATTATGAGACGAGGCTGTCGCTGTTCATCGGTATATTATTTATCGTCCTCGGCGTTTTGCAGCTCATGCACGGCTGGAGGGCAGCACGTCACTACAAAAATGAATATAAACGGGTCGAAGAAACTTAAAGCCGCTTTCAAAGCGGCTTTTTTTGTGTTTATTTATCGATCAGCTGGGCCATCAGCAGCGCTTTTCCGACAAGGCTGCCTTCATGATAGACTTCTACATCCAGCTTGGCGAGTTTCCTCCCGGCTTCAAGCACCCGGGGATGAATCTCCACTTCACTCTCGAGCTGCACCGGCTTTATGAAGTAGACGGAAATGTTTTCGACAACCAGATCCCCTTTCTTCTGCCGTGTCAGAAGATGGCTGGAAGCCTCCGTTATCAAAGCGGTGAATACACCATACGACATCGTACCGAGCTGGTTCGTCATCTGCGGGGTAACTTTCGTTTTCAGCGTGTACGTGCCCTCTTCGTCGGTAATATGTGTCAGCTGACTGGTGATCAGGTCATCGATCGTTTCACCCACCTGAGGCTGTCTCTGGATATTTTGAAGCGCTTTAAGTACGTCCTGTCTGGAGATGATGCCCTGAATTTCCCTCAGCGAATCGACGACGGGCATCAATTCGATTCCTTCCCACACCATCATGTGGGCGGCATTCGCGAGAGAAGTGTTCACAGTGACTGTCATCGGGTTCCTCGTCATCACCTTTTCCACGAGAGTATTTTCATCTTCTCCCACAATATCTTTAGATGTCACGATACCGACTACTCTGTTCTGCATATCGACTACCGGATACCGGCTGTGTCCCGTTTCCCTGTTCAGGGAATGCCACTTGGAAGTGCTGTCGTTCGATGATAAAAATTTTGAATCCTCCAGTGGAGTATATATATCCTCTACCAGAACAATTTCTTTCTTGATCATCTGGTCGTAAATCGCTCTGTTGATCATGGCGGCTACCGTAAATGTGTCATAACTGGTGGAAATGACCGGTAATTCTTTCTCATCCGCCAGCTGCTTCACTTCATCCGAGGTGTCAAACCCTCCCGTCACAAGAACGGCCGCACCTTCCTGAACTGCTAATTCATGAGCGTTCGTACGATTCCCTACGATAAGCAGAGAGCCCGCTTCCGTGTACCTCATCATAGCATCGAGTTTCATAGCACCTATGACGAACTTATTGAGCGTTTTATACAGGCCTTTTCTTCCGCCCATTACCTGGCCGTCTACGATATTCACAATCTCTGCAAAAGTCAGGCGTTCGATGTTCTCTTTTTTCTTCTGTTCTATTCTGATCGTACCGACCCGTTCAATCGTACTGACAAGTTTCTGATTTTCCGCTTCCTTGATTGCACGATAAGCCGTACCTTCACTCACCTGCATTTCCTTGGCAATACGGCGTACGGAAATTTTACTCCCTATGCTCAAAGAATCTATGTGATTTAAAATCTGCTCATGTTTCGTAGTCAAACGCTCACCTTCTCCCTAACTGTACTAGTATTTACAAGTATAATTGTTATTATACTAGTGATACAGTTATAGTTCAATTTCGAACAGGTCCCGCCCGCTCCCCTTATCAAAAGAATTATTATGTATTTTCAGTAAATCACAGCTGCACCGAGTTTAAAAAAACCCGGCCGCTTTCTTCAGAAGCGACCGGGTTGTGGTGATATTACAGTTCGATATATTCTCCAGGTTTGAGAGCCTTACCTTTTCCGGGTTTGACTTTAGAAGCAAAAGCTTCTCCGTCCTGATTAATCAGATCAAAAGTATTGTAGTGAACCGGCACTACCTGTTTAGCTCCGATCCATTCAGCTGCCGTAAGTGCATCCTCAGGTCCCATGGTAAAATTATCGCCGATCGGAACGAATGCCAGGTCAATATCGTTTCTTTCCCCGATCATCTTCATGTCGGAGAAAAGACCTGTATCTCCCATGTGATATACAGTTTTTCCGTCAATCGTCAGCAGAATACCGGTAGGCATACCAGTATATACGATAGTGCCGTCATCCTCTGTATAGGAAGAACCGTGAAAAGCCTGAGTAAGTTTCACTGTACCGAAATCAAACTCGTGAGCCCCACCAATGTACATAGGATGGGCGTCCAGACCTTTATTGCCGAGATACGTGGCCAATTCAAAAGGAGCAACTATCTGGGCGTCATTTCTTTTAGCAATCTCAAACGTGTCACCGACGTGGTCATTGTGGCCGTGAGTCAGAAGAATAACGTCCGCTTTTGCTTCATCCGCTTTCAGATCGGTATTGCCGTTTTCGGAAATGTAAGGATCAATCAAAATGGTATGTTTCTCCGTTTCGACTTTCACTACTGCGTGTCCATGATAAAATACTTTCATGTTCAGCATCCTCCTTTAGTAATCTTTCCACGCTTGCTCATATTTCTGAATAAGATTCGGGTGGATTAATGTATTAGGTTCCAGGTTCTTAACCTGACCGTCACTATCTAGGATTTCCCGGTCTTCGTCTTTTCCAAACACGGTAAGCGCAGGAACAATTTCCTCATTCAGGAATTCCGTCGGTACATCTATTGAAATATTTTCGATATCCACATCTTTTCTTGAAGCCATTACGAAACCCCAGTTTCCGAAACTCGGTATGTCGACGTGGAAGTTGTACGTATTCATATCCGTCGCTTCCACCGTTTCGTTGATGGTCCAGTACACCTCCGGAGCGAAGACGGGGCTTGTGGCCTGGGCCATCATCACGCCGTCGGCTCTCAGATGATTCCTTACGAGTGAATAGAACTCTTTCGTATACAGCTTATTAAGACTTTCATTGTTGGGGTCCGGCAGGTCGATCAGCACCGTATCAAAACGTTTGTCTGTCGCTTTCAGATACTTGAAGGCGTCTTTATGCTGAATATCGACCAGTGGATCGTCAAGCGCACCATCATTCAGCTCACGGAGGTGCGGGTTTTCTTTAGCGAAATCGACGACAGCAGGGTCGAGGTCCACAAGAGTGATCGATTCCAGCCCTTCGTACTTCAGCAGTTCATTCACGGCAATGCCGTCTCCCCCTCCCAGCACGAGTACGTCCCGGACGTTCTCTTTGTAGGCCATGGGAAGATGTACGAGCGTCTCATGATACCGGTATTCATCAGTGGAACTGAACTGCAGGGCTCCGTCCAGAAAAAGTCGGGTGTCTTCGTCGTCTTTTGTAAGGACCATCTTCTGATAAGAGGTGTTTTCCATATGAAGAATCGGATCTTTGTAAAGTTTCTGCTCAAAAGAGAAAGCGAGCTCCTCCCCGAAGAACAGACCGCTGATGAGAAGAATACCGATAAAGATTGCACTGCCCAGATGAAAAGAGAACTTTTTAATTTCTTCCCTGAAATAAAATAATACGAGAACGGCGACCGACAGGTTAATGACCCCGACGAAAAACGCAGTCTTTACCATGCCCATTTCCGGGCGCAGATAGAAAGCGAACAGCAATCCTCCGACCAGCCCTCCGGCATAGTCGGAAAAGAGTACGCGGGCGGTACTTTTATTAAGTTCGACCCCGATATCATTCGCTTTACGTATAAGAACCGGCAGCTCCACACCCGTAAGAGCCCCGATCGTAAATGTTACAGTGTAAAGAAAAAGCGCGTCGGACCCCGCCGGAGCAAAAGCGGTCATACCGAACATAAGAAAGCTGGAAAAACCTCCAACGACCGCCACGAGAAACTCCGTCCAGATAAAAGCGACGACAAGATCCTTCGTCACTCGTTCGCTGATGCTTGCTCCCACTCCCATTCCTGTCAGGAACAGGCTGATCGTAAGCGTGTACTGTTTCACCCCGTCCCCGAGAATATAGGAACCGAGGGCTCCAAATAACACTTCGAAAATAAGGCCGCAAATAGAAACGATACCGGACGCCCAATAAATAAGTTTGCTTTGTTTCAATCCTTTTTCATTCATTCATACTACTCCCTGTCAGAAAAAAGCACCCTCCCCACGGAGAGTGCTTTCCACCTTATGTAATCGAAGCTCCGATGACGAAAGCGAGACCTATCGATACACCCATCGAAATAATACCGACGGCTGTGTTATTCTCCTTCAGTTTGTCCTCCACAGAAAACTTACGGGTGAGCAGTTCAAACAGAAGATAGGCTACCATCTGCAGAAGTACGCCCACTCCTCCCCATATTAATGTGTCCACGACTGTGAAACTGTGGTAAATGGCAAACGAAAGCACGATACAGATACCGATGATTTTACCTGAGATGGACATCGCCACCGCCTGGTTTCCGGAACTTACTTCGTCCCAGTCTTTATATTTTTTCGTCAATACTTCGAATATTGCGAGGCCTGCAAGTACAACTGCAACCGCAATAAGGAAATACCCTAATGTTGCAAGAAATGGTTCCATACTTTCCCTCCTTTTATTTTCCTACGCTCGGTCCTCCACCTCTCGTGGAAGATCCTCTGAAAGATCCGCTGTTACCGCCATACATGGAATAACCGCCGTAGCAGCCACCATTGTCGCACCTGTTCCTCTGCGTACTCCTCCAGTCATTCGTACCAAAAGCCTGGTTCAGCAAAGCGTACGCAAGCATCCCCTCGAAAAAGGAAGGGGAATAATTATTCCGTACAAACTCTTTCTCGGCCAGTTCAATCAGAACCAGTCCCGCTTCCTCTTCACTCTCTTTCAATATGACAAAATTATCGGGATAAATCAACGCCTGTTTATCTCCCTGTCTTTCTCCGGTCTCCCGAGGCTTCACTTCTCCGACGATCAATTCTTCCACTTCCTGGAGATTATACTCACTCGTCATGTAAATTTCTGAACGCCCCCGGTCTGTCTGGACCGTATCAAGCTGAGGAAACGTTTCTTCGATCATCGTTTCGACGGAGGTATAGGACTCTCCATCCAGACGGTCTTCAATTTCTCCACGCGTCGGTTCTTCGGGTAATGACTCATAGGACTGTTCGTTATATGTACCTGACATGCCGTTGTCGGCACTGTCTCCACTGTCAAAAATAAAAAAGGCGATAAAAGCTGCAAAAATCGAAAATAACACGACGCTCCCTATGTCTCTCACGGATGTTCCTCCTTCCCCTGGAAAGTAAAACTACAAGCCCGGCAGCGCCAGGCTTGTAAGAAACCTTTATTATTCTTTGTTCATTTTTTTCTTCATGGCAGCCAGCTCGTCGTCGACTTTATCGTCTTTTCCGAGCTCCTCGAATTCATCATCAAGAGAACGGCTTTCGGAACGGAGGTCTTCGCTCGTTTCCGCTTCCGCTTCATGCTGCATAACTTTCTCTTCCATCCGTTCGAATCCCTGTTTGGATTCATCATTACCGATATCAGACATAGTGCGGTTCATCTTCGTACGGGTTTTCGCAGACTCCGCTCTTGCCTGAAGAGAGTCTTTTTTGAGTTTCATTTCCTGATACTCTTTCTTCATTTCATCCAGTTTCGTACGAAGCTGTTCGGAATCCTTCTTCGCGCGGTCATATGATTGTTTCAGCTGATCCGCCTGTTCCTGATGACTGTTCTTGTCTTCGATGGCACGACGGGCCAGGTCTTCATTGTCAGCTTCCAGCGCCTTTTCGGCCTGCTGCATACGCTTGTCTACCATAGCCTGAGCATCGTCATACTTGCGCTTAAGCATTTTTTCGTTGGCAATCTGTTTAGCTACTGCACTTTCAGCATCCCGGATATCATTATCCATATCCCGCATAAACTGATCGAGCATTTTCACCGGGTCTTCCGCTTTATCAAGCATGGAGTTCAGTTCGGAACCTACTACCGTCTTTACGCGATTAAAAAATTTAAACATATAAATCTCCTCCTTATTTTGATCCTGCTATAATATTCAATTCATACTCCTGCAGGGGTGTTCCAACACTTACTTCAACTTCCGTACCCCACGCTTCCAGACTGAGCATATGCTCTTCGTCATCGGCAAGATAATCCCCGTAACGGACGGATTCTCCCTGAAGGTTGCTGCTTCTTCCCTCTCCGATGACTTTCGCCACCCCTTCTTCCTTCTTATGATAGGTAAGACCATCATATTCCAGTTTAGCAGGGTAGGGGGTATCCACGGGCAAATGAACTTTCTCAAACATTCCCAGTTCGAGTTCCTCGTCCATCTCGGAGGATAACCACTTTGTATTTCTGCCTTCGAGAAGTTGATAACTGTACCATTCATAACTGCCGTCACGGTATGTCAGTTTACCGACCACTTCGTAATCCGCAAGGTCATACGTAACGATGTCCCCTACCTCGAGGTTCAAAGCATTACGCTCCTCTACCGCTTCAGGTGTTTTTTTCGTTTTCGAAAATAATCGTTTTAAAAAACCCACACAGCTCTCTCCTTTTTCATGACCTTGTACCCTTTATTTACGAATTGCCCCGGCAAAGGTTTCAAAAAATAATATTTTTCTTCTTCAAGTATACCCTTTTTACGCGCAACACAAAAGTTCACCGCTTTTTCACATAATTGAAACGGTTTCACGTCTAATATACAGCTCCGCGTGGTATATGTATAATAGAAGGAGAAAGGAGTGGATAGTATGACTTTTGAATACAAAAACATTGTAGTAGCGGTAGATGGTTCGGAGACAGCAGAAAAAGCGTTTCATAAAGCGGTGGACATCGCCAACAGGAATAATGCCACTATCATTCTGTCTCACATCGTGGATACCAGAGCCTTTGCCACGGTGGAAGCGTACGACCGTTCGCTGGCTATGAGAGCGGAGAAACATGCTTATGAAATTCTGGAAGACTACAAAAAGCAGGCTCAGGATGCAGGACTCGACAGCATCGAAATCGAGATTGAATACGGCTCTCCAAAAGTGAAACTCACCAAAGAAATCGCTCCTAAATATAATGCCGACCTGATCATCTGCGGTGCTACCGGATTAAACGCCATGGAACGTTTCTTCATCGGAAGCGTGTCCGAGCATATTACGAGAACTGCGAAATGCGATGTTCTTGTAGTACGCGACAATGCCCAGGCCGATTCATGAAATCAGTTTCCCGATGAAAAGATAACATAAAAAAACCGGAGAGAGTGGTTTTCACCATTCCCTCCGATTTTTTATGAGTATGATTCTATTCTCTTCGCTGTCCAGAAATAAAGAGTGATGTTCTTTTATAAATTGAAGGACATCACTCTTTTTTGAATTATATTTTTTTGGAAAGGAGAAGAAAAGAGGGGTGATTCAGTCTTTTAACCCTTTTTCGACTGTATCTCTCGCTATCATGACTTCTTCGTTCGTAGGAACGACCATAACTTTTACGGGTGAATGAGGATAGTTTACGAAAGCATCTTTCCCGCGGATATTGTTAAGGGAAGGATCCCAGTATACCCCCATAAATTCAAGGCCTTTCAATATACGTTCCCGTATTGAAATACTGTTTTCCCCGACACCGGCAGTAAAAATAATGCCGTCCACGCCGTGCATCCGGGAGGCGTAGGAACCTATATATTTGTGAATACGGTCAGCGAAAACCTGAAGAGCAAGCTGGGCCCGTTCATCCCCTTCTCCCGCTTTCTGTTCAATGTCCCTGAGGTCACTGGAAAAACCTGAAAGGGCCAGCATCCCGCTTTCCTTGTTGAGGACGCTCATTACTTCATCAGCCGTTTTCCCGGTTTTTTCCATAATGAAAGGTATGAGGGCCGGGTCGATGTTTCCGGACCTCGTCCCCATAGTGACCCCGGCAAGCGGAGTGAAACCCATGGAAGTATCGATCGATTTCCCGCCTTCGATTGCCGCAATACTCGCTCCGTTCCCGAGGTGACAGGAAATGAGGCGAAGTTGTTCAACAGGACGGCCGAGCATCTGCGCCGCATGCTGGGAGACATATTTATGGGACGTTCCGTGGAAACCGTATTTCCTTATCCCGTAATTCTCATAATACTCATAAGGCAGGCTGTACAGATAGGACTCTTCCGGCATCGACTGGTGGAAAGCTGTGTCGAACACTGCCACGTGAGGCACGTTCGGCATCACTTTACGGAAAGCCCGTATTCCGGTCAGGTTGGCCGGGTTATGAAGAGGTGCAAGTTCAGATACTTCTTCGATGGCCTCTATTACTTCCTCCGTTACGAGAGCCGAATCGCTGAATTTCTCCCCTCCGTGCACTACCCGGTGACCGACTCCATCGATATCATCCAGGGAATCTATGATGCCTTTTGAGGTCAATGTACTTAAAAGCAGATCCACTGCCTGCTGGTGATCGGCGATTTCCTCCACCTTTTTATCTTCTCCGTCCACAGTCTCGATATTGAAAATGGAGTCATTTAATCCGATCCGTTCCATGACACCTTTTGCATTGACTTTCTCCTCCGGCATTTCAATAAGCTGGAACTTCAATGAAGAACTTCCGGCGTTTATAGCTAAAACTTTATTCAACGTTGTTCATCCCCTTAAATATAGGTTCTATACTTATAACAAATACATTTAACCACCCGTCATTCCTGTTTTCAAGTATAACAATCAATGGGAACGTTTTCGTGTTATATTCTATATTTTCTTACAATTTCCCGCTGTGATAATCACTGAACCAGTCGTTTACCTGGGAGATGACATTCGACGTTTTCTCCGGGCTCGAAAAAGATGGAAGTTTTACGAGAAGAGCCTGTTTCGGCGGTTTTGTGCCTTCTTTTTTCTTCTGGACGATGAACACACTCCTGGCGAATTTTTCTTTCTTGAACAGATCTTCCGGCAGCTGCAGCATTCCGATGATATGTGCGTGATCGCGCAAATACCTTTGCAGCTGCTGTGCCTGATCACTTTCAAACAGGAAGTTCGGTACGACGAAGATGCCGTATCCTCCCTCTTTCAAATACGTGAGGCTCTGTTCAATCAGCAGGTGATGAGCGTAGGAGTGCCCTTCCCCGGCTTTCAGTTCGTATTTTTCCGCCTGGGCATCGTCCGGGTAATATCCTACCGGAAGGTCTGCCGTTACGACATCGACAGGTTCAAGCAGGAAGGGCTGAAGACTGTCCTGATGAAAAAATTCGATATTATGCTTTTGAAGATTCGCCTGGACGACGGCGAGCTGAATGAGAGAATCATCCACTTCACTGCCGTATGGGACGATATCTTTATCCGTACCGTTCAAAATGGCGGTCAGCAAGTTGCCACTGCCACAGACCGGATCAAAAAGTCTGATACTTCCCTCATGAAACTCCGTAAGTTTCCCTGTCAAAAAACCGATGAAAGTGGCTACTGCGTCCGGGGTAAGAAGGTGCTGCTGCTGCGTGACGCCTTTCATCCCTTTGAGAGTAGCCAGCTGTATGGCTTTTCTGATCTCTTCGTTTTCATAATGGTTCTTATTGAAACCGAGCCACTTGTTCCGAATGTCCACCTGGAGCTTCTCAGGATAATCTTCGAAGACCTGACCCTGGTATAAAATATCGAGCGCCTCGGTAACGCCTTCCAGGTACGTAATGTTCAGACCCTCCGAAATAGCAGTGGCCATTTCATCTATCTGAGTAAACAGTTTCTCTACGTTTTGCTGATCCATATGTCGTTCCTCCTAAACAATTGAGGCTTCATTAGCTACCTTCATATACAATATCGAAAGTGCACTATCTTTTCAAATGCGGACCTTTCAAAGAAGTATAAACTGAAATAACTGTGGTAAAATGGGGATGGATAAATTCAAAAGAGGTGGTTTTATGTCAAATCAAAGAAGAAATCTATATTTCTATTATACGCCGAGCAAAGAAAAGGATGAGAAAGTACAACCTTTGAAACAGCTGGCTGTTGATAATAATTTCACTATTGTGGAAGATTACAACGATGCGAATATCATTATTTCTGTAGGAGGAGACGGGGCTTTCCTTCAATCCGTCCGGAAAACCGGGTTCCGACAGGACTGTCTTTACCTCGGAGTTAAAGAGAGTGACGAAGCCGGTCTCTATTGTGACTTCAGCCTGGATAATTACGAACAGATGGTCACCTACATGATGAACGATGAAATTGAAGTAAGGAGATTCCCTCTGATCGAAGCTAAAGTGAATAATGAATCGACCTTTCTCTGTCTGAACGAATGCAGCGTTCGTTCCTCGTTAATAAAAACGATCGACATCGACGTACACATTGATGACCTTCACTTTGAACACTTCCGCGGGGACGGACTGATCATCTCTACCCCGACTGGCAGTACAGGCTACAACAAATCAACCAAAGGGGCTGTCGTGGATCCTCTCCTCCCTTCTATGCAGGTGAGTGAGCTGGCCTCGCTTAACAACAACCGCTTTCGTACTCTGGATTCTTCCTTCATTCTCGGTAAAGAGCGTAAGCTGCGTCTTGACGTACGTCAGGACGGGAATGACTTCCCTATTATCGGGATGGACAACGAAGCTTACTCTATCAGAAACATCCGGTATATCGATATTTCTTTGAGTGATAAACTGGTGAAAACCGTCAAATTGAAAAGCAACTCCTTCTGGCACCGGGTGCAGCGAACTTTTCTGTAACCATACTGAAAGCGCCCGGTACGAAGATATAATACAAAGATCCGGTCAGTGTTGACCGGATCTTTGTTCTGCTCGATCCCTTTTCATTATTTTTCGTACATAATCTCTCCGTCGACTACCGTCATCATAACGACCGCATCGGCGACCTCGTGGCCGGCTAAAGAGAAGAGATCACGGTCCAGCACGGTGAAATCAGCCACATATCCCGCACGGATCATCCCCTGCTCCTCTTCCCTGCCGACTGCATGGGCACTTCCCTTCGTATAAAGAGATATCGCTTCATACATCGACAGTGTTTCTTCTTCCCCGTATACCTTGAAATCGAGAGTCGCTCTCCTGTCCACAGCCGCCCGGATACCGAGCAGCGGATTCACTTCTTCGATCGGAGCATCGGACCCTCCTGCAAGTAGGACGTTTTTATCATAAAGGGTTTTCCAGGCATAGGCATACTCCATCCTTGTTTCGCCGATTCTTTCTATCACCCACGGAAAATCGGAAGCAACGAAAGAAGGCTGTATATCGAGCACTACAGGTAATTTCTGCAGACGTGCAATCAGCTCCCCGTCCAGAATCTGTGCATGGATAATCCGGTCTCTGTACCCATTTTTCAGAGGAAACCGTTCCATCCTTTCAACTACGGCTTTCACCGCCCCGTCTCCGATAGCATGCACGGCCACGGGCATCGCCTTTGCCCTTGCTTTTTTGAAAAGATCGTCAAGGTCTCCATCGCTGTGGATGGCTACGCCCCGGTTCGACGTGTCATCTTCATATGGAGCATTCAAAAGAGCGGTACGGCCCCCTAAAGCCCCGTCAGAAAATATTTTCATAGCTCCAAGTTCTGTAAAGGGTGCCCCGTCCCCGAAAGCGAACCCCGCTTCTTCCATTTCATCTGCCGCTTTATGGTGGACGAGAAGATTAGTGCGGAACTTCTTTCCTCTTTCATGTATGACCTTCCGGAAAACGTGGTATGTTTTAAGAAACCCTCCATAATAATACAGATCCTCTGTATGTCCACCTGTAAGACCCCGGGCATACATATCTTCTATCGCTGCCGTAAGCGCCTTTTCGAGATAGGCCGATGATACGTCCGGCATCTGTTGCTTTATGAGTTCCTGAGCCTCGTCATGAAAAACACCGGTTACTCCACGCTCGTCCTTCCCGATTCTCCCTCCCTGCGGGTCTGGAGACTCTTTCGTCACTCCTGCGAGTCTGACAGCTTCGGAATTTGCAACCAGCGCATGGCGGCAGACCCTCGTTATGATGGCCGGATGTTCTCCGGTCACTTCATCCAGTTCAGACTTATGGATGAGTCCGTTTTCCTCCCACTGATTTTCATTGAATCCTTCCCCTATGATCCACTCTCCCGGGGGCGTATTATCCGCATACTGTTTCAGAGCACGGAGAACCTCTTCCTTTGATTTCATAAATGACAGGTCCAGCCTGAGAAGCCGTTCCCCGTGCATCATCATATGTAAATGGCTGTCCGTAAAACCGGGATACATAATGCCGCCATTCAGATTATGCTGTTCATTCAACATTCCCCCGTACTTATCATACAGTTCACTGGTGCTACCGGTGTCCATCACCCGTCCTTCACTTACAACTACAGCTTCCACCCAGTCTCCTTCGCTTATCATTGTATAAATCTTTCCCCCGAACCAAAGTTCCACCGCTTTCCCCTCCTGTAACCGTTTTCTTCGTCCCAAAAAAACACCTGCCGGCTTTTTCACCCGCTGTAACTCACAACAGAAAAACCGACAGGCAGACACTCTTTAAAATAAGTCGGCAAAACTTTCCTGTTTCCGACCCTCTGATTTTCCATTAATATGAATGGTTTCTATATTCCCTACTGCTTCTTCTATATAACCGGAAAAATCTACCGACTGTTCGATAGCCACTGTTTTTTCCCTATTCGGTTTCGTTTTCGGCTCTTTCGGAACGAAAATAGTACAGCAGTCTTCATAAGGACGGATCGAGATGTCATACGTATCAATCTTCTCCGCAATGTTTATGATTTCAAGCTTGTCCATCGTAACGAGAGGTCTGATCACCGGATAATCGGTCACTTCGTTTATCGTGTTCATGCTTTCCATCGTCTGGCTTGCTACCTGGCCGAGGCTTTCGCCCGTGGTAATCGCAAGCGCTCCCTGCTGTCTGGCTATCTTTTCCGTAATCTTCAGCATCATTCTGCGCGTAATAGTCATCCCGTAGCTGTCGGGGATATCTTTATGAATTTTCTGCTGGATGGCTGTAAACGGCACGATGTGTACTTTAATACGTTTTCCGTACCGGGAAAGCTCCTGAGCGATATCCAGTACCTTCTGCTTGGCGCGCTCGTTCGTGTAAGGAGGGGAATGAAAGTGGACCGCCTCTATTTCCACTCCGCGTTTCATCGTAAGATAGCCGGCCACCGGGGAATCAATACCTCCCGAAAGCATGATCATCGCTTTTCCTGTAGTACCGACCGGAAACCCGCCTGCACCCGGGTAATCCTTCGAAGTTACATAAGCCCCTTCGTGACGGATCTCCACTTTCAATTCGACGTCCGGATGATGGACATCCACACTCAATCCTTCCGTGTTTTTAAGGATATGCCCCCCGAGAGCCGGGTTAAGATCGTCCGAAGTAAGAGGGAAGGATTTATCCGCCCGCTTGGCAGAAATTTTGAACGTCCGTGCCCCGTGTTCCGCCTGTACTGCGGAAAGTACAGCTTCTTTCAATTTTTCCAGCTCGTTTTCCGTATGAATGGCGAAGCTGAGACTGTAAATGCCGAATACCTGCTGGCAGGCTTTCATGACTTCTTCTGCATCTTCTCCGTTCAGCAGTACGTACATACGCCCTCTCGTTTTCTTTACCTTCACCCGCCGGAACTCCCCGAGACGGAACTGAACGTTTTCGAGCAGCTGGCGTTCAAAATGTTTCCGATTTTTCCCTTTCAGAGCCATTTCACCGAAACGTATCAATATATGATCAAATTCCATTTTTATACCTCCATCGTTTTTATTAATGAGGCTTTCACTTCGCTCAACGCAGTAATGAATTGCCTGACTTCTGTTTCCGTCGTACTGTAGGACAAACTGACCCGAAGGGCGGAAGATGCTGCTTCCCCGCTCACCCCGCAAGCGTCAAGAACCGAACTCTTATCCGGTTCCTTCGAAGAACAGGCCGACTTCGTCGAAATATATATGCCCCGTTCGCCGAGAGAGTGGATAACCGTTTCAGGTTTATAACCGGGAAGTGAGAAATTGAGGATGTGCGGAGCCCCACGTTCCGGTGAGTTGACTACAGTCCCGTCCATTTTCTCCAATTCCTCATACGCATAGTTACGAAGTCTCTGCAGCTCCCGGGCTTTTTCCTGCTGTTCTTCTTTAATGAGACGCATCGCTTTCGTAAAAGCGACGATCCCGGGCAGGTTTTCCGTACCGGCCCGTTCCCCGCCTTCCTGACCTCCGCCATGCTGAAGAGGAAACAGACGCACATGATCTTTTTTATAAAGCGCTCCGGTTCCTTTGATGCCATGGATTTTGTGACCGGAGAGCGAACACATATCCACTGCCGCTTCATGGAAAGGAAGATCGACTTTTCCGAAGCCCTGCACATGGTCCACATGAAAATACACTTTAGGCCAGTCGCTCAAGAATGCCGCTATTTCTTCTATAGGCTGCACGGTTCCCATTTCGTTATTTACGGACATCACGCTAACAAGAATCGTGTCTTCCCTGACTGCTTTCTGAACATCTTCCGGAGCCACCCGTCCATAGGCATCCACTTCAAGGTAAGTGACGTCAAAACCGAAAGATTCAAGAGATTGGAACGTTTCAAGGATGGAAGGATGTTCCACCCTTGTCGTCACCAGGTGCTTCCCGCGGGACATATGCATGAGGGCTGTACCTTTGACGGCGAGGTTATTACTCTCCGTGCCGCCGGATGTGAAAATGACCGATCCTTCCTTTACTCCCAACCAGGAGAGGACCCGTTCTCTCGAAGACTCAAGCAGTCTTTCGGCCTCTCCCCCTAAAGCATGTATGGAAGAAGAGTTTGCATAAAATCGCTCAGCCGTTCTGGTGAAAGTATCAAGAACCCCTTCGTAAGGGCGCGTAGTGGCACTATTATCTAAATAAATCACGATAGTTTCCCTTCTTTCGCTCTATAAATGCAATGAGTTATATTAACACAACTCGTTCGGTAATTCCACTTCAAACGACACGTGCTCCCCTTTCTATTACTCATTGAAAGAGCCTGCCGGCAAATTACCGGCAGGCTCTTTTTCAAGTCGCTCGTTCTCTATATTTTCTGTTATACCGTTACTTCTTCCTGTTCACGGAAGCGATCCACTACTCCGGGTTCTATCTTTTCAAGGACTTTGGAAGTCCGTTCAAAAGCCCGGGAGTACTCCGTCATGCGGAACTCTTTTTCTGCTTCCGTAAGCTCTGCAGCTACAAGTGGGCGGGAAGTACGATATTTGTTGCCGTATTGAATCAGGCGTTCTGTCAGTCGCGAGAGCTCCATAATTTCGCGGGATCTCTCATGAGCTACCTGCAGCGCGTCTTCGGCTTCATCTATCTTTTCGTGAACCCTGTCCATCTCAAGCGGCACCTCTTCGAGAGTACCGAACGCCTCATCTACGGTAAGACGGGCCTTCTCGATAATGTCGACGACTTCCCGGGGAAGTCCGGGCAGATTGCTCCGTCTGAGCTTTCTGTTGATTTCCTTCAGATCCTGTTCAATCAGAACAATTCTTTCATTAGCTTTCCATTCTTCTTCTCTCAGATCTTCCAGCCTTGTTTCTACATGAGCCTTTTCCTTATCAAGAAGATTCAGTCTATCCTCTTCCTGATTCAATTGAGAAAGCAGTCTCGTGAATGGGGTCTCCCCGTCGTCCATCTGGATTCTCATCTCGTCATCCGCCTGAACGATAGTGTAGAACGTACTTTTGGCCTGTTGGAGAGCTTCCATATCTTCTTCACTGAATTGGTAAGCCTGCTTCACTATTTCCGCTTCTTCCTCAACTTCGCGCATGCCGAACGTCATCCGTCTTAACCTCTCGGAGAAAGCTTCATATCTTTCCGCGAACGTCTGCACAGCCAGTGCCTCTTCCTCCAGCTGGTTATACATTTCAGTGATACGTGCTTCCATCGTATAAACATCACTGTAGTCAATGCTCTCTCCGGCTTCCATCTTCTCTTCATAGTATCGGAGGTCTTCCTGGAATCTATGTAATTCTTCCTCAAATCCCAAGTGATCTATCCTGTACCCCTGATCCTTCATTTCAAGTATTCCCTGCTGTAGTTCTTCACATTGCTTCGGAAGTTCTTTCTTGCACTTTCTCAGCGCATCAGGGAAGGAGGCTGTCTCCTCTTTCAGCTGGTCTACATCTGTCCGGACAGACCTTATCAGTTCTTCGGCTTCCAGGTAATTGCCTTCCTCGGAAAGTTTTTCAAACTGATGTATCTTTTCCTGAGTGTTATCGATGCGGCCTTCGAAAACGTGCACTGCCTCTCCGTAACCGTAACGGTCTTTGATCAGCCTCTTTTTCAAAGCATCGAGTTCCGGCTGCAGTTCCTCCGCTTCCTGCCTGGCGCTCTCTTCGGAAGTAAGAAGGCTGTTCAGTTCTTCCATCATTTCTTTTATTTCATTTTCTACTTTATCCAGTTTATCTTCCGTCGCGGTTTTCTGTTTTTTCAGTTTCTGAAAGTGGAATTTGTCCACGGCTTCTTCCATCTTAAAGAGGTCATCTTCGATTTCGGGAAGCGTTTGGGTCAGTATACTTTCCCATCTCTCCCGCCATGATTCAAAACGCTCTTCTGTCTCTCCCGACAAGTTGAGCCGTTTCACTTTGTTCAGCTCTTCAGAAACGTTCCGATCCCTGATATCCAGCTTCCAACCTTCCAGCTGATCGATTTGATCATACACACGTTTTCTCCATATAAATCCGACAATAATAAGGGCGATGATCACTACGATCACACCTACTATATACTTCATACAAAATCCCTCCTGGCTACATGACGGAACCTGCGTTCAGTACCGACAACTTACAGATTCATTACCTTTTATGATACCATTAATCTACTGCTTTTGGCTAAAATAATTAAAAAATTCCCGGTGTAAAATCAAAAGTTTTTATCGGAAAGGATGTATCCGAATGAGAGACGGTCACATACACAGTCCCTTCTGTCCACACGGAAGCAGCGACTCTTTCGAAAGATATGTAGAAAAAGCTTTACGTTCCGGGTACAGGACGATTTCCTTCACGGAACATGCTCCCCTCCCGGCGAATTTCGAGGATCCGGTTCCCGGTAAAGACAGCGCCATGTCAATGAAAGACCTCGAAAACTATCTGGAAACGGTGAATAAAGTGAGAGATCTGTACAAGACAGATATAACTATCCACCCCGGGCTGGAAGTCGATTACATACAGGGGTATGAACGTGAAATACGTGACTTCCTTGATGAATATGGCCCCCATCTCTCGGATAGTATCCTGTCCGTCCACTTTCTGAAGGGAGAATCGTTCTGGCATTGTATCGATTACAGTCCTGAAGCTTTCCGGCAGGCAGTTGACGACTTCGGCGGAATCCATTCGCTGTATTCGGCTTATTTCCGGCAGATCCGTCACTCTGCTGCAGCAGACCTCGGTTCCTGTAAACCGGGGCGGATCGGCCATATGACTCTTATCAGGAAGTTCCATCACCTTTACCCCTCGCCGGAGGAATGGGAATCTATGGCGGAAGAGAGCCTTCCGATTATAAAAAGCAGCGCCATGGAGCTTGACTATAATGGTGCGGGAACGATAAAGGAGTACTGCACGGAACCTTATCCCCCTTCCTTTATAGCTCTGAAGGCTCACGAAACCGGTATCCCTCTTGTATACGGCTCGGATGCCCATACGGCAAAAGGGATGGATGCCGGCAGAGAACTTATTCGACAGGGTCTCCTTTGAACCACTGCCGCATGTTTTCAACATACTTATCAATAAAATAGCGTTTAGCTTCCGCACTGCTTCTTTCCCCTCTTTGATACCAGGGGACGGTGAAAGGAGCCTGAAGCATCCCTTTCATTTGCAGAAGCTGTAATTCCTGGCCATAACGGAGATCGGAAATGTCATCCGCCTGAAACAATATACTCGCCCACAGCGAGTCTTCTTTCGCTATGTAAGTAACAAGCAGTTCCCGGAGCAGCGTCGAATCAAGCATCATTTCTCTGTGGACAAAACAGGACAGTTGATAGTTATCCATTTTATAGTGTAAAATTTTCTTAACTATTGTAAGGAAATGTTCACCCTGCGACTCTTCGAGCAATTTCAGATTCGCTTCGAGATGATCGATGACAATCGTTTCGAAAAGCCCCTGTTTACCATCGAAGTAGTAACTGATCAAAGAAATATTCACTTTGGCCTCTTTGGCAATATCACGTACAGAAGTCGCATGATAACCTTTCTGATAAAAAAGAGTTCCTGCTGCCTGAATCACTTTTTCTTTCGTAGGGTGCGTGTTTTTCATCATTAGCGTCCCCTCTCCTGCAATATATTATTCTATTGAAATACTGAAAATCCCTGCAAAATTATTTTTTCAAAAATGAAAGGAGCTCATTCCCTATGTTTCAATCTATCACGTATAACGGTACGAAGGAACAGAATTACAGTCTCGTTTTAAAACAGCTGAAAGCACTGATTGATGGTGAGCCTAACGTAATCGCCAATCTCTCCAACGCTTCGGCGCTTCTAAATGAATTTCTGGACGACGTTAACTGGGTAGGCTTCTATATGATGGAGGACGGAGAACTCGTCCTCGGGCCATTCCAGGGACTTCCTGCCTGCCTTCGTATCACGCCAGGTAAAGGTGTGTGCGGTACCGCCGTGTCCGAACAGAAAACTCAGCGGGTGGAAGACGTCAATGCTTTCCCCGGACACATCGCATGTGATGCGGCCAGCCAGTCGGAAATCGTTGTTCCTATCATGAAAGATGATAAAGTTTTCGGCGTGCTGGATATCGACAGCCCGAGTACCGACCGTTTTGATGAGACGGACGAAAAGTATCTGAACGAGTTCGTCAGTATCCTCGAACAATATATTTAAGACAGATCTCCGCTGTTCCGGCAGCGGAGATTTTTGTGCCGCGTCCCCTCTTGACTTAACAGCCGGTTCAAGGTACAATATCCTTTGTGTAAAATAAACAGCAGCCTACGTGAACCGTCATTGTCCGTATTTTGTTCCTCTTGATGAAGAGGTGTATCGAGTAACCCTTTGCTGCTGGGGCGATGGTACATGAAAACATCATACGCAGTGAAGCAGGGACACACACTGTTTTTATTTTATGCAAAATAAAATAGACAAAGGAGGAAATCCCAATGGCACGCTATACAGGTCCAACTTGGAAAAAGTCACGTCGCTATGGAATTTCTTTGAGCGGAACAGGCAGAGAGCTTGAAAAACGCCCTTACGCTCCGGGCCAGCACGGTCCAACACAACGCAGAAAGCAATCTGAATATGGTCTTCAGCTTCAGGAGAAGCAGAAGCTCCGTTTCGCGTACGGATTGACTGAACGTCAATTCAAGCGCATTTTCGAACAGGCAGGAAGAATGAAAGGCGTTCATGGTGAAAACTTCATGATCCTTCTTGAATCCCGTCTTGATAACCTCGTTTACCGTCTCGGTCTTGCACGTACCCGTCCACAGGCTCGTCAGCTTGTAACTCACGGTCACGTAACAGTCGACGGCGGTCGCGTTGACATCCCGTCTTACCGCGTAGTACCTGGTCAGGCGATCGGTCTTCGTGAAAAATCCCAAAACTTGACGATCGTTGAAGATGCTATCGAATCTCACAACTTCGTTCCGGAATATCTTACTTTCGACGAAGAGAAGCGTGAAGGTTCCTACGCCCGCTTCCCAGAGCGCGCTGAACTCACATCCGAGATCAACGAAGCTCTTATCGTTGAGTACTACTCCCGTTAATCGGTACGGGTGTACAATAAAAAATCCTCTGACGTTGTTCAACGTTCAGAGGATTTTTTTTGGCTCCGGCCTTCTGTGTGAAAATAAGAATAAATATATGCTCAAGCTGAGCAGAAGGTAAACTTTTTTCACACATACACAAGTTTCTGATATGCTCACACCAACTTCAGTAATTTAAGTTAAAATACACGTAAACAGTCCGTTTATTTAATCGAAAATAGGAGGGTTGGATATGGCAAAAAAGCATATACATATACTTAACATTATATTAGGTGCCCTTTTCATAGGGTTTACTCTCTTTTTAGCCTGGGCCGTTCTGGCTTTTGCACCTGAAGAGAATGTTGGAGTTGTCATGATTCCGATAGCAGTTATAGCAGTCTGGGTTACAGTTTACGTAATACAAGTTAAATATAATACATTCAAATGTGTAATGGTTACACTACCTATTGAATTAGTCATCTTTTATTTGATAATTACACAGACTTCTTCAATCGTTACCTAATTCTTCACAAACCGTAAGCACAATAAAAATTCCTTCCTCATCTAATAATTAATATCAACAAACGGTTCATTATTAATTCAAATATATACTATCGTAAAGATAAAAATAAAAAAAGCCGTATAATTCATACGGCTCTTGAGTCAGCGACACTTTTACGGTTCTATTTCAAATGTTGGGGTGGAGGATCTTTTCCTCCGCCCCTTTATCCTAGGTGCTTGCCTACGTTCTTGAATTGGTGATGCATCAGAATGCGGGCCCGCAACCGGTCGTGCCGGCGAAAGCC